>JANYHK010000036.1 GCA_025359105.1 Myxococcales bacterium | reverse complement strand
CCACGCAGAAGCCGCAGGCGGTGATCGATCGTCTCGCGCACTTCTACGCGCACGAGAACTCCAACATCCACCGCGCCGCGCACACGCTCGCGGCGCGCGCCACCGACGCCTACGAGCAGGCGCGCGAGACCGTGCGCCGCTTCCTCAACGCGCCCTCCGCGCAGGACATCATCTTCGTGCGCGGCGCGACCGAGGGCATCAACCTCGTCGCCCAGGCGTGGGGCCGGAAGAACATCGCCGCCGGTGACGAGATCGTGCTCACCCACCTCGAGCACCACGCGAACATCGTGCCGTGGCAGATGCTGTGCGCCCAGACCGGCGCGCGGCTGCGGATCGCCCCGGTCGACGATCGCGGCGACGTGATCCTCGAGGCCTACGATCGGCTGCTCGGCCCCCGGACGAAGCTCGTCGCGTTCACCCAGGTCTCCAACGCGCTCGGCACGATCACGCCCGCCAAGGAGATGATCGAGATCGCGCATCGCCACGGCGCGCTCGTCTTCCTCGATGGCGCGCAGTCGGTGTCGCACATGCCCGTCGACGTGCAGGCGCTCGGTTGCGATTTCTTCGTCTTCTCGGGGCACAAGGTCTTCGGGCCGACGGGCATCGGCGCTGTATTCGGACGGATCGAGCTCCTGGACACCATGCCGCCGTGGCAAGGCGGCGGGAACATGATCCAGGACGTGACCTTCGAGCGGACGCTGTACCAGCCGGCGCCGGCGCGCTTCGAGGCGGGGACGGGCAACATCGCCGATGCGGTAGGGCTCGGCGCGGCGCTCGACTGGCTCTCGCGTGTCGGCGTCGAGCGCGTCGAGCGCTACGAGCACGAGCTGCTCGTGTACGCGACGGAGAAGCTCGCGTCCGTGCCTGGTCTCACGATGATCGGCACCGCGCCCGCGAAGGCCGGGGTCCTGTCGTTCGTGCTCGATGGCCAGAAGACGGAAGAGGTCGGCGGCCTGCTCGATCAAGAGGGCATCGCCGTCCGCTCCGGCCACCACTGCGCGCAGCCGATCCTCCGCCGCTTCGGGCTCGAGGCCACCGTGCGCGCGTCGCTCGCGCCATACAACACCATGGAGGACATCGACGCGCTCGTCGCCGCCCTCCACCGCCTCCAGGCGGGCAAGCCGACGAGGCGCTGAGCCGTGCTTCGGGCGATCGACGCGCGCGAGGCGCAGGATCTCGCGCTTCAAGGAGGGCTCGACGTGGTCGACGTGCGTGAGTCGCACGAGTGGGCAACGGGGCACCTGCCTGGCGCGCGTCTCGTTCCGCTCGGCCAGCTTCGCGCCGATCCGGACGGCGCGCGTCTCGGAAGCAAGGTCCTCTTCGTGTGCGATCGGGGAGGGCGGAGCATGCGCGCGGCGGAGCTCGCCGACGCGCTCGGGATCGCGGACGTGTACAGCCTGGAGGGCGGGACGTCGGCGTGGCGGGCCGCCGGACTGCCTATCGAGCAGCCGGAGACGCTGCCGGTCGAAGACGGCGCATCCCCCGAGCTCGACGCGGTCGTCGGCGCCAACTTGAGGGATCTGCGAGCCCAGCGGGGCTACACGCTCGACGTGCTCGCGGGGCTCAGCGGTGTCGGTCGGCAGACGCTCGGCCAGATCGAGCTAGGTCGCACGGTGCCGAGCCTCGGCACGCTGTGGAAGATCGCGCGCGCGTTCGAGGTGCCGTTCGCGGCGCTGCTCGCGCGGCCGGGGAGCGCGGAGACACGCATCTTCCGCGGCGCGGGCGCCACGCGGATCGTTGGCGCCGACGGCCGCTTCGCGTCGCGCGCGCTCTTCTCCCCCGACGACAAGGGCTCCTTCGAATTCTACGAGCTCTGGCTCGCGGGGCACGGCCGCGAGGACGCCGAGCCCCACGCCCCCGGCACGCGCGAGAACCTCGTCGTCACCGCGGGACGCCTCGTCCTCGAGCTCGGCAAGGAGCGCATCGAGCTCGGCAAGGGCGACGCCGTCGCGTTCACCGCCGACGTCCCCCACGCCTACGTCAATCCTGCGACCGAGGAGTGCTGGATGAACCTGGTGATGACGTACCCAGGCGCGGCCCCGGCGCCGTGACTCGGCGCTCGTCGACGCTCTTCGCCTAGCCGCGCGCACGGAGCGAGATGACGATGCCGCGGATGATCTCGATGATGCCGACGACGATCGCCCCCCACCAGAAGACCTGCTCGCTCATCGTGGTGACGGCGATACCGGCCCCCAGAAGGAGCACCCCGAAAAGGATGTGGCTAACCCCCGACCGCATGGGTCGAGCGTAGCATTACCCCCGGGGTTGCGCCCTCGGGGGGAGCCCTCAGCAGGGCCCTCAGGTACGCCCTCGGGTTACCTCAGGTGCCAGAGCCGGTGGGATCGCTGACCTTGAACGCGCCCATGCACCCGACGGCCGCGCCGAGGGCGATTGCGGCCCAGAAGTAGTCCACGTGGGTGATGAGAGCGCCGATCACCCCCAGGAGGAGCAGGAGGAGGCCGATGAAGATCTGAACGGTGCCCTTCTGGAGAGCGGGCTTACCGAAGAGGATTTCGCGCGGGTCGATCATCAGGACACTTCTAGTACCACTTTTCCGAACGCTTTTCTCTCCTCGAGCACCTGGTGGGCCTCGGCGGCCTTCCACAAGGGGAGGACGCGGTCCACGACCGGCCGCAGCCGGCCCGCGGCGACGAGCGGCAGGATCTGGAAGAGGTCGGCTTTGCTGCCCATGGTCGAGCCGAGGATCTCGACCTGGCGGAAGAAGATTTGCCGGAGGTCGAGCTTGGGCTCGAAGCCGCTCGTCGCGCCGCAGGTGACGACGCGGCCGCCCCAGCGCGTCGCGAGGACGCTCTTGGCAAAGACCTCGCCGCCGACGTGCTCGATGACGGCGTCGACGCCGAGCTTGTTCGTGAGCTTCTTCGTCTCGGCGAGGAAGTCCTGGCGCGAGTAGTCGATCGCGACGTCGGCGCCGATTTCGAGCGCCCGCGCGCACTTCTCGGGCGTGCCGGCGGTCGCGAAGACGCGCGCGCCGAAGAGCTTCGCGATCTGGATCGCCGCGGTGGAGACGCCACTCCCGGCCGCCTGCACGAGCACGGTCTGGCCGGGCTCGACCTTGGCCTTGCGGACGACCATCTGCCACGCCGTGAGGAAGGTGAGCGGGATGGCGGCGACGTCGGTGAAGGGCAGATCGCCGGGGTAGGGAAGGACGTTGGCGTCGGGGATGTTCATGTGGCGCGCGTAGCCGCCCTGACGGTTCTCGCCGAAGATTCCGTAGCCCTTGCACAGGTTGTCCTCGCCGCGGAGGCAGCGCGCGCAGGCGCCGCACGAGACGCCGGGGTTCACGACGATCTTGTCGCCGACCTTGCATCCGCGCGCGCCGGGGCCGAGCGCGTCGACCTCGCCCACGACGTCGGCGCCGAGGCGGTGCGGGTATTCGAGCCTCAGGTTGGGCAGGCCGCGGCGCGTCCACAGATCGAGGTGGTTCAGCGCGACGGCGCGCACGCGGATCCGGATCTCGCGCGGCCCCGGCTCGGGGAGCTCGACCATCGTGCGCTCCAGGACCTCCGGACCGCCGTGCTTGCGCAGGACCATGGCTTCCGTCTGCATGGCCTCGAATCTACCATGCACCCGGAGCGCGTTCGTCACCGCACCGAGAGGCCGAAGTGCCCGCCGCTCGCGCTCGTCGCGCCGAGGACGACCGTGTAGTCGCCTGGTTGCAAGTTCGTGAGCGTGAGGTTCGCGGGGAGGCCACTGTTGCAGCCGAGCGCCTGCGCGCCGACGCTCGCCCCGGTGCCGCCCAGCACGAAGATGGCGGCGCGCGCGTTCGTCTCGGGATTGTCGGTGGTGAGTGTCACCGTCGGCGTCGGCTGTGCGAGGTGGAGGACGACAATCCCCGCCGGCATGTCGTGGACGCCCGCAGGGACGCAGTCCGCGGGCGGCTCGCCCCACAGGTTGGTGCCCGTGGAATAGCCCGTCGCGAGGACGTCGCCGCCGCGTTGCGGGTCGAGCACCGGCGCCGCGTTCGTCGCGTCCGTGCGCGCCTTGCCGGTCGGTACGCACGTGCTCGTCGAACCGACGCTGGCAGGCCGAACGCAGGACTGGGCTGGCCCGCACGTCGCGAAGCCACGCAGATCGCACGCGCCGCCGCTGGCCGCGACGACGGGCGCCGTGAGCTTCGCCGTCAGGCGCGCGCCGGTTCCGCTCGCGCCCGACGGCGTGGCGCCGAGCTGGAGCACCGTCTGGTCGAAGGGCGGCGCGCTCTGGATCGCGTAAAAGAACGCGCCGTTCGTCGACGCGCCGACGACGGCCTCGTCGAAGGAGCTGACGAAGTCGCCGTTCCCGGTGACGTCGACGAAGACGGGCGCACCGGCGTTGTCCATGAAGTCGAGGTGGACCTTGTCGAAGTCGTCGGCCGCATCGGTACCCGCAAAAAGCATGCGCCCGCCCGCCGCGGAGGTGACGTAGGCGAACTTCGTCAAGGTGGGCCCCGCCGGGTGCACGCACGTCGCCGAAGTATGGTCGCACGCGAGGCCCAGCGTGCAGCGACTGAGGATGATCGCCGGATCGCAGGCCTGACCCAGGTTCTGCAGAGTCTGCTTGGTGAGCTGCGCGCTCATGGCGTTGGAGCGACCGCCCTTGTCGACGACGGCCGCCGTTACCTTCGCGATGGTCGGGAAGGAGCGGAACAAGCCGGGAAGGGTCACCGTGCGTGTAAACGTCGCGAGACCCGCGGCGCTCGCGTCGTCGAAGAGAACGACGCGCGCCGCCGTGGACGGACCGCTCCAGCTCGTGAAGCCGAGGACCGGCGCGCCGGCGGCGTCGGCGAGCGTGATGTCGAGGGCGAAGGCGCTCTTGTTGGGATCGCTGCCCGTGATCGTGAGGAGCACGTCCCCGCCGCCCCGCCCTGCCTGGTTCGCGCCGAGGAGGGAGAGGACCGGCGGACTCGGCGGCGGGGTCGCGTCGCCGCCCGCGTCGGGCCCGCAATTGGTGGAGCACGGCTTGCCCCCGTCGGTTCCGCCCGACGAGCTGGAGGTGCCGGAGGAACCTGAAGAACCCGAAGAGCCCGTCGCACCGGAGCTGCCGTCTCCGGCGCTGCCTCCAGCGGGGTCGCCGCCGCCGGACGTCGCGCTCGGCGACGACCCACCCGAGCAGCTCCAGACAGCCAACGCGACGACGACCGACACACGCGACAAAGAGCTCATGAAGTACCTCCCGGGCGATCGCACGCCGCCGTGCCCCTTACGCAACCGGTGTGCCTCCGCGAACACGCGCAAATTCGAATGAGTTCGCGGCGACCGTCGTCAGAACGATGGCGCCCAGGCGAGACGATGACGCGTGCGCCCCGCGCGGCGCTTCGGGGCGGGGGGGGCAAAATGCGAAGCGGCGGCACGTGGGCTCACCCACGCGCCGCCGCTTCCGTGTCGCGCCGCTATCGACGGGTCAGAACTGGCAGTTCGACTTGTACCCGGGCGGCGTCACGCCGAGGTCGTGGCCCGTGTTGGCGTACGAGCCGCCGCAGTCGAGGTAGTTCGAGTCGCTGTTCGAGTCGCCTGCTCCGCCTGAGCCTTCGAGGGTGTCGTCGTCGTCGTACCCGAAGATCATGTCGCTGCCCGGGCCGCCGGTGATCGCGTTCTGACAGACCTGCCCGGTGCAGGTGAACGTGGTCGGCTGGCCAAAGAGACAGTCCGAGCCCGCGCTGCCGGTGAGGTTCTGGATGTCGGTCGCGATGGTGTCGCCTTCGCTCCCCGTCGCTACCGGGCAGGTGCCGTTGGTGTAGGCGTGGCCGCTGTCGCCCGGCGTCTGGGTGAAGGTGCCCGTTCCGGAGTGCGCGAGGCCATCGATCGCCGCCCAGACAGGCCCGGTGCGGTCGCCATAGTCCACCGTGTCGCCGAAGGGGCCGCTGCCGTTGCCGTTCATCACGTCGGCGCCCGGGCCGCCGTTGATGACGTTGTCGAGGGCGTTGCCGTTGATGGTGTCGCTGCCGGTGCCGCCGTGGATGTTCTCCACGTCCGCGCCGATGAGCATGCCCTCGCCGGACGCGCCGGAGCGCGTCGCGCCGTCCATCGTGAGGCTCAGCGCCGTCGTACGCTTGCTGAAGTCGACGTAGTCGACGCCTGCGCCGCCGTTGAGGGTTCCGCCGCCGTGCGGGGTGTTCGCGTCGGCGTCGAGGCCCATCACGAAGGTGTCGTCGCCGGCGCCGCCGTTCATCACGTACGGACCGCCGTACGGGGTGAACGTGTCGTTTCCGGCGTTGCCGTTGAAGACGAGGCTCTTGGCGGGCGCCGCGCCGCCTGCGTCGCCTGCGTCGGCGCGACCTGCGTCGCCTGCGTCGGCACGCCCCGCGTCACCCGCGTCGCCCGCGTCCCCTGCGTCGGCGCGACCTGCGTCGCCCGCATCGCCTGCGTCGGCGCGCCCCGCGTCCGCACCGGCGTCCGCGCCGCTGCTTCCGCCCACCAGGGCGGTCGTCGAGGCGGTCAGGAAGTCGTTGCCGGCGCCGCCGCTCACGACCCAGACGTCGTTCTTCACGTCGTCGTACTCGTCGGTCACGCAGCCGCCGCCGGGGCCGGCGTCGAGCGCCGCCGCGTCGCCGCCATCGACGAACACCGCGCAATTGCCGCTCGTGCGCGTCGCGATCCCGGGAAGGGAGAGCGCCACGTTCACGCCATTGGTGCGGCTCGAGTAGTCGACGGTGTCGCCTGTCTGGCCACCTCCGTAGATGGTCTCGTAGGGGGTCGAAGTCGCGCCTTGCTGGAACGTGTCGTTGCCCGCGCCGCCATAGACCGTGACGCCCGCGCCATAGCCCGCCGCCGGGTTACCGGGCGAGTCGTTGTTGAAGCGCCCGCCCGTCGCGCCGTCGCCGCCGGCCGACCAGACGTCGTCCCCGCTGCCCATGGAGACGACGAAGGTGCCCGCGCCGCCATTGCCGCCGGTCCAGGTGACGTCCGGATATGCGTCGTTGTTGGCGTTGACGCCGCTGGCGCCGAACGTGATGGTATCTGCGCCCGTCGTGCCCTTGATGCCGAAGAGGGTCGGCTCGGAGTTGGCGAATGCGAGCGAAATGCCGCCGGTTCCTCCGGTGAGCCCCTTGGCGAAGACGCCGTTCGTGTAGTCCACGATGAACTCCGTCGTCAGCAGCGCGCCGCCGCCGTCGGGCGCGCCGACCGGCTCGGTGACCGCAATCGACACCACCGTGGTGTTCGTCGCGGCGGTCGACGTGCCGGAATCGGAGACGGGGAGCCCGTTGACCAGGATGTAGCTGTCGCTCACGCGCATCGAGACCATGCCGAGCTCGCCGGCTGCAAGCGCGATCGTGAGGACGCCGGTGGACGAGTTGAACGAGGGTGCCATGGTGAGCGGCTTCAGGCTCTCGGGCGTGATGTCCGCGATCGGATCTTCCCCGGGGGCCGCGCTGTTCGAGGCGGGCATCCCGCGACCGTGGTCGCTCTGCGGCCCAGAGCCGCCGGAGGAGCGCACCCACCCGCTCTTGTCGGAGCACGCGGCGATGGCACCGAGAAGACCCACGGCGACGACCGCACCGCGCCAGCACGACTTGAGGAAGATTGAACGCATGAACGGCTCTCTCTCTCTCCGGTGGAGGTTCCCCCCCGCGGAGCTGATTGGATAGCGGAGGCGGCTTCATTGCCCCCGCGTGGTGACCTCGCCCGCCTGGGCGAGCTCGGGTAGCGCGCTACCTGTGATGGCCACGCGCTCCATCCCTAACGGGTGCGCCGCGGGTTCCTTTAACCGGGGAGGAACATAGACGATCGAGACCGCCCTTCCGCGGCGAGGCGAAGCACGCAATACTTCGCAGGTCGATGCATCGCCGGCTTTTCCTTCCCGTCCTCGTCGCCGTACCCTTTCTGGCATTCCTCGCCTGCCGTGCGCACGTCCGCTCGAGCGACGTTCCGTCGTCGCGGCCGCCCGAGGACGCGGGCGCCGGAGCGCTGGAGCGGATCCCCATCGAGGAGGGCGACGTCGTTCGCGGCAACCGCCTCGCGTACGTCACGCTCGTCGTCTTCAGCGACTTCGTGAGCGCCGCGGGCAAGGCGACGGTTCCCACGTTCGATCGCGTGCGTGACGCTTACCCCATCGACACGCTGCGCGTCGTCTACAAGAACGCGCCCTCGGCGACCGCTCCGCAAGCGAAGTTCGCGGCGACCGTCGGGCAAGGGGTCCATGCGTCGCGCGGGATCGTGGGCTTCCTCAAGTACCGCGAGCTCGCGTCGCGAGAGCAGCAGGCGGTCGGCCCCGCGCAGATCCGGCAGTGGGCGCTGTCGGCCGGCCTCACCCCGCAGGAGCTCGATCGGGGCCTCGAGGCGGGCGCGTGGGCGGACAAGGTCGACCGCGACATCGCCCTCGCGCGTCGCGTCGGCGCGGCCGAACCGCCGATGTCGTTCGTCAACGGCGTGGCCCTCTCCGGGTCGGCGTCGGCCGAGGCGCTCAAGAGCGCCGTCGAGGTCGAGCTCGCCAAGGCGAAGGCGCTCGAGCAAGCCGGCGTGGCGCGCGCGGACATCTACGAGCGCGCCGTGGCTGCGAATCTGTTCGCGCCGGGTGGTTCGCGCGAGAACAACGAGCTGCTCGATCCGAAGGCGATCTGGCGCGTGCCGGTCGCCACGTCGCCCGTGCGCGGGAAGCCGACCGCGCTCGTCACGATCGTCGCGTTCTCGGCGTTCGACTGCCCCGCGTGCCAGCGCACCGGCCAGGCCCTCGACAAGGTCACGAGCTCCTTCTCCAGCCGCGTCCGTATCGTGTGGAAGGACGGACCGCCGCCTTCGCACATGCGCGTGCACCCGGCGGTCTACCTCGCGCGGGCGGCCCGCGCGCAGCGGGGCGACCAGGGCTTCTGGGACATGCACGACCGCATCTTTGCGGCGCCGCACCTGGAGGACGGCGATCTCGAGATGCTCACGCGCGCGGCCGAGCTCGACCCCAAGACGATCTTGCCGATGGTCAAGGCGCAGTCTTCGAAGCGCGACGTCGAGGCCGATCAGGAGCTGGCCGAAGACCTGGAAATCACCGTCTCCCCGCAGCTCTTCGTCAACGGCCGCCGCCTCATCGGCGAGCAGTCGTACGAGCGCGTGAGCGCGATGGTCGAGGAGGAGATCAAGAAGGCGGAGGGCATCCTCCGCAGCGGCATCGAGCCGAGCGCGCTCTACGACTGGTTCATCAAGGACGGTCAGCCGAGCGAGCCCGTGCGCAAGATCGTCCCGATCCCGTCGAACGCTCCATGGAAGGGGGCGCAGGCGGGGTCGCTCGTCATCCAGGCGTTCTCCGACTTTCAGTGCGGGCCGTGCCGCAAGGCCGACACGTTCCTCGAGGATGTCGCGAAGCAGAACCCCGGGGTCGTCAAGGTCGTGTGGCGCGATCTCCCGATGTCGCAGCACCTCGCCGATCCGCTTGCCGCCGAGGCCGCGCGCGAGGCGTACGTGCAGAAGGGGAGCGAGGGCTTCTGGCGAATGCACGATCGCCTCAACGCGACGCAGACGAACCTCACGCGCGAGGACGTCGAGAACCACGCGAAGGCCATCGGGCTCGACATCGAGAAGCTGCGCAGGGCGCTGGATACCCACGTGCACCGGGCCGCGATCGAGGCCGACGAGAGGGCCGCCGCCGAGAACGGCATCGTCGCGGTGCCGACGCTCGTGATCGGCCCGTGGGTCGTGGCGGGTGGGTCGAACGGCCCGCGCGTGAAGAAGCTGGTGGCGCAGCAGCTCGGTGAGGCGCCGCGCACCGCGGTGGCGACGGGGAATAGCAGCAGCGGCAGCACGCCTCCGACCCGCCCGCTGACCGGGGTCGGGTCGAAGTTCAACGTCGTGGATCTGGTGGTGGGCCGGGGCCCGGAGGCCAAGTCGGGCGACGAGGTCGCCATCCACTACCGCGCGCGCCTCGTCGACGGGCGGGAGGTCGAGTCGACGTATGGCAAGAGCCCGCACTCGTTCAGGCTCGGCACCGGCGCGGCGATCGCCGGCTGGAACCGCGCCATCCCTGGCATGCGCGTCGGCGGCAAGCGCCGCGCGACCATCCCGCCGGAGCTCGCGTTCGGCAACCACGGCATGGGCAAATCGATCCCGCCGAACTCCGTGCTCGTGTTCGACATCGAGCTCGTCAGCGTCAGTCCGTAACGCCTGGGAGGTACATCCGTGAGCGACACTGCCTCCTTCGCGCTTCTCGTCGTGTCGTTCGCCACGTGGGTGACCGCGCACGTCACGATCGTCTTCGGCCTCTCCCGTCTGACCCCTCGGTGGCGCGCGCCCGTCGCGTTCGTCGTCGTCCTGCTCGCGCCGTACTGGGCGGTTCGCGCGCGCATGTACGTGCGTGCGGCGGCCTGGCTGCTGGGCGCGCTCCTCTACGCATTCTCGCGAAGGTGACGACGGCCGGCGACGTTACAAACGCATCGCGACGCCGGCCTGGTTGTAGCCCACGCCCGAGCCGACCATGACGACCAGTGACCCCGGTCCGACGAGCTTCTGCTCGATCACGTCGTCCAGCGCCATCACGACGCACGCCGAGCCGGTATAGCCCCACTTCTGCATGATCTTGTGGGTCCGCTCGGGCGGCAGCTCGAGCGCAGTCATCGCCTTGTCGATCGTGCCTGCGCGGACCTGCGTGAAGATTGCCATGTCGATCTCCTGCACGCCGAAGCCGCCGCGCGTCGCCATGTCGCGCACCAGGCGCGGCCAGCCCTCGTCGTTCACCTCGGGCGGGTAGCGATCGAGCATCTTTACGCGCGTCCGCCCGGCGCGCACCGCGTCCTCCGTCGCCGGCTCGGCGCTCCCGCCGGCGAAGATGCCCCAGCTCTTCGCGTACGCGCCGTCCGCCTGCATGGCCGACGAGACGAACCCCGGCCGATCGCCGGCGGTGAGCACCGCCGCGCCCGCGCCGTCGCCGTAGAAGAAGATCGTGGGATCGGACTCGTCGGCGAGCTTGTGCATCGCGTACGTGCTCACCACGAGCACGTTCTTCACCCACGCGTTCGTCGCAATGAGGCCCGACGCGAGCGAGACGGCGGTAGGGAACGACGCGCACGCGCACCCGACGTCGAACGTCCCCGCGTTCTTGGCGCCGAGCTTGTGTTGCAGGACGACGCTCGTAGCCGGCGTGAGGTAGTCGGGCGTGTCGGTGCCGACGATGAGGACGTCGACGTCCTCCGGCTTCAGCTGCGCGCGCGCCAGCGCCTCCTTGGCGGCCGGCAGCGCGAGGTCGGAGGCGGCCCACGACTGCGGCGCGTAGAAGCGCGTCTTGATCCCGGTCGCGGCCTCGAGCTTCGTGATCTTCTCGGGATTCAGGCGCCGGCGGAGCGCGTCGTTGGTGACCTCCGTCTCGGGGAGGTAGCGCGCAGTGGAGGCGAGTGTGGCGATGCGCATGTCGTGCGCGTCATGCACGTGAGATGCCAGCGGTTGGCTGGCGCGCGCTACTCGTCGCTCGACGCGTCCGCCGAGGCGATCCCCAGTCGCGCCATCATCCGCTGCAAGAAGCGACGGTTCACGCCCGCCGCTTCGGCCGCGCGCGTGACGTTGCCGCCCGTGCGGGCGAGAAGGCTCTTCACGTAGATCGCCTCGAAGTTCTCCGTCCATGCCTGGCGCGCGTCTTTGAGCGGCAGATGCAGGGGAACGAGCTGCTCGAGCGTGGCGCCCGCCGGGATGGGCGCGGGGGCCTGCGGCGTGCCCGCCTGCGTGACGAAGCCGAGCGAGACGCTGCGCTCGATGAAATTCCGCAGCTCGCGCACGTTGCCAGGCCACGCCCGCGCGGCGAGGCGCGCGACGAAGTGAGGCGGCAGCTCGGCGTTCGACGCCGATCCCTTGAGCTGGCGGTAGAAGTGGCGCGCGAGGACCGGGATGTCCTCGCGCCGCGCGCGAAGCGGGGGCAGGCCGATCTCGACGACGGCGAGCCGGTAGTACAGATCCTCGCGGAACGTGCCCTCGTTCACGCAGCGCGCGAGCGGCCGGTTGGTCGCGGCGACGATGCGCACGTCGATCGGGCGCTCGACGTTCGCGCCGACGCGCCGCACGGTTCGCGTCTCCAGCGCGCGCAGCATCTTGGCCTGCAGCGCGACCGGCATCTCGCCGATTTCGTCGAGAAAGAGAGTCCCCCCGTTGGCTTCTTCGAGGACGCCCTTGCGGTCGGACACGGCGCCGCTGAAGGCTCCGCGCACATGCCCGAAGAGCTCGCTCTCGAACAGGTTCTCGGGCACCGCGCCGCAGTCGAGCGCCACGAACGGCCCGCCCGCGCGCTTCGACGCGGCGTGGAGCGACCGCGCGACGACGTCCTTGCCCGTCCCCGTCTCCCCTTGCACGAGCAGCGTCGCGTCCGTCATCGCGAGCCGGTCGAGGACGGCGTACACGCGCCGCATCTCCAGGCTCGTCCCGACGAGCTCGCCGAACGAGCCCTTGTCCGAGATGTCCACGAACTCCGGCTCGTTGCCGACCTCGATGCGAAACGTGCTCGCCCCGACGCGGACGAGCGCGCCCGGTGCGACATCCGCGTCGCGCACGCGGACCCCCTCGACGAAGGTTCCGTTCGTACTTCCAAGGTCTTTCAGTGTGATCCCGTCTTTGCCCACGCGGAGCTCGCAATGCACACGGGATACCGCTTTGTCGTCGAGCTTCAGATCGCTCCCCGCCGCTGCGCCAACACGCCCCACTCCGCCATGGATTTGCGCGCGCTTTCCGCGCATCGGGCCATCCACGACCACCAGATCGATCGAGAAAACCCGCATTCCCCGGCGATCGGCGGCGACGCGGGTGGTGTGGTCTTCCTCGAAGTCGGCGGGCATTCCCTTGTGCTTAGCGCGGACGGGAGCCCGGCGCATATGGGTTTGGAGGCGGGAGGCGCGGGCGGGAGGAGGGGAGGCCGCGGGGGCGGGGGGAAGCAGAAGACGAGGGAGAAGAAGAAGAGAGCGTCGGAGTCGGGGTCGGCGTCGGAGTCGGGGTCGGGGTCGGCGTCGGAGTCGGAGTCGGGGTCGGGGTCGGGGTGGAGGTCGGGGTCGGGGTGGAGGTCGGGGTCGGGGTCGGGGTCGCGGTCGAGGGGGCGGGCGCGGGGGCGGGCGCGGTCGCGGTTGAGGGGGCGGTTGGCTCTGCGGCGGCGGTCGCGGTCGGAGTTGGGCGGAGGGCCAGCGCGGCCGCGGCGGCTAGGGGGAGGGCGGCGGCGAGGGCGATGTAGAGGCGCGTTCGCCGCGGGCGTTTCAGGTTCGCCGAGCGATCGGCTTCGACGCGCCGTGTCGCGAGATCGCTGCCGAACGCGTCCCGCACGAACGCGCCGACGGCCGCGTGGTCGGCAGCGAGGCCGGTCGCGGAGAGCGCGTCGCCGAGCTCCTTCGCCGTGGCAAAGCGCTCGTCGGGCTGCTTTTCGAGCGAACGGGCGACGATCTCGTCGAGCGCCGAACCGAGCTCCGGCGCGACGCTCGAGATCCGCGCAGGGATCTCGCGCAGGACCTGATCGATGGTCTCCGGCTCGCTGCTCCCGCGAAAGAGACGCTTGCCCGCGAGCGACTCCCACAGGACGACGCCGAGCGCGAACACGTCGGCGCGGCGATCGGGCTTCCGCCCGCGCACGTACTCGGGCGACATGTACCCGAGCTTGCCCTTGAGCGTGCCCTGGGTCGTCGAGCCGTCGCCGTGGCTCATACACTTCGCGAGGCCGAAATCCGCGACCCGCGTGACGCCGTCGACGCCGACGAGCAGGTTCTGCGGCGACACGTCGCGGTGCACGAGCCCCAGCGGTTCGCCTTGCTCGCCCTTCAGCTCGTGCGCCGCGTGCAGCCCCGCGCACGCGTCGATCACGACGCGCAGCGCGACGCCGGCGGGGAGCGCGGGGCCGCCTTTTCCCCAGCGAACCAGGAGCTGCCCGAGCGACGCCCCCTCGATGTAGTCCATCACGAGCTGCAGGCCGGCGCCGTGCCCGTCGTCCTCCACGTCGCGCACGTCCACGACGTTCGCGTGATGGATCCGCGACGCGAGGCGCGCTTCTTCGAGGAGCGCGGCGCGAAAGGACGCATCCTCGAGGAGGTGCTCGTGGGGGCGCTTGATGGCGACGAGCTCGCCGCCCTTTCCGGTCCCCAGGAACACAGTCGCCATGCCGCCGGAGGCGATCTTCACGCCCGGCTCGTACCGTCGCGTGGCGTTCATGGCCACGCGACGCGCAGCTGCGCGGTCGCCGCGCTGCCGACGACCTGCGCCGAGACGCTCGAACGCCAGCGCGTGAACCCGAGTCCGATCACCGCCGTCGTCACGGCGGCGGCGGCGGTGATGCCGAGCAAGAGGTTCGTCCGATGCTGGGCGGAGACGCCGTCGGCGGATTTGGTTGCGCACGCGGTGTTGGGCGCGAGGGTGTCGCAGTGGGCGGTGAAGTATTCGTCGTGCTTGTGCGAGGTGTCGACGCCGGAGGCGATGGTCACCGCGCCGAGGAGGGCGGTGAGGCCGACGCCGGTGAAGAAGACGACGGGGGAAAGGCCGGAGGCCGGAGTCGGCGTCGGAGTCGGCGTCGGCGTCGGAGTCGGCGTCGGAGTCGGAGTCGGAGTCGGCGAGGCGGCGTCGGCGATGACCTCGGCGTGGCCGTCGGGGGTGATGTCGACGGGGCGATCGCTCGGGCCGCCTGGGCGGTCCAGGGTGACGGTGTGCTTGCCGACCCACGCGTGCTGCTCGGTATCGAGCTCGATCGGCGCGCCGTCCAGCCTGGCGGAGCACGGGGCGGCGCACGTGACCTTCACGCGTCCGACGCGTTTGCCGAAGCGGGCGCGGGCCTTGGAGACGAGGGTCGCGAGCGCCGGATCGGCGGGGCCGCGCGTCGAGCGTTGCACGAGCTCCATCGCCAGCGGCGCCAGCTCGGCCTGGATGGCCGCGTCGAGCGCCGCCGAGAGCGCGACCGCGCTCGGGCTCATGCGGTCGGCAAGGGCGAACTCCTGCGCCGCGGTCTTGTAGTCGGCGCGCACGTAGGCGCCGGTGCCCATGTCGTAGTGGGCGCGCGCCTGCTCGTGCATGTCCCCGCGCGCGGCGGCACCGGACTGCGCGTGCGCACACGGCGACGCTAGGGCAAGCGCGAGCGCGAGCAGGGAAGCGCTCGCGAGGACGGAGGCGGCGTGCCGGACAGCAGACACGCGGGGAAGCTAGCACACGGGCAGCGCCGGGCGCTTGCCTGGCCGCGCAGTTTGTGGTCTCCCAAAGGAGATGTCGCCCCGGAAACGGCTGTACTTCGGGGGGCTCCTGTCGACCTTCGTGTCGTGCACCTACGCCTGGCCGACCGGTACGGCCCCCCTCGACGCCTCACCGGACGCCCCGACCGACGCGTCCGTCGCCGATCGCCTGATCGGTGACGCGGCCGCCGACGCCGACGCGGACGCGCGCCCGCCGCCCGACGCGCCGCCCGATTCCGCCACGAACTGCGGGGCCCTCAAGGCCGCGGTCGAGGCGACGCGAGGTCCAGCCAAGCAGTGCCCGAACATCGGCGTCGGTTGCTTCGCGAAGCTCCTGGACGACTGCGACTGCGAAGGTTGGTCACTCGACGGCTCCACCAAGGCCGCCAAGGATTTCGCGAACGCGGTCGCCGCCTACAAGGCGTCGAGCTGCACCATCTCGTGCCCCGCTGGCACGTGCCGCCCGAAGGTGACCAACGGCGCCTGCATCATCGTGGACGGCGGTGCCGCACAGGAGTGCTCTCCGTAGGGTGCGACGCGCGCGTCGCACCCCGCGCAGTGACCGCCGCGACGCGCCCGTCCCACACTGTCCGTGTTTCGCCATCGTTTCGCAGCCGTGACGTCGGCACGGGGCCTGCACAAGGCGCCGCACGATGGCGACGACCAATCAACCGTGGTGGAAGGAGCCGACCCGCGCCCAGTGGCTCGCCTTTGGCGCGGCCTGGTTCGGGTGGGTCCTGGACGCGTTCGACTTCACCGTCTTTCTCCTGGCGATGCCGCGCATCGCCAAGGAGATGGGCGTCGAGACGTTCGCGACGACCGGCTCGCTCGCGCTGACGTACCTCGCCCGCCTCGCCGGCGGCGTCCTCGCCGGCTGGGCCGCCGATCGCTGGGGCCGCAAGCTCCCGCTCATGCTGTCGATCATCTCGTTCGCGATCTTCGACGGCGCGATCGCGATGGCGCCCACCTTCACGTGGGTACTCGTCCTCCGCACCCTCTTCGGCTTCGGCATGGGCGCCGAGTGGGCGAGCGGCACCGCGCTCGCGATGGAGAGCTGGCCGACGCGTAGCCGCGGCATCGCGTCCGGCATCCTCCAGGGCAGCTGGGCCATCGGCTACATGCTCGCGGCCGTCGCCTCGAGCTACGTCATCCCGCACTACGGCTGGCGCGGCCTGTTCGTCCTCGCGGCGGCCCCGGCGCTGCTCGTGCTCCCGATCCGCGCCTGGGTGCCCGAGAGCGACGCGTGGGAGAAGGCGCACGCCAAGCTGAAGGAAGTCACCAAGGGTGTCGCGAACGCCGCCCCCGCCCGCTCCTCCCTCGGCGCGCTCGTGTGGGGCTCGGTCGCGATGATCGTCGGCTTCAGCGCGTACAACGGCCTCACCGGGCTTTACCCCACGATGCTCGTCACCGAGCTCGGCTTCAGCGACGGCGGCGTCGCGCGCCTCGTCATGCTGTTCACGACGGGCATGCTCATCGGATCCATAGGCTCGGGCTTCGTGGCCTCTCGCCACGGCGCGGCCGTCGCCATCGCGACACCCGCGCTCCTCGCGCTGCCCTTCCTCGCGCTCTACGTCGGCGCGTCCCCGTCCATGCTCGGCGTCGGCGCGTTCGCGATGGGCATCTTCGGCGCCGGCTTCTGCGGCGTGACGCCGATGCTCCTCACCGATCTGTTCCCCGCCGAGACGCGGGCGCGCAGCATCGGCCTCGTCTACCACGTGGGCTCTTCGGTCGCGGCGTTCATCCCGCTGATCATCGTGTTCGTGTCGCACACGTTCCACACGACCCTCGCCTTCGCGATCGCCGTCGTCAGCGGCGTCGCGCTGCTCTCGGTGGCGACGCTCCTCCTCACGACGCGCGGCTTCATGCGCGGCGCCACCCGCCTCGCGCAGGCTGCGACGGCGACGACGCTGGGCCTCGTCGTCCTCGTCGCCTTCGCCACCCCCGCGCGCGCCGCCGCGTCGATCGAGGAGGTCATGAGCTTCGGCACCAACCCTGCCAAGCTCAAGATGTACCGCCACAGCCCGCCCGCGAATGCCCCCGCCGGCGCAGGTGCGAGCGCGCCGCTCGTCGTCGCGCTGCACGGCTGCACTCAGACGGCCGCCGACTACGCGAAGGTCGGCTGGAACGAGCTCGCCGACAAGCACGGCTTCCACGTCGTCTACCCCGAGCAGTCCACGGCGAACAACCCGCAGCGTTGCTTCACCTGGTACGGCGCCGGCCTCACGCGCGGCCAGGGCGAGAACCAGTCGATCAAGCAGATGGTCGACAAGATGAAGGCGGACGCCAAGATCGATCCCAAGCGGGTCTTCGTCACCGGCCTCTCCGCCGGCGGCGCCGAGACGGCGCTCATGCTCGCGATGTGGCCCGACGTCTTCGCCGCGGGCGCGCCGATCGCCGGCGTCCCCTACGACTGCGCGACGAGCCTCGTCGACACGTTCACGTGCATGAACCCCGGCAAGGATCTGACGTCGAAGGACTGGGCCGATCGCGTGCGCTCGGCGTACCCCGGCTACGCGGGCCCGTGGCCGCGCGTCAGCGTCTGGCAGGGGACGAGCGACGCCGTGGTCTCGCCGTCGAACGAGAAGCAGATCGCCAAGCAGTGGGCCGGTGTCCACGGCGCCGCCGACGCGCCGAGCGCCTCCTCCACCGCGTCGGGCGCGACGCGGTCGGAGTGGCGCGACGCGACCGGCGCGGTCGCGGTGGAGATGTACGCGGTGCCGGGCATGGGCCACGGCGTGCCGCTCGACCCGAGCAGCGGCTGCGGTACGGCGGGGGCCTACGCGCTCGACGTGCACCTCTGCTCGACGGCAAAGATCGCGGAGTTCTTCGGCCTCGTCGGTTCGGGGTCGGAGTCGGGGTCGGGGTCGGAGTCGGGGTCGCCATCGGGGTCGGGGTCGGGGTCGGGGTCGGGATCGGCGTGCGCGGTCGGGGTCGGGGTCGGGGTCGGCGGCGCGAACGTCGGGCTCGGCGTGCTCGGGATGCTCGGGATGCTCGCGGGTCGCCGTGGGCGGAAGGGAGCGGCGCGATGAAGCTCGGGCTGATCTTCGCGGGCGCCGCGGCGCTCGTGGGTTGCGCGGACGCGGCGGACTCGCAGACCGGCGACGTCGTGCAGACGAACGCCGCCCTCACCGTCGCCGCCGGCGGCCTCGAGGCGGTGACGGGCTTCGGCACCAACCCCGCCGGCCTCACGATGTACCGCTACGTGGCGCAGGGCGCAGGACCGAACGCGCCGCTCGTCCTCTTGATGCACGGCTGCGCGCAGGGCGCGGCCGAGATGGTCAACGCCGGCTGGAACACGCTCGCCGACAAGTACAAGTTCCACGTCGTCTACCCGGAGCAGACGACGGCGAACAACCCGTACCGGTGCTTCAACTGGGCCGGCGTTTACGGAAACCCCGCCAACCTGAGGCGCGGCCAGGGAGAGAACCAGTCGATCAAAGAAATGGTCGACAAGATGAAGGCCGATTTCCAGATCGATCCGAAGCGCGTCTTCGTCGTCGGCTTCTCGGCCGGCGGAGCCGAGGCCGCGCTGATGCTCTCCACGTGGCCGGACGTCTTCGCCGCCGGCGCGACGTTCGGTGGCGTCCCCTACGACTGCGGTGAGTCGGTCGCCGCGGCGTCGTCGTGCATGAAGCCCGGCAGGGACCAGGACGCCAAGACCTGGGGCGATCTCGTTCGCGCGGCGAACACCGGCTTCACCGGCAAGTGGCCGCGCCTGTCGATCTGGCAGGGCACCGCCGACACCACGGTCGACCCGTCGAACACCAAGGAGATGATGCGCCAGTGGACGAGCGTGCACGGCGTCGCGCAGACCCCGTCCGCGAGCGACACCGTCCTCGGCTACCCGCACGACACGTTCAAGGACCCGGCCGGCAACGTCGTCGTCGAGACGTATGCCATCACCGGCAAGGACCACGGCATCTTCGTCGATCCGGCGAGCGGCTGCGGAACCGCCGCGCCGTACGTCCTCGACGCGAAGATCTGCTCGGCGGCGATCGTCGCGACCTTCTTCGGCATTACCGGCGCGGCCGCGACCGACGGCGGCACCAGCGGTTCGAGCGGCTCCAGCGGCTCCAGCGGCGCGAGCAGCTCTGGCGCTCCGCACGACGCCGGCAAGCCCGGCACCGGCGGCTACGGCGGCGGCTCGAGTGGCGCGAGCTCGAGCGGCGGCGCGGCGCCCGGAAACGGCGCGGGCGCCGACGGGGGCGTCTTCGGCGGCGCACCTCCTACCGGCTGCGGCCTCGCCGGCTGCACCGTCGCGCCCGCCCGCGGCGGCGCCGGCCTCGGCGTTCTCGGATTCGGCGCGGTCTTTGGTCTGGCGGCCCTTCGCCGCCGCTCACGGAAATTGGGGAACTGAACATGATGTACACTACACGTATCTCCTCGATCGCCCTCCTCGCCCTCGCGAGCAGCGCGTGCCTCACCCAGACGGACTTCGGCGGCGCCGGCGCCGGCCCCGCGCCCTCGTCCGCCAGCGCCGGGACCGATCCCGCGACGAACACGACGAACGCCGACGGCATCCCGTACCGCGAGGACCTGTCCAAGCACCCCGGCTGTACGACCGACGGCCTGGCCGCGCGACCGGCCGGCGCGACGAACGCCGTCCAGTACGCGCCCGCGGTCATCCCCGGGTACAAGTGCGCGGCGAAGCAGTACCAGACCCCCAGCGAGGACACGAACAAGCCCATCGTCCTCCTCGTTCACGGCAACTCGTCCACGCCCGGCGACTACGAGGCCTACTCGGCCGACGGCTCGCCGGCGACGCCGATGCTGAGCGAGCGCCTCACCCAGGCCGGCTTCAAGGTCTTCGCGGTCGACGCGCGCTTCGACAAGAACGACGATCCCACCGGCAACAACACGACCGAGAACGCCGGCCGCAACATCGACCACGGCTGGTACGTCCCCATCCTCCAGCACTTCATCGACTCGGTGATGACCGCGAACCCCGGCCGCAAATTCTCGATCGTCGGCTTCTCGCTCGGCCCCACCGTCATCCGCGACGCGCTGCGCCGCCTGCACCGCGCCGGCAAGAAGCCGTTCGCCAGTATCAAGACGCTGGTCCTCGCCTCCGGCGCGAACCACGGCGTCTCCAGCTTCCGCGCCCTCTGCGGCACCAACCCGACGATGCGCGGAAAGGTCGCCTGCGAGATGGGCGACCGCACGGCCTTCGCGCCCACGGCGTTTCAGATCCCCAACAACGGCCCCGACGGCGCGTACGAGACGCCGTGCGCCGACGGCGACCACGCGTACGGCCAGGCCGGCGTGTGCGGCGGCAACAAGGTCGCCTACGTCACGATCGTGATGCAGGACCCGAAGGACGGCACGCTGCAGGACGAGTTCGTGTCGCAAGGCAGCGCGGCGCTCAAGGGCGCCACGAACCTCACCGTGTCCCTCAGCGACATCGACACGACGGGTTACTTCGTCAAGGGCGCCTTCAAGAACCACTACGGCGCGATCCGCAGCGCGAACGGCGTCAACCAGATCGTGGACGCGCTGTCGAAATAGGAACGCCCATGCGACACCTCACGAAGGGCAAGGCGGCCACCCTCACGGCCGCGACGGGAACCGTTTGCCTCGCGCTCGGCGCCGCGGCGTTCGGCTGCGGTAGTAGCGAGAGCAACGTCGAGACGACCGTAGCCTCCGCAGCCGGTATCCGGACGGCGGCGCTCGAGCAGGTCAAAGGCTTCGGCTCGAACCCGGGCGGGCTCGACATGTACCGCTACGTCCCTGCCGGCGCGCCCGCGAACGCGCCGGTCGTCGTCGTCCTCCACGGCTGCACGCAGACCGCCGCGGACATGGTGAACGCGGGCTTCGACGCCTTCGCCGACACGTACAAGTTCCACGTCGTCTACCCCGAGCAGACGACGACGAACAACGTCGCCCGGTGCTTCAACTGGTTCGACTCCGCGAACCAGCAGCGCGGCCAGGGCGAGAACGAGTCGATCAAGCAGATGGTCGACAAGATGAAGACGGATCTCTCCGTCGACACGTCGCGCGTCTTCGTCGTCGGCTTCTCGTCGGGCGGCGCAGAAGCGGCGCTCTTGCTGGCGACGTGGCCCGACGTCTTCGCCGCGGGCGCGACGTTTTCGGGCATCCCCTTCGCGTGCACGGGCACCGTCGGCGGCGCCAACGCGTGCATCAAGCCCGGCAAGGACCAATCGGCCAAGGCGTGGGGTGATCTCGTGCGCGCCGCGAACCCTTCGTACACCGGCAAGTGGCCGCGCCTGGCCATCTGGCAGGGCACGAGCGACGGGACGGTCGATCCGTCGAACACGACGGCGCTCATGCGGCAGTGGACCGACGTGAACGGCGCGGGCCAGACGCCGTCGGCGACCGACACCGTCGCCGGCTACCCCCACGCGAAGTACACGGCCGGCGGCACCGTCGTCGTCGAGACGTTCGCGATCACCGGCAAGGACCACGGGATCTTCGTCGATCCCGCCGGAGGCTGCGGCACCGCGGCCCCCTACGTCCTCGACGCGAAGGTCTGCGGCGCTTCCCACGCGCTCGCGTTCTTCGGCGTCGTCCCTGCAGACCTCACCGACGGTGGCGCGGAGGGCGGGACGGTCGACGACGGCGGGAGCGACGGCGGTGGCGGCAGCGACGGCAGCGCAGACGGCGGAGACGGCGGCGCGCCCAAGGACGCCGGCCCCGACACCGCCCACGACGCTACGCCCGGCAGCGGCGGCTACGGCGGCACGAGCGGCGCCAGCGGGGGCGGCCCCTCGGGGGCGGCCGGCGGCGGCTCTGACGCCGGGGGCACGTCGTCGTCGGGCGGCGGGCTTGCGGGCTGCGCCGTCGCGACCACGCGCGCGCCGGCACGTGGCCTCGGTGAACTCGGTTTGGGTGCGCTGCTCGGCCTCGCCGCGCTTCGCCGTCGCTCACGAAAGACGAAGTAGGCCAATGTACAATACAAGTGTTCGAGGATGCGTCGCCGCCATCGCTGCGCTCGCCATGACGACGGCCCTGCCCGCGAGCGCGCTTGCCCGCACCCAGGACGACGCCCCCGAGACCGGCAAGGGCGACACGAAGCCCGAGCCGAAGCCGGAGCCGAAGGCCGAGGTCAAGGTCGACACCAAGAGCGACGACGCGCCGGAGGCCGAGCCTGCCTTCAAGAAGGAGAGCGCGATTGGCCCGCTCAAGCTGGACCCCTTCATCAGCATCGTCGGCGGTGTCAAAGCCGATGTGCCCTTGAACGGGCCCCAAGAGCACAAGGAGGCGCGCGTTTCGGCGATCGCGCTCAGCCGCTTCGGCCTCCGCGGGTCGGCCGGTGCATGGGTTTCGTTCGAGAGCGAGCTGATGGCGAGCGGCGGCACCTCGCTTCACGGCTCGAGCGCGTACGAAGGGCAAGCGGCGCTCCAGGTGCGCAACCAGCTCGTGCGCCTCTCGATCGATCCGGCGATGCTCGAGGTCGGTCGCGTCACGGACGAGGCGAGCGTCGACTACACCTCGGCGCACGTCGCCGACGTGTTTCTGCAGGACACGGCGACCCGCGATCCGCTCCTCTACAGCGGTCTCAACATGGGCAACGGCGTGCGCGGCACGCTCAAGCTCGCCACAGGCCTGCGCGTCGGCCTCGCGTTCACCGCTGGCAACCCGGTTTCGAACACCGGCACGCTGATGGTCGGCGGCACCTACCCGCCCTTCGCCCGCGTCTACGAGCAGCCGTACCAGTACATCGGCAAGTCGGCGAACAACTTCCCCGACGACAGCTTCCACATGATGATGCTCTCGCCGAGCGTCCTCTACACGAGCCCCATGTTCGACGCGAAGGCCGCGTTCCAGGGTGCCGTCATCGATACCGACACGACGAAGACCGACGACCAGAACATCAAGGCCTTCAACCTCCGCGCCAACGCGCGGCTCAAGCTGATGAAGGAGATGCTCGTCCCGTTCTTCAACGTGGCCTACACGAAGAACGACACCGTCGACCCCAAGAACGTCGCGCGCCTCTCGACCGACAAGTACACCGGCATCGTCATGGGCGGCGGCGTCGACGTGAACTACGATCACCCCTTCGTGTGCTCGTACGGCTGCGCCAACGGGGTGGGCATCCAGTACACGCAGGTCCAGTACCAGGTCGGCGGCGGCGCGGTGACGCGGCTGCACTACCTGAACCTCGGCACGAGCTACTGGGTGACCGACCACGTCGCGATCGGCGCAAGACTTGCGGCGTGGATCTCGGTGCAGCCGGGACCGCCGGACGAGGGTGAGCGCTCGGCGCTCGTGACGCTCCGCTTCATCATGTAGTGGCGCCTGCCACTGACGCCGTCAGCCGCGCAGCGCGCGGGCGGTCCACGCCACGGCGGCCGCCAGCGCGATTGCCGCGAGCAGGACGCCGCGGCCGAGCGCGCCGTCGGTGATCGACTCCACGCCGAAGCCGCCGTGGAACTGGGCGTACGACGCGCTCGTCGCGAGGCGGCGCGCACCGACGACGACGACGACGAGCAGGAGGACGAGCGGTCCGGCCGCGAGGCGCGCCAGCGCAGAGCTCCTGCCGAGGCGCGCCGGCCCGAGGCCCAGCGCGACGCCCGCGGGGATCGTCGCGCTCGCGAGGACGACGAGGATCAGATCGAGCGCCGACGGGACGCGGCTCCAGGGTAGGACGTAGAGGTAGGACCAGTCGCCGTGGAAGGCCGCGAAGTACCCGACGAGCGGCGCGTAGACGAACACCGCGAGCGCCGTGGCCACGACGAGCGGCCGAGAGAAGAAGAGGAGTAGCCGCTCGTCGGCGGCCCCCGCGAGGCGGTCCGGTCGCTCCCCCCGGGCGGCCCAGGCCAGCCATAGGCCGAGGAGCCAGCCGAGGAGCGGGGCGACCGGAAGGGGCATGGGGGGCATCCTCTACGGCCTCGGCCCCCCACCGCAACCCCCCAAAACCGTTCCTGGTTTCGGAAACCGTGCGGATGAGCTTCCGGTCTTCCTGTGAAATCCCGAGGGTTTTGCTAGTTTTGCACCCCCCCTTTCGAATGGGGAATTTCCGCCATGGACCCCACCAAGATTCGCGAGATCCTCGAGCGCCTGCGCGCCGGCGACGCCAGCGTCGACGACGCGCTCGGCGCGCTCAAGGACTTGCCCTTCGCGGACCTCGGGTACGCGATGGTCGATCACCACCGCGCGCTCCGGCAGGGAGTCCCCGAGGTCATTCTCGGCGAGGGGAAGTCGGTCGCGCAGATCGCAGGAATTGCGCGCGAGCTCGCCCGCACCGGACAGAACGTCTTCGTCACGCGGCTCTCCGCCGAGAAGGCGGCCGACGTGCGCCGCGAGATGCCGGAGCTCGTGTACGTGGAGGCCTCGCGGACCGCGACGCTCGAGCAGGCGCCGATCCCCGACCTCGGCGTGGCGGCGGTCGTGAGCGCGGGGACGAGCGATCTGCCGGTGGCGGAGGAGTGCGTCGAGACGATGCGAATGCTCGGAATCCGCGCGGAGCGGGTGTACGACGTCGGCGTCGCCGGGATTCATCGCTTGCTCCACAAGCGCGCCGAGATAGAGCGCGCGAGCGTCATCGTCGTCGTCGCCGGTATGGAGGGGGCGCTCGCGAGCGTCGTCGGCGGGATGTCGGAGCGCCCGGTCATCGCGGTGCCGACGAGCATCGGCTACGGGGCGGCCTTCCAGGGTCTCGCGGCGCTGCTGGGCATGCTGACGTCGTGCGCGTCGGGCGTCACTGTGGTGAACATCGACAACGGGTTCGGGGCGGCGTTCGCGGCGGCGCGGATTCTTCGCGCGGCGAAGGCAACCGGGTCGAGGTGAGTCATGGCCCACGACCACGACCACGCGCCCGGTCATGACCACGACCACGACCATCACCACGACCACACCCACGACCACGCCCACGACCACGGGCACCATCCCCACCCGCACGGTCATGGGCACGAGGGCGCGCGGCGGCCGGATTTGAGGCGGGGCGAAGGGGAGGGGAAGGTCCTCTTCTTCGATGCGCCGAGCGGGCTCGCCGGCGACATGATCATCGCCACCCTGGTCGATCTCGGTGTGCCCGAGCGCGTCGTCGCGGAGGCCGCGGCGGCGGTGCCGATCACCGGCTACCACCTGCACTTCGGATCGCGCGTGCGCAGCGGCGTCGTGGCGACGGCGTTCGACGTGCACGTCGACACGGCACAGCCCGAGCGGACGTACGGCGAGATCAAGCAAATCCTGGCGGCCGCGAAGCTCACGGACGGCGTGCGCGCGCGTGCGGAGGCGGCGTTCTTGCGCCTGGCCGAGTCGGAGTCGAAGGTGCACCGCTCACCGCTCGACGACGTACACTTCCACGAGGTCGGCGCTATCGACGCCATCGTCGACATCGTCGGCAGCGCGGCGGCGCTCGACTGGATCGGCGCCGACCTCGTCGTCTCGCCGCTGCCGATGGGACGCGGCTTCGTGAAGGCGCGCCACGGCGTCCTCCCGCTCCCTGCGCCGGCGACGGTCGAGTGCTTGCGCGGGCTGCCGACCTACGACGGCGGGATCGACTTCGAGTTCGTCACGCCGACGGGCGCGGCGATCGTCGGCGCGCACGCGCACGGCTCGTCGCGCTGGCCGAGCATCCGCCCCGAGCACGTCGGATGGGGCGCGGGGACGGCGAACCTGAAGGACCGGCCGAACGTGCTGCGCGCGGTCCTGGGCTCGCGGGCCGAGAAGTCGGCCTCGGGGAGCGCCACGCACGCCGTCATCGAGGCCAACGTCGACGACGCGACGGGAGAGCTCGTAGGGAGCGCGATCGAGTCGCTCCTCGCGGCCGGCGCGCTCGACGCGTGGGCCACGCCGTCCACGACGAAGAAGGGCCGCCCCGCGCTCACGGTGAGCGCGCTCGCGCCGATCGAGCGCGCCGACGACGTCGCGGCCACCATGCTCCGCGAGACGACGAGCCTCGGCG
>JANYHK010000022.1 GCA_025359105.1 Myxococcales bacterium | reverse complement strand
CGCAGGACCTGCCCCAGCTTCGTGGGGGACGGCGGTTTGCTGGGCGTGGGCGGAGCGAGCTCTTCGATCGCGTCGCGCAGATCGTCGTAGCCGTCGGGTGCCGCGCCGTCTCCGTGGCGATCAGCCGGGTAGAGCGCGGCGACGATGGCCTTCGCTGTCAGGCCCGTCGGTGTATCGGCCATGAGCCTGGCGAGGCCAGCGAGCATGGCGGCGAGTGCGTTCTTCCCGGTGTCGGCCGCGGCTTCGAGCTCGATGCGCGTGGTCTGCGGATCTGCGAACCCGGCCCACTTGATGGCGCTCGCCACGATGCGGCTCCAGTCCTCGAAGGAACCCCACGCGCGCACTCCAACGTTGGGGCACCCGGCATCGAAGTAGGCGCGGAGGACCGTCAAGGCGCAGACGACGAGCCGAGGGCGCTCGACACGCACCCATCCGAGCAGGTCCACGTGGCGGAAGTCCGATCGGTCCTCTGGGTTCTCGAGGGGGCTCTCGAGCCGAATGTGCAGGGTGCGCCGCGCGGTGTCGCCGCCGAACTGCAGGTTGTTCGCGGTCACGATCCAGACGATGCGGTTGGGCGCGCTGATCGTCTCGTTCTTGCCGAGGCTCCGATCCTTCCACTGGGTGGACGTCACAGCGGCGTCAAGGGACGCATCACCGAGCGGGCGCGTCACGTTGTCGATTACCGCGATCGATTCGCCCTCGAGGATGAGCGCCGTAATCCGCTTGCGCATCTCCTCGTCGTCCTGCGGCTGCGGCGTCTTGCTCGCGTCGCGGCCGGTGAACAGGATCGCCGTGGCGTCCGTGAGCTTCCCCTTTCCAGTGCCGCGGGTCGTCGCATCGACGGCGGCGAGAGGGACGCAGCCGGCGATAGCTGGTCTCGCGAAGAGCGTCAGGGCCAGGGCGAGCCACGCGGAACGATGCGGCTCGGACGCGAATGGGAAGTCGCACGCGACCTCGAGGAGCTCAGCGCAGGCGCGATGGGCATCGGCACGGGTCGGGTGCGCCGGGACCTCCGGGAACGTAGCCGAGGGCATGTAGAGGTGCCCGGTCGGCACGTCGTAGCCGGCGGTCTGGATCACGGTCCCATCGGGGCGGAGCGCGGGCGCCTCGAGGACTCCGACGAGCGGGCGCACCTTGGCCCATTGCCCACGCGCGGCCACCGCGGAAACAATGTCAGTTGGCGGGCGCGTGCCTACCAAAGCTTCGCGCCGCGCGTCGTAGCGGACCCAATCGGCCGCCGCGGCGAGGCGCTCGAGGAGCGTAGGCCGCTCCATCGACTTGATGATCGGCGAGCCCTCGCACCGTACGACGGCGCCAGGCTCACCCGTCGACCGGACAACATGCACGAGCCGACCGGCGCGCTGGTAGACGTCGGAGTCATCGGCGAGGGCCTCGATCGCCGCATCCGTCATTGCGCGGAGGTCGTTCGAGACCTGGATCTGCGGTTTCGTCATGATCGAACCGCCCTCTCAGCGACGAGCGCGTGGGTTCGATCGGGATCGGCGTCCGTGAGGACGTAGCCGCCAGCGGCGCAGTCTGCGGTGCGGTGACCGAGGTGATCGGCGGCGCCCAAACAGAAGGTCATGCGTTCGCGCGCGCGGGCGAGCTCGCGCCCAAGCTCCTCGAGGTCGGCGTCCGAGATCATCGGCGTTCCCTCTCGGCAAGGGCGCACGCACGATCGAGTGCATCGCGGACCAGCCACAACTCCGCGTGCTCGAGCTCGAGCGAGCGCCCGTCCGTCCACGCGTCCTGCGCGCGCCGGCGCCACTGGCGCGTGATCGTCGTGACGCGGCGCCCATCGGGGCGCGAGACCCACCGGATCACGACGCGCGATCGATCCGATGCCTCCGCCGCGCCGATGAGCGCGGGCTCGCCGGGGATCATCCCCTCGATGGCTGTGCTCATCGTGTCCCTCGCGAGGAGCCGGCGACGATCGCGTGGGCGATGCTGACGACGTTCGACGGCGCGCTGGAGGCGGCAGGCGTGCGACGGCGGCGACGATCGAGACGTGCTCGAGCGTCGGCCTCCCATGCAGCGACGGGGCACGTCCAGCCGCGGCCCGATGGCGCCGCCTCGGGGATCGTGCGGCAGCGTCGAGCGAAGGTGGCGCGCGACGTGACGCCCGGCGGCAGCTCGTTGCTGGAGTACAAGAGGGACGACCGCGCGCCTTTGGCGAGCTCCTCGCGCACGATTTCGCGGATGCGATCGTCGAGTGAGGTGAGGAGATCCACGATCAGGCAGCCCCCTTCGGGGGCGGCGGGGGCGCGAGCCGGTCGAGCGCGGCGCGGGCGAGGGCTACCGTCCCGCGTCGCGCCGTGCCCGTGAGGATGCTGGCGACGGACGTGCGGGGGAGGCCCGTGCGCCGAGCGACGGCAGCGACCGACGATCGCTGTACCTCCTCGCGCAGGATGCGCATCGTCTCGGCCACGACGTCGCGGACATCGTGGTCCGTGATGCGCTGGTCGGTGTCGATGCCGATGGTGTGGTCGTCCGCGGGGTCGGATGCGTCGTGCTGCATGGCTACGTCAGCTATGCGCACGGCCGCGGCGCCGGTCACGGATGTCGCGTCACCAATCGAGTGCTGAAACTATCCGCGTCGGCCCTTCACGCTCGCGCGGCCTTCTCGGCGCGACTCTCGGAGCACGCGGGCCGCCCGCGAGTTCTTCGCACGAATGGCGCTGTCGAGCCGGCGTGTCTCACCAAGTGCGCGGAAGAGGGCGCGGACGACGGAGGCTGCGTCCTCGAGGTAGAACACCGCCTTGAGTACGCGCCCAAACTGCTCGTTGACGGTCCCCTCCTGTCGCTCCGGATCCACGCGGCAGAGGGCCTGCTTGTAGGTCTCGAACACCGCCCGTACGGCGAGATCGCGCGCGTTCAACGCCCGCTCAAAGCGTTCGCTTTTGGGCGGCGCTACGCTAGTTCGCGCGCGTTCAAAATACTCCCAGTAGGGAGCGAGCTCGTTGACGAGCGCCTCATAGAACAGCGGCATGGTAAGGCGCCGATGTTTTGCGGCCATCGCGCGCAAGGGTTCGGCCTCGTCGTCGATCGGTGTGCCGTCCCAGGAAGCGAGTTGCTGCAAGAGGCTCGCGAGCGTCTTCGCGGGGAGCACGTCCCACGCGCTTCTTTGCTCAGGCTTCTTCATCATCGTCTTCTTCTCGCCATCGGAGTGGCCTACCTCGCCCGTCGGCGCGCGTCGATCGGCACAACGTTGCCCGCGCGCGCCGCGCGGCGGGCCTCGAGCTCCCGGGCGAGCTGCGCGACGACGTCGAAACGTCCGGCCGCGGCGGCCTCGGTGAGCGCCTTCGCGAGCGCTGCTTCTACGGAGTCCGTGCCAGGCACACGCGGCTCGTCGTCGTCCGTCGTCGTGCCAGCTTTCGACGGCTCCGATCGCGAATCGGCTTGTTTTGACGGCACTTCACGACGTTCGGGCGATCTTTCGAATCCCTCTGGGGACGCCTCATTTGACCGAGAATTCTAGCTCGTTGCGAAGCACGCGGGTGGGCGTGCCAGCGGGGTGCCACGGTCGGCTGGGGAGGAGACGCCATGGGTCGGATCATCGCGCTGGTTCTCGCTGCCGCTCTCGCCGCATGCACCTCGTCGAAGTCCAGTGGCGGCAACGCGACCGGCACTAACGGTCCAGCGTGCGTACAGCACGGGTCGGTCGTCACGTGCGAAGGCGTCGCCTTTCCCGCATGTGGCACCCCGCGTTCGGGATCGTGCGACCCGAACGCGGATGCCGGGTGCGCGGGCTGCAACGGTCCCGCCGGCTATACCTGCTCTTGCGCAAGGGATGTGGACGCCGGTTGGCTTTGGCGGTGCCTCGGGACCGGCGGTCCCTGTCAGTGACGCCGCCACGTACTCTCGCCCTCCACCCGGCACGAGGTGCGCGTACCGCATCGTCATCTGGATCGTGGAGT
The DNA here is from genome assembly GCA_025359105.1 of Myxococcales bacterium. Classification (GTDB taxonomy): domain Bacteria; phylum Myxococcota_A; class Polyangia; order Polyangiales; family Polyangiaceae; genus JANYHK01. Next base: position 99,565 of record JANYHK010000022.1, on the reverse strand, counting down.
GCCCGAGCCACTCTTGGACTTGCCGCAGAGACTTGGCGTGAGGAGAGACTCGAGCCGCTTCGGTCACCTCGATGACATAGAAGCACAATTGTGCCACGATGTGAGGATGAAGAAGCGCGCCGGTGGCACGACACACCTTTCGATCTCACTCCCCACGGAGGAGGCGAAGATCCTCAAGCGCAGAGCGAAGCGTGTCTACGGCGGCAACGTCTCACGGGTCGTGAGTGATGCGATCCGATACATCGCGTACGAGGAGGGTCGAGACGCCCTCATTGCCTCCTTCGGCGGAAGAGGCAAGCCCACGCTCGCGGAGGCTGCCCAACTCGACGCCGTGTGGGGCCTCGTTGCGAAGAAGTCGGCGTGAGTGGTCCCGCGATCACCTTCGACACCGGAGCCCTCATCGCGCTGGAGCGCCGCAAGGACCGCGCGATGAAGGTCTACACCCACGCGAAGGATCGCGGCCTCGTCGTCGCTACGCCCAATGTGACGGTGGCTGAATGGTGGCGTGGACGCACCGACCGGCGTGAAGCGGTGCTCCGAGGGCTGCTCGTCGAGGCCGCATCGGACGAGGTCGTGAAGCTGGCGGGGGTTGCGCTCGCGAAGGTGCGCTCGGCAACGACCATCGACGCGATCGTCGCCGCCTTCGCCGTCCAACGGACCGGCATCGTCTACACGAGCGATGTCGCTGATTTCGGGGCGCTGCGCGGCTTTTTCCCCGCGCTCCGCGTGTTCGCCATCTGAGACGGGGCACCTTCGGCCCTCGCGGGCGGCCCCGGGAAGGTTCGCGAGCGCGCAGCGTATGCCTCGGCCATGGACGCCCGTGACACGCACGCATTTCCCATCTTCGCCCTCTTGCTCGGCGTGGGGGCGTTCGTGTCGTACGTGGCGTGCTTCGTCCTCGCCGCCAGCACGAAGCGAATGACGGTGACGGATTACCTCGCCGGAACGCTGGGTCTCTTCTGCGGCATCGGCGCCATCTACTTCCTCTACCGGGCCAACGCCGTGACGCTCCAGCAGTCGTTCGACATCATCGAGAAGGGCGGCGACACGGAGACGGCCCGCGCCGTCAACACGCGCTTCAAGATCGCCGCGGGCTGCGCCATTGCCTTCGGGGTCGCGATGATGTTCGTGCGCTGAGCGCGGAGGCTCGGGCGTCGCGATCAGAAGAGGACGAGACGCACATCGTCGACTGCGGGTAGTGACGCGCCTGGGGCGCGCTTCGTCGACTTCGGCGAAGGGCGCGCGGCTTGCGGAACGAGGCGCCGTGGTAGGCTGAAGGTCATGCGGCTCACGATCTGTCGCGGACTGGCGCTGGCGTGGCTTGTCTCGGTCCCGGCGGCCTCGGTCGCCTGCGCGTCGCTCGCTGGCCTGTCCGCGCAGCCGGGGGGCGACGCCTCGAGCGACGGTGGCGCCGCCGACGGCGACACGGCCGCCGACGGCGCAGGGACGGACGGGGCGGCGGACGCCTCCCCCGACACCTCGGCGGATTCGTCTTGCGGGGACCTCCGGACCGACCCGCGCAACTGCGGCGCCTGCGGCCACGCCTGCGGCAATACCGTGGCATGCATCGACGGAGTCTGCGGGAACACCGTCGTGAAGCTCGCGACCGGGCCCGACGCCTACCACACGTGCGCCGTGCTCAAGGACGGTCGGCTGTATTGCTGGGGGCAGAACAACCACGGTCAGCTCGGCAACGGCGACGTGCAGAGGGTGAACCGGCCGACGGCGACCCTCGTCGGCAAGGACATCGACGGCAACCCGTTCGACCACGTCGTGGACGTCACCGCGGGCGCCGAGCATACGTGCGCCCAGAAGGCCGACAAGACCGTCTTCTGTTGGGGCTCGCAAGCCTACGGGGAGACCGGGCAGGCGATCGCCGGCGAGCAGCTCACCCCCAACCGCGTCCTGTCGCTGTCCGGCTTCCTCGTCGTGCGGGCGGGCGGCCACCGAACCTGCGGCATAGACGGAAGCAACCACGTCTGGTGCTGGGGCGACAACCAGCACCTCGGTCTCGGGCATGCCCTCGGCACGAGCGGCGACTACGACTGCACCAACGGAGGCACGACCTCGAAGTGCAACAACCAGCCCGTGACGGTGAGCGGGGTCAACGGCGCGACGATGCTCGCGATGGGGGGCGACCACACCTGCGTGGCAGGCGGGACGGTCATGTGCTGGGGCGGCAACGCGCACAGTGAGCTCGGCGCGGCGGGCCCCGACAACGCGTCGGCCAACGCGGTGCCGGGGGTCGCGCTCGCGAGCGCCCTCTACGCAGGCGGCTACCTCACCTGCGCGCAGCAGCAGGCGACGGCCAGGTGCTGGGGCTTCAACGGCAACGGCGAGCTCGGCGTCGGCGACAACGCGTCACCGAAGCTGAGCACGCCGTGGGGAGGAGCTGCGGCGCCTGCGATCGCGGCGATGGCGCCGGGCGGCGAGACCGCCTGCGCGCTCCTCACGAGCGGCGGCGTCCAATGCGCCGGGTGGAACAACGAGGGGGAGTGCGGCTCCGGCGTCTTCGGTGGGCCCAACTTCAACGGCTTCGAGAACTGGACGCCGGTGGCGGTCGCCGCAGCGGCCGACGCGGGCGGTTTGCTGGGGGGCGTCGCCCAGCTCGTCTCCGGCCAGGGTCACTCGTGCGCCCTCACCAAGGACGGGCGCGTTCTGTGCTGGGGAATGAACGTCTACGGTCAGGTGGGCAGCGGGTCGCCCAACAACGCCGCCGCCCCCATGGCGGTCGTCGGTCTCCCGTAGGCGCCGGCGCGTCGCTCCGCCGCGGAGAACGCGCGTGCTCAGCGCGGCAGGCTGAAGACGTCGGGGCCGGCCGACCAGTACACGGTCGTCGACGTGACCACGATCTGCGAAAGGCCGCTCTGCCCGACGGCTATCGGCTCCAGCGGGCCCGTCCCGTCGGCGAGCGTTCGGTAGACCATGTTCGTCGTCGGTGACGCGAGCCACACCAAGGGGGGATCGGCGAAGACGGCGTTCACTTGCGGGACGTCCTTGAAAATCGGCGTGGGCGTGCTCCCGCCCGCGCGGACACGCGACACCACGTTGGCGCCGCGATCCGCGACGTACAGCGTGCTCTGCGCGGCGTGCATGCTCTCGGCGGAGACGAACGCTGCGACCACGTGCTCCTGAGCGACGGCAAAGCCGCCGTCGCTCGCGAAGGCGGTGGGGATCGAGAACAGAGAGGTCGGTCCCGGGTTTCCCGGATCGGGCGCCGTGAAATAGAGCCGCCCGCCCGCCAGCGTCACGGCGGTGATCGGCGAGTCGTATTGCCGGTAGAGGAGCGCCGTTGCCCCCCCGTCGAGCGGCGTGCGGAAGATGTCGCCCGAGAACGGGAAGTACAGGTCGGCGCCGTCGGTCGCCATGTTCCCGCGGGCACCGTTGGAGTCGATCTTCTCGAGCGCCCCGCCGTCGAGCGGCTGGTGGAGCACCTCGTTGAGGTCCGCGTAGTAGAGGTCGCGATCTTGGACGACGGCGAGCGCGAAGATGGCGGCGCCCGAGCCCCCGACGCGCGTGGGCTTCGGAAGGCATCGGCCCGCGTAGCATGGGCCGCCAGGGCACCCGGCGTCGCCGGTGCACGCGGCCCCACCGCCATCACCGCCGCTGTCACCGCCGTCGAACCCCGCCGCGTCTCCGGAGCCCGTCGCGTCACGCGCGCCGTTCGCGTCGCCAAGGGCGTTCGCGTCTCTCCCGGCGTCGCCCATGTCCGCCCCGGGCCCTCCGCCCGTGAGCCCGTCCGTGTTCGTGAGCAGCTCGCACGCCGTCAGGCTCGCGACGCAGAACCCGAGAAGTGCTCGCGCCGTCGTCACTTGTCCGGGAGGTTCCCGACGCCGATGTCGTGATGAGCTTGGATCCGCGACTGCGGGAGCGCCGAATCGTAGACGGCGACCTCGTCGATCTCCGTTCGCGCGAAGCCGTTCGTGGGATCGCGCAGCGCGACGTAGAACGAGCCGGCGATCGAGCCGGCGAGGTCGGTGTCGCCGTAGAATCCCACTTGGAACGTGTCCCGATAGAGGAGGAGTTGGGTGCCGTTGAAGACGCCGACGATGTGGTGAAAGGACGCGTCCACGCTGATGGGCGGAAAGGCCACGGTCGGGAGCCCGCCCGCGCGACGCGAGAACACGGAGTCCACGATCCCGGGAGCGTTGAGGGAGAAGTAGAGGCCGTACGCGTCGAGCGGCTGGCCGCCGTCGCTCAAGACGTCGCCCTTTCGCAGCAGGAACCGGGGCTCGCCCACGGCGACGTCGCTCGGAACGCGGGCCCACAGCTCGAGGGTGAACGGTTGCCGCCCCGAGAAGTCCAGGACCGATCCACAGTCGATGCCGCTCTGATCGAACGCGGCGGCGGTGTCGGGGTCCCCCGCGATCGCCCCTGGCCGCCCGAAGGTGGGTCTGCCTATGAGTTTGGGATGGGCGTTTCCCGTGACGTCGGCGACGCTCGTCGAGCCCGCCGGCTCGCCGAGCGGCAGGTACAGGACAGGGCGATCCGAGAGGACGGCCGCCGCGTAAGGTCGCTGGCTCGGCCCGGTGTCCGGCGGGGTCGGCGGACCGTCGGACGAGCTCCCGTCCGGCCCGTCCAACAGGCCCCCACCGTCCCCACCGAGGGTCGCGTCGGCGGCCATCTCGCCGCCGTCCCCGCCGTCGGGGAGCGCGCCGTCCTTCGGCCCTTCGCTGCCCGTGAGGCCGCTCGTGTCGACGAGGAGGCTGCAACCACCTGCGCCCGACACGACGAGCGAGAAGCCGAGCACGAGCCGGGACAGCACACTACATAGTGACTGGACCCTTCCCGTTCATCAAGTCGCCGCGCTTTCCCCCTCGTATTCGATCTGCAGCGCGTCCTTCTTGACCTCCGCCGCGCAGCTCGTCTTGGTCAGCGCGAGCTTCACGCCGAGGTGGAAGATCGCGAGCGAGAACCCGATCACCACCGCGACGTCCACCCACGACGGCAGCACCTCGTAGCCGCCGCCGTACCGTCCGAGTGCGCCGAGGATCACGTGGCCACCGAACCACGGCGCCAGCCACGCCGCGTTGCGCCAGGTGCGCCCTGCGCCCGTGCGCATGCGCGTCGCGCCGACGGCGAAGAGGGCGAGCCCCAGCGCCATCGCGCACACGAGCTTCCAGGTGTTCTCGAACCCGCCCCAGTACAAGATGAGGTTCGCCGAGCAGAACGCCGCCCGTAGCGTGATCTGCGGCATCGGCGCGCGGTACGGGCGCGGCCGATCGGGATCGACCTGGTGCAGCGCCGCCAGCGAGATGGGCGCCATCGCGTACATGATCGCGGTCGCGCCGGTGACCACGCTGACCAGCGCCGCCCAGCTCTTGAACGGCCCGAGCGCGAGGGTGCCGACCAGCGCGCCGACGAGGATGGACGTGACCGGCACGCCCCGCTTGTTCGTCGTCGCGAGGATGCTGGGCATCTCACGCTCCTCGCCGAGCGCGTACGAGATGCGCGCGGTCGTCCCGACGTAGACGACGCCGGTGCCCGCGGGGGAGACCACCGCGTCGATGAGCAGCACCTTGGCGAGCCAGCCCAGGCCGAGCGCCAGCGCCAGCGAGTACCACGCGCCGTACTGTGAGGGATCGGTGCCGAGCGGCTTGGCCCAGCTCGTCTCGATGTTCTTGGGATCGAACGCGCCGATCAGCACGAGCTGCAACGAGGTGTAGAGGACGGCGCCGATCGCCATCGCCGTGAGGATCGCGCGCGACAGATCGCGGCGCGGGTTCTTGGCCTCTCCGGCGAGCTGCACGGCCTGCTCGAAGCCCTGCATCGAGAACACGACACCGCCCGTCAGCGCGGCGAACACGCCGTGGAAGCCGGACGGCATGAAGCCGCCGCCCGCGTGGAAGTTCGCGGGCTCGAAGTGCACCCACGCGACGACCAGGACGGCCAGGGCGGGAACCGCCAGCTTCCAGACGTTGACGATCGCGTTGCTGTCGGAGAGAAACTTCGCGCCGAGCAAGTTGATCGCGGTGAACAGCACCATGAGCAGGACCGCGACGACCAGGCCCGTGCCGTTGAGCATCCCGGCGCTGTCGCCCGTGGCGTGGATCAAGGGGTAGTGCTCGGCCACCCACCCCACGCTGTTCACGTAGGTGATGGCGGCCAGCACCTCGATCGGCGCGATGAACACCGCCTGGAGCCAGGACGCCCACCCGGCGACGAAGCCGGCGATGGGGCCGTGCGAGTAGTAGGGGAAGCGCCCCGAGCCGCCGGCCACCGGGTAGGTCACGCCGAGCTCCGCGTAGGTGAGCGCGAGGAGCGAGAGCATGCACGCGGCGATGAGCCACGACAGGATCGACGCGGGGCCCGCCTCCTTCGCGGCGCTGAGCGCGCCGAGGAGCCAGCCCGAGCCGATGATCGAGCCCAGCGAGACGAACATCAGGCCGTAGAAGCCGACGGAGCGCTGGAGGCGTCCTCCGGTGTGGTCCTTCGCGCTCACGCCGGGCTTACCGGTAGCCGCGGCGGAACGAGCCGCCGACGACCTTCGCGAGGCGCACGGCCTCGTGGAAGTCGCGTTCGATCAGCTGCTCGCTGTCGAAGATGCCGCCCTGGCTGAAGCGACGAAGGTGGATGGAGTGCGGGTCGAGCGCCGGGTGGAGTCCCTCCTTCGCGACGTCGAGCATCGCCTGCCTTGCGTCGGGGTCGAGCAGCGACGACACGCGCGCGACGTCCGAGGCCTTCACGGAGAAGGTCTTGTCGAACACCGGGTCACCGATGCCTGCGGCGTGACCGCCGAAGAGCTCGCCGAGCTTTTCGATGAGGGTCTTGGTCACGACGCTCAGGTCGACCGGCGCCGGGGTCGGCAGGAGCGCACCCACGTGCGTCGCGTGAGGCCCGAACCACATCTGCAGCGGAATACCCTCGAGGACGCCATGGACGCGGCCGTCTTCGAGCTTCAGACCGAGCCGAGCGCTGACCGTCGTGTAGTTCCCGAGCAGGAAGTCCATCGTCATGATGGGCGCGAGCATATTGGCCGCAGCTCGCTTCTTCAAGGCGCGCCATCATCTTCGCGGCGGCGCGGCGATGGGTGCCGCCGGGCGTGGTACAATGACGCGATGGCGATCGAGGTCGACGCTCCGGAGGCCGCCGAGCGAGAGGCGCGCGCTAGGGCCCGTCGTGAACGGTGGGTTGGCGGCGTTGCCCGGGTTGGCGCAGAGATGGACGCGGCGAACGTCGAATTCTGGCGGGCCGTGAGCGCCGATGACCGCCTAGGGTACGTGTTCGACATGTGGAACGAGCAAATGAGCCTGAAGGATCCATCCTATGAAGCTCCCGCCCGACTTCAGAGATCTGTTGGCGGAGTTCGCCCGCGAAAGGGTTGAGCACGCGATCATCGGGGGCTACGCCTTCGCGTACCACGCGGAGCCCCGCGCCACGAAGGACCTGGACCTGTTCATCGAGGGCAGCGTGGAGAACCGCGCGCGAGCGGCCCGCGCACTCGCAAATTTCGGTGCACCCGCCCACGTCGTGGAGGCGGTGGGCGGACTCGGCGAGGACGAGGTGGCGTACTTCGGCGAGGCGCCGCTTCGCGTCGACATTCTACGAGGCGTCGACGGGGTGGACGCAGGGTCGCTGCTTCGCAACGCGATTCTCGCCCGTTGGGACGACGTCGAGGTGCGCATCATCTCTCTGGACGATCTGATCGCGAACAAGCGCGCCGCCGGGCGCCCTCGAGACCTGGCCGACCTCGAGAGGCTGCTCGCGCTCCGCCCGAGGTGAGCCGCACGTGTCGAGGCCAGTGGTCACGCCCATTCGGTCAGGCCCTCGACTTCGTAGAGCCGTTTCCACGAGGGGCGCGCCTTGACGAGTGCGGCGAGCTTGGCGACCGCGGGCCACTCGGTTGCCGGCGTCGGCATCTTGCGCGACCAGCGCATCAGCATCGTCGCGAAGAGATCGACGACGCTGAGGCGCTCGCCGAGGACGAACGGGCCGTGCGCCGCGAGGTGGACGTCGACGCGGCCCCACGCGGCCTCGATGCGGATGCGCGCGCAGTCCTTCACGTCGGCCTCGCGATCGGCGGGGCCGTGCTCGTGCGGGTAGAACCACGCGCGGTACGCGGGCTGCACCGTGTTGGCGAAGTGCAGCATCCACTGGAGGTACAGCGCGCGCGTGGGCGCTCCCGGCAGCGGCGCGAGGCCCGCCTCGGGGTGGCGCTCGCTCAGGAGCATGAGGAGCGCAGCGCACTCGTAGTAGGGGACGCCGTCGAAGAGCAACGTGGGCACGACGCCGCACGGGTTGAGCTTCAGGTACTCGGCGGACTTGTTGGCTCCTCGGTCGATGTCGACCAGGCGGAGCTCGTGCGGGGCGCCGAGCTCGAGGAGCGTCTGGTGAACCGCCATCGAGGCGGTGCCGGGCGAGTAGTAGAGCGAGTACATGGCCGCACGATACACGCGCGGGCCCGCGGGGGGATCGGTCTCCATCGCGTGCGTCGCCGGCGCGCGTGGGTGCTCGGCCTCCTGGCTGCGCCCCGCGCTATCGTGGGTCGCATGATTCCCGGGTCGGCTTCCCTCGCTCTCCGTTCCCTCGCGCTCGCCGTGGCGCTCGCGTCCGGCTGCGGAGCAAATCCCGCGCCGCGTGGGGCTCCGGCGGCGCCGCGCGGGCAGGGGGCCCCCAGCTTCGACATCGTCGTCACGGCCGGCCTTCTCGTCGACGGCACGGGCGCGCCCGCGCGCGCCGGCGAGCTCGGGATCCTCGGGGGTCGCATCACCGCGGTCGCTGCGCCGGGCGGGCTCGCGGCCTCTCCGCGCACCCGCACGCTCGACGCGCACGGCATGGTCGTCGCGCCGGGCTTCATCGACATGCTCGGGCAGTCGGAGCTCACGCTGCTCGTCGATCCCCGCGCCGCGTCGAAGATCACCCAGGGCATCACGACCGAGATCACCGGCGAGGGCAACTCGGCCGCGCCCCAGAGCGACGCCCTCATCAAGGCGGATCACGACGCATGGGCCGCCCTGGCGCTCACGCCCGACTGGCGGACCTTTCGCGAGTACTTCGCGCGCCTCGAAAAGCAGGGGATCGGGCTCAACTTCGCGTCGTACGTCGGCGCGACGCAGGTGCGGCGCATGGTCCTCGGCGACGAAGACGTCCAACCGACGCCTGCCCAGCTCGACGCGATGAAGACGCTCGTGCGCGACGCGATGCGCGACGGCGCCGTCGGCGTATCGACGTCGCTCCTCTACCCGCCCGCGCCTTACGCCAAGACCGAGGAGCTCATCGCGCTCGCGTCGGAGGCCGCGAAGCTCGGCGGCATCTACGCGACGCACATGCGCGACGAGGCCGACAAGGAGATGGCCGCGGTCGACGAGGCGGTGCGCATCGGGCGTGAGGCGCACATCCCCGTCGAGATCTGGCACATCAAGGCGGCCGGTCGGAAGAACTGGGGCAAGATGAAGGACGTCCTCGCGCGCATCGAGGACGCGCGGCGTGGAGGCCTCGACATCTCGGCGGATACGTACGCGTACCCGGCGTGGGGCAACAGCCTCGTGGCGATCCTCCCGCCGTCGGCGCAGGCCGGCGGGAGCGAGAAGCTGCTGTCGCGACTGGCCGATCCGAAGGAGCGCGTGCGCATCAAGCAGGAGATCCTGACGCCGACCAGCGACTGGGACAACGAGTGGCGATCGGTGCCGACGCCCGAGTCGTGGCTCGTGATCAGCGTGACGAACGAGGCGCTCCGCCCTCTCCAGGGCAAGACGCTCGCGCAGATCGCCGCCCAGTGGCACGTGGACGCCCTCGACGCCGCGCTCGACGTGATCGCCAAGGACCGCGCGATGACGTTCGTCGCTGTCTTCGCGATGAGCGAGGACGACGTCGCGCTCGCCCTGAAGCAGCCGTGGGTGTCGATCGGCGTCGACTCGCCGGGCGTCTCCCCCGAGGGAATTCTCGGCAAGGATCTCAGCCACCCGCGCGGCTACGGCGCGTTCACGCACGTCCTGCGGAAGTACGTGCGCGAGGAGCATCTGCTGACGCTCGAAGACGCCGTTCGCAAGTTCACCTCGCTCCCGGCGAGGAAGATGGGGCTGCGCGAGCGCGGTGTGCTCGAGGCTGGGACGTGGGCGGACGTCGTGATCTTCGATCCGCAGACCGTCCGGGACGTGACGACCTTCGAGAACCCGAACCGCTTCTCGGAGGGGATGCGTTTCGTGCTCGTGAACGGTGTGCCGGTCGTCGACGAGGGGAAGATGACGGGCGCGCGGCCAGGCAAGGTGCTGCGAGGGCCAGGCTACCGGGCGCACTAGACCTTGGGCGACTAGCCGCTCGGGCCGAAAGGGCCGTAGACTCGCGCGTGATGCCTCCGCGCGCGCGAACCTGCCTCCTCGCCGTCGGGGCGATGGCTGCCGCACCGCTCGTCGCTGCGTGTTTCTACGACTTCACGTACGACAGCGGGGGCGCCGACGGCGGCTCTGGCGGTCACGACGCTTCGGTCGACACCTCGGTGGCGGACGCGCCGAGCGACGGCGATCCGGGCGACGCTTCGTCCGAGGACGTGAACCCTCTGCCCGACACCTTCGTCCCGCCGACGTGCAAGCCCGGCTGCGGCGTCGGGTTCTACTGCAGATACGACGATCACCTGTGCGGGCGCGGCGTCCCTGGCAAATGCGTGCCGGTCCCCGTGACGGGCTGCTCGACGGACACCGCGTACTACTGCGGCTGCGGCAACGTCGTCATGAAGAGCGACTGTGAGCTCTTCGGCAAGGGGGCCGATTTCGACGTGGGCGGCTGCACCGGAGTCGACTCGCAGCACTTCCAGTGCGGCTGGGAATACTGCAGCCGCACCGCGAGCTTCTGCCAGCAGTACAAGACGAAGGGGACGTTCGCCTGCGTCGACTGGGTCGCGGTGGGCTGCGACGCGGCCGCGCACGACTGCACGTGCGCGAAGACGAGCTGCAACACCCAGCTGTGCGATGCCGGCGACGGCGGGCTCACGCTCACCTGCAACCCCTAGTGTGGTGAGTCCGCGATACGTCGCTGATGCTTCGCACGCAGCGAAAAAATCTCCCTCTCGTGCGCAGCACGAGTGCGAAGCATAGGGGAGGGGGTCCCGAGCAAAGCTCGGGGGAACCGTCAGGTTCCATCAGGCGCAGGCGAGTGGACTGAGTCCGTGATTCGGACACGAATCACGGGCTCAGCACGCTGCAGCCCGCCATTCATCGAGGCAACACCCCTGCGGACTCGAGTGAGCAGGGTGCTGAGTCGACTCCCACCTCGGGTGGCACACCTGCGCCTGATGGGGCTCATTTTCGGCCGGATTGCCAAGACCCGCGCGTCGGCACGCAGGTTGCGATGAGGGATCCCGAACCCGCTGAGGAGGTCCGTCATGGCTAAGAACATCAAGGTTGCTTTTGGAGTCGCGCTCGTCGGCGCAGCGTTCGTCATTGGTTGCAGCAGCTCGGCGACCCCGACGATCGGCGGCGACGGCAATAGCGGCGCGTCGCAGGACGGGCTCAGGGCGGGGCAGTGTATCGGCGAAGGCATCTCGACGCCCAACTGCGCGAGCGCGGAGGAGCTGAAGAAGGACGCCCTCTTGTCCTGCGAGTCGCGCGGCCTCGAGGTCAGTGAATTCGGCTACGGCGACAAGTGCGGGGGCGGGTTCAACGGCGCCAAGTGGCTCTGCTGCAAGCCCGATCCCAAGCCCGTTCCCAACCCCGGCCCGATCGCGTGCTTCGTCGACTCGCAGGGCGGGCCGACGAGCTGCAAGGACTCGTCGACGTGGAAGCGTTACGCCGAGGAGGAGTGCAAGGCCAAGGGGCTCGACGTCGCCGTCATCCAGTATGCCGACGAGTGTGGCAAGGATCTCTTCCGTTACACGAAATTCGAGTGCTGCCTCGCCGAGCCGCCGCCGCCGCCGCCGCCGCCGCCGCCGCCGCCGCCCCCGGCGTGCTTCACCGTCGCCCTCGGCGATCCGACGTCCTGCAAGGCCGACTACGTGTGGAAGCAGTACGCCGCCGACACGTGCACCCAGAAGGGCGCGTCGCTGACGCAGCTGTCGTACGGCACGCCGTGCGCGAGCCCCAACGGTGCCAGCTACGAGAACATCAAGTTCGAGTGCTGCCTCGTGTCGCCCCCGCCGCCCCCGCCGCCGCCCCGCGCGTGCTTCTCGGGCGCCATCACCGGCACCTGCCAGTCCGCGCAGGTCCTGAACGACGAGATCACCAAGGTGTGCACGTCGAAGGGCTACGTCGTAAATACGTCGATCCTCGGCGACGCGTGCGCCGCCGGCGGGTACGCGACCGCGAAGTACGAGTGCTGCGAGCCCAAGAAGTAGGGGTATCCTGTGAGCCTCTTGGCCCGTGCAAAGCAAGGCTCACCCGATCCGGCGACGGCGACGCTCGTTCGGCAAGGAACGAGCGCGCCGCGCCCTCTCGGCGCCGTCATCCGCGTCCTCGGTGGGAGGGCGACGCCGGCGGCGTTTCGGCTGAGGACCGGCATTTGCGTGCTCGGCTCGGCGAGCGCCAGCGCGATCGTCATCAGTGAGCCCGGCGTGTCGCGCGCGCATGCCGAGCTCGCGCTCGTCCCCGAGGGCGTGCGGGTGACCGATCTCGGGAGCCGCAACGGCACCTGGTACCTCGGGCAGCGCGTCGAGCGGCTCAGCCTCGCGCTCGGAGCCCGCATCAAGGTCGGCAACACCGAGGTGGCGCTCGACGCCGACACCGAGTCACTCACCGGCGGCGCGGTGTTCGCGGGCGAATCGTTCCGCGGCATGGTCGGCGCGAGCCTCGCCATGCGGCGCATCTTCGCGACCCTCGCGCGGCTCGAGGGCTCGCTCGTCACGGTTCTCGTGGGGGGCGAGTCGGGTGTGGGCAAGGAGCTCGTCGCGCGCGCGCTCCATGAGGGGTCTCTCGCCAACGGGCCGCTCGTAACGGTCAACTGTGGGGCCATTCCGCGCGAGCTCGTGGGCAGCGAGCTGTTCGGCCACACGCGCGGCGCGTTCACTGGCGCGGCGCAGGCGCGCAAAGGGGCGTTCGAGTGCGCCGATCACGGCACACTCTTCCTCGACGAGATCGGCGAGCTCCCGCTCGAGATGCAGCCGGTGCTCCTCCGCGCGCTCGAGACCGGCGAGGTGCGGCCCATCGGGTCGGACGCCGCGCGTAACGTCCAGGTGCGGGTCGTCGCGGCGACCAACCGCGATCTGGAGGCGGAGGTGCGCGCGGGGCGCTTCCGTGAAGACCTCTATTACCGCCTCGCGGTCGTGAAGCTCTCGATCCCGTCGCTCCGTGAGCGCCCCGAGGACATCGAGCCACTCGCGCGCCAGTTCGCCGAGCACGTGGGCCTGGGCGAGCTCGACCCCACGCTCGTCGAACAGCTCAAGGCCCGCGCGTGGCCCGGCAACGCGCGCGAGCTCCGCAACGTGATCCACGCGTACGCCGCGCTCGGGGAACTGCCGGAGTCTGCGGGGTCGACGTCGACGACGCTGGAGATGGCGCTCGGCGATCTGGTGGACGTGAGCCGCCCGTACGCCGACCAGAAGGAGGAGCTCGCCGAGCGCTTCACCCGCAGCTACCTGCAAGCGTTGATGGTCCATACCCGCGGCAACCAGTCGGCCGCCGCCAAGCTCGCGGGGCTCGATCGCTCCTACCTGGGGCGCCTCCTCGTGAAGCACAAGCTCACGAAGACCTAGAGCGAACGTCCCTTTTTTCCGGACGGTGAGACCGGCGGCCACCGTCGGTTGCCGTAGCCAAGACGCAGGCGCCCATTGGCGGTATTCTCCAGCAGATGAGGCGGCGTCTCATGCGCGGGATCGTGGCCATGTCGCTGGTCACGCGTGCCGCTTTGGCAGAGGACGACGCCGCGAACGCCCAGGCGCGCGAGGCCTACGATCGTGGCGCCGCGGCCTACGACGGTGCCAGGTACGCGAGCGCCGCGGTCGACCTGGCGCGCGCCGACGAGCTCTCGCCCAACGTGACCGTGCTGGGGCTCGCGCTCGAGGCGGCGCTGCGCGCCCACGACGCGCCGACGGCGATGGACCTCGCGGAGCGCGTCGAGCGGCGCGTTCCACCGTCGACGCCGCTCTACGAGAAGGGGAAGGCCGCGCGCGCCCGCTTCGCGCGCGAGGCGGGGCAGCTCACCGTAACCTGCCCGCCGCCGGCGATGTTCTGCAAGGCGCTCGTCGACGGCAAGCTCACGGCGGTCGGCGCACGGCGCTGGGTGAAGCCGGGCGATCACGTCGTGGAGCTCACCGCCGACGGCACGCCGGAGAATCGAACGGTCGCCGTCGCTGCCGGCGCCAGCGTCGAGGTCGCCCCCCTGCCGCCAGCACCACCCGCGCCGACGCCCGTGCTCGCGCCCCCTCCATCGCCACCGCACTCGGCCGACGTGTCGCGCGCCAGGCCGCTGCCGTCGGCGGCCGCTCCCGAGCGCCGTGAGTCACCGCGCAACCAAGGGGTGTCGCCGGTCTGGTTCTGGGTCGGTGCTGCCGTCACGGCGGTGGCGGGCGGCGTGACCGTGTGGTCCGCGGTCGACACGAAGAGCAAGCACGACGACTTCGTCGCGAAGCCCTCCGCTGCGACGTCATCGGCGGGCACCGACGCGCAGCTCCGGACCAACCTCCTCGCCCTCGCCACGGCAGCAGCGGGCGTCACCACCGCGGCGCTCGGCGTCTTCGCCGTCGGTTGGTCGCCGGGGCCCGCGCCCACCGGCACGGCCACCCTGAGCGCGCGGTTCTGATGGAGCGCCACAAGGTCGGCCAGGCGACGACGTACCGCGACCAGCTCCCGCGCTCGTCGCGCTACGAGCTGCTCGTCCGCGTCGCGTCGGGCGGCATGGCCACGGTCTACGTCGGCCGGCTGAGCGGCGCGGTCGGGTTCTACAGGCTCGTGGCGATCAAGCGCGCGCACGCGCACCTGCTCGAAGACCCGGCGTTCAGCAGGATGCTCACCGCCGAGGCGCGCCTCGCGTCGAAGATCCATCATCCGAACGTCGTGGCCGTGCAGGACGTCGAGGAGCTCGAGGGTGAGCTCCTGCTCGTCATGGACTACGTGGAGGGCGCGTCCCTGGCTGCGCTCATCCTCGCGGCCGAGGAGTCGGGCGAGCCGCTCTCGGCGCGCGTGGCGGTGCGCGTGATCCTCGACGCGTGCGCAGGCCTCCACGCGGCGCACGAGCTCGTCGACGACAACGGTGTTCCGCTCCATCTCGTCCACCGCGACGTGTCGCCGCACAACGTGCTCGTGGGCATCGACGGCACCGCGCGGCTGGCGGACTTCGGCATCGCAAAGGTCTCGCACGGCGGCGGCTCGGCCGGGGTCGGCGGGACGGCCACGGGCGCGCTCAAGGGCAAGGTCGCCTACATGGCGCCCGAGTACGTGGAGCGCGGCCAGATCGATCCGCGGGGCGACGTGTTCGCGATGGGGATCGTCGCCTGGGAGGCGCTCACGCGCCAGCGTCTCTTCCGCGGGAGCAATGACCTCACGACGCTGCGCATGGTGCTCGAGGCGGAGATCGCGCGCCCCTCGAGCGTCGCCCCGTGGCTCGGCAAATCGCTGGACGACATCGTGCTCAAGGCGCTCGCGCGCAACCCGGACGAGCGCTGGCCGACGGCGCAGGCGTTCGCCGAGGCGTTCGAGGGTGCCGCGCGTCGCGAGGACCTGATCGCTCCTAGCTCGGAGGTGGCGCGGCTCCTTCGCGCGCTCGTCGGCCCGACGCTCGACGCCCGGCGCGCCCTCATCCGCGAAAAGATGCCGCTCGCCGACAAGCGCGCGGAGGTCTCCGGCATCACGACCAAGGCGCGGGCCGGGACCGACGAGGCGACGGCGAGCGTCGCGATCACCGCCGCCGAGCCCGCCACGCTCACGTTGCCGGCGCCGCCGGAGGCGTCGGAGCCGGTCCTCCCGGTCACCGATGCAAAGGCGGCGCCGGAAGCGACGACGCTCGGGAGTGGGGTGTCGTCGCAGAACGTCGGGCTGCTGCGCGCGGAGACGCGGAGCAAGCGTGCGCGGCCGCGCCGTGCGGCGATTGGTGTCGCGCTCGTGCTCGCGGCGGCGGGGATCGGGCTCGTGGGAGTTCGCATGCGGCCGGCGGGGACCGGGCCCACGCCGGGGGTGGAGGCGACCGACGCGGCGAAGGCGGCGGAGGGCACGACGATGACGACGACCGCGACGGCGAGCCCGACCGCGACGGCGAGCCCGACCGCGACGGCGACCCCGACCCCGACCCCGACCCCGACCCCGACGGCGACCCCGACCATGCTTGCGACCACGCCCGCGACCGCGACCGCGACCACGCCCGCGACCCCGACCGCGACCGCGACCACGACGGCGACCGCGATCGCACGACCCGTCGTGCCCGCGCCGCGGGGTGCGCGATCGGTCGCCCCCCCGGCGCGGGACAAGGCGCCGCCGAATCCCTACGCCCGCTGATACCCGGTCGTCACTCGAACGCCGCTTCGGCCGCGATGTAGGGGACGTAGCGGAAGTCTCGGATGGACACGACGCGCCCGCCTGCCCACTCGAGCAGGATGAAGTACGACGGCGCCGTCGCGCCCGCGACATAGGCGGCAAGGGCGGGCTCACCCTCGAGGCTCACCACGCGGAGCGCCACGTTCTCCTTGTCGTAGCGGCCGAAGTACATGCCGACCTGCTTGCCGCGTCGCTGCCGGCGCTGGGCGTCCGCGTGAAGTGGCCCTAGGCGCCCTGACCGAGGCGCACCAGGCTCGCCGCCATGTTCGCGCGGGCGGACGCCTCCCAGAGCTGCTGCCCGCGTCGCGTGGCGTAGATCGTCGGGCGCGCCAGGAAGCCCTGGAGCACGGCGCGGCGTCCGGCGGCGTAGGCGGCGTCGTCCACCATCGCGTACTCGCTCCGGACGTCGCGCTCGTAGGTCGCGAAGGCCGGTCCGTCGGCGCCGAGGATCGACAGATCGGCGTCGACGACGATGCACGCCTCCTCCGAGCCGGCGGGCTCGGCGTCGTGCTTCGTCACGGCGACGAGCTCGCGCGCGCGCAGGAGCATGGCGTCGTCGAGCCACGCGCGTCGTCCCTCCTCGACGAGCAGGTCCGCGCTCTTGTCCTCGTTGTCGCGCGCGAGCGGCACGTAGACGGCGTCGTGGAAGAGGAGCGCGAGATCGACCTCGGGGGACGAAGCGCGCGTGAGGGAATCTCGCGCGTCGAAGCACGCGAGAACGTGCGCCCACGTGTGGTAGTGCCGCTGCGGCTCGGCGTAGCGTGCGGCGAGGCGCTCGAGCATGCTCGCGGGGGCATCGAACGACAGGCGCGCAGCGAGGTCGGCGGGGCGGGGAGCTGTCATACCGAGAGTGTGCCTCCCATAGATTGGTGATACAACCAATCTATGGGACGACCCAGCCTCCGGGCCGTGCGACGCGGTCAGGTGGCGCGGGCCTTCGCGCGGGTCCTCGGGGCCCACGGCCGCGGCGGCCCCACCATCGGCGTGATCGCGGCGGAGGCGGGCATCGCGCCGGGTCTCGTTCACCACTACTTCGCCAGCAAGCAGGAGCTCTACGGAGTGCTCCTGGACGAGCTGCGCGCGGAGTTCCGCCGCCGAGTGGCAGAGGCAGCCGACGTCGACCCGCTGCAAGCCTATGTCTCCGCCGCTCTCGCGCTCGGCGAGCGGAGTGACGTCTCCGCCGCGCGCGCGTGGGTCGGCGTGTTCGCCGAGGCGCTCGGCGATCCGGTGCTCTTCGAGAAGGTGCGCCGGGCGATGGACGCCGAGGTAGCCCAGGTCGAGCGTCGCGGTCGGGGCGCGCTGACCGCCGATGACGCGAGCGCGGTCGTCGCGTTCGTCGTCGGCGCGCTCGTGTTCGGCGCGTTCGCCCCGCGCAAGACGGCGGGTTTCGCCGCGCCGGCGCTGCGCCGAATGCTGGCGGGGCTACGTCGCGCGCGAGCCGATTGACTCGCTCGCACCACCGGGGCATGGCCTGAGCGATGACCGAGCGGGCCGGCATGCAGGACATGACCACGGGCAGCGTTCGCGGGCACGTCGTGCGTATGATGCTCTTCGTCCTCGCGGGCCTCGTGATCCAGACGCTCTACGCCCTCGTCGACATCTACTGGGTCGGTCGGCTCGGCAAGGAGGCGGTCGCCGCCGTGGCGCTCTCGACCAACGTGATGTTCATCTCGATGGGAGTGACGCAGATGCTGTCCGTCGGGACCGTCGCCCTCGTGTCCCACGCGGCGGGGCGCAAGGAGACGGGCGAGGTGCAGCGCGTCTTCAACCAGGCGCAGTGCCTCTCGACCTTTTGTGGCCTCGTCTTTCTCGGCGTGGCCTTCGCGTTGCGACGGACGTACGTGTCGGCGCTCGCGGGTGACGGCGCGACAGCGGCGCTCGCGACCACCTTCCTGGGCGGGTTCATCCCGGCGCTCGCGCTCCAGTTCACGATGATCGGACTCGCGGCGGCTCTTCGCGGCATCGGCGACATGAAGCCGGGCCTCATCGCTCAGACCGCGAGTGTGCTGCTCAACATGGTGCTCGCGCCGTTCCTCGTGTTCGGTTGGGTTTCCGGCCATCCGCTGGGTGTGGCCGGCGCCGCGCTCGCGACGCTCGTGTCCACGGTCGCGGCGGTCGTCGGGCTCATGGTCTACCTCGCGCGCGGTAAGACGTTCCTCCGCCTGCGCCTCGCGTCGTGGCGGCCCGATTGGCGCCTGTGGGCGAAGATCCTGGGCATCGGGCTGCCGGCGGGCGCGGAGTTCTTGCTGATGTCGCTCGTCATGGGCGTCGTCTACGCGACCACGCGCACGTTCGGTCCGGAGGCGCAAGCCGGGTTCGGCATCGGCAACCGCGTGATGCAGGCGGGCTTCATGCCTGCGATTGCGATCAGCTTTTCGGCGGCGGCCGTCGTCGGACAGAACTTCGGCGCGCGCCAGCTCGCGCGTGTGCACGAGGTCTTCGGCGAGGCGGCCAAGCTGACGATCGGCTTCATGCTCGTCTTCACCGTCCTGTGCCACATTGCCCCGGAGGGCCTCGTGCGCGTGTTCTCGCCGGAAGCGGCGGTCGTCGACGTCGGCGCCGACTACCTGCGCACGGTCTCGTACAACTACGTGGCGAGCGGGCTCGTCTTCGTGATCGCCGGGGTCTTTCAGGGCCTCGGCAATACGTGGCCTTCGCTGATGGCGTCGGGTGTGCGCGCCCTGCTCTTCGTCGTACCGGTGACGTGGCTGTCGAAGCAGCCGGGCTTCGAGATGCACACGATCTGGCTCTTCTCGGTGGGGTCGGTCACCTTCCAGCTCGTCGCGTGCCTCTGGCTCGTGCGGCGCGAGCTCCGCATCCAGGCCCCGCTTCCCGCTTCGCCCGCGCCGGCCGGGTGAGGCGACGAGGTCAGGCGCGCAGCTCGGCGCTCTCGACCTTCAACCAGTCTAGAAAGGCGCGCACTTCGGGCCGCGCGACGGCGCGACGTGGCGCGACGACGAAGTACGCCTTTTCGACGCGGAGCGCGCGGATGGTCGGGAAGGGGAGGACGAGCCGGCCCGCGGCGAGATCGTCGATCGCGAGGGAGCGACGCGCCAGGGCGACGCCTTGGCCCTCGACGGCCGCTGCAACGAGCATGCGCGAGTCGTCGAGCACGGTGCCGCGTGATGGATCGACGCCCGACGGGCCGTGCGCGGTGAGCCACCTCTTCCAGGCGTCGCGATCGTCGTCGTGGAGAAGCACGTGCCGCCGCAGGTCGGCCGGGGAAGACAGGCGCTTCTTCGCGCGGAGCGCCGGGGCGCACACGACGACGAGCGAGTCGCCGCCGAGCTTGTCGACGACGAGGCCCGGGTAGCGTCCGTGCCCGAAGCGGATGCCGAGGTCGACCTGCTCGACGGCGAAGTCCACGAGGTGCCCGCTTGCCGAGATGCGTACGTCGATGCCGGGGTGGCGCGAGAGGAAGCGCCCGAGCCGGGGTACCAGCCATCCTGCGCCGAACGACGGGATGACGCTGACGGCGACGACCGGCCGCTCGGCGGCTGGCCTCGCGCGCAGCCGCCGGTTCGCGTCCGCCAGCCGGCCGAACACGTCGCGCAGCTCGCGCGCCCACGCCTCGCCGTCGGCCGTGAGCGAGAGCCGCCGCGGCCCGCGCCGGAACAGCGGCCGTCCGAGATGCGCCTCGAGCTGCTTGATCTGATGGCTAATCGCCGTCTGCGTCACGAAGAGCTCGGCGCCCGCGCGCGTGAAGCTGAGGTGGCGCGCGGCGGACTCGAACGCACGGAGCGCGTTCAAGGGAGGGAGGGGGAGCGGCGCGTCGGTTCTCATCGGTTCAAAGGTACATGAGGAAAACTCATGGACTGGATGAAGATTGCGAGTTCGTCATGGGGCGCAGTGCGGCGTAAACCATGGGTATGAAGCTCTATCGGTTCCGCTACAGCCCGTACGCGCGAAAAGTTCAGATGGTGCTCGACCTCATGGGCCAGACCTACGACACGGTCGAGGTCGCCTACAGCGATCGCAACGAGCTCGCCCGCGTCACCGGCGGGTACATCCAGGTTCCGGTCCTCGTCGACGACGACGGCACGGTCGTCACCGAGTCGCGCGCGATCTGCGAGCGTCTCGTCGCCACCGCCCGCGGCGCGCGGCTCGTGCCCTCACCGCTCGACGGGCCGATCTGGGCCTACCACGACTTCGTCGACGGCGCGCTCGAGGACGTGCTGTTCCGTATCGCGTCGCCTGCGGTGCGCGACGCGTGGCCCACGCCCGGCGACCGCGCGCTCTACGCGTTCGTGAAGGAGCGCAAGTTCGGCGCAGGCTGCGTCGACGCGTGGCAGCGCGACCAGGCGGACCTGATCACCCGAGCGCGCCACCTGCTCGCGCCGTCACTGCGGACGCTGTCCGCGCGGCCGTTCCTCTTCGGCGACACGCCCACGCTCGCCGATGCGTCGCTCTACGGAAACTGCAAGATGATCGAGGAGGCGGACACCCGACTCCTTCCGCGCGTCGCCGAGCCGCTCGTCGACTTCAGCCGGCGCCTGGAAGCGGCGGCGGCGGCCTGACCCGCTGCGGCAGCCTGACCCGCTGCGGCGCGCGCGGAGCTGAGGGCGGGTGGCAGCAGCCTGGTGCCATCGATCCCCCCCGGCGATCGGCGCAGCACCACGCTGGAGGGCGAGAGCGAACCAAAAGGAGCCGCTCTCTGCCCGGTAAATCCAGCCCGAATGCCATTGTTCCATGATGGCGGATCGCCGGCGGTTGTCAGTGTTCTTGCATTGGTTTCCCCCGAGGAGACGCCGATGCACCGACCCTTGCTCACCCAGCTCGCCCTCGCAGCCGCCCTGACGCTCGTCGCCGCGTGCGGCGGGGCCCCGAAACACGCCGAGTCGCCGGACCCCACGGAGGCCGGATGGAGCGGCGCGTCGTCGGACGGCGCCGGCGCCACGAAGGCGGAGCCGCCGAGCTCCTCCCCCTCCGCCGCCAAGACGGAGGAGCCGAAGACCGCCATGGCCGACAAGGCGGCCTCGCCGCCGCCTGGCGACAAGCCGGAGACGAGCTCCTCCGCCGAGGCCGACATCGTCTCGGGCGCCGCGCTGCCCCCGCCGCCGAAGGCCGCGAAGCCGGCGAAGGCGAAGAAGCCCGGCAAGACTCGGAAGAAGTCCCAGCCCGCGCGCGGCTAAATCGCCGAGCATGATTCTCGGTCGAGAATCATGCTCGGAGACTTGGATACGACTCTGGTGGGGCTACTAACGGCCCGAGAAGCGTGCCTCTCGCCGCTCGACGAAGCTCTTCACGCCCTCGGCCGCGTCCTCGCTCGCCATGATCCCGGGCAAGAGCCCTTTGAGGTGCTCGGTGCCGGCCGCGAGCCCGCTCTTCACCGCGACGCGCGCATTGGCCAGCGTGGCCTGAACGCCGAGCGGCGCCTGCCTTGCGATCAGCTGCGCGATCGCGCGTGCCCGCTCGACGTGCTTGCCTGCCGGCACGACCTCCTGGACGAGCCCGATGCGCAGGGCCTCGGCAGCCCCGAACTCCTCCGCGGTGAGGAGAAAGCGCATCGCGTTGCCCCACCCGAGCTGCGCCGGCGCGCGCAGCGTGGCGCCGCCGAACGGCACGATGCCGCGGCCGATCTCGAGCTGACGAAAGCGGACCCCCTCGGCGGCGACCACGATATCGCTCGCGAGCGCGAGCTCGATGCTCAGCGTGAAGGCGATCCCGCTCACCGCCATGACGATGGGCTTCGGCACGGGCGGCCCCCAGATGCCGAACGGGTCGTACTTCTTGCCGCCGCCGAGCGCCTGCGGTCCGTGCGCCGCCACGTGCGGACCGACCTCCGCGAGGTCGAGGCCCGCCGAGAAGTGATCGCCGTGGCCGAAGACGACCCCGACGCGGAGCTCCGGATCGTCACCTAGCTCCTCGTACGCCGCGGCGAGGCCGGTGAGGGCCGCGACGTCGAACGCGTTGCGTTTGTCCGCGCGGTTCACGCCGATGAGGAGCACGTGACCGTCGCGTTCACGGGTGATTCGTTCGCTCATGGCGCAGAGCCTGCGTTTGCCGCGCGCGGGCGTCAATCCGTGGCCAGAGCCCTTCGGCGAAGGTGCCCGGCCGATTCGCGCTATCCTAGGAGGAGGGGGGATTCAAGGTGGAGCTCTTCGTGTACAGCCGAAGCGCGATCGCTTCGGTGCGGCCGCATGATGCGCCGCACGTCATCATCTCGATCACGAGCCACGTGGACGACGTCGCGTCGCTGCGAACCAACACGTCGTGCCGTGGCGTGCTGCGGCTCTCGTTCGTCGACGTCGAGGCGCCGTCGGTCCACTACCCCGAGGAGGTGCTCTTCTCGGCGAGCCAGGCGACGTCGATCTGGGACTTCGTCGACGGTCACCGCGCCAAGATCGAGCGCATCCTCGTGCACTGCGACGCCGGCGTCTCGCGCTCGGCCGCAGTGGCCGGGGCGATCGCGCGCGCCTGGAACGGCGACGAGGCAGAGTTCTCCGGCGGGCGCTACCGCCCGAACGGGCGCGTCTACCGCATGCTCCTCGATGCGCACGCGCGGCGCGCGCGCTGAGGCGGCTCCCTCGCCTTGTTCAGCCTTCGCGGCGACGCGGGGCTTTCTCGGGCATCGGCATGTCCACGAACGGCGGCGCGTAGTCCCCGGAGAACGGCGTCAGGTCACGCGCGGGTAGCGTCGGCTCGGAGTCGGGCGCGGGGACGATGGCGGAGATGGATCGCGTCCCGATGCGAACGGACGCGAGCATCTCGAAGAAGAGCGGCGCGAGCACCGCCGCGTCCGTCGCCGCGCACACGGTGGTGATGCTCGTCACGAAGCGACCGGCGTCGACGAAGCTCTCGACCAGCGTGGTCACCTGCTGGATGCGCGTCGTCGTGCCCTTCCACTCGTACACGAGCTCCAGCGCGGGCAGCCCGTCGACCGGCAGCTCGGTGCGTCGCAGGATGCGCCCACCCGGCAGCGTCGCGACGTGATCGATCTGGCGATGGACGAGCGCCACCAGGCTGTCCTGCTCGCGCATCGCCTCCCGGATCACGACCACGCTCGGCGGGTACGCGTACCGCCACGGCTCGGGCGCGAGGTACTCGACGAGCGTCCGGGGAGCCCACGCCGGAGGCGGCGTCATGGCGAGATCGTCGATACCCGCAACACCCACACCTCGGACTACGTCGGCGCGCCCACAAGCTCCCCATGGAAACGCCAGGGAGCCCGGATCTCAGGGCAGGCCCGAAGTCTTTTCGCACACTTGCCAGCGCCGCACGCTAGGCCTTGATCTTCTTGTTCTCGGGATCGTACAGGGGTTTGAGCGACGCGATGGCCGGGTAGCGCGCGTTCGCGATCTCGACCTCCCAGGTGCCTTTCTCGAGGTACGCCGCGTCCATGGGCTCGCCCGCTTCGATCATCGCCAGGCCGACGGCGCCGCCCATGGTGAATCCGTACGACGCGGCGCGCACGTAGCCCACCGGCTTGCCGTCGCACCGCACGATCTCGGCGTGGAACATCATCGGCTTCGGATCCTTGACGAGGATCTGAACGATGCGGCGCTTCAGCGGTCCCTCCGCCTTCTTCGCCAGCACCGCCTCCTTGCCGACGAAGCCGCCGGGCTTCTTGAGGTCGACCGCGAAGCCAAGCCCCGCCTCGAGCACCGAGTCGGTGTTGTCGATGTCGTGCCCATAGTCGCGGTAGCCCTTCTCCATGCGGAGGCTCGCGAGCGCCTTGAGTCCGGCGTGGCGCAGGCCCACCGCCTCGCCGGCGAGCGCGATGCGGTCGTAGACGTGCGCGGCCTGCTCGGCGGGGATGTACAGCTCGTAGCCGAGCTCGCCGAGGTAGGTGATGCGCACGCACAAGACGCGCGCGAAGCCGATGTCGATTTCGCGCGCCGTGCGGAACGGGAACGCCTCGTTCGACAGGTCCGAAGTGGTGATGCTCTGCATCAGCTCGCGCGAGCGCGGGCCCTGCACGTTGAGCTGCGTGTAGCCGCTCGTCACGTCGGTCACGAACGCATGCGCGTCGCCGATGTGGCGCTTCATCCACGCCTCGGCGTGGCGATGCGCCGTATCGGAGGCGACGACCCAGTAGCGCTCGTCACCCAGCTTGGTGACGGTGAGGTCGGCCTCGAGCTTGCCGAGATCGTTCAGCCACTGCGTGTACGTGATCGTCCCGGCGGGGCCATCGACGTTGTTCGCCGAGATGTGGTTCAAGATCCGCCCGGCGTCGCGCCCCTGCACCAGGAACTTCGCCATGAACGACATGTCCATGAGGATGACGCCTGCCCGCGCCGCCTCGTGCTCGGCCTTCCAGTAGGGGAACCAGTTCTGACGCCCCCACGACAGGCGCTCGACCTTGGGCTCCACGCCCGTAGGCGCGTACCAGTCCGGCCCCTCCCAGCCGCTGACGTCCTTGAAGTACGCTCCCCTTGCGGCGAGCTTGTCGTGCACCGCCGATTTCTTCGCGCCGCGCGCCGTCTCCATCGAGCGCGTCGGGTAGTGGCACTGGTAGACCATGCCCAGCGACTCGACGGTCCGCGTGCGCCGGTATTCCGGGTTGGACTGGTAGGCGTGGAGACGGTCGATGTTCATCCCGGTGACGTCGACGTCGGGGCGGCCGTTCATGATCCAGTGCGCCAGCACGCGGCCGAGGCCGCCGCCCGTCAAGATGCCGATCGAGTTGAGGCCGGCGGCGACGAAGTAGTTCTTGACCTCAGGCGCCTCGCCGACGATCGGCTGGAGATCCGGCGTGAAGCTCTCCGGCCCGCAGAAGAACTTGCGCACGCCCACCTCGAGGGAGATAGGCACGCGGCTCATCGCCTTCTCGACGTACGGCCCCATGCGGTCCCAGTCCGGCGTGATCTCGCCGAACGAGAAATCTTCGGGCACGCCGTCGACCTTCCACGGCGCGCACACCGGCTCGAACAGGCCGATCATGAGCCCGCCGACCTCTTCGCGGATGTATCCGTACGAGCCGGGATCTTCGAGGACGGGGAACGACGCCTCGACCCCGGGCACCTTGTCGGTGATGAGGTAGTAGTGCTCGGCGGACTGGTTGGGGATGACGATGCCGTTCTTCGCGCCGAGCTGCCGCGCCCACATGCCGGCGCAGTTGACGACGAACTCGCACTCGATGTCGCCGTAGGGCGTCTGCACACCGGTGACGGCGCCGCGTTTGGTGAGGACGCCGAGCGCGGGCACGTTCTCGAGCAACGTCGCGCCTTGCATGCGCGCGCCCTTCGCGAGCGCCATCGTCAGATCGACCGGGTTCGCCTTCCCGTCTTCCTTCACGTAGAAGCCGGCGAGCAGATCGTCCGTCTTCGCGAGGGGGAAGAGATCCTTCACCTCCTTCGGCGAGATCTCGTGCACGTCGACGCCGCAATAGCGGTTGAACGCCGACACGCGCCGGTACTCCTCGAGGCGGTCGGGGTCGGAGGCGACCTCGATGAAGCCGCACGCCTTGAAGCCCGTCGACTGGCCGGTCTCTTCCTCGAGGCGCGCGTACAGGTCGCGCGTGTATTTGCGCATCTCGGTCGACGTCTCGCTCGTCGAGCCGAACGTCACCATGAGCCCGGCCGCGTGCCAGGTGGTGCCCGACGTGAGCTTGTCGCGCTCGAGGAGCACGACGTCCTTCCAGCCTGCGTGGGCCAGGTGGTACGCGACGGAGCAGCCGATGACGCCGCCCCCGATGACGACGACCCGCGCACGCTTCGGAACAACCGGCTCTGTCATGGATGCGGGAGAATACCGGATTCTTCTCGCGCTTTCAGCTCGTCGGCGAGGCCAGCCTCAGGCGGGGGGCGGCTCGCGGCGATCGAGCTCGTTCGACACGAGGGTGACGACGTCCTCCGTGTGCAGGCTCACAGGCCCCACGCCGATAGGGCGGGCACCGATCTCGGCGAGGCGCTTGCGGCACGCGGCGTCCCAGCCGTGGTGATCGCCCATGAAGAACGCGGCGTTCGCGAGCTCGGCGGCGGGCACCTCGCGGACGTCGGGCGCGCCCTCCTCCAGGACGAACGGCGTGGCGCCGGCCAGGTCGGCGAGCACGGCGTCGATCGAGCCTTTCGCGACGGAGATGCCGGCGCGGACCTCCACGAAGCCGGTGATTTCCGCGTCGTCGCCGTAGGCGAGCACCTTCTTCAGCTGCACCGAGAGGTTGCGCTCGTCCGGGCGAACGAACTTGGCGACCGCTCCCTGGAAGCGCACCACCCTGGGGGCGCGCGGGCCGCCGAGCAGCACCAGATAGACGCACGCGTCGCGCCGGACGCCGTGCGAAAAGAGCAGGGCTGCCCGCACGCACCGCGCGAGGACGTCGAGGCGACCGCTCGTACCGGCGAAGTCGTGGAGCAAGAAGTCGTCGGACGCGACCGCGCTCTGCCCGATGATGACGAAGCTTCGCACGCGGCGCCAGTACACCAGAAGTGAGCTGAGAAGTGTGCGCTCGCACGCGCAACGCTCCGACAAGTGCCTGCATCCTAGACAAGATGAGTGGAAGCACGGGAAAAGCCGCCCTCTGGGGCGGTCGGGTCGCGAGCGCGCTGCCTGTCCTCGCCTTGGTCATGAGCGCCGCCATGAAGCTGTCGCACGCGCCGCAGATCGTCGAGCAGTTCACCGGCAAGCTCGGGTACACCGAGGGCTCCCTCACCGGCATCGGCATCCTCGAGCTCGCCTGCGTCATCGCGTACATCGTGCCGCGGACGGCGGTGCTCGGCGCGATCTTGCTCACCGGCTACCTGGGCGGCGCCGTCGCGACGCACGTGCGCATAGGTGAGCCCTTCGTGGCGCCGATCGTCCTCGGCGTCCTCGTGTGGGTGGGGCTGTTCCTGAGAGACGAGCGCCTGCGCGCGCTGGTTCCGCTGCGTCAGCAGAGCTGACACGCCGGTCGCACCGCCGTCAGCGCGATGACGGTCGCGACGCGCGGCGTCCACTTCCGCCGCCGTTTCTCGGGCCGTAGTGGAGGCGCGGGAGTTGCTTCGCATCAAGGTGAGATGCTGCACATTCTCCCGTTCGATGGGGCCGTCACCCGGGAGTTCTCCGGCGACTCCCCTGACGTCCGTCGCCGTGCGCGCCTCGTCGCGGCGTTTGGCCTGCTCGGCGGAGTCGGGGGCACGACGCTCGCGGCGACCCACTATTTCCTGTTCGGCATCCCCTTCGTGCACGTCGTCGCGCCCCTCGCGGCCGGGGTGGCCAGCTCCCTCGCCCCCGCGGCGCTCTTGCGCAGCCGGTCTCTGCCGTTCGGGGGAAACCTCATCGCGCTCTCGTGGTTCGTCGCCACGAGCTGGGGCGTCTTCCTGCGCGGCGGCCTCGCGTCGCCACCGCTCGTGAGCCTCTCGGCGATCCCGTTCATCGCGATGGCCATCGCCGGCCGCCGAACCGGGCTCACCTGGATGGCCGCGTGCGCGGGGGAGCTGCTCGTGTACATCGGCCTTCACGCCGCCGGCGTCGCCCTGCCTGACCGCATGCCGCCTGCCCTGGCGGCGTCGAGCAACGTCCTCGTCTCGGTCCTCTTCGGCAGCCTCCTCTTTCTGATGGCCGTCGCGCAGGAGTGGCTCCGCGAGACAGCGCAGGAGGAGCTCGCCCTTGCCGAGCACCGGAAGGCCGAGGCGGAGCGCGAGGCTCAGATGCTGCGCGCCGATCGACTCGCGTCGCTCGGGCAGCTGTCGGCGAGCCTCGCGCACGAGATCAACAACCCGCTGTCGTACGTGCTCGCCAACCTCGACTACCTCGACGGCGAGGCCACGAGCTCCGACCACAAGGAGGCGCTGCGCGACGCGATCGACGGCGCCGCACGCGTGAAAATCATCGTGCAGGACTTGAAGACGTTCGCACGCGGCGACGACGAGAAGCTCTCGCGCGTCGACCTGCGCGGCGTCGTTGCGGCGAGCGTGCGAATGGTCGCCGGTGAAGTGCGTAACCGCGCCAAGCTCCGCACCGAGCTCGGGCCATGCCCCGAGGTGATCGCCAGCGAGACCCGACTCGGGCAGATCCTGGTGAACCTCCTGGTGAACGCCGCGCAGGCGATCCCCGACGGAGCGGAGAAGGAGAACGCGATCGTGGTCCGCCTCGGCGCGGACGACGACGGCCACGCCGTGCTCTCGGTGAAGGACACCGGGCGCGGCATTCCGGCGGAGCTGCTCGGGCGCGTGACCGAGCCGTTCTTCACGACGAAGCCGATCGGCGTCGGCACCGGGCTCGGGCTGACGGTGTGCCACGATCTGGTGCGCCGCTTCGGCGGAACGATGCGGATCGAGAGCGAGGTCGGTCGTGGGACGACGGTGACGATCTCACTGCCTCCGGCGAACGAGGTCCGGGACTCGCTGCCGCTCGCCGTTCACGCGAACGCGTCGACGTAGCTCTTCGCAGCGGCGAGGAAGCGCGCGTCGCCGGTGGCGTCGTGGAGCGCGATTAGCGCGAATGCGGCCTTGGCCGCGTGGTCATCGGGGCTCGTGGCGAGCGGCGCCAGGATCTCCCCTACGTCGGGCGCGTCCGGGGCGTCAGGCGCAGCACGGCGCGGCGCGGCGATGCGCGGCAGCGGCTGGACGAGCGCCGTCGCCAGGACGAAGTGCGACCAGCCCGCGAAGAGCTCCGCGGTGTCGAGGCCCGGCAGCGCGGACGACAGGGTGAGGATCGCGTGCCCGGTGGTGAGCGCGTGGAGGAGCGTGAAATCGGGCAGCGTCGCCGCGATGCCCGCGAGGTGACCGAGCGTCGCCCTCGGATCGGCCGGCGGGCCGACCTCGGCGAACGCGCGGCGCGTGGCCTCCGTGCGTGAGCGCGCGATGGCGGTGTGCTGCAGCGAGATGAGGCCGAGTCGGCGCAGGGAGAGGCGTCGCGGCTCGGGCAACGGCGGCGTCGTCGCGAGCGCCTCGTCCAGATCCCGGCGCGGTGATGCCTGGCCATCTCGCGGCGCGAGGACGAGGCTACGCGCCGCGAAATAGCCAAGAGCGCGCGTGAGCTCCTCACGGAACGTCTCCTCGCGAACGCATGCACGCAGCTCGAACGCGAACGCCACCCGGAGCAGGCCGTGCCCCGCGGCGCCGGGCATCCCTCGGCCGAGCCGCGTGAGCGTCTCTCGCGCGACCGCCTCCGGCCCCTCGTGCGCGATCCGCGCGCCGAGCCAGCGCGTGAAGTCCGCGAGGAGCGCGTACTCGCCTGCCAGCGCCCATGCGTCGTCGGGAGCGAGCTGCTCGAGCGAAGCCAGCGGAGGGGACTCCGGCGGCGCGGGCCTCAGCTTCTCGCGGTAGGCGCGGGCGAAGGCCTCCACGCGCGCGACGCCCCACCCGCCCCGTTCGGCGAGTCGGGCGAGCGCGACGAGCGCCATCGTGTCATGGCTGCTGAGCGCGCGACCCCACTCGAGGTCGAACACGAAGCCCGCGGAGACGAGCGCGTCGAGATCGATCAGAACGAACCGGAGAAGACCGGGACGGTCGTGACCGCGGGGACACCCACCTGCTTGGGGGTGTTCCACATCGGCAGGCGCGCCGTCGTGCCCACCGGGCGGGCCTTCTCGTCCATCGTCCCGCTCACGTTGCCCTCGACGCCGGTGTGTGCGTTGGTGACGAGCCACGAGGTGCCGACGATGCTGCCGACGATGCCGGCGAACACCATGATGCCACCGGCCAGGAGCGCGCCGTCGTTCCTCGACTGCGAGAGCTCGCCGTCAGCGTTGCCGTGGTGCTTGACGCCCACGAGCATCACCACGACGCCGCCCGCGAGGACCGCGCCGCTGCCGATGAGCGTCACGAGGCCCCGCGTCTGGCCGCCCGGCGTGCCCGGATCCACCTTCAGCACGACGCGACCCTTGCTCGCGTCGATGCGGAACGCCTGGGACTCGTTCATGTCGGCGCCGACGATGCGGTATTCGTCGCTCACGCCGACCTTCGTGTCGCAGGGCGACTCGCACGCCTTCTGCCAGGTGGCGTCGCTCGAGCGCTTCTCGAGGCTGACGGCGCGCGGCGAGTCGATGTGGACGTCGACCATGCCGTCGTCCTGCTTGGTCTCCTGCTTCGCGAGGGCCGGCTTCTCCTCCGTCTTCGCGGGGACCTCGGCGCTGGTCAGCGACGTCGTGCTGACGGCGACGGGCGGCTCCGGCGCGGGCGCGACCACCGGCGCGGGCGCGACCACCGGCGCGGGCGCGACCACCGGCGCGGGCGTCGGAGCGACGACGGCCTCGGGCGCGGGGGTCTCCCCCTTCTTCGGCTTCTTGCCGCGGGGCTTCTTGGTGGCGGGCGCCACCGCGGCAGCGGCCGCAGGCGACGCACCGTCCATGGAAGCGGCGTCCGCCTTCTTCGGGTTCTTCTTGCGCGACCCCTTCGTCGGCTTCTTGTCGGCCGGGGCCGAGGTACTGGCCGCCGACGGATCGCCGGACGGCGCGGCGAGGGCCGGCGTCGACACCATCATGGCAGCCGCGAGGACAGAAGCGCAGATCCCGACAACACGCATCAGACACCTCCTTAAGGGCGGGAGTCTCTAGCGCACGATCGGGGTTGAGGGGAGGAAGAAACTCACATTTCGTTGACGTCTCTGTGGCGGGTCAATGACGACCGCCAGAACCACGCTTCTCGAGGCAATTTGGGCAATTAGGACGGCAAATTACCGTGCAAGTGTACACGCGGGGCGGGCCGACTTGCACTACTCTCCTCCTGGATGTCGGAGGAGGCGACGCGCATCGTTTTCGGGCTCTCGGCGCAGGGGCGTCCGGAGGTCGAGGCGCCGCTCGCCGAGCTCCTCGCCTGGGTGTCCGCGCGCGCCGGAGTCACGCTCGTCCACGAAGCGGCGGCGAGCTACGAGCGGCTCGCCGAGCGCGTCCAGGAAGGGGAGCTCGATCTCGCCTGGCTCCCGCCGCTCGTGTACGTGCGGCTCGAGCGAAAGCAGCTCACCGTTCCGCTCGTCACGCTGCAGCGTGAGGGCCGCGCGACGTACCAGGCCGTGCTCGTCGTGCGCCCCGACTCGGCGATCCGGGCGCTCGAGGACCTCCGAGGGACGCGGGCGGCGTGGGTCGATCCGCTCAGCGCCGCCGGCTACGTGCTGCCGCGCGGGCAGCTGCACGCGCGCGGGCTCGGGCCGCAGGGCCTCTTTGCGATCGAGCGCTTCCTCGGCTCGCACCCCGCGGCGCTGGACGCGGTCCGGAGCAGCGAGGCCGACGTCGCCGGCACCCACGGCTCGGCCGACGACGCCGGGCTGCTCGTCCAGCAAGGCAAGCCCGACCCTTCCTTGCGGGTGCTCGCGACGTTCGGCGCAATCCCCGCCGACGTGATCGGCGCGCGGAAGGGCCTCCCTGAGGACGTCCGTACCAACGTGGCGCGCGCGTTCGTCTCCGCCGGCGAGGACGAGGCGATGCGCCCGCTCGCCCGCGCGGTCTTCGGCGTCTCGTCGTTCTGCCTGGGCAGCGAGGCAAGCTACGCGGGCTGGCACCGCTCTCTCCCCGCCGCGCTCGCGAGCGGCCTGCTCGTCGCGATCGACGCCGACGATTCACAAGAGGGCTAGACGCCTGCTCGCCAGCGCACGAGCGCGCCGAGCACGCCGCCTGCCGCGAGGATGGCGAGGCCGACGACCACGTCGCGGTGATCGGCGACGACGAGGAACATCGAGCTGCCTGCGGCGGCCAGGAGCGGCACGACGGGACCGAATGGCAGCCGGAAGCCGTCGCTGGGGCCATTCTTGCGGCGAAGCGCGATGACCGCCAGCGCCGTACCGATGTACTGCACGACGATCGCGACGACCGAGACGTTGGCGAGGCGCTCGAAATCGAGGCTCGCCCCCAGTCCCGTGACCACCACGGCCTCGACCGCGACGGCCGCGACCGGCGTGCCCCAGCGCGGCGACCTTCGCGCCAGGAAGGACGGCAAAAATCCGTCCGCGGCGAGCGACTCGACGTAGCGCGGGGCGACGAGCGCCGCGCTCGCGCAGAACCCAAACGCGCTGACGAGCGCCGCCGCGAGCATGAGGCGAGCGCCGGTCTCGCCGAACATGGACCTCGCCGCGTCGACGAGCGGCGTCTTCGCGTGCGCCAGGTCGGGAGCGCGCGCCGCCACGACGAGCTGCACGAGCGCGTAGAGCACCGTCGCGCCGAGGACGCTGCCCACGACCGCGATGCCGACGTCGCGCTGCGGACGGCGCGCTTCGCCGGCGGGCACCGGCACGTACTCGAACCCGGTCGTCGCGAAGAGGCCCGCGGATGCGGCCGCGAGGATGCCGCCCGCCTCGCCGACGTCGGGCGCCGGCAGCGCAGCGAGCGAGCGCGCGTCGACCTCGGGCAGGCCGAACACGCAAAAGAGCGCGAGCGCCCCGACCTTCGCGATGCTCACGAACGACGACGTCCGCGCGCCCGGACGTGCGCCCGTCGCGTTGACGACGGAGAGGCCGACGACGAGGAGCGCGACGCAGGCGTGGCGCCAGATCGGATCCGACGTGCCCGCCCAGACGACCGCGTGCTCGGCGAACGCGTGCGCGACCGCCGAGAAGCCGAGCGTCGTGCTCACGAGCGACGTCCAGCCGACGAGGAGCGCCGCCCACGGCCCGAACGCGTCCATCGCGTAGCGGTAGGGGCCCCCTTGCCGGTCCGTGCGCCCCGCCGCTTCCGCGAACGACAGCGCCACGAGCGAGCAGAACGCGCCGACGAGGAGCCAAGCCCACGGCGCCGCGCCGCCCGCCCGACGAAACAGCACCGCCGGGAGGAGGAAGATCCCGGAGCCGACGATGCCGTTGATCCCGAGGCCGAAGCAGTCGAGCAGCGTCAGGTCGCGTGCCGCCTTCATCGGCTAGGGGCAGTCGCTCGCTGCGCCCGGCGTGCCGCGATCGGAGCCCGTCGCCCACGGGTTCGACGAGAGGCACCACGACGCCTGCTGCGCGCTCGCGTCGAGCGAGAGCGTCTTCAGCTGGACCGACTTTCCCCCCGGCGTGGTCTGGTTGAACCAGCCTCCGTACAGCGAGCCTGCGATCGTCGTCGTCCCGTCCATGAGCCACACGGCACCGCCGACCCCGTTCGCGAGGAGGACACCGCGCGAGACGGCCACCCCAGCGCCGTACTCGAGCAGGATCGTCCCCTTGGGCACGAGCGCCGCGACGGCCGCTGCCGTGTCACGGGCGAGCACCGCGTACTGACCCGGCGCGAGAACGAACGGCGGATCGGCCGGGATAGCCTCGGTTCGATTGCCCCCGTCCTTCAGCTGCAGGCCGCTCAAGAGGCGCGGGGTGGGCGCCGCGTTGTAGACCTCGATCCACTCCGCATCGGGCTCGGTGCCTGACGGATCGTACATGACCTCGGTGATCAGGAGCTCGCCTGGCGTAGGCCTGGCTACGCCCGTCGCGTCGCCACCGGAGTCGCCGCCGCTGCCGTCCTTCGACTCGCGCGCGTCGGGCGTCGTCGCGTCCTCGGCGGGGCCAGGCGCCGGAGGAAGCTCCTCGGACGGATCGCACGCGGAGCACGCGTCGAAGCTCAGCCCGTCGGCGTGGCAGAGCTTGGTCCCCTCCGAGCGATTCTTGCAGCGGCAGAAGACGTAGTTGCCTGGCGTGCAGACGCGATCGGTCGTCGTCGGGTCTTGCTTGCACGACGCCGCCGTGACGAGCGCGACGCCGAGCGTGCCTGCGGCGAGGAGACGAAGGCTCAAGGGCTACCTCCCGAGCACAGCTTCACGCTCGCGCCGTCGTTGATGGTGACCGCGCTGGCGGCGAAGGTCGCGGCGAGCCAGAAGCTGTCCTGGCAGTCGCACGCCTTGGCCGTCGCGCCGCAGTAGTCTCCCTTCGCTTTGATCTTCCCGTTCTCGCGCGCGCACTTGCCGTCCGCGCCCGGCGTGCTCTTCGTGAGCACCGCGCACAGGCTCTGCCCGAGGTCCGGCACCGCGACCGCGTCGGCCTCTTCGAGCGTGATGAACGCGGCGATCGCGCCGGACGTCTTCCACTTCGAGCACTTGGTCGCGTCGTCGGAGCAATCTGCCGCCAGCGCATGGTCGTTGAATGCGCCGATGCAGTTGCCGTCCGCCGAGATCGTCACGGCGTTGAACGTGACGTTGGTGAGGGGCAAGAGGATCGCAGAGCCGTCGTCGCGGAAGATGGGGATCGTGAGCTTGGGGATCGTGGCAGAGGTGAACGTGTCGCCTTTGAGCGTGAGGCTCACTCCTGTCACCGGCGCGACGCGCTTCCCCGCGACGTCGTGATCGTGAAAGCAGAAGCCTGCGCCGAAGGGATCGTCGGCCTTGGGCGCGCCGCCGGTGGTCAGGGTGGCCTTGGTCCTGTCGACGCGGAGCAGCCAGTTGAAGGAGCCGAGGCCTGTCTCCCCGCACTCCTTGTTGGGGAGGTCGACGTCGCGCGTGATGATGCCGCGTTGCAGCGGCAGGGCGGCGAGCGCGTCGGGCGCGGCGATGGCGAGGCGCCGGATGCGAAAATCCTGGGTGGTCCGGCCACGGTTCGACGCGAGCGGGAGGCACGTCCCCTTGGCGCCGCACTTGGCCTCGTCGATGGCGCACAGGCCGCCTGCACCGCAGACTTGCTCCGACGGATCGCAGTCGGGCGGGGGAAACTCGCCGGGGGCCACGACGCACACGCGCTTGTCGCTCGGAGGCGTCGCGCAGGCCGCCCCGGGCGAACGGGCGATCTGCGCCTCGCTCTTGCACGCGCCGATGGCGACGCCGAGGACGGGAACGAGAGCGCACGCGACGGCGAGGAAGCGAAGCATCCTGGACCATCGTAGCGCGCTACGATGAGGCGTGCGGCGCTTCTTCCTTGCACTCGTGCTCCTCGTGGCGCTCGCGTCGAGCTGCGCGGATCGCGACGTCGCCAACCCCGTGCGCCCCGCCGACGTGACGGTCGATCTCCCCGCGCCCGCCGGCGACGCACGCGTCGTCTTCGCGCGCGACGGCGAGGCGCTGCGGGCCACGTGGCCGGCGGGGGACGGGCGGACCGCCGAGATCGCCTTCGCGCTGGGCGGTGGTCCGCTCTTCGCGTCGCTCGCGATCTCGGACGGCGCGGGGGCGCCGCGCGTTGTCGTGCGCGGGCTCTCGCCTCGCTTCGAGGTGGTCACCGGCTCGCGCAGCGGGGCGGGGCCCTACGTGTTCTTCGACAGCCCCGCCGATCGGCCGAGCACCCGCGCGCGCGCCGAGCTCTCGCTCGCCAGCGTTCGTGCCGAGGCGAGCTTGGACCGGGGCTCGGTGACGTTCTCGCGCCTCTCTGCCGGTCCGTTCCAAGGTGAGCTGCGCGTGCGCCTGTACGCGGGGAGCCCCCTCGTCCACCTCGAGGCCGAGCTGACGCAGCCCGACACGGGCGTCGCATTTTTCTACGACGCCGGGCTCGAGGGGCCTGTCGAGCGCATCGCGGTCATCCCGTCGCCCGACGACGACGCGGTCGAGCGGCGCCTCGCGGCCGGCGAGCGGGCGCCCCTCACCGTGCGCTACCGGACCATCGCCGCCGAGTGGGACGCGGGCTCCATCGCCCTTTTTCCGCCGCCGCATGCGTACTTCTTTCCGCGCGACTACAGCACCAACCTCGGCTTCTGCGAGGCCGGGGTCGGCAGCGTCGGGATCCGTCAGGCGCCGAGCGGCGGCGGCCGGTTCTCCCCATGGTTCGACGCGCCCGCGGGCTCCGCCCAGCACCTGGATCTCTTCCTCCTCCTCGATCCGGGTCGCGCCGAGGCCGCGTTCGCGCGCGTGCGCGCCTTCACGCACCAGGACGCGTTCGCGCCGATGCCCGGCAGGGTCACGTTCACGAGCCACTGGCACGCGCGCCTCACGGCGAACGAGGAGGCAGGGACGCCCAACGCGCCGGAGGTCGTGCACGTCCTGAAGCGTCTCGGCGTCAACATCGCCCACCTGGCCGAGTTTCATTTCGATGCGCACTGGGACGACTCCGGCACGCCGCGCCTCGAGGACCAGCGCATCCTCTTCGACCTCGTTCGCCGCCATTCCGACGATCAGCTCCTCCTCCTGCCGTCGGAGGAGGGGGTGATGCACGTCGGCAACCCGGCGCCCGGCGACGAGAACGGGCACTTCATGATGCTCTTTCCGAAGCCTGTGTATTTTACATGGAACCGCGAGCCCGCCGCCCCCTTCGCGGAGTCGCTCGCGCCGTACGGCACGGTCTACCGCCTCGGCAGCAAGTCCGACGCCCTCGCGCTCCTCACCGCCGAGCACGCCCTCGCGTGGACAGCCCATCCACGCATCAAGGCGAGCGCGCACGCGCCGGACGCCTACAAGAACGAGCCGTTCTACACGAGCCCTGGCTGGCTCGGCGCGACCTGGAAAGCCATGCCCGGCGACCTGTCGCTCCCCAGGCTCGGCGATCGGAGCTTGCGCCTCATGGACGAC
Source organism: Myxococcales bacterium (assembly GCA_025359105.1). Taxonomy (GTDB): domain Bacteria; phylum Myxococcota_A; class Polyangia; order Polyangiales; family Polyangiaceae; genus JANYHK01. The sequence goes on along the minus strand of JANYHK010000022.1, from coordinate 62,934 downwards.
ATGCGCGCGTGGGGCCAGAAAAAACAGGTCCTCGGCGAGGTCGACGTGTTCGAGGTGGACCGTGGCCACGAGCTCTACGCCCACATGAACGCGAACTACCTGCGGATGGCTCGCGTCCCCGGTGTAGACGATTGGTCCGGCGTCCTCGAGGTCCTTCGCCGCGGCGACTTCTTCACGACCACCGGCGAGGTGCTGCTCCACGACGTCGCGTGGGACGACGCAGGCGTGCGCACGGACATCGCGTGGACCCTGCCGCTCGACCGCATCGAGGTCGTGTGGAGCCGCGCGGGCGTGGTCGGGCGCGCCGTATTTTCTGTGGCCGGGGCGACGGAGCCCGGGCGCCGTCTGGTGACCCTCCCGGTCGATTTGCGCGGCGCCGAGTGGGTGCGCCTCGAGGCCTGGGACGTCGCCCGCGACGGAGCGTTCACGCAGCAACTCTCGCGATGACCGCGTGATTTGGAGCGCGAATTCGGCTACGAGCAGGTCCGTGGTTGCTCCCGCCTCGCTCACCCTCCTGCGCAACGCCGAGCTCTTCGCGCCAGAGCGTCTGGGCCGGCGGGATATCCTCGTGGGCGGCGGGCGCATCCTCGCGATCGAATCCAAGCTCCCGGAGCTGCCGTCTGCGCTCTGCGACGTCATAGACCTCGGCGGCGCCCGCCTCCTCCCGGGCTTCCTCGACGCGCACGTCCACCTCACGGGCGGCGGCGGAGAGTCCGGGCCCAGCTCGCGTGTGCCTCCGGTCACCATGTCCGCGCTCGCGCTTGCCGGCGTCACGACCGCGATCGGCGTCCTCGGGACCGACGGCACGACCCGCAACGTGGCCTCGCTCGTCGCCGCGACGCTCGGCCTGCGCGAGGAAGGGCTCTCGGCCTGGTGCTGGACGGGCAGCTACGAGGTGCCGCCGATCACGCTCACCGGCTCGGTGCGCGGCGATCTCGCGTTCGTGGATCCGGTGATCGGCGTCGGCGAGCTGGCGATCAGCGATCACCGGTCGTCGCAGCCGACGTTCGACGAGCTCGTGCGCCTCGCCGCCGACTGCCACGTGGGCGGCCTGATGAGCGGGAAGGCGGGCGTCCTCCACCTTCACCTCGGCGACGGCGCGCGCGGCCTCGAGCTCGTGCGCCGCGCGCTCGACACGACGGAGCTCCCCGCCCGCGTCTTTTACCCGACCCACGTGAACCGAAAGACGCGCCTCTTCGAGGAGGCGCTGGACCTCGCGCGCCGCGGATGTACGGTCGACGTGACCGCCTTCCCCGTGGACGACGGGGAGGACGCGTACTCGGCGCCGGACGCCATCGCCCGCTACCTCGCGAGCGACGCGCCGCGGAACCTCCTGACCGTCAGCTCCGACGGCGGCGGCTGCCTGCCGACGTTCGACGCCAGCGGGCGCCTGGTCGCGATGGACGTCGGCCGCCCTTCGGCGATCGCCGAAACCCTGGAAATCTTGCTGTCCCGTGGCCACGCGCTGGGCGACGTGCTGCCCGTCTTTACGCGCAACGTCGCGCATGTCCTGCGCCTCTCCCGCAAGGGCAGGGTCGAGGTCGGCGCCGACGCCGATCTCGTCGTGCTTGACGACGCGCACCGCATACGCGAGGTGGTCTCGTGCGGGCGCTTCGTCGTCCGCGCGGGCGCCCCCGTCGCGCTCGGCAGCTTCGAGCGCACCTCCGAGCGCGTCCCTTCGAAAGCGAATTCATGAGCCCATCGAAAATCCCCACCGATCGAAAGCGCGGCTACATCGTCCCCATCGGCGGTGCCGAGGACAAGGAGGGGCAATCCCACGTCCTCCGGAAGTTCCTCGACGTCTCGGGCGGCGAGGGCGCGCGGATCGTCATCATCCCCACCGCCTCGACGATGGAGGACACCGGGCGGAGGTACGAGAAGCTCTTCAAGAAGCTCGGCGCCGACGAGGCGAAGGCGCTCCCCTTCCAGACGCGCGACGACGCGAACAAGAAGGAGTGGCTCGACTACATCGACCGCGCGAACGGCATCTTCATCACCGGCGGCAACCAGCTCCGGCTCACGACGATCCTCGGCGGCACGCTCGTCGCGCGCGCCATCCGTCGCGCCAACGCCCACGGCGTGACCGTCGGCGGCACCAGCGCCGGCGCCGCGATCCTGAGCGAGCACATGATCGCCTACGGCGCCGAGGGGCACACACCCCACGCCGGGGCGGTGACGCTCGTGCCGGGGTTCGGCCTCTCGAACCGCATCATGGTCGACCAGCACTTCCGTCAGCGCGATCGCCTCGGGCGCCTCCTCACGGCGCTCGCCTACAACCCGTTCGCGGTCGGCGTCGGCCTCGACGAGGACACGGCGGCGTTCATCGACCCGGAGCGCAAGCTCACCGTCGTCGGCGCCGGGGCGCTGACGATCGTCGATACGTCCGAGCTCACGCACTCCTCCATCGCGGAGGCCAAAGAGGGACGCCCGGTCTGCATGACCAACGTGCGCCTGCACGTGCTGATCGAAGGGGGCACCTTCGACCTGGAGACGCGTCGTGCCGCCGCCGCCGAACGCTAGAGCGAGCTAGTTACTTGCAGTTGCTCCAGTAGCCGCCCGTGCACGTCTCTTTGCCCTGGGCGCACGCGTGGACGTTGCCCTGGTTGGGGAGCGAGATCTTGCAGACGCGCGTGACGCCGTCCGTATCGCAGGGGTCGCAAGCGGCCGTCGCCGGGTAGAACTCGGTCTCGCCCTCGGGCGCCGCGCACTCGCTCCAGCTGCCGCCCTTGCACGTCTTCGTGCCGCGGCCGCAGAGGACGTACTGGCCGTTGCGCGCACCGAGCTGGGCGCAGCGGGCCGTCGCGCCCTCCTCCGCGCACGCCACGACCGTCGAGCCGGGCGTCGCGGTGGGGCCGGGCTCCGCGGCCGGGCCGGGGTCCACGATCGAGCCCGCGGAGGACGTCGGGTGATCCGTGCCGCCCGAGCATCCACCGAGGATGAAGGCCGTCATGATGCCCGCGACCGCGAAACCGAACGAGGAGGAGAGTTGCATGGCTTACCTCTTTGCAACCTCGGGGCCGCTCCGCGAGCCACGTGATATCAATCATTTATGGGTCCAAGATGCGCCCGCGTTCCCAGAACGGGACAAGGATCTCATCTCGAACGTCCCGTTTCGGGACGGATGGGTCAGCGACCGCTGAGCGCCGCGAACGCGCGCGAGGCTTCGGCGCGAAGCCGCTCGAGAAGAGGGATCTTCGTCGCGAGCGCATCGCAATCTGCCCCCGCCCGGAGCGCGGCTTCGAGCTCCTGGACGAGCTCGCGCAGCGCCGTCATGCCGAGGTTGCCGGCGAGCCCCTTCAGCGCATGCAGTCGCCGGCCGGCATCCTCCCTGTCGTCCTGTGCGACAGCCTGCTCCACGGCCCGCACCAGCTCACCCGCGTCGCGATCGAACAGCTCCGACAGCTCGCGCAGCACCTCTCGCGGGAGCGTCGCCACGTCCGAGCCGATCGCCGGCGCGAGCGGCGCGGCGGGCATGGAGATCTTCGGCACGAGCGGCTGCACAAGGCGATCGATGGCGCGTAGGAGGGCGCGGCTCGACGTTGGCTTGAAGAGGCACTCGTTCATTCCCGCGGCCACGCACGCCTCGCGATCGCCCTCCTGCGCGCTGGCCGTTAGGCCGAGGATGGGGACGCTCCGCATGTCGCCGCTCAGCGCGCGGATGGCGCGCGTGGTCGCGAGGCCGTCCATGCCCGCCATGTGCCAGTCCATCAGGACGACGGAGAACGTGCCGCGCTTCAGCTCCTCGAGCGCGGCCTCGCCGGAGTCGACCCCCACGACGCGAAAGCCGCGCGCTTCGAGCGTGCGCGTCGCCCACACGCGGCTCGCGGGCGTGTCCTCGACGATGAGCACGGGCGCGCGGCTCGACATGCGCGCGGCATTCGGCATCGACGGGATCGACGAACGCCGCGAGGCCACGACCCAGTCGTCCTGCGTCGCCTCCTCGAGCGGGAGCTCGAACCAGAACGCGGCGCCGCGGCCGGCGGGGTTCGGGTAGTAGCCCATCTCGCCGCCCATTTGCCTGACGAGCTGCCGGCTGATCGCCAGGCCGAGCCCTGCGCCGCCGCGGCGCTTGCCGGCCGCCCCCTGCTGGAACTCGTCGAAGAGCGCGCGCTCGTCGTCGGGCGTGAGCCCGGGACCTTCGTCCGTGACCTCGACGTGGAGGATGTCGCCCCGGCCAGTGAGACGCACATCCACACGGCCCGCGCGCGCGAACTTGATCGCGTTCGAGACGAGGTTCGTGACGATCTGCCGGATCCGTCCCGCGTCTCCGCTCGCGTACGCCGGGAGCACGCCCCGACGCGAGAGGACCAGCTCGACACCGGCGGCGTCGGCGAGCGTCCGCATCGCGCCGATCGTGTCGTCGAAGACCTGGGACAGATGGAAGGGGCGCATCGCGACGGAGAACGTGCCGGCGCGGATCTTCGACAGATCCAGCAGATCCTCGATGAGCGCGAGAAGGCTCCGCGACGCGGAGTCGATGCTCTGGACCGTCCCGGCGTCGCGTCCGCCCGCGTCCGCGCTCAGGAGCTCGACGGCGCCCAGGATCACGTGGAGCGGCGAGCGCAGCTCGTGGCTCATTCGCGCGAGGAACGTGTCCTTGGCCCGGTTGGCGGCCTCCGCGCTGTCCTTCGCCTCGCGGAGCGTGGTCTCCTGGCGGAGCTGGGCCTCCTTCTCGGCCTCGGCCGACGCGCGTGCGGCCGCGAGCTCGGCGCGCAGCGCATCGTTCTCGGCACGCAGGGCGTCGACGTCGTTCGGCGAGGCGTCCTTCACGGCTCCTCTTCGGCGCGGCTCGACTCCATCCCCAGCTCGAGGAGGCGCCGGTACAAGGTGGAGCGTCCGATGCCGAGCAGCTTCGCTGCTTTGCCTATGTGGCCGGTCGACGTGCGGAGGGACTCGGCGATCGCCAGGCGTTCGAGCTCGGAGAGGAGCAACGTGGGCAACCCCGCGCCGGCTTGCGGCGTCGCGACCGGGGCCCCCTGGGCGCGCGGTGCGCGCGGTAGAGGAGGGAGGAGCACGTCACGGAGCGCTTGCGGCAGGTCGGACAGCTCGATCTGATCGGTCGCGCACGAGAGCATCGCGCGGTGAACGACGTTCTGCAGCTCCCGGACGTTGCCCGGCCAGCGGTACGCCATCAGCGCCTCGAGCGCCTCCTGCGAGACGCGTGAGATGTCCCGGCCGACGTCGTCGCGGAACGAGCGGGTGAAGTGCGCGACGAGCAGCGGGATGTCCTCGGTGCGGTCGCGGAGGGGCGGCGCGTCGATGGGGTAGACCATGATGCGGAAGTAGAGATCTTCGCGGAACCGACCCGCTGCCACTTCGGCTTCGAGATTCCGGTGCGTCGCGCACACGACGCGGACGTTGGTGGGAAGATCCGTCGTGCCGCCGATGCGCCGGACCGTCTTCTCTTGGAGCGCGCGCAGGAGCTTCACTTGCGTCGCCGCGCTCATGTCCCCGACCTCGTCGAGGAACAGCGTCCCGCCCTCCGCCTGCTCGAACCGGCCGCGGTAGGTGGCGCCGGCGCCGGTGAACGCTCCCTTCTCGTAGCCGAAGAGCTCGGCTTCCTGCAGATTCTCGGGGATCGCGGCGCAGTTGATGGCGACGAACGGACCGCCTTTGCGACGCCCCTCGGTGTGCAGCGCGCGCGCGACGAGCTCCTTGCCCGAGCCGCTCTCGCCGAGGATGCAGACGACCACCTCGCTGCCCAGCACGCGCTCGATCGTCGTCATGAGGGTCTGCACGGCGCGGCTCGTCCCGACGATGGCGCGCGACCCTCGGGTGCCCGACAGCTCGCGGTGCAGCGTCACGACCTTCCGCCGCAGGGCGGCGTTCTCGACGGCAGCGCGCACCGAGGTGACGAAGCGCTGCCGGTCGAGGGGCTTGAAGACGTAGTCATGGGCGCCGGCCCGCATCGCGTTGACTACGGCGTCGTGCGACGTCTCGCTCGTCGCGACGAGCACGGAGAGCTCGGGGCTGTTCGCGCGCACGTGACGAAGCACGTCGAGGCCGTCCATGTCCCCGAGGCCCAGGTCCAGGCACATCGCCGCGAAGCCGTCGCCGCCGGCCTCCACCGCGCCGCGACCCGCGGGGAACTCGACGACCTCGTAGCCTTCGGGCTCCAGCCACGCGCGCACGAGGCGGCGCGTGACCGCGTCGTCGTCCACGACCGCCACGCGCATCGCAGGGCCCTTGGCTTCGGGGGAAACGGGCACGATCCAACGTTACCGCCGGGCCGCGTCCCGAACTCGGACTTTGTCGGTGAGGCGTCCCGAATTGGTACGCGGGGGACTGCCGGGCGGTCCGTCGCACGCTGGCCCACACGACCCCTGGTGGACTACTGCAGCGCACCCGCGCGTTCCGCGACGAGGTCGACGAGATCGCCTTGCGCGAACTGGTAGTCGAGGAGGTGGAGGCCGAGAGCGCCGCGGAGCCAGAGACTCGAGAAGCGAATCGGGCTCGTGCGGAGGTCGCCGGGAGGTGGGGTCGCCGAGACGGCGAGGTACCGGTAGCCGGCCGGACCGTCGACGCACGCGCCGCCGTAGAAGTCGCGCAAGAGCACGAAGGGCGTGGCCGCGTCGCCGAGGCCAGAGTCGGCGGCGACGAGGCTCGTCGGCAAGAACGCGCGCGAGAAGGGGCGGCCGGGGCCATGCGCGAGCTCGGCGGGGTTCACGCACACGCTCTCGTGGCCGGCCGACGGCGTGGCGTGCTTGGACGCGACGTCGGTGCCTACCGCGTGTGAGCGGTACGCGACGACGCACGCCGTCTCGCCAGCGCGCGTGCACATGGGCACGTTCGCGAACGTCCCGCCGGTGGCGCGCCCCTTCGGGACCTCGATGGGCCAGCCGATCGGCATCGCCAGGAGCAGTTGCTCGCGCGTCTTCGGATCGCCGTCGAAGAAGCGCTTGAGGAGGTGGACGACCATCTCGCCGCCCTGCGAGTGACCGAGGAGGACGATCTTCCGCCCGCCGTTGTAGTGGCGCATGTAGTGGAGGAACGCTTCGTCCACGTCCGCCTCGGCGACGGCGGTGTACGGCCGCTTCACCTCCGCCGAGCGCAGGTACGTACCGATCGTGATCTGGCGGTAGAGCGGCGCGTAGAGGGTGCAGACGTTCCGGAAGCGCGCGACCTGGGCCGCCGTCGTGCGCGCCATCGGTTCGAGATCGGCGAAGTCCTCGTGGTTGGCGGCGCCGAGCCGGAGATCGACGGTCGGGTAGACGTAGAAGCAGTCGACCTTCTCGGCGCCGGGCGCGCGCGTGTCGCGAACGACCACGCGCGAGAGATCGGGCCGGACCTCCGTGGCGTCGGTGGAGCGGGCGCACGCGTCGTCGCGCCCCGGCAGGCAAAGCCAGCTCGTAGCGTCCGCGTACCGCGCGCTCGGCCCGGCCGGCGCGATCGGCGCGATCGGCGCGGGCGTGGCCGCGCACGCCACGAGCGCCGCCGCGGCGAGCACCCGCGAGGCGAGGCGAAGCGGCCGGAACGTGCCCATCCGCGCAGGGTACGTGACCTGAAGCCGAAACCTGGTCGAAACAAAACGACCTGAATCGCGCCCGCGGCCCGCTGATATAAAGGCGGAGCGATGCACCTCCTCGAGCGACGCGTCTACCGCGGCCCCAGCCTCTACGCCCACTTCCCCGTCATGCGCCTCACCGTCGATCTCGGCGCGCTCGAGGAGTGGCCGAGCGCGAAGATCCCGGGCTTCAACGATCGCCTGCTCGGCGCGCTGCCGTCGCTCAAGGCCCACACGTGCTCGCACGGCACCGAAGGCGGCTTCATCCGCCGCCTCACCGAGGACGGCGGGACGTGGCTCGGGCACGTCCTCGAGCACGTCGCGATCGAGCTGCAGCAGCTCACCGGCGCGAGCGTCGTCTTCGGCAAGACACGCGGCGAGGGCTCCAAGGGCCTCTACCACGTCGTCTACGAGTACGAGGAGGAGCGCGTGGCGGAGGCGGCGGGGGACCTCGCGATGCGCCTTCTCCAGGATCTCCTCCCCACCGATCTGCGGTCGAGGAAGCAGGACGACTCCGACGACGAGGCGACAGGCCCTTTCGACTTCAAGAAGGAGCTCCACGACCTCATCGATTTCGCCCAGCGCCGGCAGCTCGGGCCGAGCACCGGCTCGCTCGTGCGCGCCGCCGAGTCGCGCGACATCCCGTGGATGCGCCTCAACGATTACAGCCTCATCCAGTTCGGGCAGGGGAAATACCAGAAGCGCATCCAGGCGACCGTCACCTCCGAGACGCGCCACATCGCCGTCGAGATCGCGTCCGACAAGGAGGAGACCAACAAGATCCTGGGGGACCTCGGCCTCCCGGTGCCGCGCCAGCGCGTCGTGCGCACCGTCGAGAGCGCCATGAGCGCCGCGTCGCGCCTCGGCTTTCCGGTCGTCGTGAAGCCGCTCGACGCGAACCACGGGCGCGGCGTCTCGCTCGATCTGAAAAGCGAGGAGGAGGTGCGCCTCGCCTTCGCCAAGGCACGCGAGCACGCGCGAAGCGTCGTCGTCGAGAACTTCCTGAACGGCTTCGACCACCGCATGCTCGTCATCGGCGGCGAGCTGATCGCCGTCGCCAAGCGCGTCCCCGGCCACGTCGTGGGCGACGGCGAGCACACGATCGCGCAGCTCATCGACCTCGTGAACGCCGACCCCCGGCGCGGCATCGGCCACGAGAAGGTGCTGACACGTCTCGAGCTCGACGAGCAGGCCGAGCGCCTGATGGCGAAGAAGAACGCCACCAAGGACACCGTGCTGCCGCCGGGCGAGATCTTCTTCCTGCGCGGCACCGGCAACCTCTCCACCGGCGGAACCGCGATCGATCTCACCGACGTCGTGCACCCCGACAACCGCGACATGGCCGTCCGCGCGGCCAAGGCGATCGGCCTCGACGTGTGCGGCGTCGACTTCATCACGTCCGACATCGCGCAGAGCTACCGCGAGGTCGGCGGGGGCATCTGCGAGGTCAACGCGGCGCCCGGCTTCCGGATGCACGTCGCGCCGACCGAGGGAAAGCCGCGTGACGTCGCCGGTCCGGTGATCGACATGCTCTTCCCGCCGGGGACGCCGGCGCGCATCCCCATCGCCGCCGTCACCGGCACCAACGGCAAGACGACGACCGCGCGCATGCTGGCGCACATCCAGAAGATGAACGGCTTCACCGTCGGCCTGTCCACGACCGACGGCCTGTACATCGACGGCGAGCGCACGGTGACCGGCGACATGACCGGACCGCAGTCGGCCCAGATGGTCCTGCGTGATCCCGACGTGGACCTCGCCGTCCTCGAGACCGCGCGCGGGGGCCTCCTCCGCGCCGGCATGGGCTACCGCAACTGCAACGTCGGCGCGGTGCTCAACGTCAGCGCCGACCACCTGGGCATCAAAGGGGTCGACACCCTCGAGCAGCTCGCCGAGGTGAAGCGCATCGTGGTCGAGGTCGCGCGCGATTGCGCCGTCCTGAACGCCGACGACATCAACTGCCTGCGCATGGGCGATCACACCAAGGCTGCGCGGATCGCGTACGTGACGATGAACCCGCGCCACGAGCTCGTACGCAAGCATCTGCGCGCGGGCGGACTCGCCGCCGTCCTCGAAGAGGGCATCAACGGCCACATGATCACGCTCTACGACAAGGGCGCGCACCTCGCGCTGCTCTGGACGCACCTCATCCCCGCGACGATCGAGGGTAAGGCGATGCACAACGTGCAGAACGCCATGTTCGCGGCGGTGATGGCGTACGCCATGGGCGTCAAGGTGGAGAACATCCGCCAGGGCCTCCGCACCTTCGACACGACGTACTTCCAGGTGCCGGGTCGTACGAACGTCTTCGACAAGCTGCCGTTCAAGGTGATCCTGGACTACGGCCACAACCCGGCCGCCATCCAGGCGATGGCCGACATGACCACGCGGATGGAGTGCAGTGGCCGCCGCGTGTGCCTCCTCGCGGGTCCCGGCGACCGCCGCGACGAGGACATCCGCGCGATGGCGCGCATCGCCGGCAAAGCGTTCGATCACATCATCCTCCGTCGCGACGACGATCTGCGCGGCCGCGGCGCCGAGGACGTTCCGCGGATGATGGAGGCGGAGCTCATCGCCAGCGGCTTCCCGAAGGAGCGCATCCAGGTCATCCCCGACGAGCAACAGGCCTTCGACGCGGCGCTCAAGTTCTGCAAGCGCGGCGACTTGCTCCTCGCGTTCGCCGACAAGGTGTCGCGCAGCTGGAAGCAGATCATCTACTTCAAGCCCGAAGGAGACGACGTCAAGTCGCAGCCGCCGGCCGCGCCGCTCGAGGTCGCGCCGGTCTCGATCCCCCGCGGCAGCGAGGTCCCCAGTGACATGCTCCTCGGCGGCGCCACCGTGATCGAGGACGAGCGCGGCGTTCGGCTGGCGCGCGAGACGGAGGACTGAGCTGCTCCTCGTCGACGCACGCAGGCTCACCGGGCCAAACCTCTTCGCGCGCACGCCGCTCGTCATCGCCGAGATCGACCTCGACGCCGACGAGACCCTGGAGACCGCAGAGGCCGCGTACCTGCGCGAGCTCGCGCGCATGCGCACGGCGCTGGGGATGACGCCGGAGGTCGCTCACGTCGCACGGGCGCACAAGGGGGGCGCGGTGATCGGCTTCGCCGCGCCGCTCGACGAGATGCTCGCGTGCGCCGAGGCGAGCGAGTGGGCGGGGATGTCCGCGAGCCGCGCGCTGTCCGGCGAGCCGCCGCTGCCGCTGGAGCCGAAGTGCGCCGAGATCGCGGCGATCCTCGTCAGGGACCGTAGCCCCAACCTGCGCGCGATCGAGGCGGAGGCCGGCCGCCGCGGCCTCCCGTTCTTGTGGGACGACACCGAGGTGACGGTCGGCGCGGGCAAGCGCTCGTTCACGTTCGGGCGCTACGAGGCGCCGGACGCCGCCGCCGTCCCGTGGGGCGAGCTCGCAGCCATCCCCGTCGTGCTCGTCACCGGCACCAACGGGAAGACGACGTCGGCGCGCCTCATGGCGCGCGTCGCTTTGGAGGCGGGCCGGTCGGTCGGCATGTCGTCGACGAGCGGCATCGCCGTAAACGGGGCGACGATCGAGACGGGCGACTGGACGGGCCCGGCCGCGGCGCGCGCGGTGCTGCGTCGCGACGACATCGACTTCGCCGTGCTCGAAACCGCGCGCGGCGGCATCCTCAGGCGCGGGCTCGCCGTTGCGTCGTGCGACGCGGCGCTCATCACCAACGTCTCCGACGATCACCTCGGCCTCTACGGCATCGACGATCTCGCGTCGATGACGCAGGTGAAGGGCCAGATCGCGCGGATCGTGCCCAAGACGGGCACGGTGGTCTTGAACGCGCGCGATCCCAACCTCGTCACGTTGGCGGCCTCGCTCGAGGCGCGCGTCGTCTTCTTCTGCGACATGGAGACCGCCGAGCCCGCCGCGCGCGAGGTCGTGCGCGAGCGGCTCGCGCGTGGAGACGCAGTCGTCCTCGCCGACGGGGGCGACATCGTGGTCCGAGAAGGCGAGCGCGCGAAGGTCCTCGCGAAGGTCGTCGACGCGCCGCTCGGCTTCGGCGGCGTCGCTCGGTACAACGTGGAGAACGTCCTCGGCGTCGTCGGACTGGCGCGCGCGATGGGGCTGCCCGACGACGCCATCGTCCGCGCGATCACCGGCTTCGGCGCGAAGGACAACCCCGGCCGCGGCGAGCTCGTCGACCGTGGCGGAGTGAAGGTGTTCCTCGACTTCGGGCACAACCCCGAGGCCGTGCGCGCCGCTCTTCACCTCGTCTCCGATCTGCGCGCCCGCTCCGGCGGTCGCCTCGCCGTGATCACCGGGAGCGCGGGCGACCGGAGCAACCGCGAGATCGAGGACATCGCGCGGGCCGTGAAGGATGCGCGTCCCGACACCGTCTTCGTCCGTGAGCTCAGCGGCTACATGCGCGGCCGCCAGCCCGGAGAGGTCGCTGGCCTTTTTCACGCGTTTTTTCGAGAGCTCGGCCTTCCTCCAGCTTCGGTTCGCACGCGTACGTCCGAGGTCGAGGCGCTCACCGAAGCGCTCGCCGAAGGCCGCCCCGGCGACGTCGTCGCACTTCTCGTGCACCTTGATCACGAGGAGGTGCAGTCCCTCCTTACGCGACCAGGTTGAGCGTCCGTACCGCTCGGCACTTCTTCACGCGCGCCTTCCCCATCCGGTGACGGAACCGCCGGACGCCGGCCATCGAACCAAGCGCGGGGCCTCGCGCGCAAGCCCCCCGCGACGCATCGCCACCCGCCCGCCCACCTACTACCCGCGACGCATCGCCTCCCGCCCGCCCGCCTACTACCCGCCCGCCCGCCTACTACCCGCGCGCACTACTACCCGCGCCCCCCACGCGCTCCACCAGCTTGCCCGCGCGCACCCTGCGACTTCACGAACTTCTTACCGCGACGATTGCTTGCGCCTATCGCCAAACTCTGTAGCGTGAATATCCTGAGAGGTCTTTGTATGCAGACGACTCGTTGGCTTGTCGCGCTGTCGGTGGTCTTGGCGGGTGTCATTGCTGCGTCGTGCGGCGATAGCGGCTCGTCTGCGCAGTTCAACGACGGAGACAGCGGTCTCGATGCCACCGGCGGTGGCAACGACACGGGCTCCTTCGGCGGAGGCGACAGCGGAGGCTTCGGTGGATGCACACCCAAGTCTTGCGTAGACCTCGGCTTCGACTGCGGACCGCAGGGCGACGGGTGCGGCGCCATCATCCAGTGCGGCACGTGTCCCTCCGGCCAATTCTGCGGCGGGGGCGGCTCGAGCAAATGCGGCAACGGTCTGACCGACGGCGGCCTCCCTCTCTGCCAGCCCAGGTCCTGCGCCGACATCGGCGCGCACTGCGGCAAGCAAGGCGACGGCTGCGGCAACGTCATCGACTGCGGGAGTTGCACCGCGCCGGCCTACTGCGGCGGCGGCGGGAGCGACACGTGCGGCCAGGGTGGCCCCGACGGCGGCTCGAACTGCACGCCCAAGTCGTGCACCGACCTCAACGCCAAGTGCGGCGTCCAGGGCGACGGATGCGGCAACGTCATCAACTGCGGCACCTGCACCGCGCCGGCCTACTGCGGCGGCGGCGGCACGAACGTCTGCGGACAGGGCGGCGCCGACGGCGGCTCGCCGTGCACGCCCAAGACGTGCGGTCAGATTGGACCGAGCGGCGCCTCGTGCGGACAACAAGGCGACGGCTGCGGCGGCACCCTTCAGTGCGGCACGTGCACGGCGCCCGCGTTCTGCGGCGGCGGCGGCGTCAACAAGTGCGGCCAGGGCGGAACCGACGGCGGCTCCACCTGCGTGCCGAAGACGTGCGCCCAGCTCCCGGGCGCTCCGACCTGCGGCATCCAGGGCGACACCTGCGGCGGCACCGTGGACTGCGGAACCTGCACCGCGCCGGCCTTCTGCGGCGGCAACGGCACGAACCAGTGCGGCCAGGGCGGCGCCGACGGCGGCTCGCCGTGCGTTCCGAAGGGATGCGGGACGGCGACCTGCGGTACGCAGGGCGACGGCTGCGGCAACACGATCAACTGCGGCACCTGCGCGGCGCCGGCGTATTGCGGCGGCGGACCGATTCCCAACACGTGCGGCCTCGGCGGCGTCGACGGCGGCTCGACCTGCGTTCCCAAGGGGTGCGGGACGGCGACCTGCGGCACGCAGGGCGACGGCTGCGGCAACACGATCAACTGCGGCACCTGCGTTGCCCCCGCGTTCTGCGGCGGCGGCGGACCCAGCCAGTGCGGTCTCGGCGGCGCGGACGGCGGCGCCGTGTGCACGCCCAAGACCTGCGCTCAGCAAGGCGCCAACTGTGGTCAGGTCGGCGACGGCTGCGGCGGGCTCACCCCGCTCTGCGGTACGTGCGTGGCTCCGCAAATCTGCGGCGGCACTACGCCCAACCAGTGCGGCACGGGCACCGTCGCCACGGACGCCGGCGTCTTCGTCACGTGCGACGGCGGCGGCATCACGTCGATCAGCGGCACCGTGCTCGCCGGCACCAATGGGACTTTCGGAACGCCCGATCCCATCTACAACGCCTACGTCTACGTCCCGAGTGGACCGGTCCAGCCCATCACGACGGGCGCGACCTGCGACAAGTGCGCGACGCCGCAATCGTCGATCGTCAGCGCCATCACCGGCATCGACGGCAAGTTCAAGCTCGTGAACCCGCCGGTCGGCGCCAACGTGCCGGTCGTCATCCAGCTCGGCAAGTGGCGTCGCGTGATCAACGTGCCGGTCACCGCGTGCCAGGACAACGCCCTCACCGCGGCGCAGACCCACCTCCCGCGCAACCGGGCCGAGGGCAACATCCCGCGCTTCGCGATCGACACGGGCGCGGTCGACACGCTCGAGTGCGTCCTCCGCAAGATGGGCGTCGACGACGCCGAGTTCGTGAACCCGGCGATCAACGGCTCCGGCATCCCCCAGTCGGCGGGCCGCATCCATATGTTCCAGGCCAACCCGAGCAACCCGGGCAGCCCGGGCCCGGCCGGCGGCGCCATCATCGACAACACGACGCCGCAGGAGCCCGCACTCGTGGGCAACCCCGCGACGTTGGCCTCCTACGACATCGTCCTGTTCCCGTGCATCGGCGGTCGCCGGGACGAGTCGGCCGCGAACAAGACCAACGTAATCAACTACACGACCGCGGGTGGCCGTATCTTCACCACCCACTTCAGCTACGTCTGGCTCTACAACGCCGCCCCGTTCAACTCGACGGCGGTGTGGACGGCGGACCAGCACTCGTACAACCCGCAGTTCACGGGCTTCATCGACCAGTCTTTCCCCAAGGGATTGGCGCTGGCCCAGTGGCTCAGGAACGTCACCGGCGGGACGCTCGGGCAGATCCCGGTCAACGTCGTGCGAAACGACTTCGCCTCGGTCGTGGCGCCATCGCAGCAGTGGATGTTCTCGAAGAACCCGCCGGACAACCTCGGCAACGGCGTCGACGGCGGCCCTCTCGCGCAGATTCCGCTGCACTACACGTTCAACACCCCCGTCGGCGCCTTGCCGGCGGACCAGTGCGGTCGCGTCGTGTACAGCGACTTCCACGTCGAGAACTCGAACGGCAGCACGAACATGGTCTTCCCCGCGGAGTGCAACGGCAACACGCCGATGACGCCGCAAGAGAAGCTCCTCGAGTTCATGCTCTTCGACCTCTCGTCGTGCATCTCGCAGGACGTGCCGACGTGCACGCCGACCACCTGCGCCAAGCTCGGCGCGACCTGTGGCGCCCAGGGCGACGGCTGCGGCGGCATCCTCCAGTGTGGCGCGTGCGCCCCGCCGGACACGTGCGGCGGCGGCGGCACGCCGAACGCCTGCGGCCACGTGACGTGCACGCCCAAGACCTGCGGGCAGCTCGTCCCGCCCGTGACCTGCGGTCCCGCAGGGGACGGCTGCGGCGGGCTCATCGCCTCGTGTGGAACGTGCGTCGGCAACCAGACGTGCGGCGGCGGCGGAACTCCTGGCCAGTGCGGCCAGCCGTCGTGCACCAAGATCACCTGCGCGGCGCAAGGCATCAGCTGCGGTCCCGCCGGCGACGGCTGCGGCGGCGTGCAGCAGTGCGGCAACTGCACCACCGGCACCTGCGGCGGCGGCGGCGTTCCTGGCCAATGCGGCACTGCGGGCTGCACCGGGAAGACCTGCGCGCAGCTCACGCCTCCGGTGACCTGCGGTCCCGCGGGTGATGGCTGCGGCGGGCTGCTCCAGTGCGGCGCGTGCTCCGGCACCAACACCTGCGGTGGTGGCGGCAGCCCGGGCACCTGCGGCAGCGGCGCCTGCACCCCGATCACCTGCGCGGCGCAGGGCATCCAGTGCGGGCCTGCCGGTGACGGCTGCGGCAACCTCATCCAGTGCGGCCCGTGCACGCCTCCGCAGACCTGCGGCGGCGGCGGCGCGGGCGGAGTCTGTGGCAACCCCACCTGCGTCCCGATCACCTGCGCGGCGCAGAACATCAGCTGCGGTCCTGCCGGCGACGGCTGCGGCGGTCAGCTCGATTGTGGTCCGTGCACGCCTCCGCAGACCTGCGGCGGCGGCGGCTCCCCCGGCGTCTGCGGCCGTGCCGCCTGCACGCCCAGGACCTGCGCGCAGCAGAATATCACCTGCGGTCCTGCCGGCGACGGCTGCGGCAACCTGCTCCAGTGCGGCACCTGCGTCGCGCCGGACACCTGCGGCGGTGGCGGCACATCGGGCCAGTGCGGCCATCCGAGCTGCGCGCCGCTCACGTGCGCGTCGCAGGGCATCAGCTGCGGCCCTGCCGGTGACGGCTGTGGCGGCCAGCTCGACTGCGGCACCTGCGTGGCGCCTCAGACGTGCGGCGGCGGCGGCGTCGCGGGCGTCTGCGGCGGCACCGGCCCCGTCAAGTAAGGGCAACGCCCACATCGGGAGTGCGAATCGGAGCCTGCGAGACGCGCAGGCTCCGATACGCTGTCTTCGGGCGATGAAGAGCGTCCGGCCGAAGAGCTTTGACGTACGCGGGATGAAGCTCACCCCGGAGGAGGGCTTCGTGCTCTCGCGCGTCGACGGTCCGCTCTCGCTCCGCGAGCTCGTGGCGCTGACGGGGCTCGAGGAGGGGCGCGTCGCGGAGATCGTGTCCACCCTCGCGGCGCAGGGTGCCGTGGAGGTCGAGGGGATGGCCTCCCGGCCCGGGCCACGGCCCCGGCCCGTCGGCCCGAAGAAGCCCGCGGCGGGAGCGCCCGAGGCGGAGCTGGAGGAGTTGCCGCAGCTCGAGGAGGTGGCGGAGCTGGAGGAGTTGCCGCAGCTCGAGGAGGTGCAGGACCCCGCGGAAAGGGCGGACCACGGGGAGACGGCATCGCCCGATCCGGAGGCAGACGAGCAAGACGCGCTCGCCGATGTCGGGGAGCGCGAGTACCGCAAGCTCTACGAGAGACTCTACCGCCCGATGGAGCGCGACGCGCGCGCCGCGGCCGCACAGACGGTGGACGGCGGAGATCTCCTCGCGCTCTGCTTCGATCCCGAGCCGCAGATCATGCTCGCCATCCTGGCCAACCCGCACGCCGGGCTCGAGCATGCCCGCGCCATCGCGCTTTACCACCGGACGTCGGCCGGCCTCGAGATCTGCGCGCGGCGCAACGAGTACCTCAGTGACGCGATGGTGCAACGGCGTCTGCTCCGCAACCCGCAGCTCCCCGACACAGTGCTGCGCCGGATCATCCACCCGAAGATGCTGCTCGAGGTCTACAAGATCGCGATCGATCGTGAGATCCCCGAGCGTTCGCGACTGAAGGTGCGCGAGCTCTTCCGGAAAAAGTTCGTGCTCGCGACCGCCGACGAGCGCGCCGCGTTGATCATCAAGACCGAAGGCCGCCCGTTCATCTACCTCTTCGGCTGCCCACTCGACGCGCACACGACGACGATCCTCTGCGGAAAGACGACCTACACCGTCCTCTTCGTGCAGAACGTCGCGCGCTTCTCCGCCGCGCCGCCCGCCCTCCTCGCGCACCTGCTGAAGCAACCCATCGTGCGGCGAAACCAGGCGCTGCGGAAGATGATCCTCCAGCACCGCAACACGCCGGCCGAAGCCAAGAAGAATTTCTAGGAGGGTGCCCTCCTACTCGGGTTCGCAGTTTGGCTGCCGCCCGTCGATCGCCGTGGGACCTCGACCGTGGGTGCTGAAAGCGGCGGCCGGGGTGGGGGTTTCGTGGAACGCTTGATGGATGAAGCTCGCGCTCGGCCCTGCTGGCTTTGCCGTTCTCGCCTTGGCGTGCGCGTGTGGTCCTGGGGCGAGCGAGCCTGCTCGCAGCGGTACGGGATCGCACGTCGACGGGCGTACCGAGCGCACCACGACGTCGACCGACTCGCGGTCCGCGGGCGGCGGCTCGTCGAGCCCCGAGCGGTCCCGGAGCCACGTCGGCAACGGGAAGCGCTGACAAAAGCGACCTCGCACCTCGTCCCCCCCCTAAAGAATCGGACGCGACGGCCGTTCGCTCCGCGTGTCGGGAGGGAGCGATGAGTGCAATGCGGATGAGCAACATCACGGGGGTGCCGGTCCCAAATATCGTCTCGGGCGTGCGCGCGACGTCGGCCGCGGGATTCACGCACGGGCCATCGCCGCCTGGCGCACCGGCCGCGACCTACGGCATCAGCAGGACCGGCGACTTGATGCACAAGCTGCAACAGCTGCTCGACAAGGATCCCAAGTCCTTCCAGGGCATGATGAGCCAGCTCGCCACCGACTTGAAGTCGGCGGCCGCGAGGGCGAATGGCGGCGACGCCTCCCTCTTGAGCAAGCTCTCGAGCAGCTTCGCGTTGGCGGCTGACGCCAAGTCGCTCGCACCGCTGCGGCCCGCGCAAGCAACGTCGCCACCTGCGACGTCTCTCGGCAGCTACACGCAGGGTGGCCACCGTGCCGGTGCCGGCGTGCTCAAGACGTTCGTGACGCAGGCGCTTGCGAACGTCGACATGGTGCTGACTCCCCACGAGCCGGCGCCCATCCCGCCGCCCCCGGTGCAGTGACGCGCGCCCGTCGCCGCTCGGATCACACGTCGATGGCTTCGAGCGAACCCACGCGCTTTCTGAGCTCGAACTTCTGAATCTTCCCCGTGGAGGTCTTCGGGAGCTCGCAGAACTCGACGGCGCGTGGGATCTTGAAGCCCGCCAGGTGCTCCTTGCAGTGGGCAATCACCTCCGCCGCCGTGAGGGTCGCCCCCGCCTTCAGCTCGATGAACGCGCACGGGGTCTCTCCCCAGCGCGCGTCGGGCTTCGCGACCACCGCCGCGGCGAGGATCGCCGGGTGCCGGTAGAGGACGTCCTCGACCTCGATGCTCGAGATGTTCTCGCCGCCCGAGATGATGATGTCCTTGCTCCGGTCCTTGATCTTCACGTAGCCGTCGGGCTGAAGGACGCCCAGATCGCCGGAGTGGAACCACCCGCCGGCGAACGCCTCCTCCGTGGCGTTCGGGTTCTTCAGGTACCCCTTCATCGTGAGGTTGCCCCGGAACATGACCTCCCCGATCGTCTCGCCGTCCTTCGGGACAGGCTTCATCGTCGCCGGGTCGAGCACGCTCACCGCTTCCTGCAGGTGGTAGCGGACGCCCTGGCGCGCGTTGAGGCGCGCGCGCTCGCCGATGGGCAAGTCATTCCACTCGTCGTGCTTCGCGCACACCGAGGCCGGGCCATACACCTCGGTGAGGCCGTAGATGTGGGTGAGATCGAAGCCCATGGCGTCCATGCCTTCGATCATCGACGCGGGCGGCGCCGCGCCGCCGACCATCGCGTGCACGCGGTGGGTGATCCCTGCGCGAAGCTCGGGCGGCGCGTTCACGAGGAGCGCGTGCACGATCGGCGCCCCGCAGTAGTGCGTGACCTCGTGCGCGCGGATGAGATCGAAGATCGCCTTCGCCTCGACCTTGCGCAGGCACACGTGAACGCCCGCGCGCGCGGCGAGACCCCACGAGAAGCACCACCCGTTGCAGTGGAAGAGCGGCAGCGTCCAGAGGTAGACGGCGTGCTTGGGCATGTCCCACTCGAGGAGGTTCGAGACCGCGTTCAGGTACGCGCCGCGGTGGTGGTAGACGACGCCCTTGGGGTTGCCCGTCGTCCCCGACGTGTAGTTGAGGCAGATGGCGTCCCATTCGTCGCGCGGGCCGGTCCACCGGTGCTCCGGGTCTCCCTCGGCGAGCAGCGCCTCGTACTCGATCTCGCCGATGCGCGCCCCAGGCCCTGCGTACTCGGGATCGTCGGCGTCGATCACCAGCACGCGGTGCTCGATGCCGTGGAGCGCGCGGCGGACGGTGTCCGAGAACTCCCGATCGACGATGACCGCCTTCGCCTCGCCGTGGCGGAGCATGAAGCCGATCGCGTCGGCGTCGAGCCGCGTGTTGAGCGCGCACAGGACGGCGCCGGTCATTGGCACGCCGAAGTGCGCTTCGATCATCGGCGGCGTGTTCGGGAGCATCACCGCGACCGTGTCGCCCCGGGCGATGCCGCGCTTGATGAGCGCGCTCGCGAGCCGCCGCGCGCGCGCGTACGTCGCCTGCCACGTCTGGCGCAGCGCGCCGTACACGATGGAGACGCGCTCCGGGTACACGCTCGCCGCGCGTTCGAGAAATCCGATCGGCGAGAGTGGAACGTAGTTCGCGTCGTTCTTGTCGAGACCCAGATCGTAGATGCTCGGGTGCATGCGCCCCGAGAATACCCGTATTCTAAGCCGTGCCGCGTGCGAGCTCTGCGCGATCTTCGGCGTCCAGTGCGATGCGGCGGGAGGCCCAGTTCTCCTCGAGGTGCTCGAGCGAGCCGGTGCCGGGGATGGGCAGCATGATCTTGGAGCGTGCGAGCAGCCACGCCAGCGCGACCTGGGCCGCGGTTGCCTTCTTGCGCGCGGCGACCTTCGCGAGGCCGGAGTTCTGCGACCCGATCGCGCCGACCGCGAGCGGGAAGTAAGGGAGGTAGGCGATCCCCTTCCTCTCGCAGAAGTCCACGACCGCCTCGGGCGACTCGACCTCGGAGTGCGTCATCTTGGCGAGCTGCCCGCCGCCGCCGTTCACGTTGAACATGTTCTGCACGGCGACGATCGGCGTGCGCGCGAGCGCCTCCTCGACCTCTGCGACCGCGACGTTGCTGAGCGCGATGTGGCGGACCTTGCCCTCCTTCTGCAGCCCGATCATCGCGTCGAGCGACTCGGCGAACGGGACGTCGGTCTTCCGGTAGCGGAGGTGGACCACGTCGAGCCGATCGAGCTTCAGCGTGCGCAGGTCCTCCTCGCAGCCGGCGCGCAGCTCCTCCGGGCGAATGTACGACGCCCAGCTCTTGTCGGGCAGGCGCTTGCCGCCGAGCTTGCACGCGATGACGAGGTGCTTGGGGTACGGGTGCAGCGCCTCGGCGATGAGCCGGTTGGCGACGTGCGGTCCGTAGAACCAGGCGGTGTCGATGAGATCGACGCCGAGGTCGACCGCGCGCCTCAACACTGCGCGCGCGCGCGCCGGATCGTCGGGCTCGCCCCACACCTCCTTGCCGGGCAGGCGCATCGCGCCGAAGCCGAGCCGCGTGACCTCGAGATCGCCCAGGCGAATGCGCGTGGGCAGGTGGGCGAAGGGCGTCGTCGGGCTGCTCGTCGTGGTCGTCATGAAGATTCTCTCCTCAGCAAGAGCCGGAGCAGTAGATGAGCGTGTTGCACTCGGCGGTCGAGAAGCACGTGGGCATCCCGGTGCACGCGCGCGCGTACGTGAGGCAGTAGGCGTTCCAGTCGGCGGGGTTGTTCGTGCTGCAGGTGCCCGAGGTGCCCTTGTTGCAGCACGCGGCAGTCGCAGCCGCGTACGCGGCGCACAAGCCCTCACGCCCACGCGCGCCGCTGTCGGCGGCGGCGGCGCCATCGCTGGCGATCGCGCCGTCGCCCGCTCCACCGTCGACTCCGCCGCCACCGCCACCGCCGCTCGACGAGCTGGTCCCGGTGCCGTCGGGGAGGCAGCTCACGAGCACGACGGCCGCGGCGACCGCCGGCGTGACGCATCGGACGAGCAGGGAAGTCATGCGCGACACGCTAGTTCAGGCAGCATGATCGTGCTCCCTGAATTAGCCTCGGGGGTCTGGGGCTCGGTGACTCGGCAAAACGTCTCGTTCTCGTGATGCTGGACGGAGCGGTCCGCCCCCAGCGGACGCAGTTCAGCACCAGCGCACGCGAATGTAACCCGAACGCATCGGATCGTCTCGCGCGCATCTCCGGACGCGAATCGTTTTCGCGCGCGGTCGCCGGTCCGCTAGGTCAGTTTCTATGTCGTTCAAACAGCTCACTCTGACCCTCGCGGTGGTGATCGCGATCGCGGTGCTGCTCCTGAACGCCTGCGGCTCACAGAAGAGCTCCGGGTTCGCCGATCCCAACGGATCGAGCGGTAACGGGGGCGGCGCCGACTCGGGCACGTTCGACACCACCAAGGACGCGAGCGCCCAGCCGCGCCCGCCCGTCGTCGGCTGGCTGCGCGGCAAGGTCGTCGCGCCGGAAGGGACGATCCCCGTCGCGAACGCCATCGTCTACTTGACGGCAAACACGCCGGAGGCGATCCCCGGCACCGCCTACTGCGACACCTGCGTCCACCTCACCCCGCTCGAGCCCTACGCGTACACGAAGAGCGACGGCACGTTCGAGCTCGGCGCCTACGCCACCGGCAACCTGAAGCTCGTCGTGCAGAAGGGCCAGTTCCGCCGCGTGCGCGACATCGCCGTCACCACCGGCGATCAGGGCGTGCCCCTCGACTTCACGCGCCTCCCCGGCAAGACCGATCCCGCCAAGGGTGACACCATCCCGAAGATCGCGATGGTCGTCGGCGGCTACGATCACGTCGACGAGTCGCTGAAGAAGCTCGGCGTCCAGGACTTCTATCGCTACGGCGACGATCCGTTCGGCCTGCCGACCGGTCCCGGCATCAAGACGGGCAAGAGCGGCGTCGCGCTCATGGGGAGCGGTGCCGAGCTCGCGGGCTACCACATCACGCTCCTCCCTTGCGCCGCGATGGGCTATTCGCAGCCGCAGGGCGGCAGCGGGTTCTTGTGCGGCTCGCCGACCGCCGGGGAGAAGACCGCGTTCAAGGGCTACGTCCAGAGCGGCGGCAAGCTCTACGTCACCGACTTCGCGTACGAGGCGGTCCGCCAGACGTGGCCGGGCTACATCACCTTTTACGACGACACGATGACCGAGCTCGACGACTACAAGAACGGCGTGGGCACGGCCTGCCGCGGCGGCGCCGAGGACACGCCCGGCAAGGCCGAGGACCCGGGCCTCGCGAGCTGGATGACGGCGATCGGCGAGACCAACTTCGAGCTCAAGGCCGCCTGGTCGCGCATCGCGAAGGTGAGCCCCAAGCCCGGCATCGACGCCGACGGCAAGCCGGTCACCGTCACACCGAAGGTGTGGATGACGACGGACACCGGCGCAGGGAAGCTCCCCGCGACCGTGAGCTTCGAGGACAAATGCGGCCGCGTGCTCTTCAGCACCTACCACTGCGAGGGCGACAGCGCGTCCGGCCTCCTCGCCCAGGAAAAGGCCCTCCTCTACGTCCTGCTCGAGGTCGGCGTCTGCGTGGGGCAGCTCCCGCCGCCGCCGCCGCCGCGCTGAGAGGCGCTTCTCCTTCAAGCGCCACGTCACGTGTGCGATCATGCCGGCGACCGTCCGTCATGGCCTCGCCTCCCCTTCGCAGCTCGAACCTTCGTCATCTCGAAGGCAACGTGTTCGACGTCCTCGTCCTCGGCGGCGGCATCAACGGCGCGGTGTCGGCCGCCTGCCTCGCCGCCCGCGGCGCGAAGGTCGCGCTGGTCGACCGGGGTGACTTCGCGTCGTTCACGAGCCAGCAGTCGTCCAACCTCGCGTGGGGCGGCATCAAGTACATGGAGTCGTACGAGCTCGGCCTCGTGCGCAAGCTGTGCCTCTCGCGCAACCACCTGATCCGCAGCTACCCGTCGACGGTCCAGGAGATCCGCTTCTTCGCCGTCCACCCCAAGGGCTTCCGGCACGGCCTGTGGAAGCTCCTCCTCGGTGCGTGGCTCTACTGGGTCATCGGAAGCTTCTTCACGAGGCGCCCGCGCGTGCTTTCGACGCGTACGATCGAAGAGGAGGAGCCGATCATCCGGGCGGACCTCGCCGCCGGCGGGTTCGAGTATTCCGACGCGTACCTGCACGACAACGACGCGCGCTTCGTGTGGAATTTCATCCGCGGGGCGCTCAATTACGGCTGCGTCGCCGTCAACTACGTCGAAGCGCTCTCCGCCGACAAGAAGGACGACGCGTGGCACGTGCGCGCGAAGGACGTAACGACCGGCGACGAGCTCGTGGTGCGCGCGCGCGTGCTCGTCAACGCGTGTGGGCCCTTCGTCGACGCGATGAACGAGAAATCAGCGCGAACCACGACCCACAAGCACGTCTTCTCCAAGGGCATCCACCTCATCGTCCCTCGTCTGACGGCCAGCCACCGCGTGCTCACGTTCTTCGCCGACGATGGCCGCCCGTTCTTCGTCGTCCCGATGGGCACGCGCACCTGCATCGGCACGACCGACACGCGCGTCGACGAGCCCACGACGCACGTGACGAGCGAAGACCGGCGCTTCGTCCTCGACAACATCAACAAGCGCCTTCGCCTCGACAAACCGCTGACCGAAGCCGACGTCGTCGCCGAGCGCTGCGGCGTGCGCCCCCTCGCGGTGACTGGCAGCGGCAGCAGCAAGAGCGGCAGTGGCAAGGGCGCGAGCGACTGGACGCAGCTCTCGCGAAAGCACGTCGTCGAGATCGACGGCGCGACGCAGCACGTCAGCATCTTCGGCGGCAAGCTCACCGACTGCCTGAACGTCGGCGAGGAGATCGCCGCCGCGGTGGCCGGCCTGGGCGTCGCGCTCACGTACCCGGAGGCGCGCTGGTTCGGCGAGCCGCCGGCAGAGACGCACGAGGAGTTCCTCCACCAGGCGCGCCTCATGGACCTGGACGCCATGACCTCGCCGCGCTCGAGCGAGAAGCTCACGAGCCGCCTGTGGCGCCGCTACGGCGCCGAAGCGCTGGGGCTGCTGGAGGACATCCGCGCCGATCGCACGAACGCGGAGATCCTCATCGAGGGGGCCGAGTACCTGCGCTGCGAGATCCAGCAGGCGGCGCGCCGCGAGATGATCGTGAAGCTCGAGGATTTCTTGCGCCGCCGCTCGAAGATCTCGCTGGTGATGACCGAGGCGGCGCTCCGAAAGGCCCCCGGCCTCCGCGAGGCCTGCCGCCTCCTTTTCGGCGACGACGCCGACGCGCGCCACGACGAGTACTTCGCGCGCCCGGGAGGGGCGGCTGAATGACCGAAGCCGTCGCGCCCGCCGCAGTCGCCGCACCCCGATCGCGGCTGGGCCAGTTCCTCTCCCTCGAGCTCCTCGACAACCGCTACCCGCAGCTCCACGGGCTGCGCGTCTTCGCGATCCTCAGCGTCGTGCAGTTCCACGTCACCTGGATCTTCGGCGGCGAGAAGCGGATGCCGCTCGACGGCGGTCTCATGGCGTCGTCGCTCACGGTCTTCTTCGGGATGGATCTCTTCTTCTTCCTGAGCGGCTTTCTGATCGGCTCGATCCTCCTGCACTCGATTGCGACCGCCGGCTCGCAGCAGCTCCAGCGCTTCTACCTGCGCCGCATCTTCCGCACGTTCCCGTCGTACTACGTGGTGCTGACCTTCCTCGCCGTCACGACGGCGCTGACGGCGCTCCAGCGTCAGCACCTGCCCTACGAGTACCTGTACGCCACGAACTTCATCCGCCTGAAGCCGGGCGACGTCATCATGTACTGGGGCTGGTCGCTCGCGCTCGAGGAGCAGTTCTACCTGACCGTTCCGCTCCTCTTCTTCGTGCTGCAGCGGGTGAGGAGCGACAGGTGGCGGATCGGGATCCTGCTCGTGCTCTTCTTCTCCGCGCTCGTCGTGCGGATGTACATCTACTACCACGGCCGGCCGTGGACGGACGCGGCGCTCCGGATGGCGCTCTACTTCCGGACGCACACGCGGTTCGACACGCTCGTCGGCGGCATCCTCCTCGCGGTCGTGCACCAGCGCTACAAGGCGCGAATCTCGGCGTGGCTGAAGGATCCGTTCCATCGCGCGCTCGTCGCGCTGCCGTCGCTCGCGTGCCTCTGGATCCTCGTGCAGCCGTGGATGTTCGGCGACGGGACCATGCAGATGGTGCTCGTCTGGTCGTGGGGCACCGTCACGAGCGCGATGTACTTCGGCTGCGTGCTCCTCCTCCTCCACGGCGACGGGTTCTTCGTGCGAATCCTGTCGTGGCCGATTTACCGGCGGATCGCGACGCTCGGGTACGGCATCTACCTCGTGCACATTCCGTTGTGCGAGGAGGTCATGGTGCCGGTCGCGCAGCGGCTGTCCAAGACGCTCCCGATGTCACTGGTGTGGGCGCTCTCGCTCGCCGAGCTGATGATCTTGTCGGTGGGGCTCTCGTACGTGATGCACGTGCTCGTCGAGAAGCCTTCGCTTCGCCTCCGCGAGCGCCTCGCGGCCTGAGGCCTGAGGCCCGCTACGGATCGAACGGCGCGCCGAACCCGATGAGCGGGAGCTCGGCTTCGGCGAAGGCGTCGCTCTTCTCGTTGATCCAGGGGCCGAGGTCGTCGTCGAAGTCGAAGCGCACGCGCCGAGGGCCTGCGGGACCGACGTCGAGCACGCTCGCTGTCGCGCCGGGCATCCGGAATACGTCGCCGGCGCGGACGAGGAGGCTCTTGCTCCGGAACAGGTTGCCGTCGCCGATGGGGAAGACGCTGCTGTCGGTCTTGACGACGACGTCGAACGCTCGCGGCCCCTGGCGGAGGAGCAGCACGTGGCCGGTCTGCGAGAGGATGCGCCAGCGCTTCGGCCCCTCGCCGTGCGGCGTGAGCGCGAACGGCGCGAAGAACATGCGGGCCACGCCGCGGACGACGACGACGTCGGTACCCGGTACTTCCCCCAGGCGCGCCGCGAGCTCGGTGGTCTGTCGCTTGAACGCGAGCGCCTCGGTGTGGTGCCGACGCGCGAGAAGGTACGATGTGCCGGGGCCGTGCACGAGCTGCGCGAACGCCAGCGCGGTTCCCACGAGCCCCACGAGCTCCGCCATCCCGCGTCGCGGCTCTGCGGTGCGTGGCCACCACGCGCGATCGATGACGAGGGCCGAGATGACCGCGACGCCCAGCATGCTCACGGCGAGCACGCGCGGGGAGGGAAGGACGGCGAGGACCGGCGCGAGCGCGAAGACCGAGCCGAGGAGCAGCCAGGACGACGCCTCACGCGCGGGAGCGTCCAGCTCCGAGCGGACGCGCCGCCAGACGACGAAGACGAGCGCGAGGCCGGTCAAGACGAGCACGGTCACCAGGATCGACTCGGTGGTGCCGGCGGCCGGATCGGCGGAGTACGACAGCCACGCCTGCGCCTGCAGCACCAGCGCGCGCCAGGGAGCGACGCGCGCGTACTCGAGCGGCTCGGCGAGCGGGTCTGCGTAGAACCCGGAGCCGCGCGTGCCGTAGTCGAGCCGGGCGCGGACCGCGAGGTACACGGCCACCGGCACCGCGAACGGCGCCATTCCCAGCGCGCGCCGCGCGAGCGCTTCGCGGCGGCGCACGAGCTCCATCGCAAGCACGTAGCCGCCGAAGCCGAGCCCGTACTCGCCGCAGAGGACCGCGAGCGCGAAGAGCACGAACGCCAGCGCACCGTCCTTCGTGCGCCGCTCCTCCCGCCAGCGCGCGTACGCGGCGAGCCCGAACGTCCCGAACGACAGCGAGAGCAGAACCTCGCGGTTGGCGATCCACGCGAGCGGCAGCACGTGGCACGGCGCGAGCGCGAAGATCGCCGTCGCCAGGAGCAGCGGCCGCGGCGCGAGGAAGCGCTTGAAGAGCGCGCGCGCGGCGATGACGGCGACCACCCACCACGCGAGCGAGTGGACGTGGAGCGGCAGCGGACTTCGGCCGAGGACGCGCTGATCCGTCCACCGAAGCACGCTCGCGAGCGGTCGGAAAAACCGGATCTTCAGCGCCGGATGCGACCACCATGGAAGGAACCCACGCTCGACGAGGCGCGGCGCTTCTCCCTGGCCGACGAAGTCATAGAGGTCGAACGGCCCGCGCGGAGGACCGTACGTTCCGTCGACCATTGCAGCTTGAATGTAATCATCCAGCATCAGCGGGGAGCGCAGGCCCGGCTGGAAGAGGAGGACGCCGAGCGCGAGGACCACCACGATCGGCGGAACGAACCGGAATCGTGCGCTTTTTTGCGCAAGTATGACGGGTTGGGCGGCGCTCATGGAACCCCGGACGTCTCTCTCCGGTCTCGTGCTCGAGGTTTCCTTTAGCGTAGGAAGCCTCATGCGCTAAGTAATCCCTCGTGAAAATCGCTGTCGCCTTGTCGGGTGTTCTGATCGCCGCCTTCGCCTTCGCCGCCTACGGCTGCTCGGCCAGCTCCCCGGCTGCCGATGATCCGGGAACGGGCCAGGACGCGTCGACCGGAAGCTCGGGCTCGTCTGGCAGCAGCTCAGGCTCGTCGAGCAGCAGCTCGAGCTCGTCGGGCTCTTCGGGCGCCCCGGACGCCGGAAGCACGGCGGCGTGCGGCCAAGCGTGCGCGACGGATCAGGACTGCCAGAAGTGGTGCGCGCCGGTGAACAACGGCCTCAACTGCTGCGACTCGACCCACGTGTGCTTCCAGTGGTCGGGCAACTCCTGCCCCGCGCAAGCGCAAGACTCCGGTACCACTCCGCCGTATTGAGCAGAGGAGTGCGTGATGTTGGCCCGCTGGCGGGCGAGCGGGGATAGTTGGGGATGCCCGCGGTTTCTCGCGAGGTCCTCTTTGTCGTCGCGCTTTTGGCGATCGCCTTCGCGGTAGCGCAGGCGGTTGGAGGTGCGTGGGCGCGTCGCGCGCGGCGGTCGCGGATTTTGGCGCGCGTGGCGAGGGCGGGGGAAGGGGAGGCGCTCGCGGCGGCGCAGCTCGAGGCGTTGGGTTTCGAGGTGTTCGGCGCGCAGGTTTCGACCGAATACCCGGTGTCTGTCGACGGCGAGGTGACGCTCGCGCAGGTGCGCGCCGACTACGTCGTCCGCAAGGACGGCGCGACGTATGTGGTCGAGGTGAAGACGGGCGCCGTTGCGCCGCGGATCGGGACGACCGCTACGCGCCGGCAGCTGCTCGAGTACCGCGTCGCGTTCGACGTCGACGGCGTGTTGCTGCTGGACGCCGAGGCGGGACGCCTGCACTCCGTCATGTTCCCGCGCCTCTTCCCGGCGCGCGCCGAGGCAGAGGCCCCGCAAGCGTCGTTCGGCTGGAGCTTCGCCGCGGCGCTGGTCGCGGCGGCCGCGCTCGCGGTCGCCGTGCTCGCGCTCGTCAGTCGAAGTACGCCTTGACCTGCGTGTCCGTCAGAACGCGGAGCGAGCGGAGGTACATCCACGCCGTGGAGCCGGTGAACGCCGTCTGCACGAGCAGCGCGATCGACCAGTCCTGGAGGAAAGCCCACCCGAGCCGCGCGGCGCCGAGCGTGCCGAAGACGACGCCGATGGTCGACACGACGAGCAGGAAGACGCGGGTGACGCTGGACTTGGAGAGCAGGCGCTTTCCGAAGAACCAGGTCAGGGCGAAGGCGAAGAGCACCGCCGCCGCCGTGCGCAGCAGCGAGAAGAAGCCGAGCCCACTCTCGAACAGAGAGACGAGCCCTGCGACCAGGCCGAAGCCGTACCAGCTGTTCGTTAGCCCTTCGATTCGGTCTCTCGCGGACATCGGCCCCTCCTGTCTCATCAGCGTACGAATGACGAAACCCGATCCTACCTCCCTTTGTTCCGAGCGCTATCCTGGAGGAGTGGGAATTTCGCAAGAGCGCGAGCCGACGCTGCAGAGAGTCCTGCGGTTCGGCCGCGCCCTCATCGTAGGCAGCGGCGCCACCCTCATCGATGTGTCCGTGCTGACGACGTCCATCCACCTCGTCGGTCTCGCGCCGACAGTGGCCCGTGTCCCTGCGCTGCTCGCGGGCGCGTCGTTCCAGTTCTTCGGCAACCGCACCTACACGTTCCGAGCGCAGCGCGGCAAGCTCTCGAAGCAAGCTCGTCTGTTCTTCGCGGCTGAGCTCGTCGCGCTCGGCATGAACTGGAGCGTCTTCAGTTTCCTCTCCCCGCGGATCACGTTCCTGCCACAGGAGCTCGTGAGCTTCCTCGGCACGTTCGTCGTCTTCGTCGCCTTTGCGTACCCCATGCGCAAGCTCGTCATTTTTCGCGTGCCCGACGACCGTGCCCCGTGAGCCCGTGCTTAGAATGAGAAGAATGAAGCGCGCCGCGTCGGTCTTGCTCTCGTCGCTCGTGCTCGGCGCGATCGCGCTCTCGGCGGCGCCGGTCGACGCGGCCGACGCCGGGGCGCCGCCTGTCCGCTGCGTCAGCTTTCGGGCGGAGGTCCGCTACGGCGCCTCG
The DNA here is from genome assembly GCA_025359105.1 of Myxococcales bacterium. Classification (GTDB taxonomy): domain Bacteria; phylum Myxococcota_A; class Polyangia; order Polyangiales; family Polyangiaceae; genus JANYHK01. The sequence continues at coordinate 33,090 of JANYHK010000022.1, read as the reverse complement.
GCGTACAACCACATCGTCGTCTTGACCAACGCGTGCGACAAGGCGGAGGCGTGCTCCGTGGCGACGGACGTGAACCCCGAGCCGGTGAAGGTGACCGTACCGGCCCACGGGCTCACCGAGGCTGTGACGTTCTTGGGCTCGCCCGCGCGCGTGTTCGTTCCGCGCGTGAGCTGCGTGCCGGTCAAGTAGGACGCTCGGCGAACTGACGCCCGCTCGGACCGCTCAAAAATTGGCGGAAAATGACGTCGATCGTCCTGGCGCGACGTGACGGTCTCAGAAGGAGATGTTGAGCGGGTCGTTCTTGCTACCGCCCTTGTGAAATGGGCTGGCGCTCTTCGGGGCGCGGCGCGGCGGGGCGGCCTTCGCCTTCTTGTCCTTCTTCTCCTTCGAGGCGCGTTCGCGGTTCTTGTCTCCCTCGAGGAGCGCCTTGCGCTGGAGATCGGTCAAGGGAGCACCCTTCGGCGCGTCGAGCTGCGCGGGCGCTTGCGCCGCGGGGGCCTGTGGTGGCGGAGGCGGAGTCGCAGCGATCTGGGCGATCGACGCGTTCGCGCCCTGCGGCGCCGAGCCGGCAGCGGCCGTGGGCTCGCCGCTCGTCGCCTTGGTCAGCGCGAAAACCCCACCGCACAGGACGAGCGCCGCCGCGACGAGGCCAACCACGAGGCCACGCTTGCGTGAGCGCGGCGCCATGAGGAGCTCGAGATCGTCGTCGACGCTCATCACGACGGGCGGCGGCGCCGCGCTCGGCATCTGCATCGGCGCGAGGGACGACGGCGGCGGTGCGGCGTCGAGGCCGAGCAGCACGGAGAGCTTCGACCACGGCGCGACGCCCTGGCGAACCAGCGTGCTCTCGTCGATCGTTCCCTTCTGGAACTCCGCGTCGAGCTCGTCGAGCGACCAGGCTCGGACGTTGCCGTTGGGGAGCTGCACGAACCAGATGTCGTCCATGCTGTTGACCGCGCTCGCCATCTTCGCTCCTCCGACTGTCGCCTCGCGGCGACGAATGCGACGTAAACGATGAAAAAAACGTAGCAGCCAGTCTCGCGCGGCGGCACGGCCGGAGACGCAGAAATTAGGCAAATACCGCTCGTGGCAGACCGGTACGCCCGTGGTGGAACGAGCGTTCCGTCCATGCCGCAATCGTCCGCTTCCGGCGGACGCCGCGGCGGGTCTATCGTGCCTTCGTGATGGTTCGTCCCGCGCCTCTCCACTTCGCCCTCGTCGCGTCGTTCGTGTCGCTCGCCTCGATCGGCGCAGTCGCCGCCGTCGCCGCCGTCGCGGGCTGCGCGCGGACGTCCGCAAGCGCGGACGCCGGCACCGAGGCGGCCGCGTCGCTGTCGCCCGTCGCGCCGAGCGGTGCTCCTTTCGCCGCGTCCTCCGCCAGCGTGCTGTCTGACTCGTCGGCGCCCGCGCCCGCGCCCGGCGGCGAGTCCGAGCGCGCGGAGCTCGTGAAGCTCGACGCCGATCCCGAGCTCGCGTCGCAGTCGGAGCTCGTCAAGAAGCACTTCGGCGCCGCGCCCGGTCCGTTCCTGGTGCAGCGCCTCACGCTCGGCGGGGGCCGCCGCATGGTGCTCGTCTCGTCGCGCGACGAGAGCGACCCGCTCCTCGTCACGCTCGACGGACCGACGCTTCTCTGGGCCAAGGAGCGCCCGACCGCCGGGATGACGCCGCCGGCCGTCAACCTCGCGATCACGACGCACCCGTCGGGCGGCGCGGTGCTCTTCGCGTACGACGCGCCGACGAAGAGCGTGGCGGCGCGCGTCTGGGAAGGGGACGGCGCGCCCTTCGCCGATTTTCAGGTGATGAAGGTCGACGCTTGCGACGATCTGTCGGCGGCGCGCTGGCCGGGACGCGGCTGGGTCGTGGCGTGCGCCTGGCTCGGCGGCGCGCGCGCGCAGCTCCTCCGGGAGGACGGCACGATCTCGTGGCGGCGCGACGGCGTCGACGTCGGCGCCCCGTGGCGCGCGCCGGCTCCGCTCACCATCGTGCTCGATGCCGAGAGCGCGCTCGTGCTCGTTCAGCGCGCCGACGTCCGCCCCGGTCCACCCGGTGATCATGTCGTCGTGACCCGCTACGACGCGCGCGGGCGGCCGGCGTGGGCGGCGCCGGTCGATCTCGGCGCGGTCCCGGCGGTGGCGAGCACGCGCAGTCGGGTCGCGGCGAGGCAGGTCGGCGGCAGCGCGCGCGTCGAGGTCGGGCGCGGGAGGTTCGTCGACGTCGACCCCTCAGGGACCAAGAGCGCCCGGCCAAAGCACGGCTTCGAGCCATAGGACCGCCAGCGACGCGGCGAGGGCTGGGAGGGTCGTCAGCAGCCCGATGCGCACGAACTCGCGCGTCTTCACCTCGACCCCGAGGCGCGCGGCCATGTCGAGCCAGAGGAGGCCGGCCAGCGAGCCCATCGGCAGGAGGCGCGGCCCCAGATCGCCGCCGACGAGCGCCGCCAGTGTCCGCCACGTCACGTCGCCGTTCAGCGTCCGCATGACGAGGGCGTTGAGGGCGGCCATCGGGTGGTTGTTCATCACCGCGCTGCCGAGCGCGCTCGTCCCGGCGACGACGGCGAGCTGCGCCGGAACGCCCGCGGGTGCGCCGTACAGCTCGGACAGCCACCGCGCGACGCCGACGTTCTCGAGCCCCAGCGCGGTCACGAAGATGAGGTAGAGAAACCCCAGGATCTCCCACGCCACTCCGTGGCGCAGCGTCGCGAGCGACACCTCGCTGGTCCGTAGACCGAGCAGCGCGGTGAAAATGGCGCCCACCGTCGCGGCGACCCACACCGGCCCGTCGAAATACGACAGGAGCGGGTACGAGAGGAAGACGAGCGCCACGATCCCGAGCACGCCGTACGAGGTCGGCTCGAGCGGCTGGAGCGAGCCGAGCTCGGTCCCGCCACCCGGGACGTCGTCGTCGAGCTCCTTGCGGTACGCGAGCCGCAGCATCAAGTACGAGACGGCCGTGCCCGCGAGCGCGACGGGAATCATGCGCAGGGCGTAGCCATTGAATGCGAGGTGCGCTTGCTCGGCCACGACCAGGTTCATGGGGTTCGACGTCGACAGCGGCGCGACGCCCGCCGACGTGAAGATCGCGAAGGCGAAGGGGCCGGTGAGGTAGGGGCGCTTCGGGTACATGCGCCGGATGACGGGGAGGATGACGGGCGTGAGCAGGAGGATCGCGGCGTCGTTGTTGAAGAGCGTCGCGGTCACCGCGCAGATGAGGTAGGTCGCGGTGAACGCGCGCGAGACGGGGCCGCGCGTGCGGATCTCGATGGCGCGAGATGCCCGGTCGAAGATCCCCAGGCGGTGGGCGACCGACGTGGTCGACATGATGCACGCGATGGTCAGGAGCGGCCGCCAGAGCATCGCCCATCCGCGGGCCAGATCGCCGAACGACAGGACCCCGAACGCCAGCATCGCGAGCACGCCCGGCACGGCGCCCAGCAGTGGAGAGAGCGGGACGCCGCGCAGCCGCGGTCTTCCGACCACGAGCGCCAGCGTCATCGTCAAAGCGCCGAAGGCGGCGAGAGGCACCGCGTCATCGTACAGGGCCGGACACGTCGGCGGGGGGCCATCGTCGCAGCGCCGGGGTGCGGCCGGGCTTGACCGAAGGCGCGTCCGCGCGTGCAATGGTCGGCCCATGAGCACAGCGCTCCCGTCGCGCATCCACGAGGTCACAGTCTTCCGACAGGGCGCCCGCATCGTGCGGGTCGCCGAGCTGCCGTCCGCGCCCGCCAAGCGCGTTCGCCTCGTGCGACTTCCCCTCACTCTGGACGACGGATCCATCCGCGCGCGCATCGTCGGCGAAGGTGTGGCGACCGACCTCCGTGTGACCCTCGAGGTGCCGCCAGCGGAGTTGGCCCTCGCGCCGCCCAAGGACGAGGAGCTCGTCGCCGCCCAGCTCGACGTGGCGCGCCTGCGCGCCGAGGTGGAGCGGGTCACCGCGATGATCGCGCGCGTGCAGGCCATCGCCGTCCTCGCGCGGCCGAAGGGCAAAGAGGGCGAGCGGCCTATTGCCTCGCCCGCCGACGCACGCCGCGCGCTGGTCGCGCTGCGGACCGCGGAGCAAGTCCGCCTGGCCGGTGAGCTCACGTCCCTCGAGGGCGAGCTGCTCCTCGCCGAGCGGAAGCACGGGAGCCTCCGCGACCGCGTCGCCCGCGCGACGACGGCGCGCAACCCCAAGGAGCACGAGCTATGGAAGAGCGTCATCGTGACGCTCGACGGCGCGGCGAAGGGGATCTTGCACCTCGAGTACATGGTGCCGGGCGCGCGCTGGTCGCCGTCCTACTCCGTCGCCCTCGGGGCCGCGGGAAAGGGCGCGGAGCTGACCTTGCGCGCGGCGGTCGCGCAGCGCACGGGCGAGGACTGGACCGGCGCGCGGCTCGTCCTGTCCACGGCCGACGCCGAGAAGTGGACGGAGCTGCCCGTGCTCAAAAGCGTACGCATCGGTCGTGCGCAGCGGGGCAAGCCCCCGCGCGGCTGGCGCGAGCCGCCGGTGGGCGCTCTCGAGCTCTACGCCGACCACGACCGCGCCTTCGGTCCGCCGCATCCCTCCGCGCGCGAGACCGAGGACTTCCTCTCGCGCTCCGTGAGTGACGACGACGTCACCCGCGTCTCCGTCGCCAAGGCGTACGACGACGAGAACACGCCGGTCGAGGACATGCGAACCATCGCGCGGGATTCGCCGGAGATGACCATGATGCGTCACACAGCTGCGTTCTCGCCGCCGCCGCCGCCCGCGGCACCGGCCGGGATGTCGATGATGGCCGCGATGCCGTCGCCGCAAGCGCTCTCGCGTCCCGCCGCGCGCGGAGGAGGCGGAATGGCGGCAGCGATCGGCGGCGCATTCGGCGCAGGGCCCCTCGGCGCTGCGGCTCCTGCCGCGCCCATGATGAAGCGACGCATGGCGGCCATGGAGTCCGGCGCGCTCGACGAGCTGTCGTCGCGCGAGGAGCCTCCGCCGCCGCCCGGGCTCGATCTCGAGGCGCTCGCCTACGGCCGCCTGCGGATGCTGGAGCCGACGGCGACAGGCCGCGGCTCGCTCGTCGCCGCGAGCGCCGCGTCGATGTACATGGAGGCGCTCGGCGTGGCGGTGTCGGTCGACGTGCTCGCGGTCATACGCGTCGCGGTGCAGCGCGCGAGCCTCGGGGACGCCGCGCTCCCGCCCGGCCACGAGCCGATCGCGCGCTCGAACGACTTCGACTACGCCTACGTCGCCACTGGCGCGGTGAACGTGCCGTCCGACGGCGTCTTTCACGTGCTGCCGCTCGGCGCCCACCAGGCCGAGTCGCGCCTGCACCACGTCGCAGTGCCACGCGAGACGCAAGACGTCTTCCGGGTGCTGGAGCTCACGAGCCCCATCGACGCGGCGCTGCCGCGGGGCCCCGTCGACGTGTACATGGGCGGCACTTACCTCATGACGTCGCGCCTCCCGCCGACGCCACCGCGCGGCAAGCTGCGTCTCGGTCTCGGCGTCGAGCAGGCCATCAAGATCGCCCGCAACACCACGTTCGCCGAAAAATCCACGGGCCTGCTCGGCGGAGGTCTGTCCCTCGTGCACGAAATCGACGTCGACGTGCAGAACGCGACCGACCGCCCCGTGGAGCTCGAGGTCCGTGAACGTATCCCCGTCAAGGGGACCGACGACAAGGACATCGAGGTGACGGTCGAGGCCGTCGAGCCCGCCTGGAAGGAGTGGACGCAGGAGCAGACGCTCGAGGGTGGCTACAAGTGGACGCTCTCGGTCGATCCAGGTCAGAAGCGAAAGCTCTATGCCAAGTACGTCGTGAAGCTGTCGTCCAAGCAAGAGCTCGCAGGCGGCAACCGGAGGGAGGCCTGATGGTCACCGTGAACGTGAAGGTTGACGCCGTCACCGTCAGCGAGGACCGGGCGCACGTCGTCCGGCGCGGCGACGTCGAGCTCGCCGGCGGACTCAACGAAATCACGATCGAGGACGTGTCACCGGTGCTCGTCGACAAGACGGTGAACGTGACAGTCGACGCGGGCGTGACGGTGGGCGAGGTGCGCGTCGAGCGGCGCGCCCTGCACACCGCCGCGGAGCGCCCCGTCGATCTGGCCACGATCGACGCGCAGATCGACGCGAAGATGCAGGCCGAACGCGACGCAGCGCGTGCTCGCAAGCGTATGGAGGTGGAGCTCGCCGGACTCGACTCGGTCATCGCTCAGTTCGTCGCCGACGTGGGCACCGACGCGTCATGGGGTGTGCTGGACGCCGCGGCGGTGCATGCTCGCTTGCGCGAGCTGGAGACCGAAGAGGCCGCGAAGCGCGCGCAGTTCCTCGATGTCGCCGAGCAGCACCGCGAGATCAACGAGGCCCTCGCTCGTCTGCGGCGCTTGCGCGACGCGCGCGAGACTGCGGCGACACGATCCGCGGCGCGTATCGTCGTCACGCTCTCGTGCGCGACCGCGCAGAAGACCCAGATGCGCCTCGACTACATCGTCCCCGGCGCGTGCTGGCGCCCCGCGCATACCGCGCGTCTCCTCGATGGCAAGCTCCGCTTCTCGACGGACGCGTGTGTCTGGCAGAACACCGGCGAGGCGTGGACGGACGCGGACGTCGCGTTCTCGACGGAGCGGCCCTCGCTCGGCCGCGAGCCACCGCTTCTCGCGGTCGACCGCGTGCATGCGCAGAAGAAGCAGGACACGGTCGTCGTCGAAACGCGGCACGAGGAGATCCACACCGCGGGGCTGGGACAGGAGGGCGCCGCCGCATCGCGCGCGGTCCCCGGCATCGACGACGGCGGTGAGGCCCGCGTCATGCGCGGCGCCGCCCGGGCGACGATCGCGACCGACGGGCGCCCGCACCGCGTGCCGCTGTCGGCGTTCGACACCGAGACGTCGACCGAGCTCGTCATGTGCCCTCAGCTCGCCGCCCTCGCGATCCGCAAGACGACGCAGACGAACGGGGGAGCGACTCCGATCCTGGCGGGCCCCGTCGATCTCGTCGAGGGCAGCGGCCTCGTAGGCCGCACGCAGGTGCTCTTCGTCGCCGCGAACGAGCGCTTCGAGCTCGGCTGGGGTCCCGATGCCGGCGTCCGCGCGCGCCGCCACGTCGAGGAGAACGAGGAGGAGCCGGGCGTCCTCTCGAGCTGGATCTCGCGGGCGTACCGCGTGAGCCTCCACATCTCGAGCCTCGACGATCGCCCCCGAACCATCGCGGTCAGCGAGGCGATCCCGGTCTCGGAGCTCGAAAAGGTGCAAATCACGCTCGATCCGAAGGAGACGACCGACGGCGTGAAACCGGACCCGGACGGCTTCGTGCGCTGGCAGGTGAAGCTGGGCCCCCACGGGCGCGCGCACGTGAAGATGCGCTACGTGCAGAAGCGTCACAAGGACGTCGCGGGCCTCTGAGGTCGCTGCGTTCAGGGAACGCGGGCGCGGCGTCGTGCGTCCAGGAGGACCGGCGCCGTGACGCGGCCCGGGCCGTCGCCGAGGCGCGCCTTGCCGACCGCCGCGGCGATCGCCGCCAGCGCACGCCCCGGTTGGCCTGGGGAGTCGCTGGTGCGTGCCAGCGTGCTCGCGCGCACCTCTGCCCCGCGCGCGCGTCCGTCCGTGCCGAGCGGGACGCGCACCGCCACGAGACCTTCGGCGCCCGCGAGCATGGCGGGCGGAATCGCGCGTAGCGCGGCATTTACGGCGCGCGTCGCGGACAGGGAGTCGAGTTCGCCCTCCACGATGCATCCCGCCGCCTCGAGCCACCCTTGCACGGCGATGCGCGCGTCCCTCGCGTGGCGTGGCCCCTCCACGGCGCGTACGGCGTGCGGAATGCGGCTGTCGAAGGCGATCAGCCGGTTCTCGCGCGGCGCGATCTCGTCGAACAGCGGCATGTGCGCCTGGTCCTCGCGGTGGCTACCGGTGCGGAAGTAGTCGAGCAGCTCGTCTTTCGCGATGAGCGTCTCGCCGCCACGAAAGCGGCGGGACTTGCCCAGGCCGAACGTGAAGGCGATCTGCCCGTTGGGCCCGTCGCGGTGGAGGCTCTGGAAGCCGCCGTCGGTGAGCACGCTGAGCCATGGCGGCCCGCCGAGGCGAGACACGCCGTACGCGGCACCTGCCCACCGCAGGAGGCGCGCCTCGAAAGCGGCGATGAGTTGCGCCGGGAAGAACGCGCGCGCCGGCGTGCGGAGCTGCGAGAACTGACCGTCCACGTGCCACGATTCCCAGACGAAGCGTTTCGCATCGAACGGAGACGCGCGATCCGCGAGACGAACGTCGATCTCCCGCCGCATCGCGCGCGCGCCCTCGAAGAACGCGTCGACGGTGACGTGGCGGCCGTGATGCATGCGGCGGTTCAGCCGAGGTTGACCTGCGCGCCCTCGAGCAGCTCGCGGGTGGCCTGGTTCGTCAGAATGCGCAGCGCGGTACGTGCGGCATCGGAGAGGGTGACCTTGGCGTTGCTGGCGGGCACGTCTCCCTTCGTCGGGAACGTCTCGCGCGCCGCGGCCGCCTGATCATCGGCGAGCACGTAGCGCTCGGCCCAGGCGAGGATGGATGCTTCGGGCTTGCCGAGCTCGAGCTCGACGAGGTGTACGCCGTCCTCGGCCAGGCGCGGCCAGGGGCGGGCGCCGGTGAGCTCGCCGTCCGGGAGGCTCCAGATCGCGGCAGTGACGACCGGCCCGACGCCGTCGTCCATCGTGGCGAGCGTCTCGCGCTTGGCGAGGGTGAGCAGCGCCGACGGGATCCCGACGAAGTGCTCCTCGAGCTTCTTCTGCTTCTTGCCCGGCGCGGGCGCGCGAGGGCTGTTCGGGTCGAAGAAGACGGCCACGACGCCGTGCTTGGAGAAGGTCACCGTCCCGCGCGCTCCGGAGGCGTCGCTGCGTCGGTAGTGGTGACCTTCCCAGGTCACGTCGTACTTGCGGTCCGGGTTCTTGGAGAGGTGCGCCGCGTACAGGAGGCTGTGAATGCGCGCGCCGCGCCGGAGTCCATCGACGGTTCGTGTCGCCACGAACGATCACGTTAGCACCGACAGGCCGCCCTCGAAGCGCCAGACTTAGCGGCGCTCTCGCCTCACCGGACAACCTGAGCTAGCTTCGGCCCGGCTCCAGGAACCCATGTCGAAGCCCGTGCCCCCGCCGCTCGACGAGGTCGTCAAGACCTCCGCGAGGTACGCTGCCCGGACGCGCGACGGCCTCCGCGACGGCCTCCGCGACGCCCGCACGGCCACCTTGCGCGCGCCACTACCCGAGGAGCACGCGCGCCGGATCCTTTTCGGCTTCACGGCGCCGCTCACGGTGCTGCGCCTGGCGTGGGCCAACGTGCCCTTCCGCCGCGTGTTCGCCGGTCGCCTCCTGCCGTCGCTCATGCTCGTCGCCCTCGTCACGGGAATCGGCGTCAGCGATGTGGTCACGGCCCTGCTCCGAGAGCGGCGTGCCCCGACGGCGCGCGCCGCCCCCGTCCGCGCGGAAGCCGACGACGACGATGGCGACGGGGACGGCGGCGGCGACGGCGATGGCGACGAGGAGATCGCGAGGGGGGGCCGCGCGACGCCGCCACCGCCAGCGAGACCGCCGCAGCCCACGGGCCGCATGGCCGCCGTGCAGCTCGCGACGAAGCTCGTCAAGTCGAAGGTGGCAAAGCTCCTGGCCGTGCTCGGCGTCCTCGAGTGGATCCTGGTCTGGATAGGGCGCGAGTACCACGACGCCACGTCCTACGCCCTTGCGACCCTCACCGGCGTGCCGAACGAGCCCGCGCCGCGCCGGCCGCGGCTGCGGCTCGATTTCGGGTGGCTCAAGACCAAGGCGTGGCGTGCGCTGCGCTTTCTCCTCTTCCTCGGGCTCGCCGCTCCTTTGACCGGGCTGCTCGGCAACGTGCCGAGGGTGGGAGACGCGCTCGGCGTGGTCGCGCAAGCCGCGTGGTTCGCGTACTGGGGGAGCGTGTTCGCCATCGCCAACACGTTCGTCGCGTGGGCGGCGCCGCTCCCCGAGGGCTGGACCCCGTGGTTCATCCGCGCGCTGCACGCGCTCGGGCGCGTGCCGGTGCTCGGCCTCCTCCCCCGCCTGTACGCGCGCCTTCTCACGCTGGCGACCCGCGGCGTCTGGCCAGCCTGTCGCGCGTTCGAGCGGGCACCGTGGGAGGCGGCCGGCCTGGCGCTTGCGCGTGGGGTGGCGAGCGTGCCGATGCTCTACCTCGTGGCGCGGCCGCTGCTCGGCCCAGCGGCGACGCACGCCCTGCTCACGCGCACGACGCCGTGGGCCGCGCCGGCATCGTTCCCGCCCGGCCCGCCTCTGCCTCCGCCGGACCCGCCTGTGCCTCCGCCCGGCCCGCCTCTGCCTCCGACCGCGGCGGTTTGAGTTACGCCGCTTCTTCTTCCGTCTTCTCCGAGCCGAGCGACTCGAGGAGCTTGTCCAGTGACTCGCTCACCTCGCCGGCGAGGCGCCGCGGGACCGCGCGCGTCTCGGCGAGCAGCTCGCGAAGGCGCTTGGCGACGTTCTTGAGGCCGGCCGCGTCCTGCTTCTTGCGCGTCTTCTCGTCGATCGGGAAGACGACGTCCTTGTACTCGCGCGCGACCTGCATGATCGGCTGCGCCTCGTCCAGGACCTTGCGGCGCAGCTCCTCGACGACCTCACGCGGCGCGTCGGCGCGCTCCTCGGCCCGTCGCAAGAAGTCGATGGCCTGGTAGCTGGGCAGCGGCGCGGCGACGCCGTCACGATCGAGCACCGCCGGCGCGCGCCGCTGCAGGAAGGAGTACGAGCCGGTGAGCTTGTCGACCGTCTCCTGGCGCAGGTGCAGCTCGCGGCGGGTGTAGTCGTCGAACGTCTCGAAGCCCCAGTCCTTCCATCGGCCGTTCTTGCGCGCCTCGGTGAGGGCCTGCGCGAGCTCGATCCAGCTCGATTTGAACTGCCGCGCGCGCCGAAGCAGCTCCGCGCGCTCCCGATCGTCGGAGAACGTCTCTTCGAGGGCGGCGAGCGTGGCGTCGATCTTCGTGGAGGTCATCGGCGCGCACGTAGTCATGCCCGCGCGCAGGCTGCAAGGGTCGACGGCGCGTTACTCCATCGATTGGCGAACGACCTTGGTGTCGTCCTCGCCGACGTCGACGACGACGACCTTCTCCGTCGGCGGATCGTTCACCTTCATGCGAATTCGATGAGAGCCCGCGGCTACCGGCACCTTGAGAACCGGCGACGGCCCGAGCGCGCGCCCGCCGACGAAGACCTGGTCGCATGCGGGCACGCAGATGATGGTGAGGAGACCCGTGGCGCCGGAGGGGGGAGGGGGAGGCTTCGGGGGGCGAGGAGGGCGGATGGAGGGTTTGGGGGTGGGATCGGTGGTCGGGGTCGGGGTCGGGGTCGGGGTCGGGGTCGAGGTCGAGGGCGAGGTCGGGGTCGGGGTCGGGGTCGAGGTCGAGGTCGAGGTCGGGGTCGAGGTCGAGGTCGGGGTCGGGGTCGAGGTCGGGGTCGGGCTCGAGGTTGAGGCTGCCGTCGCGAACGGCGCGCGGACGCGCATGCGGTAGACCCCCGCGAGCGTGATCGCGACGACCAGCGCCGTACCGCCGACGAGCACGTAGGGCAGGGCGCTGCTCCTCGGTTTTTTCGTCAGGGCGGTGGGCGTGTACGAGCCCGATCGCTGCGGCGGCGGGGTCGGCGGCGGGGTCGGCGTCGCTCGGACGACCACGCTCGGGGGCGGCGGTGTGCCCTGCGGCGGGCGGATCTGCGTCTCCCCGAGATCGCCGAAGTCGACCGGCGCGATCGGCACGGGCATCGGCGCGTACGTCGGCGGAACGTGCGCGATGTTCGGCATGCGTACGGTCCTCGGCGGCATGTCCACCATCGGCATCGTCCCGTCGGGGTCCATTCCTGGCGGCGCCGGGTGCGACGAGCGCCGGAAGACCTCCGTGACCTCCGACGCCGAACGCAGGCGATCCTCGCGCTCCTCGAACGTGTCGCCGAAGAGCTTGAGGACGTAGCGCCCGACGTCGTCGTCCGTCACGACGAGCGCCTCCGAAACCAGCGCCGCCTGCAGCGCCTGCCCGAGCTCGCGCGCCGTCGGAAAGCGCTTCTTCTCGTCCACCGCGATCGCCCGCTGCACGATCTTGTCGACGCGCTCCGGGCAGCCGAGTGACATCGGCTTCAGGGCCGGCACCTGGTGCGCGCGGATCTTCGCCCGCGTGTCGGTGTCGCTCGTGCCCGCGAACAGCGCCCGCCCGCTGACCAGCTCCCACAGGAGGACGCCCACCGCGTAGATGTCCGAGCGCGTGGTCGGCGGCGCCCCGGCCTCGATCTCCGGCGCCATGTAGGGTTGCTCGCGCGCCCCAGGAGCACGCTCCGCGCCGCCTACGGGGACGCCCAGGACCTTCGTCTTGCCGTCGTACGTCACGACGATCTGGTGCGGCGCGAGTCGACCGTGAACGATCGCGAGCCTCTCGCCGCCGGGCCTGCGCACCTCGTGGAGGGCGTCGACGCCGAGGGCGATGTCGCTCGCGATGCGGCAGGCGATGTCCCACGGCAGCGGCATCTCGTACTCGCGCGCGCGCTGCATCACGTCGCCGAGCGGCTCACCGTGGAGGTACTCCTGCGCCATCCACAGGGTGCCGTTCGTCTCGCCGACCTCGAGGGTGTTGGCGACGTTGGCGTGGCTCACCTGGCCGCCGAAGCGCGCCGCCGAGTAGAACGCCTCCTTGAACTTCGGATCCCTGGCGAGCTCGCGGTTCACGATGCGCAGGGCGACCCAGCGCTGAAAGCCGCTCGGACCCTCGAGCCGGGCGAGGTTGACCGTGCCGAGCTCGTCTTCCGACAGCACGGACAGCACGTGGTGACGCCCGAGGAGCTGCACCTCGGGCCGTACCTTCATGCTGGAATTGGGCTCTTTGTGCACGGCGGACGCAGGGTAGCCTGCCACATCCACCCGAGCGGCGTCCCCTGCGATATCGTCGCCAATGATGCGCATGCGCCCCGCGCTCTGCCTCCTCGCCCCGCTCCTCACCTTGGCCTGCGCCGCGCCACGCTCGGCCACTGCGCCGTGCCCCGCGTCCGCGCCAGCGCTCGGGGCGACGCCGTCGGGTGCTGTGACGGGAGAGCCTGGGTCGGCGACAGCCGTCTACCTGAAGGTGACCCTACGGCCCGAGCCGCCACCGACCCCGCGGGTTCACGTCGAGCTGCGCGCCGCCGGCAAGGGGCTCGAGACGCTCCACCTCGCGACCGGCGCGCCCGGCGATCTCACCGGGCTCGCAGCGGTGGACGGGCGGGGCCACCTCGATGCGCGCGCCGTCGCCGACGCTGGCGGGATCACCGTCACGCTGGGCCGCCCCGTCCAGGGCGAGCTACGCGTGATCTACGACGTCCGTGCCGAGGCCGACATGCGCGCGGCGACTTCGTCCCTGGTGGTCGCCGACGATCGGTTCTACGGGACCGGTGAGCGACTCGTTCTCCTCCCCATGGGCCTCGACAACGCGAAGGGCGAGGTCACCGTGGCGATCGACGGCGCGCAGATTCGCGCCCCCAATGCGGCGTCGAGCTTGGGCCTCGGGGCGTCGCGCACGCGGGAGGCGAAGGGGCACGCGCTGGTGCGCGGCGTGTACCTCGCAGGCTCGATGGGCGTCGCCTCGTTCGACGACGCGCTGGACCGCGACCATGCGACCTGGCTCGGCTACACGGTGTTCGACCCGCGTCCGGCGGCCGCCGAGCTCGCGGTGCTGCACACGGCGCTGCGCGAGCGCTTCAAGGGCGGCGAGGAGGAGCTCGGCCTGTTTCTCGTCTCCACCCCACGCCCGGCCGGCTCGTACGCGCTCGTGCCGCGCGCGGGCGGCGTCGTCCTGCACCTCGGCCCGAACGAGGCGTGGTCGCCCTCCCTGCGTGTGAACCTCACGCAGCTCCTGATGCACACGTGGTTCGGTGGCGAGCTTCGGCTCGCGACGGCCGCAGCGGCGCACGAGGCGGAGGTCACGTGGTTCTACGAGGGCATGTCGCGCTACCTGGGGGCGCGCCTCCTCGAGCACATGGAGCTCCTGAAGGCCGAGGATGCGCTCGACTATACGCGTGGCCTCCTCGCCGTGCAGGCTACCTCCGCGCACCGCGGTCGCCCGAACGCCGAAATTGCCCGCGCCGTGGCCACCGACAGGGAGGCGCGCCCGTACCTCGTCGCCCGCGGCGCGCTGTACGCGCAGCGGCTCGCGGCGGTCGTGCGCGCTCGTTCGAAGGGGGCGCGCTCGCTCGAGTCGGCCATAGTGATGCCGCTGCTCGTGGCGGCGCGGGACAAGCCGGGCGTACCGCTCCCGGAGCGCGCGTTCGTCGAGGCCGTCGCGCGCGAGCTCGGCCTTGGCGAGGCGCAGGCGCTGGACGCCTTCCTGCAAGGGCGGGAGGTGGTGCTCCCCGCGGACGCGCTGGGACCGTGCTTCCGGAGCCACGCCGGCGAGTACGTGGCTTTCGCGCTGGGCTTCGACCTTTCCGCGACGCTCGACTCGCCGTCGCGTGTCGTCGTCGGCATCGAGCCGCGCGGTCCGGCGGCGACGGGCGGCCTCGCCGACGGCGACGTGCTCGAGGACGCTTTCTACCGCGAGGGCCACGCCGACGCGCCGGTCGACCTCACGGTCTCGCGCAAGGGCGCGAAGGTGCACGTGCGCTACACACCACGGGGCGAGAAGCGCAAGGGGCAGCTCTGGGACCGCGCGCGCGAGGTCCCCGACGCGCAGTGCGGGCCGGTGCTCTGACGTCCGGCGGGATCGCTGCTACGCCGCGCCGGGCGCGCTGGGCGCCTTCGGCAACGTGAGCGCCAGGGCGGCGAGCAACGTCGCCGCGGCGGCGCCGCCGAGGAACGGCGCGCCCGACGAGAACGTCGTGTAGAGGAACCCCCAGAGCGCGGGCCCCAGCGTGCGCGCGAGGCCACCCGACGCCTGCGCGAAGCCGAGGACGGCGCCGCGGCGGCTCTCGCCGGCCAGCTCCGACGCCATCGTCGAGAGCACCGGCCCGTTCACGCCCATGCCGATCGCGATGCCGACGATGCCGGCGACGAGCATGCTCGGGCTCGACGAGAACGCGACGCCAAGCAGGCCCGCGCACATGAAGAGCCCGCCCGCGCTCGCGATACGCACCGGGCGGAACACCTTCACGATCCGCCCGATGAGGCCCCCCTGAATGACGAGCGTGATCGCGCCGAACGCCGAAAAGCCGGCGCCGACCTCCTTCTCGCCCCACCCGAAGCGCTCCTTGGCCAGGAGCGCGAGCGCCACCTGCATGTTCGTCATCGCCAGGAACATCAGGAAGTAGAGGCCGAACACGGTGAGGATCGCCGGCTCCCGCAAGAGGCTCGCGAGGCTCGCGCCTGCGGGCTTGGCGTCGGGCTTCTTCTCCTCGGCCTTGCGCGTCTCCGGCATGAGGAAGAACGCCGCCACGAGATCGAGCAGTGCCAGCACGGCTGCCCCCATTGGCGGACCCCACGGCCCGAGGAGCGCCAGCGCGCTGCCCGCTGCTGGCCCCATCACCATCCCCAGGCCGACCGCCGCGCCTACGCGCCCCATGCCCTTCGCGCGCTCGGCGCCTTCGGTCACATCGGCCACCGCCGCCTGGCAGGCCGCGATGTTCCCCGCCGTCGCGCCGGCGAGAATGCGCGAGATGAACAGCAGCGGGAGAAGGCGCGCCTCGGTCGCGACCGCGAAGATCACCATAGACGCGGCGTTGCCCGCGAGCGACACGAGGATGACCGGGCGCCTCCCGACCCTGTCCGAGAGCCTGCCCAGCACCGGCGTCGCGAGGAGCTGCGTGAACGAGAACACCGACAGGATGAGCCCGACCACCTGCGCGGTGCCGCCCATCGACTTCACGTAGAGGGGCAGCATGGGGATAATGATCCCGAAGCCGATGAGGTCCAGGAAGATCGTCAAGAAGACGATCACGACGACGCGGTTCTTCACGAGGCGTTGGTCCTACTTCTTGAGCAACGCGAGGAGGCGCTGCTTGGTCTCGGGCGCGCTCCAGAGGGGCACGACCTCTTCGCGAAAGCGGCGCGCGTCGTCGTCGTCGATGTCCATCACGCCGGCGCGCATCGCCTCCTTGTTCCGCGCGTAGGCCTCGCGCGGGTACGACGCGAGTCTCGCGAGGTGCGAGCGCGCGGCGGCCTCGACGTCGAAGGCGATCTCGTCGACGAGGCCGAGCTCCTTCGCCACGACCGGCGGGTGGAGCCCGGCGCCGAGCACGACCCGCTCGAGCGCGTTCGGCGACAGGCGCGCCCGCACGATCGCAAACGCCTTCGGCGGGAAGCGCAGCCCGATCGCCGTCTCGTTCAGGCCGATGCGGATCTCCGGGTTGGCCGCGACGACGCGCAGATCGCACGCGAGCGCCACGACGCACCCGCCGGCGATGGCGTGGCCGTCGATGCACGCGACCGTGGGGCCAGGGTACGTGTAGAGCGCATCCAACATCTCCTCGAGGGAGTTCAGGAACCCTTCCATCCCGTCGGCGTCGAGGGTGGCTATCTCCTTGAGGTCGAGCCCCGCGCTGAACGCGCCCCCCTCGCCACGGATGAGCACCGGCTGCCCTGCGGCGGACTCGAGCTCCGAGACGAACCACGTCATGAGCGCGGTCGACAACGCATTCCTTCCCGGCGCGCGCATCACGATTTCGTGCATGGATGAGCCCTCGATTCTTCGCTCAGAATACTCCTGTCGGATCGAAGACAGTGGCGAAGTTTTTGCCCGTGCTTACGGTCTGACGAAGACACCATGACGAGCCCCCAAGTCGAAACCTCCGAAGACGGCCTCCTCCCCCTTCTGCCGCTGCGTAACGCCGTTCTCTTTCCCGGCATCGTCGTCTCCTTCGACGTCGGCCGCACCAAGAGCATCGCCCTCGCCGAGCACCTCGCGGCGCGCGGCTCTTCTGGAGCCGACGTGACCGTCGCGGTCTTCACGCAGAAGGATGGTCATACGGACGAGCCCGGTGTGGACGATCTGCACCCCATCGGTGTGCTCGCGCGCGTCGTCGGCGCAGCTCGACAGAAGAACGGTACGTGGTCACTCGTCCTGGAAGGGCGGGAGCGTCTCCGCCTCGAAGCGCTCACCAAGCTCGAGCCGTTCTACGAGGGGCGCGTGTCGTCTCTCGTGGCGGCCGCGGCGACGGAAGGCGCCGGCGAGCTCGACAGCGAGCTCGAGGCGCTCGGAATGAGCCTGAAGGACGCGACGCGTGAGGTCCTCAAGTTCCTGCCCGGCCTGCCGCGGGAGATGGCGAATCGCTTCGAGGCGATCGAGGAGCCCGGCAAGCTCGCCGACTTCGTGGCGGGTTACGTCGACGCGACCGCCGACGAGAAGGCGGTCCTCCTGGGCACGCTCGACGAGAAGGCCCGCCTCCGCGAGGTGCTCCGCTACGTCATGCGCCGGCTCGAGGCGTTCAAGATGCGCGACAAGATCAACGCGCAGGTCAAGGACGAGCTCGGCAAGACCCAGCGCGAGCACGTGCTCCGCCAGCAGATGAAGGCGATCCAGGACGAGCTCGATCCCGATGCGGGCGACGACGAGGACGCCATCGACGAGCTCGAGAAGCGCGCCGGCGAAAAATCGCTGTCGGCGGAGGCGGCCGACGTCGTCAAAAAGCAGATCCGCCGGCTCCGCGCGATGCAGTCGCAGTCCCCCGAGTTCACGATGGTCCGCACCTACGTCGAGTGGATCCTCGACGTGCCGTGGAAGGAGCGCTCGCAGGACTCGACGGCCATCCTCGAGGTCCGCAAGATCCTGGACGAGGATCACTACGGCCTCGAAAAGGTCAAAAAGCGCATCCTCGAGTACCTCGCGGTGCGCAAGCTGAAGAGCGACAAGAAGGGGCCGATCCTCTGCCTCATCGGGCCGCCCGGCGTCGGCAAGACGTCGCTCGGCCGCAGCATCGCGCGCGCCACGGGGCGCAAGTTCCAGCGCATGAGCCTCGGCGGCGTGCACGATGAGGCGGCCATCCGCGGCCACCGTCGCACGTACGTCGGCGCGCTCCCCGGCCAGGTCATCCAGTCGATGAAGAAGGCCGCGACGGTGAACCCCGTCTTGATGCTCGATGAGGTCGACAAGCTCGGTCGCGACTACCGCGGGGATCCCTCCTCGGCGCTGCTCGAGGTGCTCGATCCGGAGCAGAACGACACGTTCACCGATCACTACATGGAGATCCCGTACGACCTCTCGAGCGTCATGTTCATTGCGACGGCGAACCAGGGCGACACGATCCCCGGCCCGCTGAAGGATCGCATGGAGATCATCGAGATCCCAGGCTACACGCGCAAGGAGAAGCTCGCGATCGCGCGGCGTCACCTCGTGCCGAAGCAGCTGTCCGAGCACGGCCTCACGCCGGAACAGTTCGACGTCTCCGACGCCGCCCTCGAGGCCGTCATCGACGGGTTCACGCGCGAGGCCGGTGTGCGGTCGCTCGAGCGCCAGATCGCGGCCATCGCGCGCGCGGTCGTCGTCGGCCTCGCCGAGGACAAGTACACGCAGCGCTCCGTCGCGACGGAGGAGGACGTCGTCGCGGTCCTCGGCCAACCACGCTTCCGCGGTGAAATCGCCGAACGCACCGAGGATCCGGGGGTGGCGACGGGCCTCGCCTGGACCCCGGTCGGTGGCGAGATCCTCTTCGTCGAGGCGACGCGGATGCCCGGCAAGGGCAAGCTGATCCTGACCGGACAGCTCGGCGACGTCATGAAGGAGAGCGCGCAGGCGGCGATGAGCTACGCCCGCGCGAGCGCCGAACGGTACGGCATCCCGTCGGAGCTGTTCGAGACGACCGACGTGCACGTGCACGTCCCCGCGGGCGGGATGCCCAAGGACGGCCCGAGCGCCGGCGTCACGCTGCTCACGGCGATCGTCTCGATGTACACCGGCATCCGCGTCCGCCACGACGTCGCCATGACCGGCGAGATCACGCTGCGCGGGCGGGTGCTCCCGATCGGCGGCCTCAAGGAGAAGGTGCTCGCCGCCCACCGCGCCGGCATCAAACGCGTGATCGTTCCGGAGAGGAACCGCGCAGACCTCGACGACGTGCCGGCCGAGGTGAAGGCCGATCTCGAGTTCGTCTTCGTCTCGAGGATGGACGAGGTCCTCGCGGCGGCCCTCGACCAACCGCCCAAGCCACGCACGCAGAGCCCAGCGCCGGCCGCCGGTTTCCTGGGGGCGTGAATTGGCATCGCAAGACCCCGTTTTTCATGAAAAAACGGCGGTCTTGGTGGGGGTTATCCTGTCCGTGACGAGGGGCACATTTCGTGCGATACCACCGTCGCCATGACCAGCACCAAGGATCAGATCGAGGTCTCCTACGACGTCTCGAACGAGTTTTTCCGCCTCTGGCTCGACGAGCGGATGCACTACACGTGCGCCGTCTGGCGTGACGGCGACACCCTCGAGACCGCGCAGGAGAACAAGAGCCGCATCCTTTACGACTTCGCCGAGGTCGACAAGACCAAGCGCGTGCTCGACATCGGCTGCGGCTGGGGTGCGAACCTCGAGTACGTCGCCAAGCGCGGCGCCAAGGCGGCGCACGGCGTGACGCTGTCGACGGCGCAGCACGAAGAGATCATGGCCCGCAAGCTCCAGGGCGTGAAGGTCTGGTGCATGGACTACGCGAACTTCGCGCCGAAGGAGCAGGGCGAGGAGCTCTACGACGCCCTCATCTCGATCGAGATGATCGACCACCTCTGCTCGCCAGCGCAGGCGCAGCAAGGCCTCGCGGTGCAGATCTACCGTGCGTACTTCGAGAAGTGCGCGACGTTCGTGAAGCCCGGCGACTGCTTTGGCTTCCAGGCCATCCTGCGCAACCGCATGCCGCGCAACAGGAAGGACCTCGAGGATCTCCGCTTCACCGCCGACGTCATCTTCCCGGGCGGTCTGAACCCGCGCCTCGAGGAGCTCGTCACCGCGGTGAGCCCGCGCTGGGAGATCGTCGAGCTGCATACCCGCCGGGAGCACTACGGAAAGACGACGGCGGAGTGGCTGCGGCGCATGAAGCTGCACGAGAAGGACATCCGGGCGACCTACGGGGACCAGGTGTTCGATGATTATGATCGCTACTTGTCGACGTGCGTGCGGGCGTTCGATGCGCACTGGTCGAGCGACGTGCAGATGAAGTTGAAGCGGATCGACTGAGGGGGGCGACGACGCCCGCGCCCCGGACCGCGACTACGACCGCGACCGCGACCGCGACCACGACCGCGACCGCGACCACGACCACGACCGCGACCACGACGCCGACCGCTACTCCGACGCCGACTCCGACCCCGGATCCCTTCCTCACCGCCCTCCCCCTCTCCGGCAAGGCGATCGGCCACACCTCCGTCGTCTTCAAGCTCACCCTCGCGGGCAACCTCGTCGCGGCGTTCAAGCCCAAGACCAAGCGCGGCCCGCTGCGCTACAAGGGCGAGATCGCCGCGCATCGCCTGGCCGTCGCGCTCGGACTTCCCAACGTCCCGCGTGCCCTCGCGCGCGCGTTCCCGGCGGACACGCTACGGGGCGCGCTCGTTGCGTCGGGGGCGAGCGCGCTGTTCGATCGCGAGATCATCGCGAAGGACGGCGAAGTGCGCGGGGCACTGATTCCCTGGCTCGATGGGCTGACGTTCCTGCCCCTCGAGACCGAGCCCTTGCGCTCGCGATGGGGCGGGTGGCTCGTGGATGGCGGTGTGATCCCCGATGACCAGCGCGCGCTCGCTGCGGACATCAGCACGATGCTGGTCTTCGACTACGTCACGGGCAACTTCGATCGCTGGAGCGGCGGCAACGTAGGGCAGGACAAGGTCACCGGGCACCTCCTCTTCATCGACAACGACGGCGCGTTCTACGAGACGCCGCACCCCGAGCCCCTCGCACGCCAGCTCGCGCTCGTCTGCCGGGCTGGTCGCTTCTCGAAGTCCTTCCTGAAGTCGCTGGAGGAGCTTGGTCCGCGCGAGCTCCGCGCGGCGCTCGGCGACGACGCGCCCGGCGAGCCGCTCCTCGCGGACAAGGTGCTGGCCGGCGTCGACGAGCGTCGCGTGCGCGTGCTCGCCGAGGTCAAGAGCAAGGCGCGCGACTTCGACTGACGACGCTCAGCTCGGGAGCGCGTCGACGCGGAAATACACCGTTCGTCGGGCCCCGCACTGCATGCAGAGTACATGCACGGGCCGAAGCCCGCCCTTGGCGGCGTGCTCTTCGACGCGCACCGCGCCGCCGCACAGCGCGCACGGCATCCCGCGCGCCTCGAGCTCCACCAGGGACGCCGACGACACCGCGATCGGCCGCGCCTCGCTGCCACCGGGCTCGAGCGCCGCCAGGCGTGCGCGGTCCTTCACGGATGCGCTGAACCTACGCTCCTCCGCGCGCTTCTGCGTCCTGGGGCGAACCGGCTTCTTCGGCACGCGAGCTCAGTGCTGCACGATCACGATGTGGTGATCGTCGCGAACACGCACGCTGCCCTGCTCGCCGGCGCAGCCCCAGCACGACGACCAGAGCAGGTCCTGGCGACGAAACGGCTCGTAAGCGAGCGCGATCGGCTCGACGTCGCCGAGCATGAGGAAGTACGAGGCGAGCCGGTACTTCTCGCCTTCGAGGGGGTAGAGCGCGACGATGAAGCTCATCGATTTGCTGCGACCGGTCGCGACGAGGAGCTCGGCGCCGGGCTCGGGGCTCCAGATCAGCTGCGTCGCGAGATGAACGCCGGGGTTCACCTTCTCCTTCATCTCGTTGAGGTGCCCCGTCTCGTAGATGCGGATGTCCTTGAGCTGCGCGAGCTCGGGGATGCCCGCGAAGATCTTGGCGAGCTGGGCCGCATCGAGCTTGGTCGGCCGGAAGGCGGGCACGTTGGTGATCGGCGCGACGATGGCGGCGTTCGTCGCGCCCGAGCAGCAGCGGAAGCCTAGATCCGGCGCGCTCTTGGCCTCGTTGCCGCGCGTGCGGCGCGCGCAGCGGCGGACGCCGTGCGAGGGGGGCCCCGCGTCGCCGACGGGGGCACCGACCCCGCGCACGGCCGCGACCGAGGCGGCTCCTTCGATCGCGCTCGTGACCTGACTCTGCGTCCACTCGCGAAGCACGCCCATCGCGCGGACGCCGTAGCCGCTCGCGCACGACGCCGGATCACGCTCGCACGCCGTGTCCCAGCCGTCACCCGTCGGGTAGGTGTCGAGATCCTTCCCCTTGCACGCGAGCTCCCACTCGAGCTCGGTGCAGAGGCGCTCGCTCCGCTCGGCGCAGAGCTTCGCCGCTTCGCCCCGCGTCACGCCCGTCTTCGGGGGCAGCTGTGGATCGTTGGGGTACGGCAGCGCGTCGATCGAGAACGCCGACAGGGTGACTGGCACGTTGATCGGCTCGAGCGTCGGATCGCGCGCCTCCTCGCCCGGGGTGCTGCCGCTCGGGAAGGTGCGCGCAGGAATGTCGATCGTCTCGCCGGTCTTGGCCGCGCTGCGCGCGCGCAGGGTCGCCGCGGAGGCCGCGTGGGTTGCGAGCGCCGCGGCCGCGCCGGTCATCGAGCCGGCGTCGGTGGGTCCGGGCACCATCGCGGCACGGAGCGACGCGCTGCCAGCCGGCGGCGCTACGGAAGCTTTATCGTCGCCCTCGCCCTTCTTGCAGCCCACGACGAGCGCGAGCAGCGCAAGAAGCGTAAGAACGGCCTTGGGAGCACGAGAGCGCACACCGTGGTGCTACCGAAAGGGCGACGAAGTGGCCAAGAAAGCAGGGCTCGGCCCGAGCCGGCCGGCGATCACGACGCGCGCGCTCTGCCCACGGCCGTGACGAGCGCCACCATCGAGAGGAGCGCGAAGCCCATGATCCCCGGGCTCATCGACTCGGCGAAGCCCTCGATGAGCGCCACGTACCAGTCCTTCGCCCCCGCTTGAATCATCGAGGATACCGCGTAGGCGACGGTTCCCAGGTCGGCCACGGTCCCCATCAGGGACGCGAACAGCGTCGCGGTCCCCATCCACACGATGACGCCGAGGCTGCGCGCGTTCGGCCGGAAGGCGTACCAACCCGCGGCGGCGAGGGCGACGCCCCCGAACGCCATGATGAAGAACATCGGAAATCCGCCGTTTCGGATGAGCGTCAGCATGGGTGCCTCGGAGATGAAACGCGGCGCGCCGCGGGTTGTGACTGAAGTTCTCTTCGCACGGCGCCACTTTCGTTGTCACATTCCCGGTTGGGAGGCGTTCGTGTGATCGTGGAGGCCGAGGACCACGAGCTCGTACAGGGGTTGCGCCGCGGCGATCCCGGCGCCTTCAACCGCGCGTACGCCAAGCACCGCGCGCGGGTGTACGGCTTCCTCCTCCGCCTGAGCGGCCGACGCGACGTCGCCGACGACCTGCTGCAGGAGACCTGGATGCGCCTGGCACGGGCCGCCGCCGACCTGCGCGAGGACACGACGCTCCTCTCGTGGCTCTTCACCGTCGCGCGCAACCAGTTCCTGAGCTACCGCCGGTGGAGCGTGCTCGACGTCACGCGCCTGCTGTCGTTCGGGACCGAGAGCCAGGACACGGACCCCGGCCCCGAGGCGCGCACGGAAGCGGCGGCGCGTCTCGGGGCGATGGAGCAGGCGATCGGCGGCCTCTCGGCGGACGCGCGCGAAGCGCTGCTGCTCGTCGCGGTCGAAGGCTTCGAGCAGGAAGAGGCCGCGAAGGTTCTGGGCATCAGCTACGCCGCGCTCCGGCAGCGCCTCTCGCGGGCGCGCGCCGAGCTGGACAAGCGAATCACGACCCTGGACGCGCGGGCAACGCGCGTTCAGGCCGCCGCACGAGGACGAGGAACGCCATGAACGAACCCGGGAACGACGACGACAGCGTGGGGCGCGAGCTCCGCGACCTTCCTGCGCGCGACGCCGATGCCAGGACGGCAGAGCGCGTGCGGCGCGCGGCGGTCGACGCGTTCGTCGAGACGCACACGCTGCGCGGTCGGCCCTGGCGCGCCATGGCGATGCGAACCGCGCGCGCGCTGCCGCCGCTCATTGTCGTGGGGACGGTGGGGATCTACCTGGCGTGGGCCATCTCGACGGCGAACGCGTTGTTCGGAGGGCACTGATTCGCTGGGGCACGAGGTGTCGTGATCCCCAATGTAGGGACTGTGGGACCATCGAGCTGATGAACGCGACTAGCGCGTGAGCCATAGGTCGAGCTCCGCGACTCGACCGTCCTCGCGCGCGTCGACGAAGGTCGCGCGCGCGAGAGTCGCGAGCTCGCTCACTCGTGCAGGACGTGGTCCGCTCTTCGCCGGCACGAGGGCCTGCGCGAGGGCGAAGCGTGCGTCCGCCTGACCGAGCTTGAGATCGTTGGTCATCGAGTTGCCGCGCGCGAAGACCTCGAGCGCTTTCTCGAGATCCGCGATCGCCGCCGGCCGCTCACGGAGCTTCAGGTGCGCGATACCGCGACCTTTCCAAGCGGCCGCGAAAAAATCGTGATCGGCCGGCACGCTCCGCGTGAACGCGTCGATCGCCTCGTCGAAGGCCTGGACCGCCTCGCGCGCGCGGCCGAGGTCGAGGAGGACGTCGCCGCGGACGCTCTGCGCGGCGCCGAGCTCGCGCTCGTCCTTCGACGCCTTGGTGATGGCGACGGCGCGATCGAGCGACAGGAGCGCCTCGGCTGAGCGATGGAGCTTGAACTGCGCGATCCCGCGGCGCTCGTGCAAGATCCCGATCCAGCGGTGGGTCGGCGGCAGGACCTGCGCGGCGCGCAGGAGCGTGCGATCGGCGAGGTCGAGGCAGTCCGTGTACCGGCCAACCAGCCCCAGCGCGACGCACTGATTGCCGGCCACGCGCACGCGCTGCGGGTGGAGCTCCCCGAACCGAGCGACCACGAGCGCGTCCGCGCGCTCCAGGTACCCGAGACCCTCCGGCGAGTCGGGCGACATGAGGACGCTGCCCAGACGAAAGTACGACTCCCACAGCGTCGTCGGATCCTCGGCTCCGCGCGGTTCGGCGAGCGCCACGGCCTTTCGCGCGTGCGGCACGGCGCCCGTGTACTTTCCCATGATGTAGAGGCGTGTCGCCTGCCCGAGCTCGAACCGCGCCTCCAGGGCCTGGCTCCCGGGCCGCCGCGCCAGGGACGCGCCTGCGAACTCCAGCCAGAGGGCGGACGCGTCGAAGTGCGTGAGCGTCACTTCTGCGGAGGCGAGGCGCAGCAAGATGGCGATCTTGAGACGCTCGTCGCGCCCGCGCTCGGCCATCCACACCGCCTCGTGCAGCGTCGCCGCCGCGGTCAACGGCTGATCCGACGAGTGCTGCGCGGCGCCCATCACGAACAGCGCCTCGGCGACGAGCGGCTCGTACCCGATCTCACGCGCCTCGTGCACGATCGGCTCGAGCTTCACGAGCGCCGCTTTGTACCGCCCCGCGTCGACCTCCGCGCGCGCGCCCGCCAGTCGCTGCCGCGCCGCGACGACGCGCTCCTTGTCGGCAGCCGGCGCCGGCTTCACCTCCATGAGCGACGTTATGTCCGCGCACGCGTCGACGCTCGGCAGCGCGATCGAGGCCTGCACCGCGCGTCCCACGAGATCGCGATCGGCCTCGCGAAGGAGGCCCACCAGCGCCCGCAGCTGCGCGCGATCCTGCTCGAGGCACGCCATGCGGAGGCTCAGCAGCTCCTCGGACTGCTGCTTGGTCACCCGCGTTGCTTCGCACGTGCGCCGATGCGCCTCGGTCCAGCTCTGCGTGTACGACGCGAGCCTCTCCTTGGTCAGGCGCCACGCGTCCGCCGCGAAAGGGGCGCCCGTCGCCATGAACTTCTGCTCGATCTCGGCGGTCACTGCGGGGCCGTACACCTCGTCGATCTCCGCGGTCGCCCCGTCGCACACCGGCGCCGCGACATGGCTCGACGCGCGCCCCAGCGCGAGCGCGACGATCACTCCGGCCCCGATCGCGCCCAGGGTCAGCGCCGTGCGCCTTCGCCGCCGCGCCGGATCGTCGTCGAGCGCGCGCAGGAGATCGTCCATCGTAGTGTAGCGATCGCTCGGCTTCTCGCTCAGGCCCTTGAGGAGAACGGGATGAATCCACGCCGGCACCTTCGTGTCGCGCGGCCGCGCGGCGGGCGGCTTCGAGAGCGCGCCAAGGTACTCGTTCAGCGTCTTGCTGGGGAACGGTGGCACGCCGTAGAGCGCGCGAAACACTGCCGCGCAAAAGCTGAACACGTCGCTCCGCGCGTCGGTCCCCTCGTTCGAGGCCTGCTCGGGCGCGAGGTAACCCACGGTGCCGATGACCGCGCCTTCCTCGGTGAGCTTCTCGCTGAGGAGCTGATGGCTGGACGTCGCCGTCGGCGGCACGCTCGTCCCCGTGGAGTGAACGGCGCTCGGGCCCTCGGAGGGCTCGGTGGGCGGCTCGGGTGCGAGCACCACGTCGACGGGCGCCAGCGCAGGGAGTGATCCGGTGTCGACGGCCATCATCGCCGACGCGTCGGCGCGCGCGATCCCGAAGTCCATGACGCACACGCGCCCGTCCTTGCCGATGAGGACGTTCGACGGCTTGAAATCCCGATGGACGAGCCCGGCGGCGTGCGCGGCGGCGAGCCCTCGCCCCGCCTTTCGCATCACGTCGAGCACCTCGCGCCACGGCCGCCGGGTCGCGAGCCACCCCCGCAGCGTCGTGCCATCGATGAACTCCATCGTGAGGAAGATGTTCCCCTCGAACGTCCCGACGTCGTAGATCGCGACGACGTTGGGATGCGACAGGCGCGCCATCGCCTGGGCCTCGCGCATCATTCGCACGCGCGCCTCCTCCGACGCGGCCTCGGTGAGCAGGATCTTCACCGCCACGCGACGCGCGAGCTGCGTGTCGTAGGCGAGCATCACGGCGCCCATCCCGCCGCGCCCGATGTCCTGGACGATGACGTAACGCCCTACGACGGTCCCGGGCGGAAGCGCGATGCTCTCGCCGCTCCGAGGCGGACCACGCGACTCTGCCTCGGCGATCGTCGTCGCCAGCGTCGCCGCGTCCTTCTCGTCGTGTTTTCCCCCCATCCCGCCGGTGCTCCACACAGGTTCCCACGAATTTCCGGGCCAGCAAAGCGCGGCGTTTCGGCGGCAGGATGGCCCTCATGTCCGCCGACCGGCACTCCGCAGCTACCGTGGCAACGCAGCACGCGGGCGATGGCCTTGGTGGACCGCCGTCAGCCATTGAGCTGCTTGAGCTGCGCGCGCGGTAGTATGCTCGGCGCGTCATGAGCCCATCGTCCGTTCGCGCAGTCGTCGCCGTGCTCGCGCCCTTCGCCCTCACCGCGTGCGGGGCGTCCGTGCCCCCGGCGATGGCGCCCGCCGCCGGCGCCGCTACGCCCCCCGACTCGGCGCAGAGTACGATCGTCTTCGTTCGGCGCGCGTCGGGCTGCGACACCGGCGACTACACGGTCGTCGTCGACGAGCACGGTCGGTTCGTCGCGAATGTCGCGCCGGGCACGCAGGTCGCGGTGATGACGGCGCCCGGCTCGAACGTCTTCTATGGATGGAGCAGCCGCAACGTCCGCTTCGAGAAGGAGGCGAACTTCAATCCGGTCGCGGCGACGCGCATCCAGACGACGGGCTTGCAGACGAAGGTCGTGGCCCTCCGCGTGATCTTGCGCGAGTCGGCGTCGAACCGTTGCTACCCGTACGCCCCCGTCGCGATGCGCCAGGTGCCGGCCGGCGAGAGCGACGCCGAGCTGGCCGGCACCGAGCGCCTCGTGGCCGATCAGGCGGCAGGCCAGGCCGAGCTCGACAAGGATCCGGCGCTGCTGAAGGCGCACCTCGCCTTCGGCGCGCGACGCGTCCAGACCAACGAAGAGGCGCGTGAGAACCCGGTTCGCGGCGACCAGGGCGCGGCGCCGCCGAAGACCGAGTAGCGACCCCACCTCGAGTGGGGTGCGTTCGCTGACTCCGCAATCTAGCCGGCGCGCGCCGCCACGCTCGAGAGCCCCATGCGCTCAGCGACGCCGTCGCGGTAGGTGCTCCAGAGACCGTGCGCCCGCCAGGTCGCGGCGACAACGACCTCCTCGAGACCGGCCGGCGTGTGCTCGAGCACCATCTTCCACGCGTCGGCGCGGTGCGCACCTTCGACGTCACCGTGCGCGCGCACCAGCTGCATCGCCGGTGGCGGGCAACCGTAGTGGAGCACGAGCGGGTGACGGTTCACCGCATCCTCGCCGCGGGCTCGCTGGAACGTGCCGGCCAGCTCGGCACGCTCGTTGACGCTCCCCTCGACGAAGATGGTGAGGACGGCGACGGCGACCTGCCAGGGCGACGCGGCACTCGCATCGCTCAGCCACTCCCGGTAAGCCCGCGCGCTCGGGTGAAGACTCCCGGGATCGTCGACGAACTCGGAACGCGAGAACCCGAGCCCCTCCATCATGCGGAGGAAGAGCTCGGGGTGCGGGGCGCTCCGGCTGAGGCCGCCGGTCTGCTCCTCGTACAGGTTCTCGGCGAGGGCCCGCCGAACGTCGTCGATCGGCGGCGTCTGCCCGAGGGCCCGCGCGAGGAGAACCGGGAAGTCCCTCACGTAAACCATGTACTCGTGCCGGAAGTGCACGAGCAGCTGCGCGCGAGTGAGACCAGGGCGCGTGAGGGACGGGTAGGCCCAGTGGTGCTTCTGGTCCATGACGCCGAGCAGGCGCTCGGCGAGCGGTCGACCGGACGTGGAGACGAGGGTGCTCACCCTCCGATCGTGTCACTCCTGACGAGGGCTGGCACCTTTTTGGTCGGTCCGCCGCGCCGCGTCGACGCACACCTCGGCCACGTGCCGCTCGAACGCCGCCCGGCGATCGTGGTGACGGTGGCAAGCGCCGTGAAATCCCATGGCATACCCGCCGATCGCGCCGGCGGCGAGGATCGCCATCACGATGCGCCGCTTCACAGGCTCACCCCCTGCCGGTACGGGCCGCCGCCGCCCCAGCCGCGGAGGCTCGGGCCCGATTCGATCAGATCGCCGAGGTGCTTTTTCTGCCGCTCGTCGAGCACGGCGTGGATCTTCGCGACGGCGTCGATCGTCGCGCGCCGCATCGCCTGGGCGGCCTCGTCGATCTTGTGGGAGATTTCGCCGAACGCCGTCTCGTCGAACTGCTCCATGCGGATGGCGTTGGCGACCTCGGGGCGGGCCGCCTTGATGTCGCCGCGGATCTTGTCGGCGGCGGTGCGGAGCTCGTCGAGCGCGCTCTTGATGACCTTCTCCTGGCCGGGCGTCGCATCCAGGCGCGAGAAGACGTGGCGCAGGAAGAACCAGCGCCCGAGCGGTCCGCCGCGCCCGCGCGCGCCCCACGGCCCCTCTCGTCCACCCCAGCCGTCGTCACCGCCGAACCCGCCGTGGCCCCCCTCACCGGCGCCGCAACCTCGGCCGTACGCCCACCGTCCGCGCCGTCCCATGCGCGCCAGCTTCAAGAACCCGATCAAACAGGCCGTCCCGATGAGAAACCCGAGCATTTGCCGCCTCCAGCGGGCGAAGCGCCCGCGTCTGAATTGCGAAGGACATCCGTTCGTCCTACCGGGGAGAACGTGCGCCGCGAGCCTTAAGGGCACGTGTGCCGGCGTGTTAAGATTTGTGAACCATGTGCGGTCGCGCGACGCTCTCGACGTCTCCGGAGGATCTGGCCGAGGCACTTGGCCTGACGGAGATCCCGCTCCTTACGCCGCACTTCAACATCGCGCCGTCGCAGGGCATGGCCGTCGTGCGCGTGCTCGACGGAGGCCGGGCGCGGCGGCTCGACCTCCTGCGGTGGGGACTGGTCCCCTGGTGGGCCGACGACCCGGCGGTCGGCAACCGCTTCATCAACGCGCGGAGCGAGACGCTCCTCGGCTCGCGGGCGTTTGGCGAGGCGGCGCGCCAGAGGCGGTGCCTCGTCGTCGTCGACGGCTTCT
Organism: Myxococcales bacterium; assembly: GCA_025359105.1. GTDB lineage: Bacteria > Myxococcota_A > Polyangia > Polyangiales > Polyangiaceae > JANYHK01. The sequence goes on along the minus strand of JANYHK010000022.1, from coordinate 3,378 downwards.
ACGAATGGCAGAAGCAGGGCAAGACCAAGCAGCCGTTCTTCATCCACCGCCCCGACGGAAAGCCCTTCGCGCTCGCCGGTCTGTGGGAGCGCTGGCGCCCGAAGGGAGCGCCCAAGGATGCGCCGCGCCTCGAGACGTGCACCGTGATCACGACGACGCCGACAGCGCTGGTCGCGCGCGTGCACGACCGCATGCCCCTCGTCGTGCCCGAGTCGGAGTGGGAGGCCTGGCTCGACGAGGGGCGCAAGGACGACGCCGCGGTCGCGCCGCTCCTCGTCCACCGCCCGGTCGACCTCGAGCTCTATCCGGTGAGCACGCTCGTGAGCTCACCGGCGAACGACGATCCGCGGTGCGTGGAGCGAATCGCCGAGCCTACTCTCTTCCCGCTGTGACCGAGGCGATCGAGGCGACGTTCTCTTCCCAGTTCTTGCCGTCGAACGGCGCGATCTCGAAGCGTTCGAACGCGTCGCCGTCGAGGCACCTCACGTTGACGTCGACGCCGTCGGGATGGGATCGCGGCGTGTAAAACGAGTGGATGCCGCACGCCGTACAGAACGTGTGCTTCGCGACGCCCGTGTTGAACGAGTAGGACGTGAGGCGGTCCTCACCTTTCAGGAGCGTGAAGCGCTCTCTTGCAACGATGAGGTGCAAAAAACCCTTCTTCCGGCAGATCGAGCAGTTGCAGTCGAGCACGCGGTGTTCGTCCACCTCGACGCGGAACCGGACCGCCCCGCAGTGGCAGCCGCCTTCGTACGCCTTCATCAGGCCAGCATAGGCAGAACCGGGGGGTACGTCGCGAACGTGACCTCCTGTTCTCGGTCGGCGGTCGCGCCGAGCGATTTCGGGCGGTTGGGCTAGGTGGGTCACAGGTACGCCGCGTGAAAGAGGAGAGATCGGCGGCCGCGTCGCGCCTGCCTTCTTTGTCGGAGGAGTGGAATGGTTCGGGTCTCACGTGCAGCAGCGTTGGTCGCGGCATCCCTCGTAGGATGTGGCGGCGGCGGGGTATCCGCGGACGGCTTCGGGCCCGATCCCGACTTCGCGAGTCTCGACGCGCGACTCTCGACGCCGACAGGGACCCTCTCGGTCACGGCTGTGGACGCGGCGGTGAGCGCGCTCGACGTCGTCCAATCCTCGGCGCTCTCGGTCGACGCCCTCGCCCGCGTCACCCCCAGCCACACGACGTGCGAAGCGCTCGGGCACCGCGACGCCACAGGCACCTGCGCCTGCCCGGGCGGGGGCTCGTTCGCGTACGACTTCTCCGAGCTCACCGGCGGCGCGCACGCTTCTGGCATCGCGACCCTGCGAATGAAGCTGTCGCGCTGCACGATCGGCGATCGCGTCCTCGACGGCGAGCAGTTCGCTCTGCGCGACGGCGACACCAGCAGTGCGCTCACCGCCCAGGTGACCGTCACCCGGGCAAATGTAGCGGTCGATGTCGTCGTCTGGCGCGACGGGCGCGCGGGCGACAAAGCCGCCTGGGCCCGCGCGATCGCGAGCGACGGCGCCATCGTGGTCGGCGGGCTGCCGGCCGCAACCCGAGACCCCGCGGATCGCAGCGTCCTCGTCAAAGACCGCCGCACGACCTGGACCTGCTCGGTGAACGACGCAGGGCTGCGATGCTCCAGCACCAGCGGCACCAGCAGCCAGGAGCGAGACGGCAAGCCTTGAACCGTCCGGAGTATCCGCGGGCGCCCCGGTTTCACCCGCCACCGCCGGCGCTCCCGGGTACTTCGGACGGCTCATTTTTCTTTTCAAAAGACGTGCAGACGCCCGTCTGGACGACGGTCGGTTCGCGTTGGTTTCTTCTAAAAAGCGCATAATTTCATGCTATAAAGCAATTATTAGGCTTGTTTCTTTTTAGTATATTCTTTTTAATATAATATATTTAAAATATTCTTCTTAATATATTATATTCAATATATTCTTTTCAAACGAAATGAAGCGCCGGACCGCGGTGGCGACGCGGCTATACTGGGCCCCGTCATGCGTCCGCCTGCTCGCCGTGTGTTCGCCCTAGCCATCGTCGGAGTGCTCTTCGCGGCGATCTCGGCGTCCGGACCCGACGCCGACGCGCGGCCCCCGCGCCCGGAGCTCACCGGCTGCAAGGCGGACTGCAAGAAGACCGAGAAGAAATGCGGTGGCCCCTGCATGAAGACCCACTCGAGCTGCGCCGTCCAGTGCGGGTGCCCCACCGGCCGCCGCTGCACCGAGGCGCAGAAGAGCTGCTTCGGGCTCTGCAACGTACGCATGGAGGCCTGCGTCGGCGGTTGCAGGGCGGGCTATGCGCGTTGCGCGTCGAAATGTTGAGCGGCTAGCAGCCGAAGCGGCGCGCCCGAACCTTCGACGGTGACATCCCGAAACGACGGCGGAACGCTTGCGTGAAGTGGCTGTGCGTCGCGAAGCCGAGGTCGACTGCGAGCGCGGCCAGGTTCGGCTCGCCGTCCAGGATCCGCTCGAGCCCACGGTGAAGGCGGAGGTCCGTGACGTAGCCGTGGAGGGTTCTACCGGTGGCCGCCCGGAAGACGCGGCAAAGATGAAACGGCGAAACGCCGAGCCTGGACGCGAGCTCGCCGAGCGAGAAGCGATCGGTGAAGTGCCGAGCCAGGGTAGCTTCGGCCTCCACGGCGAGGTCGATGCGCGCGCGGTGAGTCTTCGAGGCGAGTGTCTGCGAGGTCGACGCGCGACCCAGGCGACCGAAGGCCTCGGCCAGGACGGCATCGAGGAGCGTCAGCGTCTGCTCTTCGATGGCGGCGGCCTCGTCGCCGGCGCACGCGCTCTGGAGGAGGAGGCGCTGGCAGAGGACGGTCGCCGCGCTCACCGGGGCGCTCGTCCACGCGAACGGCTGGTCGGGTCGCTCGGCGGCCGCAGGGTCGCGCGCGGCGAGGGCCGCGGCGAGATCCTTCGCATCGAACGAGAGCCACATGGAGTCGTCCCCTTCCGGGGCGATCGCCTCGCGCCGGTACTCGGCGCCCCGGTTGTAGAACATGACGCGCGAGGGCGTCGCGACGACAGGCCGCTGCCCTGCGTGCGTGATGCGCACCGCCGTTCGCGGGAACACCAGCAGGTGCCCGCGCGCCGGGCCGCTGTCCTCGAAGTGCGGTTCGTGCGGGCGGGCGCGGAAGACTCCGATGCGCACACGCTCGGCATGGAACACGAGGCCGCGCGGCTCAGGGGAACGCACCACGGGCCACAGGATACCGCGGGCGCGTGCGGCGGGAAGCTCCGCCGAGAATCAGATCGCGATCAAGTCCTTGATCGGGCTGCCCTCGTCGGTGATCGCGATCGGGCGACCGGCGGGCGACGTCCGCGACTCCTTCGGGTCGATGCCCGCGAGCGACGCGACGGTGGCGAAGAGATCGGGGACCGTCACCGCGCCCT
>JANYHK010000144.1 GCA_025359105.1 Myxococcales bacterium | reverse complement strand
CGACGCATCGCGAACTAACGAAACAAGATTATTCCCTTTGTCTTTTGAAACCCTGGCGGGTTTCCCCAGGCTTCGCCAAGCGAAGCCTGGGACCCCTTCCGCGCCGCTTCGCGGGCCGCGCTCCGCACGGCAGGAAGATTTCCTTCTCTCTCTCTCTCCCTCTCTCTTCCCGCCCGTCGTGCGAAGCACGACATCGCGAAGCGACGCGGGGGAGGCTCGCGAGTCTGCGAGCGAGGGGGCCGAAGGCCCCGCCAGGGTGGAGGCAATGCTAGGCCGTCCACGTCTGACGTGGACGACCTAGCATTGTGAATGCGTCGCGCAAGCTGAATTCCCCTGCGATTCGATTTTGGCACGGGAAGCGGAGTTGCGCGTTGCACCCCCTTGTACCGGACGCTAAACCAAGCTTCGCGGACATGGAGGAGAAGCCAGCCGAGACCGAAAGATTGCGTCGCGACGTCGAGGGCGCGCTGCGTCGTGCGCTCGATCCGTCGGACGTGATCCCGCTCTTGCATCGCCTCGCCCGCACGGCCGCGCCGGGGACGGACGAGAGCGTCTTCGCGCACCGGCACCTCGCCGAGCTCATCGCGGCGCGGCACCCCTGGCGCGCTGCGCTGTACGCGCGCCGGGTGACAGCGGAGCGACCCGACGACGATCGCGCCTGGGCGGTGCTCGCGCTCTGCCAGACGCTTCTCGCAAACTACCGGTTCGCCGCGGCGAGCTACCAGCGGGCGCTCGCCTGCGCGCCGAAGAACCCGTGGTATGCGCACAACCTGGGGCACCTCCTGGACGTCGCCCTCGGGCGTCCGCAGGAGGCGCTGTCCTGGCTCCGTACGGCGTACGCCGGCGCGCCGAACCACGGCGAGATCGCGACGAGCCTCGCACATGCGCTCGCCCGCGCCGGCCAGCTGGTGGACGCCAAGAAGGTGCTGGCGCGAGCGATGCGCAAGGCGGCGTCGAGCGAGCAGCAAGCGCTCTTGAGATGGATCGAGCAGGGCGCGCCGGCGGACAAGCGCGCCGCGCGCTCGAAGCCGACGATCGTGCCCCTGCCCGGGACGGAGGACGTCCGGGTGACGAACCGCCCGCGACCGGCGAAGCGGGTGCGGCCAGCTGCGAAGGATCTCGTGCGTCAGCAGGTGACGGCGCTCCACGCCGCGCTCGACCGAGGGCTCGAGAACCTGCCGCTCGCTCCGCGGCAGCGCGCCCGCGCTCGCGCGCTTGCCCGCGACGTCGTCTCCCGTGAGGTGTTCGCACGTGGAAGCGCGGGCGAGGACGGCACGCTCCGCACGCAAGCGGTCGCGGCGGCCGTCGCCTACGCTATCGTATGGCTCGACGACGTTCCGCTCACGCAGGCCGAGGTGGCCGCGCCGTTCCGTGTGAGCGTCGCGCGCCTGCGCGGTCGCTTCGCCGAGCTCCGGTCCAAGCTCGGCCTGAACACCTGAAGCGCGCACGGAGCAGCTGAAGCGCGCCTGCGGCAGCTGAAGCCGCTCGATTACCCGTCAGGTCAAACGACGTTCGCGTGGGTAAATTCGGAAATTTGCCGGGCGAGTTGTGCGACAACCTCGGGCCATGCGTTCACGGATCTCGCTCCTCCTTCTCGCCCTGACCGCTGTTTCCACGCCCGCGTTCGCGCAGCCGGCCCCGCAGCCGCCTCCGGCGCCGGTCCCGCCTCTGCCGGGCCCCGATGCGCCTGCGGACGCCCCGATCGCGATCCCGCCACTGCCCGACGTGAACGATCCGATGCTCGCGCCCGTGCGCGGCGCGACGCGGAACATCGCCACGCTCGAAGAGGCGCTGTCGCTCGTGAAGGCGCGGTCCACCGATCTGCAGACCGCCAGGCAGGAGATCGAGAGGGCCGCCGGCCTTTCGCGGAGCGCGCTCGCGGGCGTCCTCTTCAGCATCAACGGGACGGTCAGCGGCACACACAACTTCCTCACGTCGCAGACGCAGATCCTGACCGGCACCAGCACGACGCCGAGCTTGAAGACGGTCGAGTCCCCCAACCCGAACTTCATGACGGGCGCCGTCACGCTGGTACAGCCGCTCGTTAACGTCGCGGCGCTCCAGAACTGGGGAACCGCGCGCGAGAACGAGAAGGCGGTGCTTCTGGACCTGACCGACGTGCAGCGGCAAGTCTCGCTCGGTCTGGCGAGCGCGCTCGTGTCGGTCGTGACCGCCGAGCGCCTCGCGGAGCTCAATCGCGTCGGATTTCGAACCTCGCTCGAGCGCCTCGAGCTCACACGGCGCCGGCGCGCACTGGGCGCGGCCACCGGGCTCGACGTCGTGCGCGCGCAGGCAGACGTCGAGTCGGCGCGCGCGACGCTCGTGACCGGGGACGAGTCGCTCGCCCAGGCGCGCGAAGCGCTAGGGCTAGCCGTCGGCCTGCCGCAACAGGTCGGGGTCGCCAGGGAGCTGCGGATCGACGGCATCGAACAGGCCGCGCTGTCGGCGTGCAAGGCGGTCGCCAACCTCGAGGCGCGCGCCGACATCGCCGCCGCGCGCCAGCGCGTATACGTCGCCGACCGCAGGGCCGACAACGTCAAGCTGCAGTTCTTGCCTTCCCTCAACGCGCAGAGCTCGGTCGGCACGACGACGATCGACACCGGCAGCACACCCAACACGACCTGGAACATCCAGGCCGTGCTTTCCGTCCCGCTGTGGGAGGGCGGGGCGCGCTATGGCGCCCTGCGCACCGCGAACGCCGTCACGCGCGAGGCCGAGATCACGCTCGAGGTGCTCCGTCGCAACGCGACCATCCAGCTCTCCAAGGCGCAGCGCGGCGTGACCGTCACCGAGTCCTCGCGCAAGGTCGCCGCCGACGCGCGCGCGCTCGCCGCCGAGGTCGATCGGCTCGTACGCGCCGGCTACGCGCAAGGCCAGGGCACGAGCCTCGATCTCGTCACGGCGGCGTTCGGCCTGCGCCAGGCGGAGATCAACCTCGCGCTCGCGGAATTCAACGTCGTGCAGGCACGCGTGCTCGCGGTGCTCTCGCTCGCGGATTGCCCCTTCTGAAGGGCGGCGACTACGTTCCGGTGGGCGCTGCCGAGTCCCAGCCGCTCGTGCGCGCGAGCTCGGAGAGGCCGACGTTGAAGTCCATCAGCGCGTACATGTGATTCACGCGCGCGTTGATGTATGCGCGGAGCGGCTCGTTGAGCGAGTTCTCGTTCTTCGTTCCGAGGTCGATCGCATCCTGCACCGTGCTGATCCACTGCTTGGCCCGGTGCTCCGCGCGCCCCCACGACTCCTCGCGGTTCTTGGCCTCGAGGACGACCGCGTGCGCGTTCTCGACCTCGACCGCGGTGCCGCCGAGGGCGAGGCGCAGGAGCGCGCGCGCCTCCTCCAGATCCGACTCGGTGCGAGCTACGCGCGCAGCGTTGGGGAGCAGATCCAGGTTCCACCGCAGGCCGATGCCGGCAGCGCCGTAAAAGTGGTTGAACGGGTTCGGCGACAGCGCCGTGTTCTGCGTCGTCACGCTAGGCGCTGCGGCATAACTGCCCGACATGCCGATGCCGAAGTCCGGAAAAAAGCGGGCGCGCTGCAGATCCACCTGCGCCTGTCGTGCGGCGATACCGGCGCGCGCCTGCGCCACCTCGGGCCGGAAGACGCGCGCAGCCGAGAGGTACCGGATCACTGGCGCGACGACCACGTCGGGGCGCTTGAGCGGCTCGTCGGGGATGTCGAACGCCGTCTGGACGCCGGTGAAGAACCGCAGCGCAGCGAGGGCGAACGTCTCGGCCCGCGTCGCATCGCCGGCGCGCGCGTTGACCTCGTCGCGGTAGACGAGGAGGCGGATCTTGTCGATCTCGTCCATCCCGCCCTCGCCCTTGTCGAGCTTCTTGGCGATGCCGTCGATGGCCTTCGTGAGTCGCGCGAGCGCGTCGTCGACGACGTACTTCACGTCGCGAGCGAACTGGAGACCGAAGAAGGCGCGCCGCACGTCGGCGCGCGTCTGGTTGCGGATCTTCTCCAGATCCCACTCGTAGAGGCGCACCTGCGCCTCACCGGCCCTGCGGCCCGCTTCGATCTTGCCGAAGGTGTAGATCGGAATGACGCCGCCGATGTCGAGGGTCACAACCGGCTGCACGCCCGGGCCGAAGCTGGGGTTGAGCGCGCCCACCGGCGCCGACGTGTACCCGATCGTACCGGTGATCGGCGGCAGGACGCCGAGGTTGGAGCCCGCGCTAAACTGCCAGAACGGGAGCCACTTCACCTCGTCGAGCTGGGCATGCGTGCTCGCCAGGCGCGCGCGGGCGGCCCAGAGATTGGGGTGATTGCGATCGGTGAGCGCGAGGCACTCCTCGAGGGTGTAGGACCGAGGCTTGATCGTCGCCAGCGGGACCTTGTACGAGCCAAGGCCCCCGTCATCCGTGGCCGAGTTGTCCGCGGGGGCCTGCTTCTTGGTGTCCTCGTCGTCGTCCAGGTCGAGCGGACCCGCCAGCGCGGGCCGGCAGGCCGCGGTGAGGACCGCGGACACGGTAAGGAGCGACGTGAGATACTTCCAAGTGCGCATGGCGCGGCGCCGACGTTAGCAGACCTGGGACGGCTGCGGGAAGGAGGGTGCTGGCGCGCGCCTCAGGACGCCGCGCCCCCGCCCTCACGCCCGCCCCCGCCGCCCTCGGCGCCGCCCTCCAGCGTGCCGGGCGTGTAGATGAAGCCCTTCTGCTGGAAGACGCACAGCCGGCCGCCGCCCTCGCGCTTGGCCTGAAGGAGCGCCGTGTCCGAAGCCTTGAGAAGCGCGTCCTTGGAGCGCACGTCGCGGCTCGGGAAGAGGGCGACGCCGAGAGAGACACTGACCCGCATCGTGCCGCCGGGGAGGTCCCACACGCGCGCGCCGACGTCGCGCCAGATGCGCTCGGAGACCGCGAGCGAGCCGGCGAAATGGGTGGACGGGAGCAGGACCAGGAACTCGTCGCCGCCGTAGCGCGCGACGACGTCACTCTCGCGGACGCTCTTCCGGATGACGTCTGCGACGCCGCGGAGGACCGCGTCGCCGAGCGCCCGTCCACCGCGCTCGTTGACGCTCTTCAGTCGATCGATGTCGAGGACGCAGCACGAGAGCGGCTCGTGCTGGAGCTCGGCCTTCTTGAACTCCTCGGCGAGGCGCGTGTTCAAGTAGCGGTAGTTGAAGAGTCCCGTGAGCTCGTCGTGGACGCTCACGCGCTCGAGGGTGGCGCGCGCGGCCTGCATCTCGTCGTGAAGGCGCTTTATGCGGAGCATCGCCTCGATGCGCGCGAGGATCTCGGCCTGCTCGAAGGGCTTGCAGACGTAGTCGTCGGCGCCGCACTTGAGGCCCTCGACGCGGCCCGCCGGGTCCGTGCGAACGGTGGCGAGGACGACGGGCAGAAACGCGGGCTCGACCATTCCCTTGAGGACGCGGCAGGCCTCGATGCCGGAGACTCTCGGCATCGTCGCGTCGAGGAGGACGAGGTCGACGCCACCCATGGCGACGCGGTCGATCGCCTCCTGCCCATCGGCGACCGTGTCGACGTCGTAGCCGGCATGACGGAGCATGTGGCCGAGGCTGTCTCGGGTCATGTCGTCGTCGTCGGCGACGACGATTCGCGGGCGACGCGGGGGCGCGGGCGAGGGCTGTCGCCCTCCCGGGTCCCGTCTGGAGTCGCGCGGCGGCCGCAGAGGCATCCGGTGCAAGATGCAGCCTTTGGCGCCCCGGGGCAACTTCGACTTGTGGGCCGCGGGGGCGGGCATCACAATGCGTCCCGTGGCCGGCAAACCGGAGCTCTTCGCAGACCGGTACGAAGTGCTGGACCTGCTCGCCGTCGGGCCCACCGCCGCGACCTACCGCGCCAACGATCGCGAGCGAGGGCACGCCGTGGCGCTCAAGATCTTGCGGAAGGATCTGGCGGGCGCGGCGATCGCCGTCAGCCGGTTCAGGCACGAGGCCCGGCTGGCGCGGCGAATCAGCCACCCCAACGTCGCGTGCGTTCTGGACGTCGGCGAGCACGACGGCGCGGAGTACGTGACGCGCGAGCTCGCCACCGGGGAGGGGCTCGACGTGATCCTCGAAGCGAAGAAGCCGCTGCCGCTGCCGCGTGCGCTCACCCTCGGCGTCGAGCTGGCGCGCGCGCTCGGGGCCGCGCACGAGCGGGGCATCGTTCCCTGCGAGCTGCTCCCCGAGCAGATCTACGTCGACGCGCGCGGCGGCGTCGTGCTCACCGATCTCGGAGGCGGGCGTGAAGGAGCGCCCACGGCGCCTGAGCGCGCGGAGGGGCGCGGTGCGAGCGAGCGCTCCGACCTGTATGCGCTGGGAGCCCTCCTGTACCAGGTCCTCACGGGCGCGCCGCCATGGGGCCGGCGTGCAGGGCTCGCTGGGGGGGCGGCGCGCTTCGCGGTGCCACCGGTGCGGCCTCACGAGGTCGAGGCGAAGGTCCCCGCGGAGGTGTCGGCCCTCGTGATGCAGCTCCTCGAGCGGGAGCCTTCGCGGCGCCCCGAGAGCGCCCGCGCGGTCGAAGCCGCGCTGACGCGGATCTCCCCCGAGGCCGCCGCGCCGCAGCGCCCCGCGACTCCGCCAGCGCCGAAGCCCCTAGCCCGCGGGCGCGCGACACCCGCCCCCGGCCCCGCCCCTGCACCACCAGAAGCCTTCGCGCGCCCGATTCGACCGCGCGTGCTCGCGGTGCTCGCGCTCGACGATCTCGGGGACCACAAGCGCCGCTACGTCGCCGAAGCGCTCGCGTCGGCGCTCGCCGATCGGCTCGCGACCCTTCCGTCCATTCGCGTGCTCCCGCGCACAGAGGACGGCGACGAAGGCGGAGACGAGGCGCCGCGCCTCACGGGCACGCGCATGGGAGCGGATGCGGTCTTGACGGGCTCGATCCACCTGCGCGTGGGGGAGGACGCGCGCTTCTCGTTACTCCTAACCTCCGTCGCCACCGGCGAGGTCCTCTGGCATTCGGAGATCATTCGCTCGCCCAAGGAGCTCTTCAAGGTCGCAGATCTCGTCGCCGCAGGCGTCGGCCGGGCGCTCGACGCCCACGCGCCACCGCCGCGCTCGAGGGCGCTGGAGCCCGAGCCCGACGACACCGACCCGTTCCCACGCGCGCGCGCCGCGCTCGGCGACTTCACGAAGGAGGGCTCCGACGACGCCGAGCGTGACCTCGCGACGGCGTTCTTGCGGGCACCGGACGATCCTGTGCTTGCGAGCTGGCTGGCGCTCTCGAAGCTGCAGCGCTGGGCGTTCGACCCGGGACTGGGGCAGGGAGACGAGTCGGCGCCCGTCGTCGCCGAAAGGATCGCCCTCGAGGTGCGTAAGAGAGCGCCGGGCACCGCCGAAGCATGCCTCGTGCTCGCCGCGCTGGCCGACGCGCGGGGCGAGCCCGTCCTGGCGATGCGCAGGGGGCGCGAAGCGGTGCGGCTCGCGCCTGCCCTCGGCGAAGCGCACGCACTGATCGGCCGGCTGCGCGCGGAAGCGAATGACGTCATTGGCGGAGAGCGCGACCTCGAGCTCGCGCTCCGCCATGGCGCCCAGGTCACGACGCTGCTCGCGCTCGCCAGGACGCGGGGCCTCCTCAAGGACTACGACCGCGCCGCCGAGTCGCTCTACCTCGCGGACGCGAAGGCGCCTGGACATCTGGGCGCGACGCTGGCGCGCATGGAGGCCGCGGCATGGAGCCTCGATCCCGCCAAGATGGAGCGGGCCCGGGCCCGCGCCATCGAGACGACCGCCGGGCGCAGCGGTCCACTCGTCCACGCGATCCGCGCGCGTGCCGGCCTCGACGCGGAACGCGAGTTGGGCACGCTCGCCGGATTCGCCGCCACGCCGGGCTGCACGGCGCGGACGCGCGCCTGGATCCTCCAGACCGTATGCGAAGGGCGGGCGGCCGCCGGGGATCGCCCTGGCGCGATCGAGGCCCTCCGCGGCGTGGACGCCGCCGGTTCGATCGACGCGCTCTGGATCGAGCGCTGCCCGTCGCTGGCGTCGATGCGCGTGCTGAGCGGATTCTCCGACGTCCGCGCCGCGGTGCTCGCCCGCGCCGAAGAAACGCTGGACGAGCAGGACTGACGTCTCACGCGACGTTCGCGCGCGCCAGGATCTTGCGCGCCAGCGTCGAGAGCCCGTGCGCCCCGAGCTCGCTCGGCCGAACGAGCGCGCGGAGATCGTACTCGGCGGCGTCGATGGCGGGCCTCGGTGCTCGCGCGAGGTGCGCCGCGTAGACCATGACCTCGAGCCGCCGGTGCGAAAGGACGTGGACGACGCTCCCGATCTCGCGCAGCCGAGCGAGCGACACGCCCGCGAGGTCGCCGAGGACGCCGGGATCGGTTCCCTCGGCGCCCGGCGGCTCCCACATGCCGCCGAAGCGGAGGCTCGACTTGCGCCGCGCCAGGAGCACGAGATCGCCGCGCGTCGCGACGACGGCGACCCGCGCCTCCGCTTTGGGCCTCGCCTTGGCACGCAGGATCGGCAGCGAGCCCTGGAGCCCCTTGGCTCGCGCGTCGCACGACGTATGCGCCGGACACGCAGAGCAGCGCGGCGCACGGGGCGTGCAGACCATGGCGCCGAGCTCCATCAGAGCCTGGTTCCACTCGCCGGGCGCGCCTTCATCGACCAGCTCCCCCGCCAGCGCCCACACGCGCGCGAGCCCGGCCGCGCCGCGGACGTCGTCCTCGATCGCGAAGAGGCGCGCCAGCACCCGCGCGACGTTGCCGTCGACCAGCGGCGCTGGCTTGCCGAAGGCGATGCTCGCGACCGCGCCGGCGGTGTACGGACCGATGCCGGGGATGGTGCGGAGCCCCGCCGCGTCGGCGGGGAACGCTCCACCGCACACGCGCGCGACGTGGCGCGCCCCCTCGTGGAGCAACCGTGCGCGGCGGTAGTAACCGAGCCCGCTCCAAAGCGCGAGCACGTCCCCCTCCGTCGCCTCGGCAAGCGCGTGAACGGTAGGGAATGCGCGAAGAAAGCGAGCGTAGTACGGCACGACTGTGTCCACGCGCGTCTGCTGGAGCATCACCTCGCTGAGCCATACGGCGTACGGATCGTGGGTGCGGCGCCACGGCAAATCGCGTTTGTTCTCGGCGTACCAGTCGAGCAACGCCCGCCGGAGGCGCGTCGCCCGGGGGCGCCCCACCAGGGGGCCTTGCGCAGCCGCGCCGTCGTGCGCACGTTTCCTCTTCATGACGCGATCCGCGCTCCCGAGCCCCGGCGTTGCCTCCGTCCTCTCCCTGATCGTGCCCGGGGTCGGTCAGTTTTACAACGGAACCTTCTGGCGCGGCATCTTCTGGCTCATCGTGACGCCAGGCCTGTGGCTCGGCTCGGGCGCGACGCTCGGCTGGATCTGCCACGTCGTGGCCGCAATCACTGCCTACCGCTTCGCCGCGTCGCGAAGCTGACGGGAACATCGCCGCGCGCGCGGGGGCTCATCACGGCAGGGTCTTGTATTCCAGCGTGAACTGCCCCTCGTTTCCGCCCGCGTGGCCGTCGACGACGACGTAGTACGTCCCCTCGTCGAGCGTCGCGTCGACGCGCGAGTGGTGGGTGTCGTCGGAGTCGTTGTTGCACGCCGCCTCGGCGCTGCGCACGCCGTTGGCCCCGGGCGCCTCGAGGCAGCTCTTGCGGATTGCCAGCACGCCGTCCCACGCCGGCGTCGCGAGCGCGAGGCGCACGTGCGTCCGCTTCGGGAGGACGAGGCGGTAGGTGCGGTCGGGGCTCGTCTGCGTGTCTTCGCGGCCGCCGCACGACGTCGTGAACTTGTCGCCGGCGCCGCTCGTCGATGCCGTCGCCGTCTGCCCTGCGAAGAGCACCGGCGCCGCGCGGCAGGCGGCTTCCTGGGTCGCCACCTCGCGCACGCGCCAGTCGAAAGTGAATCGCCCCAGCGACCCTTCGCGCGCGCCGTCGACGGCGAGCCAGTAGGTGCCGGGCGAGAGGATCTCGTCGATCGCGGCGCCGCATCCGAGCTCGCTGCCGCGATCGCCGCAGGTGCGCATGAGGACGAAGACGTGGCGCCCTTCCTGCCGCGTGAAGCGCGCGCTCACGCGCGAGCGTCGCGGCACCTCGACTTTGTAGACGACGTCGGCCGCGCCAACGCCCCCACATTTCCCGGCGAAGTCGTCGCGCGCGAGGAACGTGTCCCCCGCGGCCGCGTGCTCGCCGCGAGAAGCGAGCGGCAGCGCGTCGGCGCAGGCGTCGCCCGGAGCGACGCTCCCCTGCTCGGGGGCAACCTCCGCCGAAAGAGAGTAGCGCCCTGACGTGTCGCGCTCGTTCGCGTCGGCGAAGACGGCATAGGTGCCCGGGTCGACGACGCCGACGAAGGCCGCGTCGTCGTCCGTGCCGCCGGTGTTCGCGCACCCGACCTCGCTCGCTTCGTCCGCGCACGCGCGGCGCAGGTGAACGACGGGCGCGAAGTCGTCGGAGTGAAGCACGACGCGCAGGCGCGACCGCTGGCCCACGTCGAGCCGATGCACGGCGTCGGGGCCCTTCGCCGAGTCGCCGCAGCTCGCGTGGGCAAAGTCGAACGAGCCGTTCGTCGTGCCCTGGCTGGGCACGCCGTTCTGGAGCGGACGGGAACGCTGGCAGACCTCGGCGAGCGTCGGCGTGTCCGCGAGCGCGACGGTCATGTGGAATACGCCGCTCTCGCTCGCGTAGCCATCGACGAAGACGTAGTACGTGCCCGGGTCGAAGACCTCGTCGATACGGGACTTGCGCTCGTGCCCGACGTCGTCGTTGCAGACGAGCTCCGAATCCGCGTCGGCGCAATCGTCCTTCCTCACGTAGAGCACCGCGTCGAACCGAGGATCGACCTCGACGGTCACGCGCTGGCGGGACGGGAGGTCGAGCTTGTAGACGAGCTCGCGGGAGCCGCTGCTCGCGCACGAGCCCTCGTGCTCGCTCTCGCCGTGCGCCGTGGAGGCGTTGAGCGACCCGGCGACGAGCGGGATGGGCGACTCGCAGGTGCCCCGTGCGGTCGACGCCGTGGCCGTGGCGAGCCCCGTCGCCGCTGCCGCGCCGGGTCCCGCGCCGCCGGTCCAAGTTGCCTCGATGAACTCGCCGGCCCCCTCCGCCATGCGCACGACCAGCGTGTACACGCCGGGGCGGTCGACGCACGCCCGCAGGGCTGCCTGCGGGTCCCGCGTCGTGTCATGGGCGACCGGCTTGCCGTCCGGATCGAGGAGCGCAGCGTCGAGATCGGCGACGCCCACTCCGCCGAGCGCGATGATCGTCGTGCACTGCGCGGCGAGCTCGATCGGAAGGCGCGCCTCGCGTCCGGTCGCCAAGGAGCCTCGCTGGATGGGCCCCACCTGAGCCAGGCCCATGGCGGCGAGCGCGTTGTGCACGGCGACGTAGCGCGGCTCGAGCTCGCCCCCACGCGTCGACGCGCACGACGCGGCCGAGAGGACCGCAAAGCCTGCGAGGGCGCGACGAAGCCACGGGGATCGCATGCGCGCTCAGCGATAGGGGTTGTGGGAGAGATCGTCCGGCACGGCCGGCGGCGGGGGCGGCGGAGGCGCGGTGGCGGCGGGCGGAAGTGGGCGAGGCGCGCCCCGCGGCGGGCGACCCGTCTTCGTGCGGGGCGCCGAGGACGCGATCGCCGGCGGGGCGCCGGTGTCGGGCGGAGCGGCGCGCTGCGCCGACGCGGGCACGGGTGGCGCGGTGGGCGCGGGATCGCCGCCCGACAGGGTCTCCACCGGCAGCGGCGCCGGGGCGGCCGACGCCAGCACCGGAGGATACACGGCGCCGTGCGGCTTCTTGTACGTCCACGCGCCGACCCCGGCGCATACGACGACGAGCGCAGCGAGCGCCCCCAGGACCCCCGCGCGCACGCGCGAGGCCCCGGTGCTGGCATTGCTGGCGTTGCTTCCAAGTGCGCTGCCTGCCAGCATCATGGGCGCCGGCGCGGACGCGGAGCGTGGGTCGAGCGCCTGGGCCGACGACGGGGGGGGCGGCACCTGGATGACCGCCGAGGACACGCTCGAGACCGGCGGGTTCGTGCGCGGCGCGGCCGGCGCGGCCGACTTCGTCCGTCGGCCCTCGCTTGGCTCGCTCCGGCTCATCCATTGGCGAACGGCCTCGCGCTGCGCATCGAGCTCGGTCCCCATCACCGCCGTCAGCAGATCCGCGACGTCGCGCGACGTGCCGAGCATGCCGCAGCGCTGCGCCGCCGCCTCGAGGGCATCCGCCATCTCGCGCGCCGAGGAGAAGCGCTGCGCCGGATCGCGGGTGAGCGCCTGCATGACGACGCGCTCGAGCTCCTCCGGAACCGTGGGATCGATCTCACGGGTAGTGGGGATCGGCAGGTAGAGGAGGCGATTCAACGTCTCCGCTTCGCCCTCCGACTTGAACAGCCGATGGAAAGTCAGGTGCTCCCAGAGCATGACCCCGGCGGCGAAGACGTCGGCGCGACGGTCGATCGCCTCGCCCCGCGCCTGCTCCGGCGCCATGTAAGCGAGCTTGCCCTTCAGGTGCCCCGAGCGCGTGGTCGCCATCCGCGACGCGGCCCGCGCCACGCCGAAGTCGGTCAGGCGCGCCGTCCCGTCGATCGCGAGCAGCACGTTCTGCGGCGACACGTCGCGGTGCACGACCTCGAGCGGCCGCCCGGCGTCGTCCTTCACCTCGTGGGCGGCGTGGAGACCCGACAGCGTGTCGAGGATGATCCGCACACCGACGTTCCACGGGATGCGCTTGTCATGCTGCGCGCATCGCCCGAAGAGGCGCGCGGCGGTGTCCCCCTCGATGTACTCCATCACGAGGTAGTAACCCTTGTCGCTCTGGCCGATCTCGAGGATGGGCACCACGTGCGGGTGGTGGATGCGCGCTGCGAGGCGCGCCTCGTCGAGGAACATGTCGACGAACTCGGTCTCCCGCGCGAGGTGAGGGTGCAGCCGCTTGATCGCGTACAGACGCTGGAATCCGGCCATACCGGAAAGCCGCGCAAGAAACACCGTCGCCATGCCGCCGCTCGCGAGCTCGGCGATGAGCTCGAAGCGGTCGAGCCTCTCCCCTTCGCCGTCGATGGAAAGCAGCTTCGTCAGCGCGCCAATCCTTCCTGACGGGAGTATCCCACAAAGGAGGCGCCCAGGCTCAGAACATCCCGGAAAGCCCGAACGGCGATAGGGTTGCTCCGGCTTTTTGCCGCGCCGGGGGAGACGACCATTCGGTAAAGAATACGCCGACGACGGCTGTGACCACCGCCAGCCCAGCCGTTGCGCCGAGCAGAATGTTCGTCCGCAGCTGGGCGTTCAGGCCGCGCTGGTAGGTTGGGCAGCTGTCCCCAAGCCCCGCGCAGTCACGGCGCACAGCGTCGGCGCCGGGGTTGTTCTTCGCGTCGAGGCCGGAGACCACGGTAGCCCCGCCGCCGACCGCCGTGAGGCCCGCAAGGGTGACGAAGACGAGCGGCCCTAGCGGCTTGCGGTGCGTGGGGGGATCCACTTCGGGGGCGATCGCGGGCACTACCTCCGGGGGCTTGACGAAAAATTCCGTCTTTCCGCCAGCTTTTGCATCAATTTTGATCTGTCGCGTGCGGGCCCCGAAGCTCACAGCAAGGTTGTGTGGTCCAGGGTCCAGGAAGACGCGCTGCGTCCGCGAATCCACAAGGGAGACGGCGCGCCCGTCCGCCGCGACCGCACACTTGGGGTCGCACGCGAGGATCACCGCGTGCGCCTTTCCGTTGGCCTCGGCGAGCACCTCGTTCGCGAGCTGCACCGTTGGCGCGTCGGAGGCGTACTGATCGAGGGCGAGCTGGGCGAGGGTGGCGGCCCGGGCGTACTGCCTGGCGCTCTTCCGGGCCCGGATCGCGTTACGGAGCGCCTCGGCGCGCGGAGCGTCCACGAAAGCGTTCTCGAACTGCACGGCGGCGGGCTCGAACTTGTTCTCGAGGAAGAGTCTTCGCCCTTCGTCGAACGCCTTGGCGGCCGAGCGGATGTTCTCGGCGTTGTCGTCGGCGCCGGCGTCGCGGGCAAGGAGGCCGGCGGCGAAGGCACCGGCGAGCAAGAACCCGACGCGTCGGACGGCCACGGACCCATGATAGCAAAGACCGATGAACCTCGACGCCTTGGCGACCTTCGTCCACGTGGTGGATGGGGCGAGCTTCACGGCGGCCGCAAAGAAGCTCGGTGTCCCGACCTCCACGGTCAGCCGCGAGATAGCTCGCCTCGAAGAGACCCTCGGCACCCGCCTGCTCCACCGAACGACGCGCAAGGTGGCGCTGACGTCGGCGGGGGCGAAGCTCTACGAGCGCGTGCTCCCCCACGTGGCGGCCCTGCGCGACGCCGCGCGCGACGTGCCCGAGCAGGGCTCCCATCCGGCGGGCTCCCTCCGCATCACCGTACCGAACGATCTGGGCACCAGCTATTTCGCCGAGGTCATCGCCGATTTCCTCCTGCTCCACCCGCAAGTCCACTTCGACGTGCGCCTCACCGCGCGCCAGGTCGACGTCGTCGCGGAGGGGATCGATCTGGCGCTGCGCATCGGGCGGATGCAGGACGCCACGCTCGTCGCGCGTCGCGTCGGGACGCTGGACGCCTACCTGTTCGCGTCGCCCGGTTACGTCGCGCGCTGTGGCCGGCCCACCGCTCCGCTCGATCTGCTCGACCACGCCTGCCTCGTGTTCCGGATGCCGGACGGGCGGCCGATCGCCTGGAACCTGACCGGCCCCGAGGGACGCAGCGACGTCGCGCCGGCCGCCCACCTCTTCGCCGACGACTTCGCGTTCCTTCGCGGTGCGGCGATCGCCGGCGCGGGCATCGCGATGCTGCCGGGGTTCATTGCCGCCACCGACGTTGCCGCAGGCCGCCTCGAGCGCGTCCTGCCTCGCTACGAGGGGCCTTCGGCGCCGCTCTACGCGGCGTATCCGTCGGGCCGCCATCTGCCGCGCAAGGTGACGGCGTTCCGGGACTTTCTCGTGCAAGCCCTGCGCGCGCGGCCGCTGGACGCTAAACCAGGCAGCATGAAGCATGCTCCCTGAACCACCCCTCGTTGCCTGCGGCAACCCGTGCATGGCACGGGGGGCGAGGAGAAGGCGCGAGGCGAGGGAGTGGGAGCTCAGGGGCCGACGATGTGGCAGTTGCCGCAGCCGAAGCCCGTCTTGGTTGCCGGGTCGAAGGCCGGCATGCCGAGGAGGTCTTTCATCGTCGGCGTGACCTGCTCCATCATGAACTTGGTCATCTTCGCATCCTTCGTCATGTGCTTCTTGAAGCCATCGGTGAAGGAGAGCTTGGGGAGCTTCGCGTTGGGCATCTCGAACTTGCCCTGCTTCGCGCCGTCGCCGTGGCACGTGGCGCACGTGACGTTCTGCCACTTCTTGCCGTCGTAGCCCTTCAGGACCTCGGCCATCTTCGGCATGACGACCTTCTTCATGTGGTCCGTCTTCTGCTCCTTCGTCATGGCCTTCCAGTCGAGCTTGGCCTCGACGGGCGGTGCGGTCGGCGCAGTGGTGGCGCTCGGCGCGGCCGTCGTGGTCGGCGCGGTCGGCGCCGTGGGGACTTCGGCCGTCGGAGCCGTCGGAGCCGTCGGGGTCGTCGGTACGTCCGGCGTCGCCGGCGTCGGGGTTCCACCACCGCACGCGGCGGCGAGGGCGAGGGCGGTCGGGAGGAAGAGGGCGGCGACGATGGAGCGGGTGCGCATGGGCGACTCTCGTAGTCGACCGCGACCCGTCTGCGGGTAAGCGCACTACAGTGTTGCGTACAAGCATCAATCGAGGCCCTACGGCTTCAGGTGAAGCGGCGATCTCTCGGACTTTTCAGAAAAGTTGCCCACATGCACCTACTCAGGCGATCTGGAGGGCATGCGCACAGTCCATCCGAGCCGCCGCGCATTTCTCGGCGGCATGGCCGTTTCGCTCGTGGCGCTCGTCGCGACACGCAACGCCCGCGCGGCGACGTCGCGGCTGCGTGCCATCGCCGCCGACGAGCGCGGCACCACGTTCACGCTCGATCTGGATCATGCACCGTTCCCTGCAGCCGGCGCGGGGTACCAGGACCGCACCGTCCTCGCCTTCGTCCCGCGCCATCACCGCGCGCCGCGCGACGGACGGATCAGCGTCGTCGTCCACTTCCACGGGCACAACACCACCGCCGACCGCGCGATGTCCGCCCATGAGCTCCGCGAGCAGCTCTTCGACAGCAAGCAGAACGCCATCCTCCTCGTCCCGCAGGGGCCCGTCATGGCCGCCGACTCGTCGTGCGGGAAGCTCGAGGCCGAAGGCGGGCTCGCCCGCATGCTCGACGACGCGCTGGCGGCGCTCTCCTCGCCCGAGGCCACCAAGGCACTGGGCGCGGCGCGCCTGACCGCGCCCACATCGCGAACGCGTACCGGCTCCGTCTGTCTCTCGGCCCACTCCGGCGGTTACCACGCGGCCGCGGCGTGCGCGCGGACCGGCGGCGTCCCGGTGAACGAGATCTACTTGTTCGACGCGCTCTACGCGAACACCGAGATGTTCAAGGACTGGGTCGTGGCCGGCAAGGGGCGCGGCATCCGCCACCGCCACAAGCTGGTGACCTACTACGGCGCCGGCGCGTCGACGGAAATGGAGAGCCAGCGGCTGCTCGCCGATCTCGAGCGCGCGGGCGTGCGCTGCGCCTTCGAGAAGGTCGAGGGCACCCTGTCGCGGGAGGAGCTCACCGAGAGCGAAGCGGTGTTCGTCCGCACCGCGCTCGCGCACAACGGCGTGACCCACGAGCTCAACGCCCTCCGCGATTGCCTCTACGCGTCGGGCCTCACGCGCCACCTGCGGTCCGCGTGGTTCGACCACAAGCAAGGGGCGCGGCCCCTCGAGCGGCGGCGCCCGTGATCCGCGCGACCCCGCTCTACGCTGCCGCGTCCGGCGTCATGCTGATCGGCTTCGCGGCCTACATTTCGCGCCTGCGTGGTCAGCTGCACGTCGGGCTCGGCGACGGAGGCGCGAAGGTGCTCCAGCGCGCAGTGCGTGTGCACGGGAACTTCGCCGAGTTCGTACCGCTCGCCCTCCTCTTGATGCTGACGGCGGAGCTCCAGGGCGCGCCGCCGGTCGTGCTCCACGCGCTCGGCGTGGCGCTCCTCGTGGCGCGCGCGGCCCACGCGGCAGGCGTCTACCGCGCGAGCGGGACCTCGCCCGGGCGATTCTTCGGGACCGCGCTCACGTGGACGATGATCCTCGGGAACGCGGGCGTCTGCGTGTACTACGCGCTCGCGGCGTGACGCGCGCGCGTCACGCCATGTCGAGGAAGAGCTTGTCCGGATCCTCGAGGTACGCGATGACGTCGTACGCGAACGCCGCGCCGACGTGCCCGTCGACGATGCGGTGATCGAACGACAGGCTGAGGAGCATGACCTCGCCGATGACGATCTGGCCGTCCTTGACCACGGGCCGCTCTTTGATGCGGTGCACTCCGAGGATGCCGACCTCCGGAAAATTCAGGATCGGCGTCGCGAAGAGCCCTCCCTGGGCCCCCAGCGAGGTGATCGTGAAGGTCGATCCGGTGAGCTCGCTCGACTTGCTCTTGCCGGCGCGCGCCTCGGTGCCGAGCCGATCGATCTCACGCGCGACGTCGAGCACGCTCTTGCGGTCCGCGTCCTTCACCACCGGCACCATGAGGCCCGCGTCGGTCGAGGCGGCGATGCCGATGTTGTAGTACTTGCGGTAGACGAGCTCGTTCGTGCTCTCGTCGAGCGCGCTGTTCAGGATGCCGTGCTTCTTCAGGCCGGCGACGACCGCCTTCACGATGAACGGTAGGTAGGTGAGCTTCACCCCCGCCTTCTCGGCCGCCGGCTTTAGCCGCGCGCGGAGGGCCTTCAGCTGCGTGACGTCGCACTCTTCGACGAAGGTGAAGTGCGCGGCGGTCTGCGTGCTCGTCTGCATGCGCGTCGCGATCTTGCGACGCATGCCGGCGAAGGGGACCCGCTCTTCGAGGGCGCTCTGCTCGTGGGTCGGCGCGACGATCTTGACCGCGTCGCGCGCGAGGGCCGTGGAGAGCGTCGCCCCGGTGGCGGCGGCGGGCGCGCGGCTGGCCGTCTCGGACCCGCTCGAGGCTGGCGCGGACACGTAGGACTCGACGTCCTTTCGGGTGACCCGGCCCTGGGGCCCGGTCGGAGGCACGCGCGTCAGATCGATGCTCATATCGCGCGCGAGCTTGCGCGTCGCCGGCGTGGCGAGCGGCTTGGCGTTGAAGTACCCCTGCAAGCCGCCGCCGCCGCCGCCACCAGCCGCTGCGCCGCCGCGTGCGCCCATGCCGGGCAGCGACTCCTTGATGTCACCGAGGGCGGTTGCGGCAGGGCCCTGATCCTTGGCAGCAGAAGGGCCGTGGCCGCTCACGCCGTTGCCGTTCGTCGACTTGGCTGGGGCCTGCGCCGCCGTCGCCGCGTCACCGCCGAGGTCGAACACGACGAGCACATGGTGCACCATGACGATCTCGCCGACCTTGCCGGTCGTCTCGAGGATCGTGCCCGCACGCGGCGAGGTGATCGTGACCGTCGCCTTGTCGGTCATGACCTCGACCATAGGCTGGTCCTCTTTGACGACGTCTCCCGGCTTCACGAGCCAGGCCACGACCTCGCCCTCGGTCACCCCTTCGCCGATGTCCGGAAGCTTGAATTCCCAGCGCGCCATGATGAGGATCTCCTAACTCAGAACCGCGCCGTGTCGAGGACGGCGGGCAGGATGCGGTGAGCGAGCGGCAGGTACTCCATCTCGAGAGAGTACGGAAACGGCGTGTCGAACCCGGCGACGCGGATCGGCGGCGCCTCCAGGTGCACGAACGCCTTCTCGTTGATGAGGGCGACGAGCTCGGCGCCGAACCCGCACGTCTTCGGCGCCTCGTGGACGACGACGACGCGCCCCGTCTTCTTCACGCTCGCCACGATGGCGTCGATGTCCACCGGCCAGAGGGTTCGGAGATCGAGCACCTCACACTCGACGCCCTGCTTGGCCGCCTCGTCGGCCGCGGCGAGCGCCTCGTAGAGCATCGCGCCCCACGCGATGACGGTGACGTGCTTGCCGGGGCGCGTCACGGCGGCTTTGCCGAGCTCCACGGTGTAGTCGCCCTCAGGAACGTCGCCCTTGGCCGCGCGGTAGACGCGCTTGGGCTCGAAGAAGAGCACCGGATCGGGATCGCGGATCGAGGCGAGGAGCAGGCCCTTCGCGTCGTACGGGTTCGACGGGCAGACGACCTTGAGGCCAGCGGTGTGGATGAAGAGCGCCTCGGGCGACTGCGAGTGGTAGTGGCCGCCACGAATGCCGCCGCCGACCGGGCTGCGGATCACGATCTTGCTCGCGTACTCGCCGCCCGAGCGGTAGCGCATCTTGGCGAGCTCGCTGACGATCTGATCGAACGCCGGGTAGATGAAGTCGGCGAACTGGATCTCGGGCACCGGGACCAGGCCGTACAGCGCCATGCCGATCGCGGTGCCGATGATGCCGCCCTCGCTGAGCGGCGTGTCGATGACGCGATCCTCGCCGAACTCCTCGAAGAGCCCTTGGGTCACGCGGAAAACGCCGCCGACCTTGCCGACGTCCTCGCCCATGACGAGCACGCGCGGGTCCTTCCTCATCTCGTGACGAAGGGCGTCGTTGATCGCGCCGACCATGTTCATTTCGGGCATTTTTGAAGCTCCTCGCGCTCCTCGTGCAGGTGCCACGGGACGCTGCGGTAGACGTCGTCGAACATCGATTCCCGCGGCGGCAGCGGCTCCGATTGAGCCAGGGCGAGGGCCACGTCGAGCTCGGCGCGTACGCGCGACGCGTGCTCGGCATCGTCCTTCTCGCTCCAGAGGTGGCGCGCCTCGAGGTGCTCTTTCACGCGCGCGACCGGATCGGTCTTGCGCGACGTCGTCGCCTCGATGAGGGTCGCGCCCTCGCCGCGGGCGGCGCGCTGCACGGCGGCGGCGACGGCCTTGTGCACGGCGAACAGATCGTTGCCGTCGACGGCGACGCCCGGGACCCCGTACGCGATACCCTTCAGCCAGAACGAGCTCGCCGCCGTCTGTCGCTCGGCCGGGACGCTGATGGCCCAGCCGTTGTTCCTGCAGAGGAAGACGACCGGCGCCTTGAACACCCCCGCGAAGTTGAGTCCCGTGTGGAAGTCACCAGAGCTCGTCGCCCCTTCACCGAAGCAGGAGAGCGCGACGACGTCGTCCTTCTTCAGCTTCGCCGCCCACGCGAAACCGACCGCGTGGGTGATCTGAGTGCCGATGGGCGCGCTCGCCGAGGCGAACCGCGCCGCGCGCGACGCGAAGGTGCCGGGCATCTGCCGCCCCTTGCCGCCGTCGCCGGAGGAGCCGAAGACGTGCGACAGGTACGACGCGAGCGGCATCCCCCGGAAGAGCGCGCCGCCGGCCTCGCGTCCGTAGTGGAAGACCCAGTCCTGCTCGCGGAGCGCCGCGATGCCGCCGAAGATCGTCGCCTCTTCGCCGATCGCCGAGAGGTGCGACGCGAGCTTGCCCTCCTTCTGGAGGTGCACGAGGCGCTCGTCGAGCGCGCGCGCCAGCACCATGTGCTTGTAAAGCGCGACCACCCGCTCGTCGGCGAGCGGCGCGTCCAGCGTGCGGAGGGGGGTTACCGTAGCCACCATGGCGACGGCACCTTAGAGCAGAAGTCCCACGATCGGAACGAGCAAGGTCGCGATCGCGGGAGAGCCCAAGCTCGACAGCCACCAGGGAGAGCCCCTAGCCTGCGGCTGGGGCAACGCTGGTCCCCCCGGAGGCTTCAATGAAACGTGCCCTGATGGCGCTAACTGTCCTTGCTTGCAGCGCCATGGCGCCGGTGGCCGCGTTCGCCCAAGCTGCGACGCCCCTCCCTCCGCCGCCGCCGCCACCACCCGGCGATCCATCGACGGCTCCGACGGTCGTGCCGGCACGGCCCGCCGCGCCCCCGCCGCAGTACGCGCCCGCCTCGCACGGCCAGGGCCAAGGCCAGGGGCAGCCAGCGTTCGAGCCGGGCGAAGAGCGCAAGATCCGCAAGGCCGAGAACGCCGTCTTCCTCGAGCTCGGCGGCAACGGCCTCGTCTACTCGATCAACTACGAGCGCATCTTCGGCGACTCCGACTTCAGCGTCCGCGTCGGCCTCAGCTACATCTCGCTCAGCGCGAGCAACAGCTCCACCAGCGCCAAGCTGAACCTCGTCACCGTCCCCGTCCTCGGGAACTACTACGTCGGCGGCCGCGACCACAAGCTGCAGCTCGGCGCAGGCCTCACCTTCTTCTACGCGAGCGGCAACACCGGCTCGAACGACGGCCTCGTCTCATTTTCCGGCCTCGTCCCCGCGCCCACCGTTGCCATCGGCTACCGCTACCTCCCGGCGAAGGGCGGCTTCACGTTCTTCATCGGCTTCACGCCGTTCATCATCCCGGGCAACAACAAGATCGTGCAGCCGTGGGCGGGCATGAGCTTCGGCGGAGCGTTCTGAGCCGATTGGCCGGAACGGTGTTCCCGCCGAGCGTGCGACCCACGAATTTTCACGTATCTTCGCGGATTTACCTGCGTCGAATCTCGAAACCTGCAACTTCGGGCGGGGGCGGCCCCGGCGCCGCGGCCGATCCGGGCGCCGCGCCCGCGCGTAGCGGCTGGAGATGAAGTGGCTCGGCCTCGCCACAGTGGCCCTCCTCGGCTGCGCGCACCCGCAGGCGCCCACGGCGCTCGCCGACGGTGGCGCGCCGACGGCGGCGGTGGGCGATGCCGGCGCGCCCACGCAGCGGTACCTCGCGCTGGGAGACTCCTTCACCATCGGGACCGGAGCGATCCCGGAGCACTCGATGCCGGCGCGCTTGGCGGCGCGGTGGCAAGCGGCGGGCTGCGGCGTCGTCCTCGAGAACCTCGGCGTGAACGGCTACACCACCGACGATCTCATCTCCGAAGAGCTTCCCCAGCTGAACCGCTTCGCCCCCACGTTCGTCACCCTCGCGATCGGCGCCAACGACATCGTCCAAGGCCACGCGCCCGAGGCCTACCGGGCGCGCGTGAAGCAGATCCTGGCGGCGCTGCTCACGGGCGGCGTCGCGCCAGCGCGCATCTTCGTTCTGCCTCAGCCCCAGTGGTCGTCGTCGCCAGCGGCGCACGGCCTCGGGTCCGAAACGGAGCTGACCGCGCAGATCGCGCTCTTCAATCGGATGCTGAGCGACGAGGCCACGGCGGTCGGAGCGCGCTGGGTGGATCTCACCGCGCGCATGCAACGCCAAGCCGCCGCGCACATGCTCGCGCCCGATCTCTTGCACCCCAACGCCGACGCGTACGACGAATGGGCCGCGGACGTGGCGGCGCTGGGTACTCCCTGCGACCGCGAATGAAGACGCCGCGAGACCGAAATCCCGACCGAAAGCGCTACTTGGCGCCGAACGCGGACTGCAGGGCCGCGGCTTCGTAGCCCTCGGGGACGGTGCCGCTCGTGGCCCAGTGGTAGAGGACCGTCTTCCACACGATGCCGACGACGCCGAAGACGAGGCTGACGGCGAGGAGAGCGAGCACGCCGATGCCGATGAGCGCGATGCCGGCGACCGGCACTTGCGCCGCGAGGAAGACGCCGCCGACGATGAGACCGATGCAGGGCAGCGCGCACACGAAAGAGACGAGGCCCACGCCGAAGTATTGCGTCAGCGCGTCGCCCCACGTGCGCTTGAGCGTCTCGGCGGAGTCCTTGAGCGCGTCGAACGGACCGAGGCCGCGGTAGACCATCGACGGAACGACGAACACCGTCATGATGCTCCACGCGCTCGCGAGGATGGCGCGGAGGATCATGAGGAGGATCTTGCCGGCGAGCCCGGAGCGCTGGGCGACCGAGTCGAGGGCGCGCAGGAGGATGCCGACGCTCGCCGAAACGAGGCTCCACCCCGCGATGAGGTGAATGCGCGAGAGCGCGAACTTCACGCTGTCCATGAACGTCGCGTCGCCGCCGGAGAGGCGCACGCGCGTCGTGAAGACGACGCACACGTTGAAGAACGTCGCGATGAAGCTGAGGCCAAAGTAGGTGATGAACAGCACCACGTACTGAAGGGGCCCGACCACGAGCCGGTCCCCTCCCGCCTGCTCGGCGACGTTCAGGATGAACGTCGGCACGATCAGCGCCGCCGAGAACAGGAGCGAGAAGAACCCGGCGAGGACCGGGAACCAGAGCATCTCCGAGTCCTTTCGGATGATCGAGAAGCTCGTTTGCGTGATCGACCAGCTGCGAGCCCATGAGCCCATGCGCCTACCTCCGCCGTTTCTTCTCTTTGACCCGCAAGATGTGGTTTCCGAGCGCCTCGACCTTCTTCTCCCACGTCTCCGCGAGCATGGCCTGGCTTCGCTTCCTCCGCGCGCCCGGCGTGTCGGCGGCGAGGGCCCTCTCGCAGAGGGCCAGGAGCTCCTCGTGCGTCGTGTAGACGCCGCAGCCGAGCGCGCCTTCCTCCTCGCCGAACTTCCCGTCGGCGTAGTGGCGGACCTCGGGGATGTCGCTGGAGACGACGGGCAGGCCCGCGCTGAAATACTCGCGCAGCTTGATCGGGTTCACGTTGCGCGTCAGCTCGTTCAGGCGGAACGGGATGAGCCCGACGTCGAACCGCTTCATGTACGGCGGCAGCTCGGCGTACGCCTTGCGGCCGAGCAGACGCACGTTCGGCTTGTTCAGGTGCGACACGTCGACGAGCGACTTGCCGATGATCACGAACGTCCAGTCCGGGCGCTTCTCGGCCAGGTACGCGATGGCGTCGGTGTCGACCCAGTCCTGGATGAGTCCGACGAAGCCGAGAACGGGGCCTTCGATGTCACGGACCTCGGTCGCGAGCTCCGTCTTCGGATCGAGCGCCTTCGCGAAGTGCGCGACGTCGACGCCGTGGGAGGCGAGGTGGGTCTCCGGGTTGTACTGCTTCTTGCGTTCGAGGAGCGTCTTGGCCGTCGTGAAGACGATGTCCGCGCGCTCGCAGAGCTCCTTCTCCATCGCGACGATCTTCGCGCCGTCGACGTAGCTGAAGTGGCTCCACTCGTCGGTGCAGTAGTAGACGACGAGCGACTCGCCGAGCTTGCCGACGTACTTGACGGCGGTGGGGATGAAGCTCCAGAGCTGAAAATCGCTCCCCATCCCGTATTTCTTGCGGAGGAGACCCACCGAGCCCTTGAGGATCTGCGCGTTCGCCGTCGTCGCCGCGCGGCTATGCGGGAACGGAAGGACGATCGGCGTGTAGACGTGGAGGCCCGCCTCGACGTCCACCGGCCCCTTCGCGAAGCCCTTCAGCTTCTTCACGATCTTGCCGAGGTCGCGCCCGCTCTTGAAGTCCGGCGTGCGGGTGGAGATGGAGTTGAGCCACAGGACCTGGTTGTCCCGCGCGAGCATCTTCATCACGTGGTTGTTGCTCGTCGGGTCTTCGCTCCAGTCCTTCGCGAAGCAGACGATGCTTTCACCGTGCATCATGGGCGCGCGAGATTACCAAAGACCACGCCGGGGAGACGGACTTTGGCTTCGACGCGCTTGATCGTCTGCTCGACGAGGCGCCGCGCCTTGTGGCGGGCGAGGCCGGCCGGGTAGTCCCCTGCCCCGCGCGCCGCGGGATGCTCGCGCCCGTCACGGATGCGGGCGCCAAGCGCGCCGGCGGTGTCGACCTCGAACAGATCGCTCCTCCGCGCGAGGAAGCGGCAGATGCCGCGCAGGCGCAGGAGGTTGATCGAGTTGACCCGGCCGAGACGCGCGCTCGGATCGTCGATGTGGCAGAGCTCGAACGAGTGGGTAACGAGCATCACCTCGCGGATGCCGCGCGCGCTCGCCTGCATCAAGTAACGCTTCGTCTCCTCGAGCGAGACGGCGGTGATCTGCAGGTGGCGGAAGCCGCCGCCCGCATCCTTGAAGTTCGAGATCGGCAGCTCCCAAACGCCGCGACCGGTGTCGAAGAGGCCGGGCGGCGCGGAGTCGAACCGCATCTTGCAGTTCTTGTCGAAGTAGCACGGGTTGTAGTTGCTACTCACGACGAGGCCGGCCTTGGCCATTGCGTCCCAGGTCGTGTTGCTCGCGCCGAAGTTGCCGGCGCGGAAGCTCGTGACGCTTCCCTTCGGCACGCCGCACGACTCGAGGATGTCGATCCCCTCCTTCAGGAGCTCGACCTGGCGCGCTTCGTCGTAGTCGGCGATGTTGTCGGGCGCCGCGGGGACGCCGCGCGTGCGGTAGTCGGCGACGCGCTGCACCGGGTGGGTGTGGAGCTGCACGTCGTGGCCGCGCGCGACCATCGCGTGAACGGCCTCCGCCAGGCCGGGCTTGCCGAAGGAGTACGAGCCGAACACCTCGGTGTAGAACGTGCCGCGGTGCCCCTGCGCCTCGAGCTCGCGCATGATGAGGCCGACGCCGAGATCGCGCTGCTGGTTTCTGAAGCGGCCCCACACGCGGACGTCGTACCCCTGCACCGGGAGCTGCTTGCCGCCGACGTTGCGCTCCTCGGCGCACTCGGTGTCGATGGTGATGTAGACGCGGGTCTTCATCTGGCTCACGACGCGAAGATGCCGGTCAGGATCTCGTCGATGCGCTCGGCGCTCTTGCCGTCCCAGAACCTCGGCGTCTTCGGGGCACCCGAGGCGCCTGCACGAACGTTCGCGTACGCGGCGAGGATCGCCTCGCGCTTCGTACCGGCGAGGACGTTCGTTCCCTCGGAGATCGTGACGGGGCGCTCGGTGTTCTCGCGCAGCGTGATGCACGGCACGCCGAGCACCGTCGTCTCTTCCTGGATGCCGCCGGAGTCGGTCAGGACGACCTTCGCGCTCGCCGTCAGCTTCAGGAAGTCCATGTAGCCGATGGGGTCGGTGAGCTTCCAGCGCGCCGGATCGAGCTTGATCCCGCTCGCCTCGAGGCGGCCGCGCGTGCGCGGATGAACCGGGAAGACGACGACCTGATCCTTCGCGACGACGTCGATGGTGTCGAGCAGCGCCTTGAGGGCTGCGGTGTCGTCGACGTTGCTAGGACGGTGGAGCGTGAGGAGCGCGTAGCCTTTCTCCTTCACCCCCAGCTCGCTCAGGATCTGGCTCTTCATCGCCTGATCCTTCGCCGCGAGGAGCGTGTCGATCATCACGT
Source organism: Myxococcales bacterium (assembly GCA_025359105.1). GTDB lineage: Bacteria > Myxococcota_A > Polyangia > Polyangiales > Polyangiaceae > JANYHK01. The sequence goes on along the minus strand of JANYHK010000144.1, from coordinate 43,731 downwards.
TACCGACGAAGAAGTAGCGACTCTCGCTCACCCCCTCCTTCTTCAAGTTCTCCATGCCTGCAGGGTCGGAGACGAAGAGCAGATCGCTGATGGAGTCGGTGAGGATGCGGTTGATCTCCTCGGGCATGTCCCAGTCGAAGCTGCGCAGGCCAGCCTCGACGTGGATCATGATCGGGCGGCGGCGCTCGCCCAGCTTGCACGTGAAGGGCTGCTTCAGCGTGAATTTGCTGGTGACGATGGCGCAGCCGATGGTCGAGTTGACGTCGCCGACGACGAGCACCGCCTGGGGCTGCTCCTGCTCGAGGACGGGCTCGAAGCGCTTGATGATCTCGGCGGTCTGGGAGGCGTGGGAGCCGGAGCCGACCTCGAGCTCGATGTCGGGGCGCGGGATCTTCAGATCTTCGAAGAAGACCTGGGAGAGCTTGGCGTCGTAGTGCTGCCCGGTGTGAACGAGCTTGGCGTCGAAGGCCGGGTTCTTCCGGAGCACCCGCATCAGCGGGGCGATCTTCATGAAGTTGGGCCGGGCGCCGGCCACGCACAGGATCTTCGAAGGCATGGGGGCGAGCTTATCTTGACGCAGCCGCCCTTTTGACGCGTCTCATTTTCGTACGAGACGTTTTTGGGAGTTGCGGGTAAGCTTTCAGTCCATGGCGCGGCGCGCCTTCATGCCCACACTTCCGCCGCCTCCGCCCGGGGGGCCCCCCGGCCCGCCGACGTCGGGAGGCGCACCCCCCTCGGTTCCGCGTGGTCCGAGCGGCTTTCCTCCGCCTTCTGGCGGGGCGCCGCCTTCGCAGCGGGCGCCGTCGTCCGTGCGCAGCCCGCCCTCCACCGGCAACCTGGACAGGCTCTCGTCGCCGCCGGGGCCGGTCGACGGCATCTCGGTGGGCGCCGTGTCGCAGCTGCTCGACCGCCTCGCGGCCGCCGACGAAGCACCGTTCATCGTTTCCTGGCTCGAGTCGGCCCTCACCGGGCGGATGCGGATCGATCCGACGCTCGCGGTGCGCCTCTTGCGCGCGTACCGGGAGACGGGGCGCGTCGACCGGGCGCGCGAGCTCGCGGCGTCGCTCCCGAGCTCGCCGTCGTCGTGGAGCCCTCTCGACGCCGCGCGGCTCGCGATCGAGCGCGCCATCCTCGCGACGATGGACGGGCGAGGCGACCACGCCGAGAGCGAGCTCCGGGCGGCGAGCCGCCTCCTCACGACCGCACAGCGCGGCACCGGGCTCCGCGAGCAGCTCGACATGCACCTCACTGGAGCGCAGCTCGAGCTGCGCTTGAACCGCGTCGTGCAGGCGGCCGCGTCCCTGCGTCTGGCCGAGCACGTCGCCGAGCGCCTCGAGGACGGCGCGTGGCGCGTGCCCGTGGCGATGACGCTCGGGCACCTGGCGATGCGCCTGGCCGACCCGCGCATGGCGGTGAAGCACTACGGCACCTCCCTCGGTCGCTCTCCGGCGCGCGGCGTCGCGGCGATGCGTGCCCACGGCAACATGGCGATCGCGCTCGGCTCGATCGGCCGGTTCGAGGACGCACGCGCGCACGCGCAGCAGGCCATCGGTATCGCCGGCGAGCTGGCGGCGGGCTGGCGCCACGCGGACGCCTACGACGTGCTCGCGATCGTCGAGATCGCCGCCGACCGGCCGCTCGCCGCGCTCGCCGCGATCGACGAAGCGTTCGCGGTGCTCGGCGATCTCGATCAGCCGACGCTCCGTTACCAGCTCTCCGAGCACCGCGCGTGGGCCCTGGCCATGCTCGGACGCGCGCAGGCGGCCAAGCAGTGGCTCGCCAAGGCGGAGAAGCAGCGCGCCGAGCTCGCCGTCGTCGACGCGATCGACGAGCAGGATCTCGTCGCCACGCGCGCCCGCGCCCTCGAGGCGTGCGGCCAGCACAAAGAAGCCCTCGACTACGCGATGCTCCACGTGGCCCGCCTCGAGGAGGCGTTCGTCACCGGCAGCCTGAACCTCGTCGTCGGCCGCTGCGCGCTGGCGCTCGGGGACGCGACGGCGGCGCGCGCGGCCGTCGAGCGTGCGGCCCTTTCGGGCGACAGGCACGGGTGGGTCTTCCCCGACCGCGGCGCCAGCGCCGCGCTCTGGCAGGTCGCCATGAAGAGCGGCGACAGCCGCGTCGTGCGCTACGCCGAGAAGATGAGCGGCCTCGCGACGTCCCCGGCGCCCGCGTCCACGAACGGCCCGCCCAGCGTCCCGCCGATGGGCGTGATGCCGCGGGCGTCGTACCCGAGCCTCTACCCCGCGCCCATGCCGACCGGTCTCGAGGGCGAAGAGCTCCCCGAGCCGACCGAGGGCGAGACGCTCATCTACGTGACGACGTCGCAAGGCGTGACCCGCGTGCGCCAGAGCGAGGTGGCGAAGCTCGTCGAGGACGCGACCCTCGTGGTCGACACGCTCTCGCACCAGCTCCGCGTCGAGAACCGCGAGATCAGCCTCGAGCGGCGCCGCGCGCTCGAGCCGCTCGTGGTGCAGCTCCTCCGTCGCGCCAAGGAAGGGCTCTCCGCCGAGGAGATCCTCCGCGCCGCCGGCGGACCCGGCCCCGAGTCGGCCGACGCCGAGCACCGGGTGCGCGTCCTCATCTCGCGCGTGCGTGACCTGCTCGGTGAGGCCACGTCGATCGAGCGCGTGCGCGACGCCGGCGAGTACGGCAAGACGCGCTACCGACTCGCGGGCAACGTGAACTTCGCGCTGATCGAGCCGCTGTTCACGCCGGGCGCCGTGGGCTGACGCTCACGGCGTCGGGCTGCACTTTGATCCCTTGCCGAGCAGGTGCATGTGGGGCGAGCTGCTGATCCGCGTCGGTGCACGCGGTGGTACCGACGGGCGCGCCGGCCGCGATCCACGGGTCCAGGGGGACGGGGATGCGTTCATGGCCAGCGGCGCCCTACGGCGCGGCGGGGGAAGCACGCGGCATGCGAAGGCCATCCTTCTCATCTCGATCCTTCGACGGCACGAAGAATACGTCGCGCGCCTCGCGCCGCGCGGCGTGATCGTTCATTACCGTGAGCCACGCGCCCGAGGGGAGGAGCTTCGGCGAGAGCTCGACGCCGAGCTTTCCGTCTTTGCCCGCGAGCGGCATCGCGAAGACCCGCTCGACGTCCCAGGGCGATTCGCCTCCGCCGCCGCCTAGAAATCCGTCCATCCTCGACGGCGCGATGACGAAGACACGCAACGCGCGACCGTCGAACGGCTCGGTGTCGCTCGGCTCGCGGTACGGGTAGAACGGGCGCTCGGTATCGAAGGTGAGCATCACCGCCTTCGAGAGGACCTCCGCGCTCGGGCGACCTTCGGCCTGCGAGTACTTGAACGCGGTGATCTTGTACCGGGCCGCGATGTACGGCGCGAGCCACGCAGTGATTTGCGGGCGCTGCACGTAGCCGTGGGCGGCGAGCCACGAGAAGAGCGCCTCCGCGCTCGTCGCCTCGAGGATCGTCGCGTCGAGGCCCGCGACCGTCTGCGTCCCGAGGACGGTGACGTCATGGGCCACCGCGCTTGCCGCGATCGGCGCCCCCTTTCGCATCACGAACATCGATGCGATGCACCCGGTCTCCCACCGCCGCTCGACGACGTCCACCCGCGCGTCTTCTACGACCTGGTCGAGCGCCGCGAACGCACCGTCGCTCGCCTCCTCGAGCAGGGGCTTGGTCGGCGTCGGGACGAGGAAGCCGAAGTTCGGCGCCGTCGTCTGGAACTGTGCGCGACGGACGAAGCGCTCGCGCTTCGTCGCCGGGTCCCACACGACGATGGCCTGCTCGCGTGAGATCCGTACCGCCTCGTGCGAGGAGACGGGCGCGCACGCACTCGACGAGCGCGGCGCGAGGACGATGAGCCCCGCGGCGCAAAGCCCGACGACCCAAGTGCACCCGCGCGCCCTCACCCGACCTCCTCGTCCTCCGCGTCGACCCACGCGCGGCTCATGCGCTCGATCGCCGCAGCCGCCAGCGCGGCGAGCGCCAGTCCTCCCACGATCCACGCGCGCGGGTACACCTCGTCGGCCATCGGATCGCGCCCGCGCAGGATCGGGATGACGGGCACCGCGAAGAAGGCGGCCTGCACCAGGATGGTCGGCACGATGCTCCGCGTGCGATCGCGCATCCACCCCAGCATCGCCCCCAGTGCCAGCACCGAGGCGAAGCTCCGCACGTCGGCGCGCGCGATGGCGAAGTAGACCGACGTGCCCAGAATCACCATCCCCGGCGTACGCCCAGCCCGAAGGCCACCGAAAAGAACGCCGCGGAAATACACTTCCTCCGCGATCGGCATGATGAGGACGAGGGCCACCCCGAGGAACGCACGCCGCGCGAGCGTGGACGACCCCATGAGCTTGCCGAGGGCCTCGGTGGTCTCCGGCGCCGAGGGGAACCGCTTCGCGACGATCGCGTCCAGCCAGCTCGCGGCGGGGTACACGCACGCGCCGATCGCGATCGCGAGGACGAGCACCAACACCGGCACGCGGCGCAGGCCGATGACCTCCCGCACCGACGAATCGGGCGCATGCACGCGCAGGATCGCGAAGACGGCCGCCGAGTACGCCAGCACGTGGCACAAGGTCACGTTGACGAGATCGAGCGACGCGCCGGGCCGCGACACCTCGGTGATGCTCAGCGCCAGGTCGACGAGCAGGGCTGCGCCCACCGTCCACGCCGCAGCGCCGACGAACGACAGCGGGCGACGCTCCGCCGGCACGCGCGGAGCCACCCTCAGCGCCCCCGCAAGTGGGCGGGGACGCCGCGCTTGACGACCATGTCCCGCGCGGCCCTGGGATCGGTGTCCGGGTAGTCGATAGTGTAGTGCAGCCCGCGGCTCTCACGCCGCGCCGAGGCGCACTCGACGATCAGCTGCGCCACGGTGGCGATGTTGCGCAGCTCGAGGAGATCGCGCGTGATGAAGTAGTTCCAGTAGTACTCTTGGATCTCCTCCTGAAGGAGCGCGATGCGGCGCGCCGCGCGGCGGAGGCGGGTGTTCGAGCGCACGATGCCGACGTAGTTCCACATGAGGCGGCGGAGCTCGTCCCAGTTCTGGGTGATGACGACGGCCTCGTCGCTCGTCGCGGCCTGGCCGACGTCCCAGTCCGGCACGTCGGGCCACGGCTTGGTGCGATCGATCTCTCGTAGCGCAACGGCCGCTCGCTTCGCGAAGACCATGCCCTCCAGGAGCGAGTTCGACGCGAGACGGTTGGCGCCGTGGAGCCCGGTGTGCGCGCACTCGCCGATGGCCCAGAGGCCAGGGATCGTCGTACGTCCGTCGAGATCCGTCGACACGCCGCCGCACTGGTAGTGCGCCGCAGGAACGACGGGGATCGGCTGCGCGGTGATGTCGACCCCCCAGCGCAGGCACTCCGCGTAGATGCCGGGGAAGCGCTCCTTCACGACGGCAGGTTTCTTGTCGGTGATGTCGAGCAGCACGTGCTCGGCGCCGGTTCGCTTCATCTCGTGGTCGATGGCGCGGGCGACGATGTCGCGCGGGGCCAGCTCGGCGCGCGCGTCGTAGTTCTTCATGAACGCGGTGCCGTCGATCCGCCGCAGGATCGCGCCCTCGCCGCGCAAGGCCTCGCTGATGAGGAAGTTCTTCGCCTGCGGGTGGAAGAGGCAGGTCGGATGGAACTGGTAAAATTCCATGTTGGCGATCTCGGCGCCCGCGCGGTGCGAGATCGCCACGCCATCGCCGGTCGCGACGTCGGGGTTCGTCGTGTAGAGGTAGACCTTCCCCGCCCCGCCGGTGGCGACGATCGTAGCGCGCGCGAGCACGGTGTGGACCTTGCCCGCGGCGACGTCGAGGACGTACGCCCCCGCGCAGATCTCCGGCCCGCCGTACTTCGCGAGCGTGATGAGATCCACGGCCATGTGCTCTTCGAGGATGCGCACACGCGGCGCGGCGGCAACGGCCTCGAGGAGCGTGCGCTCGACCTCGCGGCCCGTCATGTCGCCGACGTGGACGATACGACGCGCGCTGTGTCCACCCTCGAGGTGGAGGTCGAGGTCGGTGTCCTGCTCGGTCTTCGTCCCCGCCTGCCCGGGCGGCCGCGCCTCGGCGAGATCGAAGCGCGCGCCATGGCCCCGGAGCATCTGGATGCGCGACGGCGCGTCCTTCACGGTGAGCTCGACCACACGCTCGTGGCTCAGCCCGGCGCCGGCGATCATGGTGTCGGTCACGTGCGCCGCGAAGGTGTCGGCCTTCGCCTCTACTGCGGCGATGCCGCCCTGGGCATACTTGGTGTTGGATTCGTCGCGCGCGCGCTTCGTGACGAGGATGACGTCGCCGAACGCGCTCGCCTCGAGGGCGAACGAGAGGCCAGCGATGCCGCTGCCGATGACCAGGTAGTCGCAAGAGAGCGCCATGACGTCGAGGTAGGGTGCAGGTTAGGCCAAGACCACCGCGGGGTGAACGAAAGCGTGAACGAAGGGTCGGGCTTGTCGCGAGGGGGCGCCTGCGCTACTGAATGCGCATTCACTTTTCGCACTCGCGGACGCCGTCCCGCCCAGCTCGAGCGGAGCGTCGCCCGGTCACCCTCCCAAGGAGACTGCCTTGAAGATCCTCGTCCCGCTCAAGCGCGTCAGCGATCCCGACAACGCGAACAAGATCAAGGTGGGGGCAGGCAAGGTCGAGACGACCGGCCTCGAATGGAAGCCGAATCCTTTCGACGAGTACGCGGTGGAGACGGCCCTGCGCCTCACCGAGAACGGCACGAACGCCAAGGCACGCCTGGGGGAGGTCACCGTCGTCACGTTCGGTCCGAAGGAGACCGAGACGACGCTCCGCGCCGCGCTCGCGACCGGCGCCGACAAGGCCATCCGCGTCGACACCACGGACGACGCCATCGACGGCGACTTGCTCGCCCGCGCGCTCAAGGCCCTGGTCGAGCGCGAGAAGCCCGATCTCGTGCTGCTCGGCAAGCAGCAGGTCGACGGCGACGCCAATCAGGTCGCGCAGCTCCTCGCCGAATACCTGGGCTGGCCGCAGGCGACGTTCGCCGGTCAGATCACGAGCGAGGCCGACAAGGCGCTCCTCGTCTCGCGCGAGGTCGACGGCGGGTCGATCAAGCTGCGCGTGACGCTGCCGGCGGTCGTCTCCGTCGATCTCCGCATCGTGAACGCGGTCGGGGTGACGTCGATGCACACGCCGCCCACGCACAAATACTCCGATGGCGTCCGCTTCGCCGCGCTCATGGCGATCATGGCCGCCAAGAAGAAGTCGCTGACCGAGGTCAAGCTGACGGATCTGTCGCCCGACACCGCGCTCAAGATCAAATACACCGGCTTCGACCTGCCCCCGGCGCGCAAGGCCGGCGTGAAGATCAAGACCGTCGCCGAGCTCGTCCAGAAGCTCAAGACCGAAGCCAAGGTTCTCTGAGAGGCCCCACCATGAACACCCTCGTCATCGCCGAGCTCTCCGAAGGCAAGCTTCGCAAGTCCACCCATAGCGCCATCAACTTCGCGCGCCAGACCGGCGCGCCGTTCTCGATCCTCGCCCTCGGCCCGGGCGCCAAGGCCGCGGCGAGCGAGCTCGCCTCGTTCGGCGCCGCCAAGGTCCTCGCGGCCGACGACGCCGCCATCGCGGGGCAGGTCGCCGAGCTCCACGCCCCGACCATCGCGGCCGTGGCCAAGGCCGGCGGGTTCGACATCCTCGTCGCGTGCGCGAGCTCGTTCGGCAAGGACGTCATGCCGCGCGTCGCCGCCAAGCTCGGCGCCGGGTACGCGGCCGACATCAGCTCCGTCAAGGCGGAGGGCGGCAAGCTCGTCTACCGCCGTCCCGTCTACGCCGGCAACGCGTACGGCACGTGCGAGCTGCTCACGGCCGTTCAGGTCGTGACCGTGCGCCAGAGCGAGTTCGCCGCGGCCGAGCCGAGCGGCGGCGCGAGCCCCGTCGAGGCCGTCGCCACCGCGCCCGCCGATCCCGCCGCCGCGCGCGTCGAGTTCGTCGGCCTCGAAGCGGCCAAGAGTGAGCGCCCCGATCTGGGCGAGGCCAAGGTCATCGTCTCCGGCGGCCGCGCGCTCAAGGAGAGGTTCGCCGAGGTGCTCGACCCGCTCGCGACGCTGCTCAGCGCCGCGGTCGGCGCGAGCCGCGCGGCGTGCGACGCCGGGTACGCCCCGCCGGAGCTCCAGGTCGGCCAGACCGGCCGCGTGGTGGCCCCCCAGCTGTACTTCGCGATCGGCATCTCGGGCGCCATCCAGCACCTCGCCGGCATGAAGGGCAGCAAGACGATCGTCGCGATCAACAAGGACGCCGACGCGCCCATCTTCCAGGTCGCCGATTACGGCCTCGTGGCGGATCTGTTCGTGGCGGTGCCCGAGCTGATCGCCGAGCTGAAGAAGGCGCAGTAGGCGAAGCTCACCTGGAAGGCGGCGGCGGGGGCGCTGGCGCTGGGGGCGCTGGCGCGCTCGGCGGCGCGTCCTGCGCGACGAAGCGGGCCTTCAGCGCCTCAAGCTCGGCGCACGCCTCCTGCTCGCCGCCGTTGCAGGCCAGGATGCTGCTGTTGAGGCGGCAGCTGGCCGTGTCGCCCTCGTCACATGCATGCTGCAAGTACTCGCGGGCCTTCTTGCCCTGCCTTTCTACGCCGTAGCCGACGGCGTAGAAGCTCCCCAGCATCCCGCACGAGAACCCGCTGTGCTCCTGGCACGCGCGCTCGTAGAGCTCCCTGCCCTTCTCGCGATCGACCGCGACGCCGTGGCCGTGCGTGTACGCGTCGCCCAAGTTCTCGCAGCCGATGGCGCTGCCGAGGCCGCACCCCTTCTGGTACATCCTCGCCGCCGCGGCGAAGTCGCGGGCGCCCCACTCCGCCGACGCGTGAAGCTTTCCCAGCTCGGTGCACGCCTTCCCGTCCCCACCGTCGCAGTGCAGAGTCAAATTCCACGCCGTATCCTCGATCTCCTGCGGCACCCCCTTACCGAGCACGAACGCCGGCCGCTTCGGCCCTTCCTTGACCACCGCCGCCGGACCCGCCGGCGCCATCGCCGGCGCCTTATCATAATAATCCGCACACCCCCCCGCCCCCACCGCCGCCGCCACCACCCCAACCCAAATCCCTCGCGTCATCTCTCCCTCTTCTCCTGCTCTCTCTCTCCTGCTCCCTCTTCTCCTGCTCTCTCTCTCTCTCTCTCTCTCTCCCTCGCTCCCTCTCTCTCCTTGACCTTCCCTCCCCAGACGCCGCGTGCGAAGCACGCTTCGCCGCAAGGCGATCGGTGGAGGCTCAAGACGAAGTCTTGAGCGGGACCGAAGGGCCCCGCAAGACAAAGTAGTAGCTCCTGGTCGGTGTTCCTCGAACACCGACATGCCACGCCCCCGCCTATAGCCAACCGTCCCCATTCCATACTAACCCTGAAGCACGTGAGCTACCTCGTCCTCGCCCGCAAATACCGGCCGCAAACCTTCGAAGACCTCGTCGGCCAGGGCCACGTCGCCGCGACCCTCGCGAACGCGATCGCGCAGGGGCGTGTCGCGCACGCGTTCCTCTTCACCGGGGTCCGCGGGGTCGGCAAGACGACGAGCGCCCGACTGCTCGCAAAGTGCCTCAACTGCCTGGGGGCCGACGGCGCTGCGAAGGGGCCGACGGCGACGCCGTGCAACGTGTGCGCCGCTTGCAAGGAGATCGCCGCGGGCACCGACGTGGACGTCCAGGAGATCGACGCGGCCAGCTACAACGGCGTCGACGAGGTGCGCCGCCTGCAGGAGGGGCTCGCCTTCCGCCCGGCGCGGGACAGGTCGAAGATCTACATCGTCGACGAGGTCCACATGCTCTCGAACGCGGCGTGGAACGCGTTCCTGAAGACGCTCGAGGAGCCGCCGCCGCACGTCAAATTCATCTTCGCGACGACGGAGGTGCACAAGGTTCCGGTCACCATCCTGTCGCGCTGCCAGCGCTACGACTTCAAGCTCATCGCCACGCAGATGATCGCCGGGCGCCTGCGCGAGGTGCTCGCGAAGGAGAGCGTCGAATCGGAGGACGGCGCCGTGGCGGTGATCGCCCGGGAGGCCGCAGGCTCGATGCGCGACGCGATGAGCCTGCTCGATCAGGTCATCGCCTTCAGCGGCAACAAGCTGACCGCCGACGACGTCTCGCGCGTGCTCGGGGTGGCCGATCGCAAGATCCTCCACGAGCTGGCGACGGCGATGGTCGGTGGTGACGGCGCCGCCGCCCTCAAGATCATCGATCGCCTCGCGCAGCAGGGCTTCGATCTGGCCCATGTCGCGCGGGACGTCCTGCGGCACCTGCGCAACCTCGTCGTCGCGAAGGTGTGCGGCGAGGGAGGCAAGGAGCTGCTGGATCTTGCGGACGAGGAGTCGGCGGACGTGCACGCGCTCGCCAAGGGGACCGACACCGACGATCTCCTGCGCCTCTACCAGGGCTTCTCCCGGGGCTTCGACGAGATCGTGAAGAGCGGGCAGCCGCGCACCGCGCTCGAGATGGCGCTCGTCCGGCTCACACGCCGGCCGCCGCTGCTCCCCTTGGACGAGCTCCTCGCCCGCCTCGGCGATCTAGAGAAGCGCCTCTCGACAGGCGCCCCTCCCCCCGCGCCGCGGGGCGGCGGTCCTGGTCCTGGTGCTGGCGGCGGTGGTGGTGGCGGGCGCGCCTCGAGCGCCTCGGCGAGCATCTCTCCTGCGTCGTCGTCGTCGGCCGCGTCGTCGTCGTCGTTCAGCGCGCCCGGGCCGACGCCGATGGGCGGGCGAACGACACACGGTTCCCTCGCGCTCGCCGGCGAGCCCGCCGAGATGTCACCGGCGCCCGACACGCTCCCCTTACGTCGCCCCTCGGCACCGCCGCCGCCTCCGCCGCCGGCGCCGGCCCCTGCCCGCGCGCAGCCGGCGCCCAAGCTTCCTCCGGTCCCGCCGGATCTCGAGGCGTGGCGCGCCATCCTCGAGCGGGTTCGCGCCGCGCGTCCGGCGCTCGCGTCGGTGCTCGAGCACGCCGCCCCGGTCGAGGTGCGCGCCGAGCGCGTCCTGCTCGGCTACGCGCCTGGCGATTTTTTGGGCGCGCAGGCCTCGGAAGAAGAGTCCGCCCTGCTCCTGCAGCGCGAGGTGCGTGCACACTTCGGCGCGGCGACGAAGGTGGAGCTCGACCTGTCGATGCGAACGCCGGTCGTCGCGAGCGTCGCCACCATCGACGACGCCAGGCGCAAAGAAGCGCTCGCGAAAGCGCGCGCCGAGGTGGAAAACCACCCCCTCGTGCAGCACGCCATCGCCATCTTCGGCGCCGAGCTCCGTGAAGTACGGCTCCCCGGCGGGGACTGACATCGAGTAGAGGTGAGACCATGCAATTTCGCGGTGGAATGAACGAGCTGATGCGCCAGGCCGCGCGCATGCAGCGAAAGATCGAGCAGACGAAGAGCGAGCTCAAGGACAAGGAGATCACCGCGTCGTCGGTCGGCGACAAGGTGAAGGCCACGGTCACCTACGGCCGGAAGGTCTCCCGAATCGAGATCGATCCCGAGTTCCTGAAGAACGAGGGCATCGAGCTCGCGCTCGACGGAGTCGCCGCGGCGATCAACTCTGCGCTCGAGCAGGCCGACAAGGCCATGGAGAGCGAGCTGGAGAAGGTCACGGGCGGCGCGAAGATCCCGGGCCTGACGACGTAGCCACCGGGCCGTGCTCTCCCCCAAGCTCCGGCGCATTACGCAGCTCCTGGCACGCTTGCCTGGCGTCGGGGAGAAGACCGCGCAGCGCTACCTGATGTTCTTCTTGACCGCGGAGCCCGCGCTCGCGAAGGATCTCGCCGCCGAGCTCGCCGAGCTCCACGAGCGCGTGCGCCCGTGCGTCCGCTGCGGCAACCTGGCCGACGTCGAGAGGCCCGAGCAAGAGGCGGTCTGCGCCATCTGCCTCGACGGCAAGCGCGATCCACACATCCTCTGCGTCGTCGCGCGCGTCCACGACGTGGTCGCCATCGAGCGCGCGGGGAGCATGCGCGGGCGCTACTTCGTGCTCGGCAGGCTGCTCTCACCACTGGAAGGGGTAGGGCCGGAGGAGCTCCCCATCCCCCGCCTCGTGCGCCGCATCGAAGCCGAGGGGATCACCGAGGTTATCGTGGCGACCCCCCCCAGCGTCGATGGCGAAGCGACCGCGCTCCTCTTGAAGCGCGAGATCGGCCCGCTGGGCGTGAGCCTCACGCGCATCGCGAGCGGGGTGCCCCATGGCGGCGACCTCGAGTTCGCCGACGCCATCACGATGGGCCGCGCCCTCGCCGGGCGTCAGAAGCTGTAGTAAGTCAAAACCGTGAACCCCATCGCCACGAAAAGCGCCCCCGCCGCCATCGGACCGTACTCGCAGGCCGTCGCGCACGGCGGGATGGTCTTCTTGAGCGGGCAGATCCCCCTGGACCCCGCCACTGGCGAGCTCGTGAAAGGCACGATCGCCGAGGAGACGGCCCGCGTGCTCGACAACCTCGCCGCGGTCCTCGCCGCCGCCGGGTGCACGTTCCAGAGCGTCGTGCGGACGACGATCTACCTGACGGATCTCGGCGATTTTCAGGCGGTGAACGAGACGTACGGCAAGCGCTTCTCTGGCACGTTCCCGGCGCGCGCCACCGTCCAGGTGGCGGCGCTGCCGCGAGGCGCGCGCGTCGAGATCGACGCGATCGCCGTTACTGCTTCTTGAGGGTCACGTTGCCGAGCTCGGTCGAGACCGTGATCGACTTGGCGCCGCCCGCCTTGCGGTTCGCGCTCGACTGCTGAAGCACATCGGGGAAATCGGTGGTGATGGCCTTGCTGGATGCGCCACCGGGGGTGAGCGTGACGGTGTCGGCGGTGAACGAGGCGGGGACCGCGAGGACGACGTCGCCGTTTCCACTCGACACCACGATCGTCGCGCCCACTCCCGGCGTGATGCTCGCGGTGGCGTCGCCGTTGTCCGTGTGGATCGTGGCCGCGCCATTGAGGCCGGTCGCGGTGATCTGGCCGTTGTGCGCGGTCGCCTTGAGGGTGAGCGGCGCGGTGGCGCTACCCGCGGGGACGGTGACGGTGAACCCCTCGCAGGCGGTCGTGCCTCTGGCGGCGGTGCCGTGCGCGGTCGCGGCCTCGCTGCAGCGGACGTAGAACTTGCCCGTCGATTCGTCGATCGCGATGCTCGAAGTGACGTCGGCGATCGCGGCGTCGCCGTCGGCCTGCGTGTCGGCGAAGGCGGCCACCTTGGTGGAGACGGACACCGTCGTCGCCGACGGGTCGCCCTTCACGACGACGTCGCCGTTGGCGTTCTCGATCTCGATGGTGTCCGTGGCGGACATCGGGCGGGTCGCGGTCTTGGAGACGGCGTTGGAGCCGACGAACTTCGTCTGCGGTTTGATCGTGACCGTGGCGTTGCAGCCGGCGGCGACGAAGGCGAGGCCGAGAACCGCCGCGACGGCAGCGACGGCGGTGACCGAAAGCGAATGGGAAGCGAGAGACGAGCTGCGCATGGGGTAGGCGATCTCCTCGGGCGCGTTGGACGCCCGGGCCGCATGTTCGATTCAAACCCGTTCGGGTGCAATTCTCGGATCGCTCCGCAGGCGCGAACGTCCTCCCTGTGGGCTGTCAATTCTAAGTCATTGTATAGATTACTTCATTTGGCGGCGCGCGCCCGGGCGCGGTAGGCGTCGTGGACGCGACGGGTCACGGTTCCAGGGACGCCCGCGCCGACGATGCGCGCGTCTACGGCCACGACACCGACGACCTCGCGGACGCTCGACGTGATGAAGATCTCGTCGGCTGCGTAGAGGTCCGCCGGCGTCAACGCCGCCGTCTCGACCGGCACCGCCTCCATCACCAGCTGGCGCGTGATCCCGAGGAGCAGGCCGACCTCCTCGCCCGGCGTCCGGATCGCGCCGCCCTGGACGACGAACACGTTCGACGTGGTCCCTTCGATGACCTGGCCGCGCCCGTCGAGGAGAATCGCCTCCTGTGCGCCCTGCGCCTTCGCGTCCGCCAGGGCGAGGATGGACGCGAGGTAGCTCGTCACCTTCGCCCCTGCCGCCTGCGTTCCGTCGGCGACACGGAGCGTGGCGACGGTGACCGCGCGGATGCCGACGTCGTAGGCGGGCGGCGGCGGGAGCGGCTCGACCAGGATGATCAGGCCAGGCGCCTTGGCCAGATCGATGTCGAGCCCGAGCGGCGCCGCGCCCCGCGTGAGCATCACCCGCGCGTACCCGTCGTCGGTCGGGTGCTCGCGCGCGGCCGCCAGCGCGCCAAGAACCTGGGCGCGCACCGCGGCGGCGCCACCCGGCACGGCCAGGCGCAAGCGCTTGGCGCTCTTGAGGAGGCGCGCGACGTGGGCCTCGAGGGCGCACGGCGCACCGTCGTAGGTCCGCAGGGTCTCGAAGACCGCATCGCCGTACAAGAAGCCGCGATCGTAGACGGAGATCGTCGCATCCTCGGGCAGAGCGATGCGTCCGTCGATGCTCACGAGGCGGCGCACGAGAGCTCCTTCTGCGCCGGCGCCTCGCGCGCGACGTCGTTCGCCCGAGCGATCGCCGCTTCGACGCGCTCGCGCGCGGCAGGCTCGGCGGGCTCGATCGGTGGCCCCAGGACGACGGTCACGCGCGTGAACGGCCAGGCGATCGCGAAGCGATCCCAGGCGCGGCGGAGCACCAGGCCGCTCGTCATCGCGCTCCCCATCGGGACGAGCACCGCGCCGGTCGCGCGCGCGGCGAGTACAGCCCCCGGCTTCACGACGCCGTAGGGCCCACGTGGGCCGTCGACGGCGAACGCCGCGTCGGCGCGACGTCGCTTCATCGCGCGCACGAGCGCCGCGAGCCCGCGCGCGCCCCCGCGCGAGCTTGACCCGCGAACCACCGACAGACCCTGCAGGCGCAGCGCGCGCGACTGGAGCTCGCCGTCCGCCGAGAGGCTCACCAGAACCAAGGTGGGTCCGCGGCGGCGCCACGCGAGCAGCGGCCACTGCGTGCCGTGCAGGAACGCGAGCACCCACGGCCGGTCCCGCGCCACCTCGAGCGCCGGATCGACCACGACACGGACGCGCAGGGTCGCGAGCCAGATGCGCGCCACGAGGCCGACGAGGACCCCCAGGAGGGCGCGCATCCCCGCCGTCAGCCCTTGAGCTCCGTGAGCATCGCCTTCGCGCGGTCGAGCCCCGGCTCGTTCTCGATGGCGCGCTTCAGCATCTCGACGGCGCGGACCTTGTCCCCCTGCTTTGCGCTGATTTCGCCGAGGTAGTAGAAGACCTCCCCCTTCGAGATCCCGGCGTTGGCGTCGAGGCGTTGCCCCTGGAGGAGCAGCGCCTTGAACGTCTTCTGCGCGCGCTCCAGATCGTTCGACTCGAGCGCCAGGACGCCCAGATCGCGCAGCACCGCGATGCTGCCCGGATCGATCTTGAACGCCATGTCGAACTGCGTGAGCGCGACGTCCTTGTCACCCAGCTGCGCGAGTGCCTTGCCGAGGCGGTGGTGGTAGAGGCTCAGCTCCTTCACGCGGCGATTGCCGTAGGACGCGATGACCTTCTCGAGCACCTGCGCTGCGTCGCGCTCGCGCTTGGCCGCTGTGTAGGCGTCGACGAGCAGGATGAGAAGCTCGCGATCCTGGGGCACGAGCGACGTCGCCCGCTCCAGCAGCGGGACGGCCTCGGCTGGCTCCTTGCGCTCGACGACGTGGATCTCGGCGGCGCGGCGGAGGAGCCTCACGACGTCCGCAGTCGCGGCGGCCGGCGGCACGACCGAGATCGTGGCCGAGGGGCGCTCGGACGTCGGCGGCGCCGGCGGCGGGGCAACCTCGGGATGCGCGGCGGCGATCAGATTGGCGTCGCCCACGAGCATGTCGGCGAGGTCACCCCACTTTTTGCCCTTCTCGTACAGCTCACGGAGGCGGGTTCGCACCTCCTGATTCTTCGCGTCGAGCTCGAGCGCGCGGCGCAGAGCGTCCTCCACCCCCGGGCCGTCGTCGAGCTTGCCGCGCGCGGCGGCGAGGCGCAGCGCGATCTCGACGCCGCCCTCTCCCGTCGTCTGCCCGAGGAGATCGAGCAGCGCCCTGGCCGCGCGATCCCACGCGCCGCGGCCCTCGGCGAGCCGCGCGACCGCCTCGAGGGCGCCCCGGTGCGCCGCGTCGCGCGCGAGCACCGCTTCGTAGGTCTCGAGCGCCCGCGCCGAGTCCTTGAGACGCCCCTCGTAGACTTCGCCGAGACGCACGGTGAGCGTGAGCTCCGCCGGTGCGTCCCCGCGATCCTGGGCGTGCTTGATCTGGGTGCTCAGGAGCTCGGCCAGATCTTCGTCCTGACCCGTCTTCTCGTAGAGCGCCGAGAGCGCGAGGACGGCGGCCGGGTGCGTGGGCTCCTCTTCGAGGACCGAGCGCAGCGTGTCGATCGCGTCGCGCGGCGCCTTGAAGCGGTCGTCCTGCAGCTTGGCGAGATCCAGCCGCAGCGTCGCCCGCGCGCCTGTGGTCTTGGCGTTGTCGACGAGGAGCTGGAGGAGCTTGCCCAGCTCCTTCTCCTTGCCGAGCTCCGAATAGAGAGCGCGCAGCCGTGCCGCCGCTGCCTCGTCGTTCGGATCGTGCTCCAGGATCTCCTCGTACAGGCCGATCGCCCGCCCGTGGTCCGAGAGCTCCGCGGCGCAGATCGTCGCCGCGCGGTGCTTCAAGGCGATCTGTTCCTCGCTGCCCTCCGCGAGCTCGGCGCGGCGCAGGAGAAGCTTCACGACCTCCGCGAAGTCTCCAGCCGCCTCGCGGAGCTTTCCGAGCTCCTCGAGCGCCCACGCGTTGGTGTCGTCCTCGACGAGCAGATCGCGGAGAACCGCCTCCGCGAGCGCCCGGTCGTTGACGATGGTCTCTGCGAGGACCTTGGCCTCTTCGAGCACGCCGCGCTTCTCGCTGAGGCTCGTCTCGAGCTTCGCCCGTGCGCGCAGCGTCGCGACGAGGTCCCGCTCGCGCCCGGGGGCGCGCTGGAGCTCCTCGATCGCGCGGAGGATGTCGACGTTCTCGGGATCGCCGGCGAGCGCGCTTCCGAACGAAACCTCGGCGGCGCGGACGTCGGACAGATGCGTCTTCTGCCAGCCGGCGACCTTGACCCAGAGCTCGGACCGCGTGCCGCTGGGGACGTCCTTCGACCCGGTGAGGGCCGCCGAGAAGGCGGCGGTCGCTTCCTTCCAGCCGGAAGAGGCCGCCGCGAGGCGCTCGAGCTCCGTCAAAGCGTCGGGATCCGACGGATCCTCGGCAACCTGCTCCTCGATGATCTTGCGCGCGCGCGTGGCGTCACCGACTTTTTGCTCGAGGACGAGGGCGAGATCGATCCGCGCGCGCGAGCGGTCACGCACGTTCGTCGCCCGCGTGACCTTCTTCGCGTACAGCGCCGCGAGCTCCTCGTTTTTGCCGAGAGCGCGGTAGACCATCTCCAGAGCATCGAACGCGTCGTCGAAGAGCCCCTCGTCGGAGAGGAGCCCCTCGATGGCGGCGCGGCTCGCCTCGTGGTCCGGCGTCCGCTCGAGCGCGGAGCGCAGGGTGGCGAGGCCCTGTTGCTTCTCCCCGAACTCGGAAATCTGCAGCACGGCGAGGCGGTGGTACAGATCGGCCTGGGCGGCGGCGGCGGCTTCGAGGCCGATGCGCCACTCCAGGACGTCGGCGAGAGCCCGTGTGTCGCCGAGACGCCCGTAGAGGCGGTCGAGCGCGCCGAGGGTGACCACGCCGTCGCCGGCCTGCTCGACGGCCTGCGCGTACGCCTTGGCCGCGCGCGCGTCGTCGTGGAGCTTCTCCTCGGCAATGCGCCCGAGGCGGACGTAAAGATCCGTCGTCACCGCGACGTCGAACACCGCGGTCGCGCGCTCACCGAGGGCGTCAGCGTAGCTCTTCCAGGACTCGTCGCCCCCCTGTCCGGCAAGGCGCTCGATCTCCTCGTGGATCTCGGCGCGCGTCGGCTCCTCGGCGAGCGCACGCACGAGCGCTCCCGAGGCGCGCTTCGAGTCGCCGAGGTGGCTCTCGCACACGCTCGCGAGGGCGCGCAGCGTCGCGCCTCGCTCGGCCGGCTCGGTCTGAGCGCGTAGGCGCAGCTCGAGGATCGACGCGACGTCGGCCCAGCGCGACGCGGCGCGCAGCACGGGCTCGAGCGCATCTGCAGCCTCCGCGCGCAGCTCGTCGCGGGTGTCGCCGATCTCGCGGAGAGCTGTGAACGCCTCTTCGTCGAAGTCGGTGGAGAGCACCTCGCGGAAGGACGCGAGGGCGCCCGCGGCGTCGTCGAGCTCCGTCGCGAGGAGGTGCCCGATGCGCTTTTGCAGCCCGTTCTTGGCTGGCAGGCCCGCGGCCGCAGCGGCCTGCTGCTTGAGGTTCTCGAGCAGCTCCGGCCACATCTTCTCGAGCGTATAGAGCGCGTCGAGTCGACGCAGCACCTCGGGATCGCCGGCGCGGAGCTCCAGCGCGTCGCCGAGGAGGCGCACGGCTTCGCGCCGGTCGCCGATCCCGAGCTCGTAGCGATTGGCGGCGTCGACGAGGAGCTGGAACTTGAGATCGGCGTCGTCCTCGCCGCAGAGCTCCACGCGGCGCCGGTAGAGATCGACGAGCCGGGGCGCGTCGTTCTTCACCTCGTAGAGGGCGATGAGGTTGTCGATGGTGAACGCGCTGTCGCTCTCGAGCTCGAGCGCGCGCTCGTAGGCGTCGATGGCGCCGGCGGCGTCGTCGAGCATGTCGCGTTTCGCCTCGCCGACACGGCGCCAGAGGCTCGCCCGATCTTCGTCGTTGCCGGAGAGCTCGGCGCGGCGCACGAGCACCCGCACGACCGCCGGCCAGTCGCTGAGCAACGTGGCGAGCTGGTCCATTTGCTCGAGCGGCTCCGGATCGGACTCGTCGAGCTTGAGCAGTCGATCGTAGGCCTCGAGCGCGCGACGGGGATCGTCGCGGCGCTTGTCGTGGAGGCGCGCGAGCGCGAGGAGGAGCTCTTTCTGGCCAGGCCCCTCAAGCTTGGTGATCCCCTGCTCGTAGGCGGCGGCGAGAGCGTCCCACCGCCTGGTGATCCCCCCGAGGCGATCGAGCTCGGCGCGCGCCTCGCCGTCTTCGGGATCGAGCGCAAACGCCTGCACCATCGCCTCGAAGGCCTTGGGGGCGTCCTTGCCGCGCTCTTCCCAGAGCTTGGCCGTCTCGCGCAAGATGGCGACCTTGTCCGACGCGTCGCTGGAGAGACCGATGCGCTCGTCGTTGACGACAATGAGATGACGCCAGTCGTCGGCCTGCTCGTAGATCGGGCGGAGGAGCTCCACGATGCGCGCCTTATGCTCCGGCACCGCGAGGAGCGCTTCCAGCGCCTCGACTGCCTGCGCGCCCGTGCTGCCCGCGCCCGGCGGGGTCAAATCGACGACCGCCTGGTATTCGTCGATGGCCGCCGTCGTCTCACCCAGGCGATCCTTGAGGATGTTGCCGAGATCCAGGCGGAACTTCGCCTCGTCCTCGGGAAGCGCGCTCTGCTCGGCACGCTTGCGGCTCAGGTCAGCGAGGTCGCGCCAGCGCCCACGGCGCGCGTAGAGACGCGTGAGCGCCTCGAGCGACGTCGTGTCCGAGTCATCGACCTCGAGGGCCGCGCGGTGGGTCTCTATCGCGTCGTCGTCGCTCGACAGATCCGTCTCCTGGATCCGGGCGATCGTGTGGAGGGTCGCCAGGCGGGGCGCCGGCTCGTCACGGTAGTCGAGCGCGGAGCGGTAGAGGGCCACGCGGTCGGCCGGGCGAGCGGCCTTCTCCAGCAACCGATCGATCGCGTCGAAGGAAGCCTGTTCCTCGTCGGGGGCGAAGGCGTGCGCGCGGCGGTAGAAGACGAGCGCGCGCTCGGGCTTGCCGTAGCGTTCGTAGAGCTCGCCCGTTCGCTTGGAAAGCCGCGCCGTGGCGGGCTCGTCGGTGGTGAGCTTCTCGAGCTCGCCCGCGAAGATGTCGGCGAGACGGTCCTCGGCGTTCGCGACGCGCGCGAGGCGCTCGAGCTCACCCCAGGTGACCTCGTCGGTGAGGTCCTCGGCGAAGAGCTGCGCCGTCACGTCGAGCGCCGCAGAGTAGCTCTCCTCTTGCTCCTCATGGAGCTTGACGAGCCGCCGCAGGAGGCCGCGCCGCTCGTCGGGGTCCTCGCTCGACGCGAGGCGCACCTCGAGGGAGCGCATGACGTTCCGCCAGTCGAGGCGGACCATGTAGACGGCCTCGAGCATCGTCGCTGCTTGCGCAGCGTGCGGCTTGTCGGTCATGAGGCGCTCGAGCGACGCGACGGTGCGCTCGTAGCCCTCGCCCTTCAGCGCCGCCTCGTATTCGTCGAACGCGCGATCGAGATCGCGCATGCGCGTCTCGTAGGTCTCGCCGAGCTTGTGATGCAGCTCCGCCTGGCGGGCAGCGCTCACGCCTTGCTTGGCCAGCTGCCGCTCGTAGAGCTCGACGAGGTCTTCGAAGCGCTCGGCCTGGCCGTACAGACGCTCGAGCGCGTCGAGGGCTTCCTGCTCCATCGCCAGATCGAGGACGTCCTCGTAGGTCTCGATCGCCGCGCGACGATCCTGGAGCCTCTCGTCGCAGAGCTTCGCCTGCTTGTAGAGGATCGTCTTCTTCTCGAGGTCGGTCTCGGCCGCCGCGGCGCGGCGCTTCAGGATGTCGAGCAGGGCCGGAGCGTCGTTCGCCTCTCCGTACAGGGACTCGAGGGCTTCGAGCGCGCGGCGGTCGTCGCCGCGGATCTCGAGGGCCTTGACGTAATAGGTGCGGGCCCGCTCGGCATCGGCGAGCTTCTCGCGCGAGCGCGCGGCGATCTCGACGAGTACGTCGAGCTGCAGCTCCGAGTCGAGGATGTCCGGGGCGATGCCAGTGAGCAGCTCGACGAGGTCCTTCCAGCGACCCGTCGTCTCGGCCAGGCGTTCGGCGCGCTCGAGCCATGCGCGGAACGACGGCTCCCCAGCGGCCTCACGCAGCGCGCGCGAGACGTACCCGAAGGCGCGCTGCGGGTCGGCGAGCGACCCCTCGGCGACGTTGGCCGCGAGCGAGATCGTCTCGAGCTTTTCTTCGACGGACCCCGCGTACTCCGCCTCGATGTCGAGTACCCGCAGGAAACGCGTGTGATCCCTCTCCGCCTCGTAGAGCGGCCTCAGGATACCGGCCACCTCGCGGCGCGCGTCGGCGTCGGTCAGGAGGCCCTCCAGCGCGTTGCGGCTTACCGCGTGCGACGCCTCGATGGCCAGCGCCTGCTTGTGCGCCTCGATCGCGCCGGGGACGTCCTTCAGCTTCTCGAGCCGTACGACGCCGAGACGCGCGAAGAGACCGAGCAGCTCCTTGGGGTCGTTCGTGAGCTCGACGTCGGCCTCGAGCGTCTCGGCGAGATCCTGCCAGCGCCCTTCCACTTCGTAGAGCTTGGCGAGCGCGGCGAGCGTAGGCCGCTCGGGCCCGAAGTCGTCGATCGCCGCCCGGTACGCGAGGATGGCCTCGGGGACGTCATTGAGCTTGTCGGCGAGCGCGCTGGCGGTTCGCAGGAGGAAGGTCTTGCGAGCGGTCGCGTCGGTGGTGGCACGCTCCCTTGCGCGCAGAACGTCGACGAGGGCGCGCCACTCCTGGGTGCGCTCGTAGAGACGATCGAGCGCCGTCAGCGCGGCATCGTCTCCTGGATCGTCGTCGAGCCTGGACTTCCACGCCTCGGTCGCGCCGCGCGGGTCGTCGAGCGTGGCCTCGCAGAGCTGCCCGAGGCGCGCGAGCAGAACGCGACGCGTCTGCTGGTCCTCTTCGAGCTTCACCTCGATCTTGAGGATCTGCGAGAGCTCCAGGTTCTTGGCCGCGCCGGCGTAGAGCCGCTCGAGGGCTCGGGCCGCGGGGAGCGCGAGCGCGGGGTCGTCGGGGTCCAGGTCGAGGACCTTGCGGTAGGCCGCCTCGGCGCGCGCCGGGTCCTTGAGCTCGACTTCATAGAGCTTGGCGACGCAGCCGAGGATCTCGGCGCGCGGCTGCGGTGCGTCCGCGGCCTCGGCGGCCTGCACGAGGACCTTCGCGGCGCGCTCGTGCTGGTTCGAGCGTCGCGCGATCTCGAGCATCCGCTCGCGGGCGTCAGTGTCGGCTGGGACGAGCGGGACGAGGCGCACGTACGCCTCGAACGCGCCCGGATCGTCGGTGAGTCGTTCGTCGCGGAGCTCGGCGACGCGGCGCAGCAGCTCTCGTCGCTCGATCGCATCCGTCGCGGACTCGAGGCGCACCTCGAGGACGCGGACGAGATCACGGGCCTCGTCCTTCTGCGCGTAGACCTGCTCGAGCACGATGGCAGCGCGCGGACGGAGCTCGGGCACCGTCAGGCATTTTTCGACCAGATCGCGCGCGTCGCGGCTGTGCACGTCGGCCTGCAGAACGTCCTCGAGGTAGCCGAGCGCGGCCCTCGGGTCGCCGAGCTTGTCGTGGTAGAGGCCGCCGAGCCGGAGCTTGATCGCCACCGCCTCGTCCATCGTCGCCGCGCTGAGGCGACGCGTGAGCAGCTGCGCGAGCTTGTCCCACCTGTCCGTGGCGCCATAGAGGACGTCGAGGGCGCGGATGGCCTGCTCGTGGAGCGGCTCGATCTCCAGGATGCGCTCGTAGTAGCCGATCGCCTTGGCGCGATCGCCGGTGATCTCTTCGGCGACGAGCGCCACCTCGCTCAGGAGCTCTGCCCGGCGCGGCCCCTCGGCCGTCGCCTGCACGGCGCGCTCGTAGAGCGCCTCGAGCTCGCTCCACTTCTCGCGCGTCGTCAGGATCTGCTTGAGCCGCGCGAAGGCGCGCTCGTTGGACGGGTCACGCGCGAGGATGCGGTCGAGGTACGGCGTTGCCTTGTCTATTTCGCCGAGCATCTCGTCGTAGAGGGTGGCGGCGCGCTCGGAGAGGTCGGACTCCACGCCGGGCGGCAGACCGGTGTCGCCCTCGGGGGGTACGGCCTGGGCGATGGCATCGACGAAGGCCTGCGAGCGGTTGGTACGGTTGGCGAGGACGCCGAGGCGATCCCACAGCGCGAGCTCCATGGGGAACTCGCGGGTCGCGCGCGCGAGCACGTCGAAGGCTGCGGCGTTGGCGTTCAATCGCTGGTGCACATCGGCGAGACGCTCGTAGAGCGCGATGCGATCGGCCTTCGCCGCCGCAGTCGCGATGAGGACCTCGAGCACTTCGGCCTGGCGCTTGAGCTGCCCCGACGACGCGTAGCAGACCTCGAGGGTCTGGGCCGCGCGCGCGCGTGTCTCGCCGACGGCGAGGAGCTCCTCGACGACGGCCACCGCCTCCGGATCGTTCGGCGTCACCTCGAGCGCGCGCTTGGCCGCGTCGAGCGCGTCGCCCGGCCGCTTGAGCGACGTCATGTAGAGGCGGGCCAGCTCGACGTCGCGGGCCGCTCTCTCCGAGCCTTCGCGCTGATCGCGGTCCTTCTCGAGGAACTCGGCGGCCGCCGCGGCATCGCCCGAACCCTTGAGCAAGCGCGACAGCGCACGCAGCGCCTGGCCATGCTGCGGAACGAGCTCGAGGACGCGCCGGTAGAGCGCGATCGCCTTGTCGGCCGCCGCCCATACGTCCTCTTCCAGGATCGCCCACTGCGAGAGCAGCTCGAGCTTCTGCGACGTGCCGGCGCGACCGACCCGAAGATCGAAGAGCGCGCGAAGATCGTCGCGACGGTCTGCGCCGCGCAGCAGCTTGTCGAGCGCCGCGACGCTCTCGTGGTCGTCTTCGTCGTCATCGACGAGCGCGCGGCACGTCTCGACGGCGAGGTCAATCTTGCCGAGCTCCGTCGCGTAGATGTCGGCGAGCTTCGCCTTGAGGGCGCGGCGCTCCTCCTTCTTGCCCTTCTTCGGCTTGCCCTTCGTGCGTTCGACGAGGGCGTCGACGAGAGGTTGCCAGTTGGTCGCCGCGCGCGACGCGGCCTCGAACGCGGCGAGGGCGCCGGGGGCGTCGGGCGCGAGCTCGTACGCGCGACGCACGTACACGAGCGCCGCGGCGCGGTCGCCAAGGTGCTCGCCGGTGACCTTCGCCAGCTTGGCGTAGAGCGCCAGCGTCGTCTCCTCTTCCTTGGCGTGGCCGAGGAGCACCTCGTACAGGGCGGGGAGGCGGGACCACTTTTCTTCCCTCTCGTAGATCGGGACGAGGGCGGTGGCGGCGCGCTCGTCGTCGGGGCGCGCCGACAGGACGCGCTCGTACGCGCGGAACGCGCGATCGGGCGTCTCGAGCTTCTGCTCGAAGATCGCGGCCGCGCGGAACGAGAGCTCCAGCTTGAGCGTGAGATCCGCCGTCTTGTCGGCCGCCGCCGAGATGACCTCGACGAGCCCTTCCCAGTCGCCGAACTTCGCGTAGAGCTGCTCGAGCCCGTCGTAGTCTCCCATCGCAAGGTGGCTGTCGCGAAGGACGCGAAGCGCCTTGGCGTGGCCGGGCGAGAGATCGAGAACGCGCTGCCACGCGCGCATCGCCCCCTCGTGATCGGAGAGGCGATCGGCGTAGATGGCGCCGAGCTTCTGCAGGACGACGAGCCTCGCGCCGTCATCGGCCGCGTGCTCGGCGCGCTTCTCGAGCACCTCGGCCACGGTCTTGTAGTCCTTGTCGCGCTCGGCCTGACGCTCGAGCGCGTCGAGCGCGGAGGCGCTCTTCGGATCCTCCGCGAGCACCATCTTGTAGAGGCGCAGCGCGTCGGCCCCCTTGTCGAGGCGCTCGGCGGCGAGCTTCGCCATTTCCGTCCACGCCTCGCGCCGCTTGTCGCCCTCCAGCAGGTGCGACTCGCGCTCGAGCAGATCGTAGAGCGCGCGGTAAGCGCGACGCTTTCCGTAGAGCTCCTTCAGCTTGTCGATCGCCTCACGATCGGCGGGGAGCGCCTCGTGCAGGCTCTCGTACGCGTCGATCGCGTTCTGGACGTTGGAGAACTGGTCGAGCCACCGCCGCGCGATCGCGCGGAACAGCTCCGCCTTCACGCCCTTGGCCTGCTCGAGCTCCGCGAGGCGTGACTGCGTCGTCAGCAAATCGCGCCAGCGCCCGAGGGTCTCGTACACGCGGCACAGCTCACGCACGGCGTCGGCGTTCTCGCGATCGAGCGCGATGATCTGCGAGAGCACGGTGACGAGCGCGGAGTCGCTCTTGATGTGCTCGCGGTAGACCTCGGCGATCTCCCGGAGGATCGGGAGGCGGCCCCAGGGGTCCTCTACCGGGACCTTCTCGAGCTCGGAGCGGAGGAGATCGGCGAGCGCGTTCCAGCCGCCGGTCTGGCGGTAGAGGCGCTTCAGCGCGTCGCGGGCGTCCTTGTTGGACGGATCGTTCCTGAGGATGGCGCGCCACTGCTCGATCGCCTTGGTGGCGTTGGCGCCCTCTTCGGCGAGCTTGGCGATCTCGGTCGCGATTCGGGCGCGCTCGGGCCCGTCGGGCATCGCGCGCTGGGCCTCGGTCAGGATCGTCATCAGGCGACCGCTGGCGGAGTGGAGCCCCTTCCACTCGCGGAAGAAGTCGAGCATCCCCGGATGCGCCGGCTCGAGCTTGCGCAGCCGCTCGAAGTACGACTCGGCCGCCTCGGGCGCGTTGCGCATCCGCCAGTGCACCATCGCGATCTGCAGGATCGTCCCGGCGTCCTGCCCGCGCGACGTGTTGAGCTGCTCGTCGTAGAGCGCGACCAGGTGATCCCACATCTCGCGCTCGGTGAAGAAATCGACGAGCGCGCTCGTGGCTTCCGGGTGACCGGGCGACAGATCGATCACGCGCTCGTACGCGGCGGCGGCGCGCTCGGGCGAGCCGAGCTTCTTCTTCATCACGCGCGCCAGGCGCACCCAGCTGGCGATCTTCTCTTCCTTCGCCGACACCTCGGTCGCGAGCTGCTCCAGCGTGGCGGCGAGGTCCGTCCAGCGCTCTTCGCTCCGGTAGACGCGCTCCAGGAGGAGCGCCGCGCGGCGGTTCTTCGGATCGATCTCGATAGCTTCTTTGAGCCCCGCGACGATCTCGTCCATGAGGGCGGCGAGCTGCTTCTTCTTGCCCTTCTCGCCCTCGAACGACGGGCGGCCATAGCGGTACGCCGTCTCCGCGGCGCTCACGAGGAGCGAGCTCCGGAAGCTGCCCTCGCCGGCGGCCTTGGCCTCCTCGACGTAGCGCTTCACCAGGTCTTGCCACTTCGCGCGGCGCGCGTCGCTGCGCTCGATTGCGTCCTCGGCCTTCGCGTTGCCGGGGACGAGCTTCAGGTACTGCTCGTAAGCGAGCACGGCGCGAACGTCGTCGAGGACCTCGTCGTCGAGGACGCGCGCCAGCTCCGCGAGCAGCTCCGCCTCCTGCGCTCTGCCACGGGCGAGGACCACTTCCATCTCGAGCAGGCGCCCGACGGCGTCGTACTCGCGCCGCATCTCGTGCGCGCGGCGCGCCGAGGCCATGAGCTTCCCTAGCTCCTCGTCACCGAGCTCGGACGGATTGCCCTTCGTAGACATCACCCCGAGCGAGGCGCGCAGATCGCTCCACGCCTGTTCGTTGTCGGGATCGTCTTGCAGCAGTCCGAGGGCGGTCCGGATGGTCTTCGCGCTCATCGTCACCTTGGGGGAAAGCCACTTCGCACCGGGCCCGAAACCAAGTCGGGAACCGGCTCGCAAACTGCGAGAAAGATTGAGGTAGTTTGGTGGCGACTCCCCACCGCGGCCGATGGTACGTAGGCTTGTGGGGGATATCAACACTCTCCCGCGGCGGACGCGCGGAAGGTTTTTCGCCCCCGGATTCGGCGAGAAAATGGCGAGATCGCGCGGCGCGGCGGGCCGCGGGGGGACCGGCGCAGAGCGGGAGCGGACGAACGGCGGGTTTTCGAGGCCGCCACCCACGCGGTAAGCTCACCGCGCTCGATGTCCGAAAAATCGCTGCTCCTCACCGCCTCGAACATCTACGAGACGCTCGCGATCAGCCTGCCGACCGTCGTGGACGCGGCGCTGGGACGCATCGACAAGGACGTCTGCGACGACCGCCTCGCCGGCTGGGCCGCGCGCCTCGTCGAGAACGCCGCGATGACTCTCGAGGTGCACGGGCGCGAGAACCTCGTCGCCGGCAAGACGTTCCTCGTGATGAGCAACCACCAGTCGCACTACGACATCCCCGTCCTCTTCTGCGTCCTTGGCGCGAACGTGCGGATGGTCGCGAAGACCGAGCTCTTCCGCTTCCCGATCTTCGGCCAGGCGATGCGCGAGGCCGGCTTCATAGAGATCGATCGCAGCAACCGTCACCGCGCCGTCGCGAGCCTGGGCGTCGCCAAGGAGCGACTCGCGCGCGGCACCAACGTGTGGATCGCACCGGAAGGCACGCGCAGCCGCACCGGGGAGCTCTTGCCCTTCAAGAAGGGAGGCTTCGCGCTCGCGATCGGCACCGGCTGGCCGATCCTCCCGGTGACGCTTCAGGGAACGCGCGACGCCCTCCCCGCGAACGGGCGCCGCTCCCGCAAGGGCGCGCGCGTGCGCGTGACGCTCCACCCGAGCGTCGAGACCTCGGCGTACGCGGCGGGGCCGGGGTCGCCGAGGGAGCAGCGCGACCGGCTCATGCGCGACGTCCGCGCGTCGATCGCGTCCGCCCTCTGATACCTTGAGCCTCCCCACCGCATGAGCGCACCAGGCACAGGCACCGGACTCGGCATCATGGTGAACGCCAACGCGAAGCGTGGCGGCCGCCGCATCGCCGTCCAGATCGCGCGCGCACTGCCAGGCGCGAGCGTACGGCTCACGCGCTCCATCTCCGAGGTGGAGGGCTGGCTTCGCGCGCTCACCGCACCGAACGCCCCGGAGCTGCGCTGCCTCCTCGCCGCCGGCGGCGACGGGACCGCGGTCACGCTCCTGAACGGGCTCGACCGCATCATCCCCAAAGGGAAGCCGCTCCCGCCGGTCGGCATCCTGCCGCTCGGCACCGGCAACGCGTGGGCGCACACGACCGGCGCGCACAAGCTCGGCCTCGCCGTGAAGATGCTCGAGCGCGCCGGGCCGGTGCTACCGTTCCGCAAGTTCGGGCTCGTCGACTGCGAGGGGACGCTGACCCCCTTCGCGGGCACCGGCTGGGACGCGCAGGTCCTCTTCGACTACAAGGCGCAGCTCGAGCAGAGCGTCGGCCCGGGCAAGCTGGTCTCGAAGAGCGTGTGGGGCTACCTCTCGGCGATGCTCTTCCGGACGGCGCCGAAGGCGCTCCTGTTCGGCCGCCCGCACGTGACCATCGAGAACCTCGGCGACGAGGTCTTCACGATGACCGCCGATCGCAAGCTCCTCAAGATCGCCGGTGTCGGCCGCGGCGCCGTCCTGTACGAGGGCATGGCGAGCGTCACCGGGGCGGCGACCGTGCCGGAGTTCGGCTACGGCTTCCGCGCGTACCCGTTCGCCGAGCGCTTGCTCGGCTACCTCAACGTTCGCGTCTACGACATGCCACCGGTCAGCGCGATCCTCGACATCCCGAAGCTGTGGCGCGGCACGCACCCGCTCCGCGGCATGCACGACTGGTTCACCACCGCCGTCCGCATGACCTTCTCGCGCGCGGTGCCGCTGCAGAGCGCGGGCGACGCGATCGGGACGCGTCAGACCGTCGAGTACAACGTGAGCGATCGCCTGTGCGACGTCCTCGACTGGCGACGCATGGACTGATCGTGTCGAGTCGGACGCCGCACGCACTGGCGCGCGCCCGACTCGCTCGATCAGAAGCGGCCCGAGAAGACCGGCACGGTCATCACCTGGGGCAGGCCCGGAGGCGCCTTCGGCGCGTTCCAGGTGGGCTGCCGGGAAGACGTCGAGAACTTCACCTCGGCGCCGCCGCCGCCGCCGGGCGCTGCGCCGCCGCCACCCCCACCGGGAGCCGGCTTCTCGTCGAGCGTCTTCGAGACGTCACCGCCGACGTCCGAGTGCCTGTTGCCGATCATCCAGCCCGCGCCGAAGATGCCCGTGGCTACGCCGGTCAGGACGAGGGCGCCGCCAAAGAACATCGCGTTCAGGTGCTTGTTGTGGGTCTGCCCGTCGTTCGTGAAGACACTGCTCTTGTCTGCCCCCAGGAAGAGCACGGCGACGCCGGCGATGGCGACGATGCCGCCTGCCACGAGGATGTAGAGGCCGGCGTCCGCGCGCGCCTTGCTGCCCGGCGTCACGTTGAGGTTCACCTTCTCTTTGGTCCCGTCGATCATGAACGGCTTGGAGTCGTTCAGATCGGTGCCGACGATGCGGTACTCGGAGACGCTGCTGGTCTTCACATCGCACGGCGTCGTGCAGACGTTCTCCCACGTCGTCCCGCCGGGCGCGCGGCGCTCGAGGCTGACGGGGACGGGGGAGTCGATGTGCACGGCGACGAGGGCGTCGTCGTTCGGTGCCGGGGCGTCCGCCGGTTTGGCGGGCGCGGCGGTGGGCGCCTTCTCTTCGGACGGGCTGGCCGTCTCCTGAGCGAAGGCGGGGCTCGTGAAGGCAACGATGTTGCTGACGGCAAGAATCGAAGCGCAAAGGCCGAAATTTCGCATCGGTTGGCTCCTCCTGGGGGTTAGGCGTATCTCGATCTCGGCGGCTGGGGAAAGCAAATCGGAACCGCAGGGGGGCCACGCGCGTAGTTAGGTGGACCATGCGCTACGTCAACGGCCGCTCGCCCGCCTCGCTTGCCTCGCTGGCATCGCGGCTCGGCACGGTGCTGACGCTGGGGGCGCTCGCGACCGTCGCGACGGTCTGCGGGGGCTGCGCGCCTGCAACCGTGACCGCGCGCACGGCGAACGCACACACGACGACCTCTGCGACGCTCGCCGAAGGGGCCCCCGGCGCGCCGCTCGCGTGGGCCGCGCTCGATGCGAGGACGCTCGCGCGGGCGAAGGCGGAGCGCAAGTACATCGTCCTCGATGGCTCCGCCGAGTGGTGCCACTGGTGCCACGTAATGGAGGCCACTACGTACCACGACCCCGCCGTGCGCCGGATCCTGGACGAGCACTTCATCTCGGTGAAGGTCGACGTCGACGCGCGTCCCGACATCGAGGAGCGGTACGGCGACTACGGGTGGCCCGCGACGGTCATCTTCTCTCCGGACGCGACCGAGCTCGGCAAGTACCGCGGCTATATCGCGCCCGAAAAATTCGCCGCGATCCTGAGCGGCGTCGTCGCGAGCAAGGTCGCCGAGAAGGGCGCCGCCGCCCTTCTGCCGGACAAGCCGGAGGCCCCTGCCCGTCCGATGAGCGAGGAAGAGCTGGCGTGGATCGCCCGCTTCGTCGACGTCGAGCTGGAGGAGTACTGGGACGACGCGCGCGGCGGATGGGGCCGCACGCAAAAGGCGCCGCTCGCCTGGGACAACGCGTGGGCGCTGCGCCGCGCGAAGGCGGGCGACGCACAGTGGCGCCATCGCGCGCTCTTCACGCTCGATCAGCAGTCCAAGCTCGTGGACCCGATCTGGGGAGGCATCTACCAGTATTCGGCTGCCGCCGACTGGGACCACGCGCACTTCGAGAAGCTCATGCCGTTCCAGGCCGGCGCGCTCGACAACTACGCCGAGGCCTACGCGCTCACGCGCGACCCGAAGTACCTGGTCCTCGCGAAGAAGATGCGCGGCTACCTCGAGGGGTTCTTCACGAGCGCGGACGGCGGGTTCTACGCGACGCAGGACGCGGACGTGAACGCGCACGACGCCGGCAAGCCGTTCATGAACGGGCACGACTACTACGCGCTGGACGACGCGCACCGGCGCGCTGCCGGGTTTCCGCGCGTCGATACGCACGAGTACGGCAAGGAGAACGGGCTGGCTATTTATGCATACTGCACGTATTTCGAGGCCACGCGCGATCCCGCCGCGCTCGCCGTCGCCGAGCGCGCCGCCGCGCGCATCCTCGCCACGCACATGGCGCGCGCGACGGGCGGGGGCAGCATCTCGCACGACGCGCAGAAACCAGATGCGCCGGCGAAGGTGCTCTACCTCGCGGACAACGCCGCGTTCGGCCTCGCGCTGGCGCGCCTGTTCGAGGTGACCGGCAAGCGCGAGCACCTGGCGGCCGCCACCCGCGTCGCCGAGCACATGCTGCTCGACCTGGAGGATCCGCGGGGCGGCGGCTTCTTCGCAAGCACCCCCGACCCCGACGCGGCCGGCGTCTTCGCCGTGCGCCGAACCCCGTTCGAGGACAACGTGACGGCGCTACGCCTCCTCGCACGCTTGGCAAAAGCCGACCCCGCTGCCGCACCCCGGTACCGCACGGCCATCGCGCGCACCCTCCACGCCATCGCGACGCCCGAGGAGATCAAGGGCCGAGGCCGGATGCTCGGCGACTTCCTCCTGGCCCTCGAGGAGACCAAAGGCGTGCGCTGACGGCGACGCCGACTCCGACTCCGCTAGCGGGCGCGATGGCCTGCATGCCTGCACGATGGCCTCTTAGATCGTGCCGTCGTCGAAGACGACTCCGCTAATCGAGGAGCTCCATCTGCTCCACGATGCTGCGCACCGCGGCGTCGTCGACGTACCGCCGGAGGAGCAGGACGCCGAGATCGAGCGCGCAGGTCACGCCGCCGGCCGTGACCGTCTGGCCCTCGTCGACGACGCGCCCCTTGGTCGCGACCGCGCCGTAGGTTTCGAGCAGCCCCATCGACTTGTGATGGGTCGTCGCGCGCTTCTCCATGAGCCGGCCGGCGGCCCCTAGCAGGAGCGCGCCGGTGCACACACTCGCCATGAGCCGGTTGGTGGGGAACGCGCCGAGCCAGTCGACGATCGCACGGTCGCGGGTGAGCGCGCGCGCTCCAGGACCACCGGGGACGACGACGACGTCGAATGCATCGAGCGGCGGACGAACCTTCTCCACGACGAGCTCGGCGCCGCCGCTCGTCCACACGCGCGGCCCGGTCGCGCCGACGATCTCGAACGTCGCCGAGGGATCGAAGCCCATCGACGCGATGCGCGAAAGCGGATCGTGCACGCCGACGAGATCGAGCAGCGTCATGCCCTCGTAGGCGACGAACGCGAAGCGCGTCTCCTTGACCTCGTCGGGCGCGGCGGCGACCTCGTCCAGGCGGAGCACCGCGCGGATCGCGTCGCGCGCGATCCCCCCGTAGATGTGAGGCATCGGCCCGCGCGGCGTAGGATCTTCGCGCACCGGCGCGTCGAGGCGGCGGGGATCGACCTGCAGCACCTGCAGGCGCGCGCCTTCCGGGAAATGAGCGCGCGCGCTGGCCTCGACCTGGTCCTTGAAGGAGGCGTGGATGAACCGCTCGCGCTTGAGCGACGGGGGGCGATACGAGCCGCTGAGCAGCGTCCCTTCGCTCACGATGTGGAAAAGCCACCGCATGACGGGCACCAACGGGCAGATCCTACCATGTGCTAAGAGGCAGGCTCATGAACGTCCTCGTGACCGGCGGCGCCGGCTACATCGGGTCGCACATGGTCCGGGTCCTCCTGCGGGCAGGGCACGCTGTGACCGTGCTCGACGATCTCTCGGCGGGGCACGCCGACTCGGTGCCCGCCGGCACCCGCCTCGTGCAAGCCGACGTCCGCGCCCGCGACGTGGTCTTGCCGCTGCTCCGGGATGCGAAGATCGACGCCATCTTCCACTTCGCGTCGCGCATCCAGGTCGGCGAGTCGGTACGCGACCCCCGCCTTTACTACCGCGACAACCTCGCGGCAGGCGTGGCGCTCCTCGAGTCGGCGCTCGACGCGGGCGTGAAGCGCTTCATCCTGTCGTCGACCGCGGCCGTCTACGGCGATCCGATCCGGGTCCCGATCGACGAAGACCACCCCACCGTCCCGGTGAATCCATACGGAGACACGAAGCTCATGCTCGAGCGCGTGCTCGCCAGCTATGCGCGCGCTTACGGGCTGGGCTACGTCGCGCTCCGCTACTTCAACGCGTCGGGCGCCGACGTGGCGGCGGGCATCGGCGAGCGCCACGATCCGGAGACGCACCTCATCCCCCTCGTCCTCGAGGCCGCCCTGGG
The DNA here is from genome assembly GCA_025359105.1 of Myxococcales bacterium. Taxonomy (GTDB): domain Bacteria; phylum Myxococcota_A; class Polyangia; order Polyangiales; family Polyangiaceae; genus JANYHK01. Next base: position 10,998 of record JANYHK010000144.1, on the reverse strand, counting down.
CAAGCGTGAGCTGACCGTGTTCGGCGAGGACTACGCGACACCGGACGGCACGTGCGTGCGCGACTACATCCACGTCACCGATCTCGCGAAGGCGCACCTCGCCGCGCTCGCGTACCTCGACGCCGGCGGCGCGAGCGGGGCGTTCAACCTGGGAACGGGCCAAGGGCACTCGGTGCGCGAGGTGCTGCTCTGCGCGGAGAAGATCACCGGCCGACGCGTTCCCTACAAGGTGAGCGCCCGTCGGGAGGGCGATCCGCCGATCCTCGTCGCCTCGGCAGACCGCGCCAAGCGCCTGCTCGGATGGGTGCCCGAGCGCCCCCTCTTGGACGACATCGTCGCTGATGCATGGGCGTGGCACACGCGGGCGTGAGCCTTTCGCGTTTTCATTCGCACCCAGACCCGCTCGGCGCGATAATTCCTGCAGGTGAGTATCGCGCCCCCAAGACCCTCCCCGCTCACCCCGGGGTACCGGTTGGATCGCTATGAGCTCCTCTGTCCCATCGCAGAGGGCGGCATGGCGAGCGTCTGGGTGGCGCGCCTCAAGGGCAAGCACGGGTTCGAGAAGCTGGTCGCGATCAAGACCATCCTCCCCAAGTACGCGAGCGACGAGCGTTTCCAGCAGATGTTCCTCGACGAGGCGCGCATCGCCTCCGGCATCGAGCACACGAACGTCGCGCAGATCATGGATCTCGGCGAGGAGCACGACGTGCTCTACCTGGTGATGGAGTGGGTCGACGGCGACAGCTTCTCGAAGCTGATGCGCACCGTCGAAAAGAAGAAGCAGACCATTCCCAGTGGGATCGTGTGCCGCATCCTCGCGGACGTGTGCGGCGGTCTCCAGGCGGCGCACGAGCTTCGCGGCAACGACGGAAAGCTGCTCGGCGTCGTGCACCGCGACGTGTCCCCGCAGAACATCCTCGTCAGCACCAAGGGCGTCGCCAAGCTGATCGACTTCGGCATCGCGAAGGCGAAAGACCGCCTCTCCGGGGAGACGAGCGCCGGGCTCCTGAAGGGCAAGGTGCAGTACATGGCGCCTGAGCAAGCGCTCGGGCAGCCCATCGACGCGCGCGCGGACATCTGGGCGATCGGAGCGATTCTCTACCACGCGTTCGCGGGCAAACCGGCGTACGACGGTGACAACCAGCTCGCGCAGCTTCACCAGCTGACCTCGGGCAAGCCGCCCTTGCCGCTGCCCGTCACCGTGCCGCGGCAGGTCGCTGCGGTCATCAAGAAGAGCCTCTCGTTCAACCCCGCGTCGCGCTACGCCAACGCCGCCGAGCTGCAGCGCGCGATCGAGAAGGCCATGCTCGACGCGGCGATCACGACGTCGCCGGCCGACGTCGCCGCGTTCGCGCGCACGTACATGCAAGAGCGCGCCGAGGCGCGCAAGAAGTCCGTGGAGCTCGCGCTCAAGGCCGCCACCGATCGCGCGAAGATGGCGGTGATGCTGCGGGCACCGGTGGGCAATGACGAGACGCCCACGCCGATCGCCGACAGCGGGTCGCAACCTGGCATCGCGTCGAGCCCAGGCACCGGCTCGAACCCCGGCGCCGTCTCGAGCCCCGGTCCGCGGTCGGCGTCCGGTCTCACGCAGCCTGATCCGGCGTCGTTCGAGCCCCGCGCGGAGCTCGCGTCGGTGCCCTCGCAGACGTCCTCGACCCTCGGGACGGCGGGGGTGATGACGCCTCCGTCCGAGGGGTACGAGGAGCCTCGGGTCTCGAACCGCAAAAAGGCCCTCACCTACGTGGTCGGGGGCACAGTCGGTGCGGCCGTGATCGTCTTGCTCGCGGCGCTCAGCGTCAATAAGAAGCCGGGCAATGCGACGGCGCCACGCCCACCGCCGGTCGTTGCCGCCATTGCCCCTCCGCCCGTGACGGACCTGCCCGCCGCTGTCCCGGCGCTCCCGACCGCGGAGCCGACGGCGAGCGTCGCCGTGACGCCGACGCCGACCACGACGCAACCCGCCCAGCCGGCGTCGCCTCCGCGCACGGCGACGCCTCCGCCGCGCCCCGTCGTGGCCGCCCCGCCTCCACCGAAACCTCCTGCGCCGAAGCCCGTCGGCAAGCCGACAGGCAAGCCGGTGGTGGACGACGGCTTCTGAGGGTCGCTCTCCCTATTGCCTCTACCGGCGTCAGCGGACGGGCGGCCAGATCTCGACGCCGCCGATGAAGCCCGTGTTGTCCTTGAAGGGGTTCGTGAGGAGCGTCTGCGTGCCGCCGTCCGAGACCTGCACGCGCACGACGTCGATCGACGTCCCGCCGTCCAGGAAATTCGTCCGCGTCCCAACGATCGCGCCGCTGCCGGCGTAGGCGAAGGCGTTCGAGTTGGGCGCGTTCGGGATGAGGGCGCCGAGCGTCGTCTGCGTGGGATCCCATCGGCGAACCTCGGTGCCGAAGCCGAAGCCGAGGAGCGCGTCGTTCGGACCGATGTACGCGAACGCCACGGGGAAGTCGGACGCGGAGGCATCGAGCAACGTCTTGGTCTGCAGCGCGCCGTTCGCCGCGAATTTGAGCTCCTCGACGATGCGCCGGGTGACGGCGCCGGTGCCGCCGTCGACGAGCGGCGTGTTGCACCCGGCGTGCAGCACGAGCAAGCGATCCCCTGCCGCGTCGTAGACCGACGCCGCGCCGGCGGCCCCGAAGGCGGGGTTGTAACCGGCGAGCGTGAAGCTCCCGCCGGGGCCGGCGGCGCCGGGGATGGCGACGATTTGGTCGGTGTTCGTGTCGATCGCGACGAGGAGCGGTGTCGTGCTCGCGCAAAGAAGCGTGTAGCCGTCGCTCGCCACCTTCCCCTTGTCGATGCCGCCGAGGAGGACGTACAGCGTGTGGCGCGACGGCACGTGGAACGCGAACGTCGCCTCCACCAGGCCGTCGCCGTCGGCCGCCTGCACGAAGGCGGAGAGATCGATCGACGCGAGCGGCACGCCCCCATCGACCGTCTGCGTCGTGTCGAGCACGGCGAGCTTGTTGCGCGTGTAGCGGGCGACGTACGCCTTGGTACCGGCGACGGCCACCGCCAGCGGGTCGGAGTACGCGTCGCCGCCATCCTTGCGATCGTCGAGACCCACGCCCCACGACGAAACGACCTTCCACGGCTCGCGCGCGTCGAGCTTGCCGACGACGTCGACCTTCTGCTCGAGCACGTACGGATCGGCCCCGCGTGAGAACGTCGTCCCGAAACTGCCCGGATAAACCAGGCTGTTCTTCGCGGCCGTCGCGAGCTCCACGACGAGCAGCTCGCTCGTCGCCGTGTTGTTCATCGACAGGAGAACGCGCGGCGGAGGCGGCGCGGCGTCCGTTCCGGCGTCGAACGGCCCCGTCTCCCGGGCGTCCGGGGCGGCGTCGACGGGCCCCGTCTCGCCGCCGGAGTCTTGAATCGACGAGTCGACCGTCGCCTCGGCGGCGGCGTCCTTCGGCGTCTGCACGGGGTTCGCGTCGTCTCCCCCGCAGCCCACGAGGGCCAGCGCGCACGAGACGGAAGTCACACCAACGGACAGAATGATTTTTTTCACGGGCCTCCGCCGCGACACGCCCGCGCGGCAAGGAAACTGAGGTCTCTTGCGCGTGGTCCGGTCTCCGGACTCCCAGATCAATCTCCCCCGAGCCCTTCCCGGAGATCGCGGCGAGCCGCTTTCTCCAGTGGTATTGCTCGGGTTCGTCCCTGGTCACCGTGGCGGGTGCCGTGCTGGATTTCAACCAGCTTCCCGTGTGGAGGAAGTAGCTCCTCCACGACCACGCGCAGCCCGCCTCGTAGACCACGCTGCGCGTCCGCGTCAACCGCGGCGTGGTAACGTGCACGCGAATGATGCTGCGACCTTCGGAGCTCGCGCGCTTCTGGGAGCTCCATCCGAAGACGGTCTACCTCTGGATCAAGGCGGGGCGGCTCCGCGCCATCAAGACACCGGGCGCGCAGTACCGCGTGCGCAGCGAGGATCTTCCCGCGATCTGCGACGAGCTCGGGTTGCCTCTGCCACCTGCCCTCGTGGCGACGAGCTCGCGTGTCACGATCCTCGGCGCCGGCGCCACGGCGCAGCGGACGATGCGCAAGGCGCTGAAGGGCAAGGAGCTCGCCGTCGCGTGGTACGCGAACGCGCTCGAGGGGCTCGTTGCTGCGGCCGAGGCGCCGCCAGCGCTCGTCGTCGTCGACGCCGCGAGCGTCGACGCGGAGGCCGCCGTGCGTGCGCTGCGTCGCGGCAAGGCAACGCGCGACGTCCCGATCCTCGTCTACCAGCTCGCGAGCGCGGCACGCGCCGGCGCCGTGGTGCGAGCCGGAGCGAAGTGGGCGCTCGTCAAGGAGCGGGCTCTGGCGGCGACGCTCGAGGAGGCGCTTCCCGCCCGCTGAGCGCACGCACCCGATCGAGTATCGCATCGGCCACGTCGGCCTTCACGGCCACCTGCAGCGCGTCAGCGCCAGCGCTCGTCACCAGCGTGACCTTGTTGGTGCCCGCCCCGAGCGAGTCCTTCGCGTGGTTGGCGACGACGAGGTCGACGCGCTTCTGCGCGAGTTTCTGACGCGCGTACGCCACGAGGCCGGCGTCGTCCTGCGTCTCGAGCGCGAAGCCCACGAGCACCGGGCGCGTGCCCGCGCGGCGCGCGCCGATCTCCGCCAGAAGATCGGGATTTTTGACGAGCGCCAGCTCCGCGCGCTCGCCGTCTTTCTTGAGCTTCGTCGCGCTGACGTCGGCCGGACGGTAGTCGGCGACCGCGGCGGTCATCACGAGGGCGTCGGCGGCGGCGAGATCGGCCCCCAGCGCATCCCAAAGCGCCGTACGCATGGCGAGCGCGCCGCGCACGTCGACGCGGCGAACGCCGGGCGGCGTGGCGAGCTCCACCGGCCCGGCGATGAGCGTCACGTGGGCGCCTCGCGACGCGGCGCGCGCGGCGACCGCGAAGCCCATGCGCCCCGTCGAACGGTTGCCGAGGAAGCGCACCGGGTCCAGATCCTCGAGCGTCGGCCCGGCGCTCACGACGATTCGAAGGCCGGCGAGATCGCGCGGCCCGAGCGCGGCCGCGATCGCCAGGACGATCTCCTCGGGCTCCGCCATCCGGCCGAGCCCCGCCTCGCCGGACGCGACCTCTCCGTGGACGGGCCCCACGAGCGTCACCACGCCGGCGAGCGCCGCGACGTTGCGCTGCGTCGCCGGGTGCGCCCACATCCGCGGGTGCATCGCCGGCGCCGCAACGACCGGGCCGCGCGCGCACAACGCGAGGGCCGTGACCACGTCGTCGGCGCGCCCGGTCGCGAGGCGCGCGAGAACGTCGGCGGTGGCAGGGACGATGGCGACCACGTCGGCGCGGCGAGCGAGATCGACGTGCACCTCGCCGGAGAAGCGCGGATCCCACATGTCCGTGACGACGCCCTCGCCGGAAAGCCCCGAGAGCGTGAGCGGGCCCAGGAAGCGTGACGCCGACGCGGTCATCACCGGCAGCACCTTCGCGCCTGCCTTGACGAGGAGACGCGCGACGTGGCTCGCCTTGTATGCGGCGATGCTCCCGGTGACGCAGAGGGCCACGGTCTTCGTGGCCAGCGAGCCTTCGAGCGGACGTTCCATCGGGGTCTCTTCAGGCTGTAGCACGTTCGGCCCCTCGGGCGCCGGGCGCCCGTCCGAGCGGAAGGCCCCTTAATCCATTCTTTCGACGCGCCGTAGCCTTTAAGGGTATTTCCCCGAAGTCCGTTGCTGCCCCGCCCCCTCCTCCCCTTGGCCTTGGTCGCGCTCGCCGCGACGGCGCTCGTCGCCGATGCCGACGCGCGGCCGCCGGTCGTGCGCGTGCTGGCGCCCATGGCGGTGACGGTGAAGAGGCCCGTGCGCCCTCACGCGAAGCCGTCCAAGAAGACGCCGAAGAAAGCCAACCTGCGACGTGGCCCAAAGCTCGCGCCCGGCAGCCGCGGGACGCTGGCGTGGGCGATCGCGAGCCACGCACCGAAGGTGCACGCGCCGGTCGCCGAGGGGGCCCTTCCCGCCGCGCTTGCCGGCGCGAGCTGCCCAGACGACATGGCCAACGTCGACGATCGCTACTGCGTCGATCTGTTCGAGGCCTCGCTCGTCGAGATGGCCGCGGACGGCACCACGACGCCGTGGCCCGCTGTGCAGACCCCCGATCCTGCCCGCACCTACCGCGCGGAGAGCGCCGAGGGCGTCGTGCCGCAGGCGTACATCAGCGGCGCCCAGGCGGCCGCGGCGTGCGGCGCGGCGAGCAAGCGACTCTGCCAGCCCGTCGAGTGGCGCCACGCGTGCGGCGGCAGCGCCAAGACGACGTATCCGTACGGCACTGTCCACGCCGCGGGGAAGTGCAACGATCGGGGCAAGAGCCCGATGCTCGCGCTCTACCCGCAGGTCGCGCAGGGCTTTCACGTCGTCGGCGCGACGGAGATGAATGATCCGCGTCTCGACCAGCTCCCTGGAACCGTCGCGAAGGCGGGAGAGTTCGCGGACTGCGTGAACGACTTCGGCATCCACGACATGGTGGGCAACCTCCACGAGTGGACCGCCGATCCCAATGGCACGTTCCAGGGCGGCTACTACCTCGACACGTCGCAGAACGGCGACGGCTGCAGCTACCGCACCGCCGCCCACGACTTCGCGTACCACGACTACTCGACGGGGTTTCGCTGCTGCGCGGATCCGAGCGTGGAAGACGCGGCGGAGTAGGGTTTCTGCCGAGGCCCCGGCCCCCAAACCCCAGCCCCGCACCCGCACCGACACAGGACCGGTGAGGAGCGCGACGAGCCAGTTCGCGATCGGCAACGGCAAGCACACATCGAACGCTGCGGCTTGGGGCTTGGGGCTCGGCCGCGGCCCGGTACTCAGTCCGGGCGGCTGTCGTCGTCCGTGCCGGCAGAGGGGGTGGTCTTCTTGCCGTTCACGGATTTGGCGAAGCCCTCGCGTACCGTCCAGCCGTGGGTGCCGTAGCGGCCGGCGACGCGGGACTCCACGGTGCCGCCGCCCTTCTCGGGACCCTTGGCGTGGGGGCTCACGAGGTCGGGACCCTGGGAGACCATCAGGTACTCGTCGGCGACGTACTCGGGGTGCTCGTCGTCGGCGCCGCTCCACTTCGGATCGGGATCGCCGCTGCCGACGTGCCAGATCTGCATCGTGGCCGGGTAAACGTCCTGCGTGTGCTCACGCACCGCGAACGGCCCGTCGCGCAGGATGCGGTAGCGGGTGATCTTGAAACCGGGGATTCCGCGCTGGGTGAGCACGCGGCCGCCCTTCGGGATCTTGGCATCGGGGACCTCCTTCTCGACGAAGGGGGTGACCTCGTTGATCTTGCGCACGAACGTCACGTCGCGCGAGCGGCGAGGGCCGAGGATTTCCGCACGAACCACGCCTTCACGCACGGTCTCGTGGAGGACGACCGGGAACGGAAATGGGTTCTTGAGCTTGAGCGTGATCGCCGGGTACGAGACCGCCGCGTCCATGCCCATCTTGATGTAGAAGCTCGGCCGCGTGTGCGGATGGCGCTCGACGATGTCGAGGCCCGAGAAGAACGCGGCGCCGTGCAACGTGCCCGCGATCTGACACGTGCCGCCGCCGACGCCGTCGACGAGCTCGCCCTGAGCGATGACGGGCGCGATCTTGTAGCCGTTGGCCTCGGTGCGCGCACCGACAGTTTGATTGAGATCGAACGTCTCGCCCGGGAAGAGGACCGTCCCGTTCAGCTTGCTCGCCGCAAGGCGGAGGTTGAACGTGCGCGCCTCGTGCTTCAGGTCGCGCGCGTACCGCGTCTCGAAGTAGCCGAGCACGTCGTCGATCTTCACGTCGCTCAGCTCGGCGGCGGTCCGCTGCGCCGCGACCGACTCGACCGCGGCCTCGACCTTCGGCGTCCCCTTCACGAACGCGTCGTCGAGGCGCGCGAGCGTCGCGTAGACGTCGACACGGCGACCGGATTCGTCGGGGAGGACCTTACCCAGGTCCAGATCGAAGCGCGCGTCTTGCGGTGTCCGATCGAGCTCGTCTTTCACTTGCAGCAGCGTCGTAAGCGCGCGCTTGGCGTCCGTCGTCACCGGGAGGGGCAGGCGCAGCGGACGACCCCGCGCGACCTGATCGTGCGCGCGCCGCAGCGGCGACGACGTGTCGCGGAGCGCCGACACGAGGCCGGCCAGTCGCGCTGCGTCGACGCGCGCGCCCAGCTCCTCGCGCGTCCGCTCGAGCGAGCCACCGGGGACGGCGATCGTGACCTTCTGCGCGACGTACGCGCGCGCGATCGCGTGCGCCGCGTCGACGGTGTGCACGAGATCCCCGCTGAGCGGCAGCGGCTTGCCATCGAGGGTCGCCTGCACCGGCGCGACGTTGCTGGCCTCGCGCCCCTCGGGCACAACGAGGTAGCCGGCGACGCCGCCCAGAACCAGCATCCCTGCGAGGCGCATCCAGCCGAGGCGCAGGGCCGCGCCCGGGCCGATCGCGGCCGCCGTCGCGCTCGCGCGCGGCATGGGGAATCTCAGAGCTTGCGAGGTCGACGCTGCCAAGGGTGCGCCACCATCTTGAGGAGGGCGCGCCGTTTGGCCAAAAAACCTGCTTACATTGCCCTACGCGCTTACTGCAAGCAGGCCTGTGAGCACGGCCCGCCCGGCACGCAGGCGGTCACGCCCACGCCGGCGTCGCCACTGATCGATCCCAGAAACTCGTGGCCATAGCACGAGTCGCCGGCGCCCCCATCGCGCCGGCACACCATGAGGTTGGCCCACGCGGCGCTGCACGTCGGATCCGAGAGGCAGACGAGGAGGCTCGCACAGCAGTTCTGGCCGAGGCAATTCGCGCAGGTGTCCGTCGACGGGCCGCAGCCCGCTCCGTCGGGCGCGCCTGCGTCCGCATCCCGCGCGGCGTCGGCGCCAGCGTCCGCCTTCGTCGCTCCATCGAGGGCCGCACCGTCGAGGCCGGCGGCGTCGAGAGGCGCGCCGTCCGGCAGGACCGTGGTGGCGCCGTCCGCGCCCGACGACGTGCCGTCTGCGGATGCATCGGCAGAAAGATCCGCTCGCGGTGCGGAGTCCGAGCACGCAAGAAGGGCCGAGGCGAAGAGCGCCACGCCAGCGCGGATCATGGCTCGGATCATGTCGTTCTCGCTCTCTACCCGAACCGCCGCTCGAGGCCCGTCGCCAGGCGGGCCGCGCACGTGAACACATCCGCGAGCTGCTCGTCGAGCTCGCTCAGGGGGTCACCCGGGTGGCTCGCCTCCGGCGACACCAGGCGCAGTCGCGCCGCGGCGGCCGCGATCTCCGGCTCGAGCTCGGCGAAGTAAAACGGCGCCGCGTCCTCGATTCGCGCGCGCAGCAAGGCCCAGTCGACGCCGAGCGAGCGGAGCGCGTAGCCCGACTCCTCGAAGCCCCGGATCACGGCCTTGGTCCACGCATACAGGCCGCGCAGGTACTCGGTGAGCGGCGCGTCGCGTCCGAGCAGCTCGCGCATGCGCGGATCGGTCGCGAGCAGGTACATCCCGTTCAGCGCGGCACGTAGCTCGCACATGTCGTCGAGCCGCTCGCGCATCGACGCCGCCGCCGCGCGCGAAGACGGATCGCGCGGCACACCGTCGATGATGTGCTCGACGCACATCACGTTGACCGTCATGGTGAGCTGCTCGTCGCCGAACTCCTCCAGCACAGCGAGGTAGTCGGCCTCTGGGCCCTGGCTGCGGACGCGTGCGTGCGACTCCCGCCGCGTGGGGCCTGCGGCAGGAGCGTTCGCGTGACGCGGAGCGTGATCTCGCATGGCCTGGACCGGGGAGATACTACGGCAGGGCTCCGCCCCTTCTCCCTCCAACTCGCGTCTCAATCCGAGATCGGCACGAAGACGCGAGACGCTTACTTCTGCGGGCCGTGTGCGACACCGGGAAGGTCTGTGCTAAAGGGCACCCCCATGGGCCTCTCTGTCGGCATCGTCGGCCTCCCCAACGTAGGCAAATCCACGCTCTTCAACGCGCTCTCGACCGCCAAGGCCGAGGCCGCGAACTACCCCTTCTGCACGATCGAGCCGAACGTCGGCGTCGTCATCGTGCCCGACGAGCGCTTGGAGGCTCTCGATACCGTCGTGCACGCCGACAAGATCGTCCCCACGGCGATCAACTTCGTCGACATCGCCGGCCTCGTGCGCGGCGCGAGCAAGGGCGAGGGGCTCGGCAACCAATTTCTGTCGCACATCCGGGAAGTGGACGCCGTCGTTCAAGTGGCACGTTGCTTCGAGGACGCGAACGTCATCCACGTCGAGAACCGCGTCGATCCCGTCGGCGACATCGCCACAGTCACGACCGAGCTGTGCCTGAAGGATCTCGAGACGGTGAACAAGCGCCTCGACCGCGCCCGCAAGGCCCTCAAGAGCGGCGATCCGAAGGAGAAGATCGCGTTCGAGGTCTGCGAGGGCCTGTCCAAGCACCTCGATCAGGGCATCCCCGCGCGCACCTTCGCGCTGCCGGACAACCAGGACGCCGTCCTCATCGTGAGGGACCTGCAGCTCCTCACGCAGAAGCCCACCTTCTACATCGCGAACATCGACGAAGGCACGATCGGCAAGCTCGAAGGCAACAAGCACTTCATGGCGCTCAAGAAGCACGCCGACGCCGAGGGCGCCATCGTCGTCCCCGTCTGCGCCGCCCTCGAAGCCCAGATCGCCGAGCTCGACCCGGCGGAGCGCCCCGACTTCCTCGCGAGCGCCGGTCTCGAAGAGCCCGGCCTCTACGCCGTCATCCGTGCAGGATACAAGCTCCTCGATCTGCTCACCTTCATCACCGCGGGCAAGGTCGAAATCCGCGCATGGACCACCAAGAAGGGCGCCCGCGCGCCGCAGGCCGCTGGCGTCATCCACACCGACTTCGAGAAGGGCTTCATCAAGGCCGAGGTCATCTGGTGGGAAGACTTCATCAAGCTCGGCGGCGAAGCCAAGTGCCGCGACGCCGGCAAGCTCCAGATCGAGGGCAAGGAATACGTCATGCGCGACGGCGACGTGGTTCACTTCAGGTTCAACGTCTGACGTGGGGGCCCCGCGGGCGGCGCCCCCCCCCCACGAACAAA
>JANYHK010000128.1 GCA_025359105.1 Myxococcales bacterium | reverse complement strand
CCCCCTAGAACACCGAACACATAAGATCACGCCGCTGTGGCGAGCGGCGGACGATCGAGGGTGATCAGATTTTCGACGGCGCAGGTTCGGCGGAGGTCGAGGATGTTCTTCCGGAGGCCAATGTAGCGAGCCCGCGGGCCCTGCCGTCGACCGACGTGGGCGAGAGCATGCTCGATGGCGACGCGCTGACGGAGGTCCTTGCGGCCGTCGCTCGTCGCCTTGAGCGTACGAAGTTGTAGGAACATGCGTTCGTCGGGGTGAATGGAGATCGTTCTTCCGCGGCCGAGAGCTGCGCTGGTGCAGCGCGAGCGAGACGGACAGACATCACATTGCTTGGCGTCGAAGCGAGCTATCTCGGAGCGGATCATCGCGCGCTGGCTTTCGGGACAACGCACGGAGCCCGTATCCAGGTCGATGACGAAGGCTGTCTTCGGAAATCGGTCGCCGTTCCGTGGCGTCCACGGTTTCGCAAGGATCCGTTCGCCGCGATCGAACATCTCCTTGGTCCAGGTGCTGGCGAGGTAGCCGCGATCGATATGCAACTCGCTGACGATACCGTGGACTTCAACGTCCGGCCGAATGAGCTCGGCGGCGAGATGCTCGGGTTCATTCGCGGGGCGAACAGTGGCGGCGAGGATCATCTCGCTGTCGAGATCGCGTGCGAGGTGTCGCTTGTAGCCGTTGAATAGCTTGCTCTTGGATTTGCGACCGTGACGCATGTCTGGATCGACGATCGAGACGCGCCGATCTTTCGCAACTCCTCGCTTGATACGCATTCCGTTGCCGCCGGGGTCGGGCTCGAGATCCTGTGCGATCAGGCTTTCTACAAGGGCGATTGCCTCTTTAAGAGGTGGCAGCGTGAGCTTCTCGAGCAGCGTCGCGTCAAGCCACGCGCGCAACGCCTTCACCTCGTCGAGCAGTCTCGCAAGGGCGAGAGCCTGCTGGTCGTCCTTGTCCCAGTCGATGTCGAGCGTCGCCTTGAGGCTCGAACCCCCGAGTAGCGTGAGCTTCGCGTCAGATCTCACCTGGTCGGCGGTGACACCGAGAACTTGTGCAGCGCAGTCGACGACGATCTCGAGTGCGTGACCGAGAAGATTGAACGTGTCTTCGACGCGTCCCGCGCCCCACAAGGGTGACGAGTCGAGCGCGACGCGCAACGCCTTGTCGCCAAAGTTGCCGGTTTTTCGCGCCAACTCGACGGTGCGCTCGAGCAGTCGGCGATCGAGATCGTGCTTGATGAGTCGGCGTCGAAAGTCCACGAGAACGCCTTGCGAGAAGATGGGCTCGTCGGTGCCCATGCAGTCGAGCACCATTTGCCAGCGGCGATCGAAGACAGCCTCTTCGACCGCAGCCGCATCGGATTTGCGCTCGTAGGCTTGGAGCAGCGTCACCATCGCGAGAAGCGCCGGCGGCTTTGGTGGATTGCCTCGTGGCATGTCGGCGTACATGACGGCCAGTTCGGCCTGGAACGCCTCGTCGAAGAGCTCGTGCCGATGCTGCCGCAAGAACGCAAACAGCCGTCCCGTGCGAGTCAGTCGCTTGCAAACCATCGTCTCGAGACGGGTAAGGGCCGTCGGGAATTTCCAGCGTGTCGTGCTCGCCATGGGCGAGAAAAGATCATCGCGCCAGCCGCGCGTCGATCGATTCGCGCAAGGGATCGAAACCGCTGTGCTTCTCGCCGCCCGAACCCAGCGGATGTCTGTCGCCTGACGCGTTACGTGATCGGTGTTCTAGACGCGGCGAAGGAGAGGCGAGCCCACCAAGCCCCGCGCCCCCTACCGAGCCATGAGCGCCATCCCCGCAAGCGCGAGAACAATCCCGATCGCGCGCACCGGCGAGAACGACTGCCGAAACGCGAACGTCGCGATAGGCAGGAGCATGACCGCCGCCGCCGCGTTCACCGCGACGCCCGACCACTGCAGGATCGGCGAGCCGGTGCGGTACGCGAGCAGAAAGCCGATCTCGATCAGGAGCACGCCCGCGCCGAGCAGCAAAACCTGCCACGACAGAACCTGCGACGTCCACGGCGCCGGGGTCGCCGCCGCGAAGAACGGCGAGGCGAGCGCCGCGAGGACGAACGCCGCCGCGTAGACGCCCATGAGGACCACCATCGGGTTCGACCCCGGCGGCATCGCCTTCTGCGCGACGTGGTAGACGACGTTGCCGACGGCGGCGATCCCGAGAAAGAGCAGGAGCTGGTTCATCGCGTTGCGCCGGCGCTCTCTCGCGTCGTCAGTTCCGCGGGCAGTGGATGTGCGCCGTCTCGCACGAATCCTGCGAGGCGAAGATGCGCTGGCAGTCCTCGCCGGTGCAAACGCACTCGCGCCCGTAGATGCACGAGATGCCGTTCCACAAGTAGCCGGCGCGGCCACCGCAGTTCTGTCCGGAGAAGCCGCCGGCCGAGTACGCCTTGCACGAGCCCGTCCCGGGGCAACCGAGCGAGCCGAGCGAGAGCACGGCGAGCGCCGCCGCCACCGTGAGGACCGTGATCAGGCGTTTCAAATCGTCACCCTCCAGCTCGAGCCGTCCTGGCCGTCGAGCAGCTCGATGCCCATCGCCGTCAGCTCCGCGCGGAGCTCGTCGGCGCGCTTCCAGTCCTTCGCCTCGCGCGCGCCTCCGCGTGCCTTCACCATGGCGTCGATCGCCGCCCCGTCGAGGCCCTTGATCTTGAGCCGCTTGGCCTTCGTGCGGTCGAAGTACGACTCGCGGCCCGCCTGCATGAGGCCGAGGACGGCCACGCACGCGTCGAGCGAGACCACCGCCGCCGCCGCGAGCTTCCGGGCCTCGTCCTGCGCCGGCTTCTGGTTCTTGAGCTTGCCGATCTGCACGACGATCTCGTTCGCCGCTTTTGCGAGCTCGGCGAGGACGGCGAGCGCCTGCGGCGTGTTGAGATCCTTGTCGAGCGCGGCGAGGACCTTGGTGGGCGCCTCTTCCACGATCTTCGCCTGCCCCTGCAGCACGTTGCCGACCTTCGCGACCTCTTCCCCCGCCGCGGCCACGAGCGCGTCGCGTGTATTGTACAAATAATCGATGCGGCGCTCGGCTTCGTCGACGACCGGGAAGACGACGCGCCCGCTCTCGAGCTTCTCCACCTCGAACGCGAGGGGGCCGCGGTAGTGCGTGCCGAGGAGGTAGTAGCGGAACGCTTCGGGATCGTTGCGGGTGGTGATGTCCCGGATCGTGACGAAGTTGCCGAGGGATTTGCTCATCTTCTCGGAGTCGACGCTCAAAAATCCGTTGTGGAGCCAGTAGCGCGCGAACTCCGGGCCCCACACGCATTCGCTCTGGGCGACCTCGTTCTCGTGGTGCGGGAAGATCAGATCCATGCCGCCGCAGTGGATGTCGAAGTGCTCGCCCAGGTACTTCCTCGCCATCGCCGAGCACTCGATATGCCAGCCCGGTCGGCCGTTGCCCCACGGGCTCGGCCAGCCCCAGTCGCCCTCCTCGCAACCCTTCCAGAGCGCGAAATCGAGGGGATCGCGCTTCAGCTCGTTCGCGTCGACGCGCGCGCCGGCGAGGAGATCGTCGATGTTGCGGCGCGAGAGCTTGCCGTACGGCGGGAAGCTGCGGACCTCGAAATAGACGTCCTGCCCCTTCGGCGTCTTGACGGCGTAGGCGTGGCCCTTGTCGATGATCGACTGAATGAGCTCGATGATCTCGGGGATGTGCGTCGAGACGAGGGGCTCGTGGTTGGGCTTGGCGCAGCCGATCGCGCGGAGATCGGCGGCCGCGCCGGCCCACATCCGGGCGGAGAGGGCGAGCGGGTCCTCGCCGTTCTCCTTGGCGCGGTTCAGGATCTTGTCCTCGACGTCGGTGATGTTGCGCGTGTAGTTGACCTTGTAGCCGCGCGCCGCGAGGTGGCGGGCGAGGACGTCGAAGATGACGTACACGCGGCCGTGGCCGGCGTGGGAGAGGTCGTACGGCGTGACGCCGCAGACGTACATCGTGGCGACGCCGGGGATGCGTGGTTCGAAGGCTTCGACCTTCTGGGTGAGCGTGTTGTAGAGGCGAAGGCTCATCGGTCGGAGAACCTTACCGCAAGCCGCCGCCAGCCGCGCGGAAGAACATGCTATTTAGGGCCATGCTCCCTGGGGTGAGGACCGCTGTCTGCGCGCTCGCGCTCGCGACCGCGTGCGGCGCGTCGCGCCCGGCGTTCGACGGCACGGTGTTCCATCACGGCGCGGTCGCGTTTCGCGTGCCGGCGGTGCCCGCCGGGTGGACGCGCCTGCAGGTGCCCGACGCCGCGCTCGCGTTCCGTGACGAGGCGCACGACGCGTCGGTGCTCGTCAACGCGCGGTGCGGCGAGAAGGACGGCGATGCGCCGCTCGTCGCGCTCACCAACCAGCTCGTGATGGGGACGACCGAGCGCGCGCACACGCTGGAGGAGACGGTCCCCTTCGATGGCCGCGAGGCGCGGCACACGCGGATGACGGCGAAGCTCGACGGCGTCGCCCGCGACTTCGACATCTTCGTCATGAAGAAGGACGGCTGCGTCTACGACTTCGTCTACGTCTCCGCGCCCGAGCACGCGGTCGCGGGCGCGCCCGACTTCGAGGGCTTCGTGAAGGGGTTTCACACCGTCCGCGGGGACGAGGCGCCATGAGCGCGAGCACGATCCCGCCGGCGCCGGAGAGCCGCCGCTCGCTCGCGCCGCCGGTGCCGGAAGAGACGCTGGTAGAGGCGTACGGCGGGCGCCTCCGCCGCTTCGTCGAGCACCTCGGCAAGGTCGCGCTCCTGTCGGCGCGCACGTTCGGCAGCGTCTTCAAGCGCCCGCTCGAGCTCGGCTCGACCCTCCACCAGCTGTGGATGCTCGGCGTGAAGTCGATGGGCATCGTCACCGTCACGAGCGTCTTCATCGGGATGGTCATGACCATCCAGTTCGCCTTCGGCCTCCGCCGCTTCGGCGGCCTGGAGTACATCCCGCGCGTCGTCGTCCTGTCGTTCGCGCGCGAGCTCGCGCCGACGCTCACCGCCGTCATCGTCGGCGGGCGCATCGGCAGCGGAATGGCGGCGGAGGTCGGTGCCATGAACGTGACCGAACAGGTCGACGCGATCCGCGCGCTCGGCGCCGATCCCGCGAAGAAGCTGGTGGTCCCCCGCGTCATCGCGGCGATGATCGTCATGCCGATCCTCGCCACCTACGCGCTCGCGCTCGGCACCGTGGGCGCGATCTTCATCTGCAAGTTCCAGTTCGACATCGAGCCCTTCCTCTTCTACCGCTCGGCGCTCGACGCGATGCAGCTGTCGGATTTCTTCGCCGGCCTCGCCAAGACGCCGGTGTTCGGGTTCCTCATCGCGATCACCGGCTGCCACTTCGGACTGGAGACGCGCGGCGGCACCGAGGGGGTCGGGACGAGCACGACGCGCACCGTGGTCGTGGTCTCCATCGCGATCTTGATCGCGGATTTCATGATGACCAAGCTCTTCATCGCCTTCGGAGGCGGGTGACGCCGCGGGCGGCGGGGAGGCCGTGGGCGGCGGCGGCGATGCTGTTCTCGCTGCCGGTCGTGCTCGTGGCCATCACCGCGCACGCGCGTCACGCGCGCGCGCGCCGTTCGGCGGAGCAGCCGGCGATCGTCCAGCTCGCGCCGCGCTTGCCGTCCAGCGATCTCGCGCTGTCCGGCGGCGCGCGATGGCTCCGGATGCCGTCGCTCGAGGAGCCTGGCGCGGCGTTCGCCGACGGACCCGCGCTCCCCGATCCCGATCCGGCGGGAGGCGCGATGGCGCCGCCGCGCGAGGTCTGGGCGGCCGAGACGAGGCGGACGAAGTGAACGCGTCGATGCTCGCGTACGCGCTCGGCGCGCTCGCTCGGCGCCGCGCCAAGGCGGTCGCGCTCACCGGCGGGCTCGCGCTCGCGGTCGCCCTCGTCGCGGCGGTGCTCTTCCTGGCCGACGCGCTCCGCGGCGAAGCGGAGCGCGCGCGAAGCGCCATCCCCGACGTCGTCGTGCAGCGCCTCGTGGCGGGGCGCCCCGCGACGCTCAAGCTCGGCGACGCGCGCACGCTTTCGGGGATCCCGTCGGTAGCGCGCGTCGAGCCCCGCGTGTGGGGGTACCTGTTCTTGCCGTCGCTCCAGGGCAACGTCACCGTCGTCGGCGTGCGCGAGGGCGCCGCTGCGCTGTCCGTCGCGCCGAACGGAGCCCTCTCGGCGGGGCGCGATCTCGCACGCGGCGCGCACGAGATGGTCGCGGGGACGACGCTCGCCCGCGCGCTCGGCCTCCGCGTCGGCGACGGGCTGCAGCTCCCGAGCGCAAGCCCGTCGCCGCTCCTCACGCTCGCCGGCACCTTCGACTCGTCCGTGGAGCTCTACGCGGCGGACGTCGTCCTGTGCGACGAAGCGGACGCCCGCGCCGTCCTGGGGATGGCTTCCGACGACGCTACGGATGTCGCGCTCACCGTGACGAACCCTGCGGAGGCGCGCGTTGTCTCGCGCACCGTGCTCGATCGCTTGCCGGGCACGCGCGTCGTCGAGAAGGAGCTGCTCGGCCGCGTCTACGCGCTGGCGTACGGCCGCCGCGCCGGTCTCGTCCTCGCCGCGTCGATCCCCGCGCTCCTCGCGCTCCTCATCCTTGCCTGGGATCGCGCGAGCGGTCTGGGCCCCGACGAGAAACGCGAGATCGCCATCTTGAAGGCGACGGGCTGGAGCACCAAGGACGTCCTCTCCGCCAAGATGCTCGAGGCGCTCCTCGTCGGCGCTGCGGGGACCGCCCTCGGGCTCGCGCTCGCGTACGGGTGGGTGTTTCTCGCGGGCGCGCCGGGGCTCCGGCCCGCGCTCGTCGGCTGGAGCGTGCTCTACCCGGAGGCGCCGCTCACCCCGATGGTGGACTTCGCGCAGCTCGTCGGTGTGGCGCTCTCGGTGCTGGCGCCCTTCGTGGGGCTCTCCATCGTTCCGGCCTGGCGGGCGGCGGGGACGGACCCCATGGAGGCGATGCGAGGCTGAGGAAACCGAGGTATCGTAAGGAGATGGAGAAGCCTCCTCCGCAGGTCTTCACGATCGAGGGGATCAACGCGCTCATCCCTCGTCTGAGCGAGCTGGTCGCCGTGCAGCTCGATCGCCGGAGCTTCATCGAGTCGAAGCTGCGTCACCTCGCCGACATCACCGGCGAGGTCCCCGACGCCGTCGCGCTGATGCCCGACGACACCCCCGCCGTCGCCGATCTCAAGCGCGAGCTCATGATCCGCATCGACGAGTACCAGATCGGCTGGAAGGATCTCGAGGCTATGGGCGCCGTCTTGAAGGACGCACGCATGGGCCTCCTCGATTTCTACGGCACCATCGAGGGCAAGATGGTCTGGCTGTGCTGGAAGTACGGCGAGGCCGAGGTCTCGCACTACCACGCCCTCGACGAGGGCTTCGCTGCGCGCAAAGAGCTGCGTACGAGCATCCGTCAGCGCCTCCTCAACTAGCCGATGCCCACCGACCGAACCGCCGCTGCCGCTGCGATCGACGCGTTTCTCCGCGCGATCGGCCGCGATCCGGCCACCGAGCCGGAGCTCCGTGGCACCGGCGACCGCGTGGCTGCGGCGTTCCTCGACGAGCTGTGCGACGGCTACCACAAGGATCCGGCGGCGATCGTGGAAGGGCACCGCATCGCGAGCGCGTCGTCCGATCTCGTCGTCCTGCGCGGGGCGCCGGTCACGACGATGTGTCCGCATCACCTGCTCCCGGCCACCGGCATCGCCACCATCGCCTTCGCGCCCCGCGGGGCGATCGTGGGGCTCGGCGCGCTCGTGGAGCTCGTCGACGCGTGCGCACGGCGGCTCGTCCTGCAGGAGGAAATAGGCGGCCGCGTCGCCGAGGTGCTTCACGCCGTGCTCCGTCCGACCTGGGCGGGCTGCCGGCTCGTTCTAGAGCATGGCTGCGTCGTGCATCGCGCCGAGCGACGCCACGGCGCGCGCGTCGAAACGTTCGCGCTGCGTGGCTCGCCGTCGGCCGAGGAGCGCGCGACCGCCGAGCGCGCGGTGGGGCTGGGCACGTGAGCGCGCCCTCTGCCGTCGTTACCGGTGCAGGCCGCGGGATCGGCCGCGCCGTCGCGCTCCAGCTCGCGCGCCGCGGCCACGACCTCGCGCTCCTCTCGCGCACCGTCGCGGAGCTCGAGGAGGTCGCCGCCGAGATCGTCGGCCTCGGACGCCGCGCGCTCGCCCTACGCTGCGACGTCGCGAGTGCGCGCGAGGTCGGCCACGCCCACGAGCGCACGGCGGCCCAGCTCGGCGTGCCCACCGTGGTCGTCAACAACGCCGGCATCGTCCGGCGCGCGCGGGTCCACGAGATGAGCGACGACGACTGGGACCAGGTCCTGGGCGTGAACCTTACGGGCACCTTCCTCGTCACGCGCGCGTGGCTGCCGTCGATGCTGGCGGCCGGGCGTGGGCGAATCGTCAACGTGTCGAGCATCTCCGGCACCCTCGGAACACCCCTGCAATCGGCGTACTGCGCGGCCAAATGGGGCGTCATCGGGTTCACGAAATCGCTCGCGCAGGAGCTCGCGGGCACCGGCGTCACTGCGCTCGCGGTCCTCCCTGGGTCGGTGGATACCGACATGCTCAAGGGCAGCGGATTTTCTGCGAGAATGTCGCCCGCAGACGTGGCAAACCTCGTCCTGTACGCTGCCCTCGACGCGCCGAGCGCGATGAACGGCAGCGCGGTCGAGATGTTCGGAGACTGAGGAGCACCCCCATGAACGACGAGACGCAGAGCCTCGAGGCCGCCCTTTCGGACATGCCGGTGTTTCCGCTCTCGCAGATCGTGCTCTTCCCGCGGGCGCTGCTCCCGCTCCACGTCTTCGAGCCGCGCTACCGCGCCCTCCTCAAGGACGCGCTGGGGACGAACAAGATCATCGCCATGGCGCTCGTCCCCGACGTGAACGATCTGAACGAGGCGGGGCATCCCAAGTTCGCGTCCGTCGCCGGCGCGGGCTTCATCGTCGAGCACCAGCAAATGGCCGACGGGCGCTCCACGATCCTGCTCCACGGCGTGGCCCGCGTAGAGCTCGAGGAGCTCCGCTTCGTCCCGCCGTACCGCCGCGCGCGCGCCACGATCCTGCCCGACGTGCACTCCGTCGTCCCCGTCGTCGAGCGCACGGCGCTGCTCGCCGAGGCCACCGCCTTCGCCGGTGAGGTGGCCCGCCAGGACGAGAGCTTCAGCTTCCACCTACCGCAGAGCCTCGAGCCGGGCGCCATCGCCGACCTGTGCGCCCACCACCTCGTCATCGACGCCCCGGCGCGCCAGCGCATCCTCGAGACACGCGACGTCACCGAGCGCGTCCGCCTCGTCACCTCCGAGCTCGCCATTCAGCACGGCAGCCTGAGGAAGATCGAGCCGAGCACGCTCCACTGACGATGAAGTACGTCGGGCGCGTTCCCAAGAAGACGCTCGACGAGACGCCGATGGTCCGCGTCCCCTACCCGCCGTTCGACGTGCTCGTCGCGCGCGTGGGCCTCCGCTACTACGCCATCGAGGACGGCTGCAACCACGCCGGCGCGAGCCTGTGCGAGGGCTTCCGCGTCGACGATCGCGTGGTGTGCCCGCTCCATGCGTACGTGTTCGAGCTCAAGACCGGCAAGCTGCTGCAGCCCGAGGAGCTCTGCGACGACCAGCGCACGTTCGTCTGCGAAGAGCAGGGGAACGACGTGGTCGTCTGGGACCCGGGGCTGCTGACGATCAAGGGCGCGTGAGCATCAATCGGTGACCTCGACCGTCGACGGGGCCATCGTCCGGTAGTTCTTGTCGATATAGTCGGTGACTTCCATGAACCACGAGTCCATCTTCGGCCCGTCGGCCTGGGGCGACTCGTTCCAGAACGTCCCGCGGATGCACTCCGGCTTTCCGTCCGTGCCGATGCGGCAGCGGCCGTCGACGTAAACGACGATGAACTTCGGCATGCGCGTGGCGTAGGACTTCTCCGCCGCGTTCATGAAGTTGTTGGTGATGAGGGCGACGGCCTCGAGATCGCGAGGATCCTGGCCGTAGCCGTGCAGCACGTAGAGGACCGGGTAGCGGAGGCCGCGGAGGCGGTTGTCCTCGTTCGCGTAGCCGGGCGGCAGCGTGATGGCGATCGGGCCGATGCGCTTCGTGGCGGGACCGGTGAAGATCTTCTCGCAGCGCCCCTGGACCTCGCAGTCGACGCCGAGCTCGTTGGTCGTGGTCGTCTCCTGCTTAGTTCGCGACAGCTCGGTCTGCGAGCGATCGGCGTCGCCCCAGCTCTTGGCGACGAAGTAAAACGACGTCTCCAGACGATCGAGGAGCTGATCGGCGGTGCCCACGTGCTGGCCGTCGCCGCGTTGGATGTTCTGGTCCGTCGCGTCGACGGTGCCGTAGCGGACGTTGGGGAAGTCCGGGATGTCGGCCCAGAGCAGGTTCGAGCCGACGTAGTTCTGGGGCTTACCGGGCGTCTGGCCCGGCAGGTAATCGAAGCCGTTGTAGTGGGCCGCCGAGCGCACGCGTGTGCCGTCGGCCTTCGTGCGGCCGCCGAGCGCGCCGTTCATGTGGTTCGACGCGACGGCGAAGTTCATCAGATCGCGCACGCCGCCGTCGGTCCACACGTCGAAGCGCTGGAGCGCGTCGTCGGTGAGCGCGCCGCCGGGGATGCTCGTATTCCACTGGCGGACGATGCCGCGCGCGTCGTTGGCGTAGAAGCCGTCGAGCCCCTTGGATTGCGTGTACTTGCCGTCCGACTCGCCGAAGTCGCCGGGGACGCTGGTGACCGCGGTGTTCGGCACGCCGTCGAGGCCGTAGTCCTTGAAGGGCTCGGTGGTCTCGTGGCGGTGGTTGCCCTCGGTGCCGTTCGGGTTGAGCTGGTAGTCGTAGTCGTCCTGGCTCGGATCGGGGTTGTTGACCGCATCGTAGCCGGGCTCCTGCGCGTCGAAGAGGCCGTCCTCGCCGGTGTCGTCGTAGGGCTCGTGGCCCTGGTTGATGACCGGCTCGTCCGGATCGCGCACGCCGTTGCCGTTCCGGTCGACGGCGAGGGAGATCATGACGGGCGCGACGTCGGGATCGCCCGGCGCGATCGACGCCCTCACCTCGTCCTTGTAGGGACCGGCGTTGGGCTTCTCGCCCGTCCTCAGCAGCTTCTCGTTGTCGGGCACCATCTCGTCGCAGAAGCTGATGACCGGGTACTTCCCGTCGGGGTTGTACTTGCCGTCGTAGTAGCCGGTCGGCGCGACGTACCCGTGAATCAGTCGACCCGTCGCGTCCTGCGCGCAGCGGTAGGCGTAGCACTGGTTCTGGAACTGCTGCTGCTGCTTCTCCCCCGGATCGTTGCCGATCGGATCGACCGTGATCTTGCAGTCGCCCTTCGACATTCCGGTCGTGTCGCCGACGACCCACGGGTCGGTGGCCTTGGGGCCCGCGGGGAAGAACCACAGGTTCGGATCCTTGTTCTGCCCCGCGGCGCTCCCCATCATGATGGAGAGGTCCTGGAAGATCTGCAGGTACTCGGTGCGCGGGAAGCGCCCGCCGTTCCCATTGCCCGGCTGGTACCAGAAGTGGTTGAAGTCCATCGTGTGAACGAACGGTCCGTCGATCGGGTAGTCGCCGGGGGCATGAGTGGTGCACGACGCGTCGTTCGCCGCGCAAAAGCCCGCCAGCGCGTAGTTCTCGATGTACCAGAGGAGCCACGTCCAATCGGCGGGGCCACCCATGGGGGCGATCGCGTCGAACTGATCGTGGTGGCGAAGCCCGAAGACCGATGCGCCCATCGCCCCCATCGAGAACCCCACGACGGCGCGGTGCGTGAGCTTGCGGCTGCGGCGGTGGGTGCCGGCGTCGGGCGCCACGGCGGCCTGGTACGTCCCGAGCCACGGCGAAGAGAACTTGAGCGCGTAGTTTCCGTCGGCAGCGCGCTCGATGCGCGGGTTGGCCACGGTGATCTGGCGCGGAGCCTTCGCGCGGGGACTCGAGAAGAGGACCTGCAAGTGGCGGAGGCGGGCGGCGGGCGGGAACGTGGCAGGGTTCACCGGGATCGCGAAATCGATCTCGCGGCGAAGCGACTGGCTCATCGATAGGGGCGCCTGCCCCGTGAAGGAGACGGCCGGACCGAGCGGCAGCGGCTTGCCCGGCGCCGTCGCGGTCAGGTCACCGGCGCACGCCAGCGTGCCCGCGAACGGCGGGACGGACAGCGCGTCCGCCTGGGTGAACGCGGCCGACGGAATACCGAGCGACGCGTTCGCGAGCGTGCCCTTGCCCTTAAGAACGAGATTGCCAGCGCTCATCTCCTGCTGGGTGCGCTCGGCGGGCGCGCACGTCGGCGCCGCCGCGTCCCGCACCTCGATCGGGAGCGTCGCCGTCACCGTCTTGCTCGACGGCAGCAGACGCTTACCGGTCGGATCGCTGGGATCTGCGTCGTCGGCGAGCGGTAGGGTCGCGTCGAGGGTGGTGACGCCGACGCCGCCGCCCGTCACCGTGAACGTGTACGTGGCATGGCGGTAGTCGAGCGCGGCCGGCGCGGGGGGCTGCGCGATGGCGGGCTCCGTGACCTTGAAGGTCGCCGTCGGCGTGTTGCAGATGTCGGGATCGACGGTCATCGTCACCGACCGCGTTTGACCGGGCGCGAGCACGACCTGCGGCGGATCGAAGCGCATCGTCCGCGGCGTCGAGACGGTCGTGTCGCAAATCTCCCCGGGCAGGAGCCCGCCGCCCGGCGTCGGCGGGCCGTTGCTCTTGGTTGCAGAGCAGTCGAAGAGGAGAACGGTAAGGAGTAGGCCTAAAGGTCGCTTCACGGCGGCGGAGCATAGTCGCTCGCTCGACGTTCACCGGCATTGCCGCGCGCGAGAAGATAGGCGCGGCGCAAATGAGACGCGCTCGGAGGGGGTGGGACGGGCGCCGACATCGCAGGACATCCAGGCGCACAAAAGAAAAGTGCCCACGCAAAGGGGCCGGGGGGGCAGCCTCACTTCACGCAGGCACACCCCGCTTAGCACTGTGCATGCCAGCTTCACCCGATCGTAGTTTCGGTTAGTTCGGACGGAATCGGGGTGAGTCGTCGTTCAAGATTGAAAGATTCATTGCACGAACGCTCAACCCCGCGCCGGGATGGGACCGCCAGCCGCCACAGCGGCGCCCGTCTCTGGCCCGTTTGGTCCCGCGCCTCCCCTACTTTCGCGTGCAGCGGAGGGGGTAGCGCATCTGAACCGTCCGGGAGCTCGCGGAGACGACGACGACCGGGATCGCGCCGGCCGCGGGGGGGCGCGGAGGACCGGCGCGGACGAGGGAGGCCAGCTGATCGGTGCCGAGCGCCCCAATCGTTCCGGCGAGGCGCTCGACACAGACGGCGCTCGCCGTGATGCGCACGCGGGCGTCGGTGGTGGTGAGCGAGCCTGCGGGCTTGCCGGCCACTTGGATGCGCACGCCGAGGTTCCACGGGGTGTCGAGAACCCAGCCGGCGTCGTCCTCCCCGCACGGGGCGATGGCGCCGCGGTCGCCGAGATCGGCGGCGCCGAGGGGCTCCGGCTCGCCCGGGCTTCCGGTGTCGACGTCGATGGGCATCACCCATCGCTGCGCGCCTGCGCGATCGGGGCTCGGCTGTCCGTCGACGACCAGACCGAGCGCGCGTCCGTCGGTGCGCCTTGCGAGGCGCACGCCGGTCGGGCGCGAGTCCATGCCGGCGCGCGGGATGCGCGCGAGCTCGCGCGCGCTGGCACCGTCGATCTGCATGACGATGTTGGTCCACTCGCCGCCCGGAGGGAGCGCGAGGTACCAGCGGCCCCCCATGCGCACGGCCGACTCGATCTCGCCGAACGGCTCGCCGTCCGCGCGCCGCACCTCGACGGGTGCGCGTCCTTCCTCGAGCTCGAAGAGGGTGACCTCGTAGCCGCGCCCGGCGGATCGGCGCGCGCCGAGCAGCGCGTGGGCGCCGTCGTCGGAGACGCCGAGCTGCCACGTCGCGAGGATAGGCACCGCGCTCGGCGAGTTGAAGCGCGCCGCGTCGAGGAGCATCTGCGGGGGCGCGGACGGGAGCGACGCCCGGACGTCCTGCCAGCCGCCGAACGGTGAGACCCAGCGCGCGATCCAGCGGCTGGCGTGCTCCCACTCGCCGGTCCGTGGTCCCCACGCGTAGACGCGCGCGAGCGGTCCGGTGCGGGGGAAGTGCTCGAGGCGCTCGCCGGCTTCCGCCGTGATGCCGCGCTCGTCGGCGTTCAGCGTGGGCGGCGGCGCGGCGTAGAACGGCGGCAGATCCATTCCGGTCGTGCTCCCGAGCACCGACAGCACGGCGCCGCCCCACGGGTTGACGAGGGTGTTCTGCGCGCGTCGCGGCGGCTCGGGCGTGGGGGTCGCGCGCTTCGGCTCGGGCGGCGTGGGAGGCGCCGGCATCGTCGCCTCGCACACGAGGTTCAAGGGCTCCGTCGGCCTGGCGGGCGTCGGTCGCGGAGGCAGCGGAGCGTCGACCGGCGGGGTCTTCTTCGGCGGGCCCCAGCCGACGCGCAGCCATCCGGCGGCGGTGCAGCCCACCGGCCCGCATGCCCGCGCGGTGATCGCGCGTGACGGCGTGAGCACGTCGGGCACCTCGATGGGGTTCCAGGTCATGCCGCCGTCGATCGTCTCGACGCCGCGGCGCGACGCCGCCCAGCCGAGCCCGTAGCGACCGGAGACCATCGGCGCGCCCGCGTCGTGGATGAACGGACCGTGCGTCGCCTTGCCGTCGAGCCCGATCTCGATGCCGACGACCGCGCCGCCGGCGTCGACCCACCCGCCGAGGACCCCGGGCCGTCGCTCCTCCCAGCCGTCGAGCCACACCCCGAGGCGCAGGGCGCGCGCGACGTCGGCGGCGAGCGGCGCGGCAGGATCGGCGCCGCGCGCGTGGACGACGATCGGGACCGTTCGCATCTCGGCGCCGTTCTTCACGGTGAGGCGCGCCGCGTCGAGATCACCGTGGGGAACGGAGATCACCGCGATCCGCCCGTCGCCGAGGACGACGAGGCGATCGCCGGGCAAGGTGCCGGTGATCGGCAGGAGGTACGGCGACCCTCCGCGCGGGAGCACGCAGTACACCGTGCCAGCGTCGCGCGCCGTCGCGCGGTCGTCGGTGCGGTCTAGGGCGGGCGGCGGCGTCGCGGCGGGCTCTTCCGCCTGCGGGTCGCAGCTCCCACGCGCTGCGACCGCTCCGTTGCCGAAGCCGAGCAGCGCGCGCGGGCGCTCGAAGCGCCACGACTCGACAAGCGCGCCGCGCGCCTCGTCGAACGTGTAGAGGACCGTCGGGCCGCGGACCTCGCCGCAGACGAAGCCGAAGCCGGCCGGCGTGGCGGCGCGAGGCAGCGCGATGGGATGGCACCGCGACGGCGCGAGGCGAAACGCGTCGGGCACGTGCTCGACGAGCGCGCCGTCCGACAACCGCACACGCGCGAGGGCGCCGTCGCGCGCGACCACCGCGGTGCCGTCCTTCAGCGGCCAGCCGTCCTCGATCGCGGCGGTGAGCGGGCGCTTGCCCAGCGGCCGTGCCGGCTCGGCGCCTGGCTTGTCGACGCGATCGTCTTTGGCCTCTCTCGCCTCCTTGCCCTCTTTGTTCGGCGAGGTCGCGGGCGATGCGGGGGCCGGGCTCGCCCCGAGCCGGCCGACCTGTCCGTCGGGGCGCACCTCGAACCAGACCTCGTCGCGCTGCGGATCGTAGCCGCCGACGGCGATCGCGCCGTCGTGGAGCATGACGTTCTTCACGTCGATCGGCAGCGTCAGCGTTCGCCACGTCGCGCCCGCGTCGAACGTCGCCACTGCGCCTCGCAAGTCGCTCACCGCGACGGCGCGCCATCCGTCGGCGGCGACGTAGCGTCCGACGTGCGACGAACCCGGCCATGGCCCGAGATCGAGGCGCGCGCCCGTGCGCCCGTCGATCGCCGTGTGCGCGCCGTTCGGCGCACGCAGGTAGATGCGGTCGAGACCGAGCACGACGCTCTGCACGCTCGCCGTCGACTGGAAGATCGGTCGCGCCTCCGCGAGCCAGCGGTCCGCGCGCCAGATCGTGCCCCCGACGCTTCCGCTCCCCAGGACGAAGAGGAAGCCGCCACCCAGGCGCTCGGGCAGCGAGATCGTCTGGAGCGGCGGCTGCGGCAACCGCTCTTCGCTCGCGAGGACGGCGCCGCTCGGGAGGCTGACGACGCGGATGCCGGCGGCGATGGCGCGGACCCCCCCACCCGGCTCGACGCCCAGAGCCCGATCCTCGTGCACCACCTCGGGCAAGACGCGTGCGCCGCGCACCGTGGGATCGGCCTCGGCCCCGACGCCGCCCGTGCGCAGCACGAACGCCCCAGGCGCAAGCGCGAGCGGGCTCTGTCGCACGCAGGCGGAGAGGCAGCCGCCGGCCGCGGCGACCGCCCCCAGGATCACCGCGCGCCTTTGCCACCGACACGACACCCCTCGAGCGTAGCAGCTGCCTGGCCCCATTTTGGACCCCTTGTGGGCCAGATTGCCGCGCGGAACCGGCCGTGTTAGTGGCTCTGCCATTCCGGGACTCGGTCCAAGAGGATCCTTTGGCTTTCATCCAAGACTTCAAGACATTCGCGTTCAAGGGCAACGTCGTCGATCTCGCGGTCGGTGTGATCATCGGCGGTGCGTTCGGCGGCATCGTCAAGGCGCTCGTCGACGACCTGATCATGCCGGTCGTGTCGCTCGCGCTGCCGAGCGGTGACTGGCGCGCCGCAGCGTACGTGCTGAAGGCCGGCGCCACTCCAAAGGAGGACGTCGCCATCAAATACGGCGATTTTTTCGGCGTCACGCTCAACTTCATCATCGTCGCTTTCGCGCTGTTCCTCCTCGTCTCGCACCTCTTGAAGGCCCTCAAGGTGGTCAAGGACGCGCCGCCGCCGGACGTGAAGGAGTGCGCCTTCTGCCTCGAGTTGATCCCGAACAAGGCGACGAAGTGCAAGGCGTGCACGTCGGAGCAGCCCGCAAAGGTGTGAGCCCACGATGGCTTCGAAGAAGGAGATCCTCGAGGTCGCCGGTCGCGAGGTCACGGTAACGAACCCGCAGAAGCTCTATTTCCCCGCTGCGGGGTACACGAAGCTCGACCTCGTCCTCTACTACGTGGCCGTCGCCGAGGGCGCGCTGCGGGGCATCGCCGGGCGACCGATGGCGCTCAAGCGCTACGTCGACGGCATCGACGAGCCGCCGTTCTTCCAGAAGCGCGCGCCCACCTCGCGGCCCGCTTGGATCGAAACGGCCACGCTGTCCTTTCCGTCCGGACGCACCGCCGACGAGGTCGTCGTACGCGACGCGGCGCAGCTCGCGTGGATCGTCAACCTGGGGTGCGTCGATCTCAATCCGCATCCCACGCGCGCCGCCGATCTCGATCACCCCGACGAGCTGCGCATCGACCTCGATCCGCAGCCCGCCATCGGGTGGGCGCAGATCCGCGAGGTCGCGATGGTGACCCGCGAGGTGCTCGAG
>JANYHK010000033.1 GCA_025359105.1 Myxococcales bacterium | reverse complement strand
CACCCCCGCCCCCGCCGTAAACGATCCCCTCACGAACGTCACGTCCGCCGCTCCGCTCACGAACGCCGCGATGCTGCTATTCCCCGCGCCGGTTCCCGGATCGGTCCCCGCCGCCGCCGGGCTCTCGAACGCCACGTCGTGGATCTCGATCACCTTGGTCGCGCTCTTCACCTGCAGCGCCGACGCGTTCACCGGCGAGATGACGTGCACCTTCGCCGTGCTGTTGTAGCTCCACGTCGTGCAGTCCAGCCCGCCGTAAATCGTCATTGCCCCGGTCAGCGACGCGCCCAGTGACACCGTCTCGGCGTAGTCGCCCTTGCACACGTACATTCGTCCGACCGGCTCGGAGCCCGCGCTCAGTGCGGCGATCGCGTCGTTGATGAACTTGAACGGTTTCGCCTTCGTCCCGTTCGCCGTGCCCGCGTCGCTGCCCGCCGGGCTCACGAAAATTCCCGTGCCGTCCACCGCGTAGCAACCCCCATACGGATCGCTCGTCGCCGTGCACGGCCCGGCGTCCGCCGGAACGAACACGTCCGTCGCGTCGGCCGCGTCCAGGTCACTGCCGTCTCCGCTGTCGTCGCCGATCGGACCGTCGGGCTTCACCGTCGCGTCTGCATCCAGCCCACCGCCGGCATCCAACTGCGACGCGCTCCCCGGACACGTCCCGCTGAACTCGCACAGCTCGTCGGAGCTCGAGCCGCAGGCCACCAGCGCCGCGCCGGCCGCGGTCGCAACCATCGCCATCACGAAGATTCGTCGCATGGTCATGCCCTCAGAACTGCCCGATCCACTGCAACGACACCCCGCCCGCCGTCACCGCAGGCACGATGCGGCTGCCCTTCTGCGGCGCGCTGTTCTGGTTCGGCCACAGAAACGCCGTCGCGACCGCACCCGCCGCGAGCGCGCCACCCGCCGCGAACATCACGACCGACAGCGTCCGGTCGGAGTCGTACGTGCTCTTCTTGTCCGCGAGCGCCGTGCACTGCGCCGCGTTCGGGTTCGCCGGACAGTTGAGGCCCGGGTTCGCCGACGTGATGGCCAGCGCATCGGTCTGCGCCGAGTCCTGTCCGAGCTTGAACACGACGCCACCGACGATCGCGCCGACCGCCCCTGCGCCGAGCGCGATCACGGTCACCGTCTTCCCGGTGCTCCACCCGCCGCCAGGATCCGGCGCCGCCGGGCCATCCCCATTCGCGCGCGCGTGCTGACCCTCCAGCACCTCCGGCGCCTTCTCTCCGCTCCCCGTGAACCGCACCGTCACGCTCTGCCCAGGGCTCGCGACGACTTCCACCGTCTGCGTCTTCCCATCCAACCGGATCGAGCACACGTGCTTCCCGGCGCTCACAGTCACGGGGTCTTTCACCGGAGCCTTCTTCTCCAGCGTCACGTCATCCATCAGCACCGCGGCCCCCGCGGGAGCGTCCACGAACACGTGACCCGTCTTCGCGTGCGCCTCCGCTAGGTACTTGCTCGCCTTCGCACGTTCCTCTTCCGTGGGGCGCTTGTCCTTCAAGTACTCCTGCAAGTGCGTCAGCGCTTCCACAGGACGATTCGAACGAAGCTCCGACAGCGCCAGGTTGTACAGAATATCCACCGCGTGCAGCACCGAGTACGCTTGCTGGAACGCGACGCGCGCGCCCTCGAAGTCTTGCGCTTCGTAGCGCTTCAAGCCTTCTTCGAAGCGGGCTTTGGCGTCGCGCGTCGCGGCGTCGTCTTGGGCCGGGGCGTCGCCTTGGGCGTGCGCGTCGGTCGCGGCGGCGACGAGGGCGGCCGCGGACGCGAAGGAGAGGAGGAGGGCCGCCGCAAGCCGGATCCGGCGGGCCGGTCGTCGGGACAGGGTTCGTATCATGACTAACCTCGAAAAGAGAAGGAACGGCGGACACTTCAGAACTAGTGCTTGATGCCCTTTTTCAGCTCGTCGAAGTCGACCGGGGCCGAGGTTCCGGTGGCCGTCGATTTAGTGGTCGGCGGCGGCGGAGGGAGCGCGGCGGTCGCGGGCGCGGCGGTGGACGTCGCGGTCGCGCCGGTGGTCGCGGGGCCGGGGCGCGGCGGGGGGTTCTTCGCGCGCTTGAGGGACTGCGACTCGATCACCGGATCGGCGGTGACGACGTTGTCGTCGGCCGTCGCGGCGGTCGCCGTCGGGGGCGGGACGGCGAGCGCGGTGTCGACGGGCGGGATCGTGCTGGTGGGGGCAGGCGTGGTTGCCTTGGTCGGCGTCGTCTGCGCGGGCTTGTCTGCGCCGCGGCCGAGGACGAGCCAGCCGACGCCGCCCACGAGGAGCAGCGCCGCGACGAACGCGACGACGCCGCGCCGATCGCTCTTGCGCGGGAGCGGCACGGTCTGATCGTCGCGCGTGCCCTTCGCGCCGAGCTTCCCCGGCTCGTCGAGCGTCTCGTCCGCACGCGCACGGAGCGCCGCGCCGAGCGCCGCGTTGGCGCGGCCCGCACCTGCACGACCGCCCGGCGAGCTGGCCGGCGACACGATGACCGCCTCCTCGCCCTTCTCCTTGCGCCCGACCGGGACCGGCCGGGGCGACGCGGAGTAGTCCGCCGCGCGCTCGCCGCTCGTCTCGCGCTTGCGAGGCTTGTCCTTCTTCTTCACGTCGGGGCTCGGCGACTCGAGCAGGCCCGAGAGGAGCCGCTCGGTCGTCGTCGTCTCCTTCGGCGGCGAAGGCTCGACGCCCGGCCCTTGCACGGCCGTCACCGAGACATCGCGCGGCCCGGCCTTGCCGAGCTTCGGAGGGAAGATCGGGTCGGTGGAGTTCGGCCCGCTCGCAGGCGTGGGGTCTGTGTCTTCGGTGGGCATCGCGGGGTTCCGTAGGTTTAGCCCATTTTGCGGAGGGCTCAACGTGGGGTCATGCATTGGGCTCTCCGAGATCGCGGCGCGACAAGTCTCCTCTTGTACGGACCGGAGGTCAAAAAGGTGGGACATGGTCCCCGACGATGGGTCGGGCCCCCACTACCGCGGCACCTGCGTCGGCTGCTGCCGCGCATGCACCCAACATTCGCGCACGCAGCGCTTCCACTCGTCGAGCGACGTCGAGCGCAGGACGGCCTCGCCCGCGCGCGTGAAGAAGACGCCGCGCGCGGTCAGCGTGTAGCGCCCGCCCGGCCCGTCGCGGGTCAGCTCGGTGACGCGGCCGGACCGAAGGAGCCCCACGAGCTCCAGGGCTATCGGCACCTGTTGCGTGCCAAGGGCGCCCAACCTAGGTCGCCGCAGCGCGGTGGTGGTCGCGGGCGCGGAGGATCACCCCGGCGATGGGAGTCACCCTCGAGATCGACCGCGATTTCGCTGCGACCCGGTGAAGCGGGCGGCATCCCCCCCTCGACCGGCAGTTTCGCCGCGTCTTCTTTGGAGGTCTCGATGTCTCTTCGCGCAACGTTCTGGTCTCTCGCCAGGAGCCTTGGACGCGGCATCCTCCCCATCGCGCTCGCGGCCACCGCGTGCCACGTCGACTTCACCCACGACAAGGATCCGAAGAGCACCTCGGAGCTTGCGCTCGACGAGATCGGCGTCGACCTGTCGGCGCAGTCGTACGAGGATGGCGAGGTCTCCCTCTACGCTTCGACGCACTACAAGGGGTCCCTCTCGCTCGGCGTCGGGGACACGTTTTCGGCTTCGGTGCCCGGCGCCGAAGACGCGGGCCTCTCCACGCCGGCCTCCGCAGGTTGGAAGCTCGCGATCCCCACGGCGATCGCGCCGCCGTTCGATGTGTCCATCGCCCTCGTGCGCTCCGGTAAACCGCCGGCGACGTCGACCGTCTCGCTACCTGCGCCCCCGCGCGTCACGCGTGCCCCCTCGACCCTCACCCAGGGCGAGGATCTCGTGCTCGACCTCGACGCGCCGCCGCCGCCGGGCGTCGCTGTGCGCCTGCGCCTGCTCGCGTCCGAGCACGCGGACGTCGCCCCCGAGTGCCTGACCGTGACCACCGGGTCCATCCTCGAGCCGACCAAGGTCGACGGAGCACGCATCACGCTCGCGTCGAGCACCCTTTTCGCGAAACCCGACAAGCACCAGGCCGCGCCGACCAAGTCGTGCCCCATGATGGTGCGCGTCCGCTTCGAGACGAAGGGCCATCGCTCGGAAGCGCTCGGCGAGGGCACCGTCGAGGGGCTGAGCGAGCGCCCGGCGACGGCGACGCCCATCACGGTGACGCGAACGGATCTCTAGCTTCGTCGTTCATCGTGAACACTCCTCCTGTCTTCATACCCGACCCCGACCGCGACCGTGGGCGACGGCGGGGCGCGGGCGGGGAGCGTATTCGGATGTCAGGGTTTGGCCTCGAGCTCGGCGCGCGCCAGCAACT
Source organism: Myxococcales bacterium (assembly GCA_025359105.1). Lineage (GTDB taxonomy): Bacteria > Myxococcota_A > Polyangia > Polyangiales > Polyangiaceae > JANYHK01. The sequence goes on along the minus strand of JANYHK010000033.1, from coordinate 37,057 downwards.
CCTCGCACTTGAGTTGCCGAGCCCACTCTGCAAGGTAGGCGCGATCCAGGCTGTGCCCACTGACGCGCAGGATCGCCACGACGTCACGCCACTGGCGCTCCGACACCTCGCCGCCTTCGCGAAACCAGAGCAGCTTCCGAAGCACGCTGTCCTCCGGCGACTTGATGACGATCGATGCCCCGGTCGCGCCCACCGGTACGGCGCTCTTCCGCGAGAACTCGCTCACGTCGAACGGAGCGCGGCCGACGCCGAAGAGATCGATCTTCGTCACCAGCGGGAGGTAGAAGCCATTCGAGCAGCTCCCGCGGCGCAACGCGTCGCGCAGCATGTCGCGATCCACCTCGAACTCGGAACCGAGCGCGTCGACGAACGCATCGACGCGTCCAACGGGAAGGGAGACGACGAAATCGATGTCGTTGGTCGAGCGTGGATCGCCCTGCAGCGAGCTCGCGACGCTACCCCCCACGAAATAGGTACCTCCGGCCGTCTCCAGGGCCGCCGCGACGAGCAGCGCGATGCCGATCGGGTCCTCCGCGCCCGCCTCGCTCATGAGATGTCGAGATCGGGGAACAACCGCTGCACGATCGCCGGCCCGTACATCCGGAGCGCGACCCTCGCTTGGACTTCCCGCGGCGACGCGGCGGGATGGGACTGCCGAACCGACGCCTCCGCGAGGCGACGCACCGCCGAGCAGAGCCCCACGAGGATGCGAGCCCGCTCGGCCGGGGTGCACGCGCGCATAAGCTCGGTGTACCGTTCACGCGCAGCGGGTGACGTATCGCTGTTCTCGGGACGGTTCATTCGCTCTCGAGTGTAGCGCGCGTTTGCCCAGAGAGCGCGCGACCACGACCGCGCACCGCCGACCGCGGCGTGCGCCACGGTTCACGGCGATCGGGCCTCGATGCCATGGCTCCACGATGCCCCGCCCGCTGAATCGTCCCGCTTTTCCCGTTCTTCCCACCTGGTCCGTCCATTGCTAAGGCAGGTCCCCATGCGCCGACTCCTCGCCCTCCCGGCTCTCACCGCCGTGCCCCTCCTCTGCGCGCTCTTCGCGTGCGGCAAGACCGTGAACATCGATCCAGGCGGCGGGGATGGCGGGACGGCCGACGGCGTCGCGCCTCCGACCGGCGGCGACGGCGGCGACACGTTGCCGGATGGAGCGGCGTTTCACAATGCGTCGAAGGTCGACCTCCTCTTCGCGATCGACAACTCCGCGTCGATGGGGGACAAGCAGGCGCTCCTCCGACAGGCGGTGCCCGACTTGCTGCAGCGACTCGTCGCGCCGAGCTGCCTCGACGCGAGCGGCGCGGTGGTCGGGCCGTCGGTCAACGGCGTTTGCGACAAGGGCAAGATTGAGTTCTTGCCCGTCACCGACATTCACATCGGCATCGTGTCGTCGTCGCTCGGCGAGCGCGGGGGGGACGTGTGCGACGGCACCAACCCGGTCGGCCAGGGCTCGACGCGCCACGATGACGACAAGGCCCACCTCCTCACGCGCGCCGGCGACGACGAGCACGTGCTGGCGGACGCGCCGGGGGGGTTCGTCGGGTGGTCGCCCGCGGGCGGCGCGGCGGCGGTCATCAAGGACGTGCAGGATCTCGTGACGGGCGTGCACGAGTACGGCTGCGGGCTCGAGGCGCAGCTCGAGAGCTGGTACCGCTTCCTCGTCCAGCCCGATCCGTACGAGAGCATCGGGCCCGATCCCAAGGACGGGCGGAAGAGGGCGCTTATCGGCGTCGACAAGACGATCCTCCAGCAGCGCCACGATTTCTTGCGCCCCGACTCGCTCGTCGTCGTCGTGATGATCACCGACGAGGACGACTCCACGCACGATCCCCGCGCCATCGGCGGCCAGGGCTGGGCGTACGCGATGAAACGCTTCCCCGGCTCCGTCGGCGGCGGCGCCGCGCGCGGGACGAGCGCGTGCGACAACCCGAAGACGATTGGCACCGCGGCCTGCACGTCGTGCGGCTTCCCCGGACAGGCTGCCGATCCCAATTGCCAAAAACCGGGCGACACCGACCCGAACACCGGTCAGCCGCAGGCCGGCTACTACAAGGTGGCCGAGGACACGCTCAACACGCGTTTCACGCACATGAAGGAGCGCTACGGCGTCGATCCGCAGTTCCCGGTGTCGCGCTACGTCAACGGGCTCACCTCGACGACGGCGCCCGATCGCAGCGGCGAGATGTACACCGGCGTCACCACCGACGGTAAGCCCGCCAACACGTATGTCGGCACGAACGACTGCACCAACCCGCTCTTCGCGCAGAACCTGCCGACCGATCCGAACGGCGATCTCTGCCACCTGCAGCCCGGTCCGCGCTACGCCGATCAGATCGTCTTCACCGCCATCACCGGCGTCCCCTGGCAGCTCCTCACCGAGAACCCGGCCGATCCGAACAGCCCTTTCAAGAACGCCCTCTCGGCCGCGGACTGGACGAAGATCGTCGGCGTGGCGCCCGAGGTCTACGACTATACCGGGCAGGACCCGCACATGGTGCCGTCGATCACGCCGCGCGCCGGGCTCGCTGATCCCTCGCAGGGCGACACCGCCGATCCGATGCACGGGCGCGAGTGGATCACGGGCGGGTACGACTTGCAGTATGCATGCACCTTCCCGCTCGCCCAGCCGAAGGACTGCACCGACAAGCGCTTCGCCGGCGCGTGCGATTGCACTTCCGGAAGCGGTCCGTTGCCGCCGCTCTGCGCGCCCAACCCCAGCGACGGCAACCGGCCGACACTGCAGGTGCGCGGCAAAGCGTACCCCGGCACCCGGCACCTCACCGTCGCCAAGGATCTCGGGACGCAGGGCGTCGTCGCGTCGCTCTGCCCGCGCTCGCTCGATCCGGGGCGCCTCGACTACGGCTATCGCCCCGCGGTGCGCGCGCTCGTCGATCGGCTGCGCCGAAACCTGACGAAGTAGTCCACGACCGCGCGGCCGCGCGCGTTATCCTCTCACTCATGTACCGAGACCCCGCGTCGCGCAGCCCCGCGGAGGAGCCGCCCCGTGAGCTCGTCTACGCGGTCGCGCTGCGCGATCGGAGCAGCTCCGCGGCGACGATGTTTCGTCTCTTCGCGCTGCCCCTCCTCGGCGCCGCGGCCCTCGCGGCGTTCACGACGCCCGAGACGGGGCTCCTCGGCCTGCTCGGCGGCGCGGGTTGGAGCTACTGGTCGTGGCGACGCGGCAAGACCGACGATCGCATCCTGCTCCGCGTCGAGGATGGCGTCCTCACGGTCGGGCCCGCCGGCAAGGCGACCACGCGCGTCCGCCTCGCAGATCTGACGGACGTGTCGCTCGACGGCAAGTCAATCCAGCGCGTCGAGGACGGCGCCAGCGCGATCCCCGCGCTCCGCTTCATCGACAGCAAGGTCGGCCCCGAGGTCGACGTCGCCCGCATCGTCCTCGTGCGGAGCGATCTCCCGGACATCCCGCTCACCAGCGAGCACGTGGCCCACATGGAGGCGACGGAGTGGCTCGGGAAGATCCGCGTCTTTTTGCGCAAGCACGGCTGGGTCCCGGAGGACGAGAGCCCGTAAGCGTCAGAGCCCCGAGCCTGGCAAGCTTGGGGACGGCCTCACTCCTCCTCGTCGTCACCGAAGAGCACGCCAACAGCGATCTCGATCGCCTCGAACGGCTCGGGGCGCACACGCTCGCCTCGCTCGGCCGCGAGGATCTCGAGGTACGCGGCTTCGGACCATCGATAGACCATCAGCGTCGCCTCGTCGGGATCGAGGATCCAGTAGTGCGGCACGGCGAAGCGGTGATAGCCCCGCTTCTTTCGCACCAGATCGTTGCGCCGGTTGGTCGACAGGATCTCACAGACCCAGTCGGGGCGAATCGCGATCGTCGTCCCGCGCGGCCGCTCGGGTACGCGGTCTCGCCGCCAGCCGACGACGTCCGGTCGAAAGGTGTTGTGCTCGTCGAAGGTGATCTCGACTTCGGTCGCGAACCACCATCCGCCCGGCCAGCGGCCCCCCGGACGTCGTTCGAACGGACCAATCAACTCCGAGATCTTTCGCTGGGCTGCGCCGTGCTCTCCGGACGCAGCACCCTTCTCCACGATCGCGCCTTCGACGAGCTCGTGCCGTCGCGCTTCTTCGGGGATGGCCAGGAGATCCGCGAGGGTCGCGGGCCCGGGCTTCTTTGCGGCCGCGGTCACGTTGTGATGCTAGCAGAGCGGCGGGCGCCTGCCGCCCAACGTCGACGGCGCACGAACCGTGCGTTCGCTCTAAAGCCCCGAGCCTGGCAGCGTTTTGGGGACGGGGCCGGGCGGGTTGTCCTTCTTCGGCGGAGGGGGCGGTCGCGGTCGAGGCGCCGGCGGTGCAACGGTCGCGGTCGCGGTCGCGGTCGCGGTCGGGGTCGTGGTCGTGGTCGCGGTCGCGGTCGCGGTCGGCGCGGTCGCGGTCGCGGTCGCGGTCGCGGTCGGGGTCGGGGTCGGCGGGGTCGCGGTCGTCGTGGTCGCGGTCGGCGCGGTCGTGGTCGCCGGGGTGGGCGAAATCGCCGCCGGGCGATGCGCGTTCGCGTCCTGCGCCTGGCGCCGCGCCCGTACCGCGATGAACCCGAGCGAGCCCACCACGACCCCCGCAAACACCGTCGCCACCACCCCGAGGACGATGTTCCGCTTGCGTCGCTCCCCCGGCGTCGTCGTGACGAGGCGCGGCGCCAGCGAGCGATCCGTCTGCCAGTTGCCCTGCGTCGAGATCGGCGGCACCTCGGTGATCGGCCCCAGCATCGGCGGCGCCTCGAGCGCTTGCTGCGTCCTGCCGTACGGATCGGCGTTCGGCGTGACCGCGATCGGCGGCGTGATGGCCTCGGTTCCGTGCGGCGAGGCTCCGGCGCCCTGCTGGTCGTAGACGAGGCTCCTCGTCGCCGCCTTGCGATCGACACCCGGCCCCGCGCTCGGCGGCGTAGCGCCCGCAGCACCGGCCTCGCCCGCCGAGGCGAGCGTGCTCGCGTGCGCGGCCGCGTCCGCGTCCGCCACGGCCGCGGCCGACGGAGGCGCGTTCTCGAGCACCCCCGCCTGCACCGACGGTGGAATCATCCCGACCGCGGTGGGCGGCGGCCCGCCGTTCACGAGGATGTTCGTCTGCCGCGTGCTCGGCACGTTGAGGACGTTCACCGCCGTCGGCGCGCTCGTCGGGTTCACGCTCGGCGTCATCGGCGACTTCAGCGCCTGCGCGAGCGCCCGCAGATCCTTCGCGAACGTGAACGCGTCGCGCGGACGCATGCGCCAGTCCTTCGCCAGCGCCGACGCGACGAGCCGCTCCAGGTCCGGCGGCACCGCGCTCTTCGCGTGCGACGCGAGCGGAGGCGCCCCGCGGTTCAGGTGCGCCTTTCCGATCTGGTGGACGTCCCGCTCGTCGTCGAACGGCCCGCGCCCACAGATCATCTCGTAGAGGACGAGCCCCGCCGCGTAGATGTCGGTGTACGGCCCGATGTCGTCGCCGCGCAGCTGCTCGGGCGCCGCATACCGGAGCGTCCCGAGAAACCGCCCCTGCGTCTCCCCTTTTGCCCCGTCGAGCACGCGCATGATGCCGAAGTCGAGGAGCTTGGTGACCGTGGCGCCGTTCTGCGCGCGGTGCAGGAAGATGTTGTCCGGCTTCACGTCGCGGTGGATGACCTGCTTGTCGTGCGCGCAGTCGAGCGCGTCGAGCAGGTCGATGCTGATCTCGTAGGCGTGCGCGAGCTCGAGGCTCTTTCGCTTCTCGAGCACCGTGCGCAAGCTGCTGCCGTCGAGCCGCTCCATCACGTAGAACGGAAGGCGCAAGGCGTCGCCGGTCATCCCGGCGGTGAACACCTCGACGATGTTCGGGTGGTGGAGCTGCGCGAGCGTCCGCGCCTCCTTGATCATCCGCCGCGCGAGGTCCTGCCTATCGCCCAGCTCGGGGTGCAGGGTCTTGAGGACGTACCGCTTGCCGACCGTCGTGTCCTCGACGTCGTAGACCGTGCCCATTCCGCCCGTCGCGATGTGGCGGAGGACCTTGTAGACGGTGCCCGGGATGAGGTACCCGGCCGGGTAGTCCTTGCGAGGATCGGCCGGCGGCATCGTCGGACAAATGTAGCTCGATTTACGCGGGAGGAGAGGCCGATTCGGCTACATTCCTCGGCGGATCCCCGATGGGTGACGATCTCATCCAAACTTCTCCGTTCGCGACGCCGCTCACGCTGGTCGTTCTCGTCGCCGGCGCGTTCCTTTCGGCCCTCGGGTGCCGGGCCTTGGCCAGCTTCGCGCAGCGGCGACAGCTACTGGATCGCCCAAACGAACGGAGCTTGCACAAGGCGCCCGTGCCTCGCCTCGGCGGGGTCGCCATCGTCTTCGGCTCCTGGGTCCCGATCGCAGCGGCCTGGGCGCTTTCGTCTCGGCGAGACTCTGCCCTGCTCGCGTGGCTCGTCGCTTCACTGCTCGTCGCAGGGCTGGGGCTGATCGACGACCTCAAGCCGCTGCGCGCGAGCGTTCGCTTCCTCGTGCAGATCGGGGCCAGCGCGGCGTTCTGCGTCGTCGTGGGCGTGCCCGCGCACATCGCCGTCACGCGCGCGTTCGAGCTTTCGCTCCCCTACCCCGTCGCTCTCGCGCTCTATACGGTGTGGCTCGTCGGTGTCCTCAACATCTTCAACTTCATGGACGGCATGGACGGCCTCGCGGGCACCCAGGCGCTCACCGCCGGCCTGGCCGTCGCGGGCGCGCTCTCGTCGCGCCCGGAGCTCGCGTGGATCGGCGTGGTGATCGCCGCGGCCAGCGCCGGGTTTCTCTCCTACAATGCTCCGCCGGCCAAGATTTTCATGGGCGACGCCGGGAGCACGTACCTCGGCTTCACCTTCGCGAGCCTGCTCGTGCTCGGCTCGGACGCGAGCCCGCCGCTGCCGATCGCCGTCGCTCCCCTCGCGCTCGCGCCGTTCTTGCTCGACGGCACGTTCACCATCTTCCGGCGACTCTCGCGCGGAGAGAAGGTCTGGCAGGCGCACCGTTCGCACCTCTACCAGCGCGCGGTGCAGACGGGGCTGACCCACCGCCAAGTCCTCGCCCCCTACGCGGCGTGGTCCGCTCTCGCGGCGGCGTGCGCGATCGTCGCTTCGCGCGGAGACCCGGCGATTCTCATGGCCGTGGTCCTCTTGATGCTGGCGGCGCTGTTCGCGACGTGGCGATGGGTTCGGCGCCGCGAGGGCTAGCCCTTCGCGTCGTTCCATGGGCGTGGTGCGTGCCCGTACACCCGGTGGAAGCCGGTCACTTCGGCGCGCTCCCCTTGTTCGCCCAAACGAACGCCGGCGGGATGCCGAGCGCCTCGAAGGGCTCCGCCACGAGCGCCTCGTCACCGCCGAACGTGCCGAGGAGCGTGTACTTCGCCTCGCCGAGCCGAAAGACCTCGACGGTCTTTTCGCGAGGGTCGACGAGCCAGACGTTGGGGACGCGCTCGCGCGCGTAGATTGGCATCTTCTTCATCCGGTCGACGCGCAGCGTGCTCGGTGACAGAATTTGGCAGACCCAGTCGGGGACGACCGTGATGAACGGGTCGTCGTTCTCTCCGTCGTCGGCGAGTCGGCCGTCGCGCCAGCCACCCAGATCGGGCACGAGGATGTCGGGCTCCGGGCCGAGGTGAAGCTCCGGCTCGTAGATGATGGTCCAGCCACCAGGCCCGTTCACGCCTGCGTCGAACGCCGTGAAGAGGAACGCGCCGAGCCCAGACGCCGTACGAATGTGACGCCGCTTCGGCCTCGGCATCAGGTGTAGCTCGCCGTCGAGGACCTCGGCGATCACGTCGTCGGGGGCGTTCAGGACGTCCTGGTAGGTGGCGCGCGGCTTTGGGGCCGGTTGGGACATGACACCGTGAGTGTAGCGCCCTGCCGGCGGGGTCGCGAGCCCATCGCCACCGGCCGCAGCCAGTTCTTGCCGGCTACAGCGCCCCCTCTGACTTGAGCCAGGCGAGCTCGTCGACGAGCGCGGCGCGCAGATCGACGTGGCAATCGACGCCGAGCGCGCGCTCGGTGTGGTCGACGACGCACACCGACGGGAGCATCGACTTGGCGATGAGCGCGCGGCTCACCGGCGGCTCGCGGCCGAGCGCCCGAAACAGGACCTCGACGGGCAGCGCCACCGCGCGAAGCGCCGACGCCGGGATCGCGAACGGCCGCCGCTTTCCCACGACCTCCGCGACCGTGTCCGCCAGCTCCCGCATCGACGGCGCCACGCGATCGGCGACGACGAAGATCCCGTCCGCGTTCTTGGCCAGCACGGCGAGCAGAACGTCCCCGATGGTCGAGACATGGACGATGCTCTTGCGGGTCGCGCCGTCGCCGGGCAGAACGAATCGCCCGCGCGCGATGGCCGTCATCACGCGGCGCACGTTCCCCTTGTCTCCGCGCCCGTAGACGGGGCACAGCCGGAGGATGGTGACGCGCGGTCCGCCGCTCTCGGCGATCTCGATGAGGGCGCGCTCGGCGTCGACCTTGGTCTGCGCGTAGCCGCCATCGGCCGCGGGCGGCGTGGTCTCGTCGATGCGCCCGGCAGGGAGCTCTTCCCCGTGGATCTTGATCGACGACAGGAAGACGATGCGCTTCACACCCTGCGCCTTGGCCGCCGCCGCGAGCGCGCGCGTACCCTCGACGTTGAAGCGCCGGTACTCGTCGAGCGCGGCGCCCGGGCGATGGACGACCGACGCCGCGTGCACCACCACGTCGACGCCACGGAGCGCCCCGGCGCACGACGCCTCGTCCCACGTACGCACCACGCGCCGGCCAGCAGCCTCGACGCCGCTGCGCGCGAGGCCGATCGCGTCATACCCCGCGGCGGCGAGCCGCTCCTGGAGATGCGCGCCTACGAAGCCGGTGGCGCCGGTGACGAGGACCGTGAACACGACGTGCTCGCCCGCTCAGGCCGTCGCGACGAACGGGATGGCGCTCGTGCGCTCCTGCGGCTCCGGCGCGGCACCGTCGATCTGCGTGACCGTCCCCTCCGGCACGAGCGCCGCGAGGAGCCGGCGGGTCGTCGCTTCGTCGCCCGCGAGCGCCGCCGAGCGGAGCATGTCGAGCTGCGTCGCCACCGCTTCGCTCCCGTGCTTCTTCACCTTGCCGACCATGATCTTCGGGTGCGGCGTCTTGTTGTAGGCCTCGCCGTCGAGCATGAGCTCCTCGAAGAGCTTCTCGCCGGGCCGGAGACCCGTGAACTCGATCTGGATGTCCTCGTCGGGACGGAGGCCGGAGAGCTCGATGAGATCGCGCGCGAGGGCGACGATCTTGATCGGCTGCCCCATGTCGAGGACGAAGATCTCCCCGGTGCCGCCGAGCGCGCCCGCCTGCAGCACGAGCTGCGTGGCCTCGGGGATCGTCATGAAGTAGCGGCACACGTCGGGGTGCGTGACGGTGACCGGGCCGCCGCGCGAGATCTGCTCGCGGAAGAGCGGCACGACGCTGCCGTTCGAGCCGAGGACGTTGCCGAACCGCACCGCGGCGTACCGGGTCTGGCTCTTCTCGGCCCGGCCCTGGAGGACGATCTCGGCGATGCGCTTGGTCGCGCCCATCACGCTGGTGGGGTTCACGGCCTTGTCGGTCGAGATGAGGACGAACGCGTCGGCGCCGTGCCGGTGCGCGGCGTCGGCGACGGCCATGGTGCCGAACACGTTGTTCTTCACGGCCTCGCAGGGGTTCACTTCCATCATCGGCACGTGCTTGTGCGCGGCGGCGTGGAGGACGACCGCCGGGCGGTGCCGCTTCATGACCGCTTCGAGCCGGCCCAGATCGGTCACGTCGCCCATGATCGGGTGAATGTCCGCCTTCGGAAAATTCGCGCGCAGCTCCCGCTCGATGTGGAAGAGCGCGTTCTCGTCGTGATCGAACAGGAGGAGCGAGCGCGGCTCGAAGCGCAGCGTCTGCCGCGCGAGCTCGCTGCCGATGCTCCCGCCGCCGCCGGTGATGAGGACCGTTCGCCCCTCGAGGAAGGACTCGACCTGCGCGACGTCGAGCTTCACCGCGTCGCGGCGCAGGAGATCGTCGATGTCGATCTCCTTCAGCTGCGAGAACACGAGCTCGGCGCCGATGCGATCGGGGAGGCTGGGGATCGTCTTGGCCTGCACGCCGAGGCGGCGGCAGATGTTGACGATCTCGCGCGTGCGCTTCCCGTCGGTCGTGATGGCGAGGATGATGAGCTTGACCTCATGCTGCTCGATGACGCGGCGGAGGGTCGGCTCGTCCACGCGGCCGAGGACGCGCACGTTGCGGATGAGGGCGCCGCTCTTGACGGGATCGTCGTCGAGGAAGCCGCAGATCGTCCACTTGCTCTGCGCCATCCGCTGCACGTCGCGGAGCAGGCTCTCGCCCGCGTCGCCGGCGCCGACGATGAGCGTGGGGATGCCGTCGGGGCGGCGCTCTCCGAGGCTGCGCTCGCGGAAGATGCGGATGAAGAATCGAAACCCGCCGACGAGCACGATCGAGGCGAGCCACTCGCCGACGTAGATGGACCGCGGCGGCATCTGCGCGGCGTGCCACATCGCGCCGACGCCAATGAAGCCGGCGGTCCCGATCGTGGTCGCCCAGGCGAGGCTCTTCAGCTCCGGCATGCCGGCGTAGCGCCAGAGACCGTGGAAGAGACCGAGCGCGTAAAAGATGGTCACACGGCAGACGAGGAGCGCGACGAGGGCGTAGGGGGCGGCGTCGGCGTAGGAGCGCGGGACCTGGCCGTCGAACCGGAGGACGAGCGCGAGGAGGAACGCCAGCGTCCAGAGCAGGACGTGCACACCGATGATGCCGAACCGACGCATGAGCGGGGTCGTCAGCACCATTTCAATGAACGCCTTCATGTTGCTTCCGTTCGTTCGGTGCAGGCGCACCGACCCCAGTTCAGGGGACGGCGAGATTCCCCCCAAAAGGCCCATTTGTCCAGGCGCGGCGACGACTTGCGTGGAGGCACGCTGCGCGCTCGTTCAGCAGATCGTCCTACTTACACGCACTTGTGACCCACGGCGACCCAGTACGGCACACGATCGCTGAACCGGATCCGCTCGAGACCGGCGCGTTGCATCATCTCGGTGATCTCGCGCTTCGTGAAGCGCTGCTCGAGCCGCGTGCCGAAACGGTCCAGCGCGTCGGTGCGCATCACGTAGAAGCTGCGGTCGCGGTACGCGGCGAGGGGCAGGTTCTCGACCGCGAGTCCGGCCTTTTCGAGCAGAGACGCGCCGCGCGCGAGCGGCAGGTAGACGGTGCCGGCGATGACCTGGCTCGCGGCGTAGCGCAGGCCGAGCGGCAGGCTCGAGATGACGCGGCGAGCGCCGTCGCTCGCGCGCCACACCGCGCGGTACCAGGCGGGGCGGTTGTCGAACGCGTAGTAGAGGTAAAGCAGAAACGGTGCGCCCGGCTTCAGCTTACGAACGCAATCGGCGACGCCGCGCGCGGTATCCGGCACATGGTGGAGGACGCCAAGCGAGTAGCCGAAGTCGAGCGAGCCGTCGGCGATCGGGATCGCGGCGACGCTGGCGTGATGGAAGGTGGCGTTCGGAGCGTCGGCAAGGCTGCGGCGCGCGACGGCCAGCGCCTCGTCGCTGGCGTCGACGCAGTGGAGATGCCCGACGCGCGGCACGACGAGCTTCGCCCAGCGCCCGCTGCCGCACCCGACGTCCATCCCGGCCGCGTTCGGCGGGAGGTCGCTCCACGGGAACACGCCGAAATACGCGTCGAAGAGCTCGCGCGCCTCGGCGTCACTCATCGCGCGCTGATCGAAGCGACTCCATTCGTCCCCGAAGCCCTCCACCGTCCGGGCGTCAGCGTTGCCAATTTCGTGGTTCATGGTGTTGCGGGTGCCTCCACGGAAGCGCGCGGCGCGGCGCGCGCGGACAGGCTCTTCAACCAGACCTGCAGCGTCAAGAGCAGCCAGAGACGGTGGCCGTGGTCCGCGACCTGCCCAAAATGCTCGTCGAGCAGGCGGCGGACAGCGGCGGGCTGGAGCCACTCGTAGATCTGCGCCCCTTCGGCGAGGTGATCGAGCATGAACGGCTTCAAATCCCCCCGCAGCCAGGTCCCGAGCGGTACGCCGAAGCCCATCTTGGGGCGCTTCAAGATGCTCTCGGGGAGGACGTCGCGGTAGGCGTGGCGCAAGATCCACTTCGTCGTCGTCCCGCGGCGGCGCGTCGCGTCGGGCAGGCGGGCGGCGAGCTCGATGAGCGCGGTGTCGAGGAACGGCGCGCGCACCTCCAGGCTGTGCATCATCGACGCGCGATCAGCCTTCACGAGGAGATCGCCCGGGAGGTACGTCTCGAAATTGTGGGCGAGGACGCGCGACAGGACGCTCGCGCCATCCATGCCGTGGAGCGCGCGGCGCGACGTCTCCGCGGGCTGTGTGAGATCCGACGATCGCTGGATCTCCGGCCGAAGAAGGCCCTCGAGCTCGAACGCGAAGTAGCCCGTCCACGCGAGGAGCCGCTCGGGCAGCGGCCGCGCGGCGCGACGGACGAGGCGCCGCGCACGCGACGACGGCCCGATCCAGCGCACGTGATCCGGGAGCGCACGCTCGACCATTCCACCCGCGGTGCGCACGGCCCGCGGGATGCGATCCTCCAGCTCCGCCGCGAGGAAGCGCGAATAGCCGCAGAAGAGCTCGTCGCCACCGTCGCCGCCCAGCGCCACGGTCACATGGCGACGCGCGAGCATGCAGACGATCGACATGGGGATCGCCGACGAGTCGCCGAAAGGGCCGTCGTGCATCGCGACGAGGCGTTCGACGAGATCGAAGCTCGACGGCTCGACGACGAACTCGGTGTGGTCGGTGCCGAACGCCTGCGCTGCCGCGCGCGCGTAGCGGGTCTCGTCGAAGCGTTCGTCACCGGAGAACCCGATCGAGAAGGTGCGGACCTTGTGGGTCGCGTGCTTCGCCATCACCGACACCAGGATCGTCGAGTCGATGCCCCCCGACAGGAACGCGCCCAGTGGGACGTCCGCCTCCATGCGCCGGACGACGGCGGCTTCGAAGGCGCGGCGGACCTCGGCGGCGGCCTCATCGTCGTCCATCCGAAGCGGCGGTTCGCCGAACGGGGCGCGCCAGTAGCGCTCCTCGCGCCACGCTCCGCCGCGCTCGGCGACGGCGAACGTCGCCGGCGGCAACTGCGCGATGCCGCGGTACATCGAACGCGGCGGGGGTGTGTAGCCCATCGCGAGGACGCTCACGAGGGCGTCGGGGTCCATGTCCGCGCAAACGCCCGACGCGACGATGGCCTTGGCCTCGGAGCCGAATCGCACCGCACCGCCGTCCCGCGCGTAGAAGAGCGGCTTTTTCCCCGTGCGATCGCGCGCCAGGAGGAGCCGCTCGGCGCGCGCGTCGTAGAGCCCGAGCGCGAACATGCCGTCCAGGCGTCGGACGACGCCGTCGCCCCACGCACGGTACCCCTCGACGATGACCTCGGTGTCCGAGCGTGTGCGGAAGCCGTGGCCGAGCGCGACGAGCTCCTTCCTGAGCTCGTGGTGATTGTAAATCTCTCCGTTGAAAACGACGACCACCTGGCGGTCGGCGGAGAACATCGGCTGGTGCGCCCCGGGGCTGAGATCCAGGATCGCGAGGCGGTTGTGCCCGAGGACGACGCCCGGCGCCCTGTGAATCTTCGACGCGTCGGGTCCCCGGTACGCGATCGCGCGGAGGGCGGCCTCGGCGTCGACCCGCTCACCGGGCTCGACGAAGACGGCGCCGAAGATCCCGCACATGGGCCCTACTTCGACGCGCGCAGCTCGGCGCCCTGCACCGTGCGGTTCGAACGGAAGCGCCGGCGCGCCGACTCGAGCGCTCCGGCGAAGGCCTTGGCGGCGACCTCCGACGAGTACCGCTCCTCGACGACGCGACGGCCCAGGGAGCCCATGCGCGTCCTCGTGTCCACGTCGGTGAAGCGAACCAGCGCCTCGACCCACTCGTCGTCGGTGTCGCACAAGAGGCCATTTTTACCCTGCTCGATCGACTCGACGCTCGTGCCGTAGCGCGTCGCGATGCACGGGATCCCGAGGGCCATGTACTGGATCTCCTTCATCGGGCATTTGCCCTTGACCCAGTCCTCCTTCGGCATCGGCTTGAGCCCGACGTCGAACGTCCGGATCACCGGTACCTCGCGCTCGGCCGTCCATTTCTCGCAGTGGACCTCGACCCCAGGCACCTCGAGATCGGCCCCGAGAACCCAAAGGCGCATCGGGATACGCTTCGCGGCGGTCGCGAGCGCGCCGGCGACGAGCTTCAAGTACGGCCCCGTCGTGACCGAGCCGGTCCAGCCGACCTCGAGCACGTCGCCGCGAACGTGCTCGCGCGGGGGCGAATAGGTGCCCAGATCGATGCTCGTCGGAGTGATGTGAACGTCGGCATTGAACCTTCGACCGTGCGCGGCCAGGTACTCGCAACCGGCCGAGACCGTGGTGACCATGCCGAGGATGCGGTCGATCTTCTTGAAGCCCTTCACGAAGCCGGCCGCGCGGTTCGCGGCGCTGATGTTGGGCAGCCAGACGGCGTCGTCGAAGTCGAAGACCGTCGGCACGTGCCGCGAGAGGTAGCGCTCGATCCAATCGACGCCGAGGAGGATGGCCTCGCGCTGGATGATGACGACGTCGTACTCGCGCGCGCGGCGGAGCGACCACATCGCGCGCTCGAGGCACCCGGCGAGGACGTCGCGAGACTTCTCGAGCATGCGACCGGGCTTGTAGAGGTACTGCATCGTCTCGGGCCGCAGGAACGGCACGAAGTCCATGTCGATGCCCATCGCGGCCAGGTGTTTGGCCCACTGTTCCATCCGGAAGCGCTGCCCGGGGACGGTGTCCTGCGGGTACGGGGTGAGGCACGCAACTTTCATCGAGGTACCAGTTTCTCGTAAAGGCTCAGGTATACCGGGATAGCGACCTTTTCGACGTCGAAGAGGCGCTCGGCCACGCCACGGAAGAATGCGCGCCCGCGGGTCGCCAGGGCATCGATGGCGCGCGCGCCGCGGGTGAGCTCGGCGTCGTCGATCGTTTCGCCGAGCGCCACGGCGCCGTCCGCGCGCTCGATCTCCGCGCCGTCACCGACGTCGCGGCTGATCACGATCGGGAGGCCCACCGAGAGGTACTCGGCGTATTTCGTCGGCGACGACGACTTCTTCGAGAAGCACGGTTTGATCAGCGCTAGCCCTGCGTCGGCTGCAGACAGCCACTCCGGGACCTTGTCGGGCGTCGCCGATCGGACCGCATAAGAGCCTTCGTCGAGGCCACCGGCGAGGCTGGCCTGACGCGCGATCGCTTCGTCGTTGTTCACGACCCAAAGCAGAAACGCCTTCTTGCCGGTCTCCTCTCGGTACGCGCGGACGAAGCGCGCCATCGCGCCCGCGAGGTACCAGGTGCCGAGGCTGCCCGAGTAGACGAACACCGTCGTGTCGTCTGACACGCCAAGATCCGCGCGAATTTTCGCGCGCGCGTCCGGTTGGAACCGAAAGCGTTCGAGATCGACGCAGCAAGGAATGACGGCGATGGGCGGCGCGTCGCGGCGGAGCTCGCCGAAGCGCTCCTGCACGTACGGCCGGATCGCCTTGGTGAGCACCACGGCGCCCGATGCCCTGCGGAAGAAGCGCCGCTCGGAGCGCTTCGCGAGGCGCCACTTCAGCTCCCCTTCCTTCCAGACGCCCCCGTCGACGTACTCCTCGGCCTGGAGGCCGCGGATGTCGAAGAGCATCGGCACGCGGCGCGAGGCGTTCGACGCGATCTCCATCGGCAGGTACCCGCGCGCGTGCACGAGGCCGACCCCTTCGCGCGCGATCAGGCGGCGCAGCGCGACGACGCCAGCGAGCATGTCGTACGTCGTGGCCGGGAGGCTCGGGCGACTGTGGTACCGCAGGTGGACCCAGCCGATGCCCTGCTCCGACAGGCGTAGCTCCATGGATCGCACGCGCCCGACGTCGGCGAGCTTGTCGGGGCGCTCGAAGCTCAGGATGTGGACGCGCCACTCCCGGTTCAGACGCTCGAGGTACGCGAGCATCTGGCTCATGCCGAGCGGATCGAGCACGCCGTTGTACGTGACGAACACGATCGCCTTGCGCGCGGCGCGCAGCGAGCTCCTCGCGACCGGCACGGCGGGTCGTGCCTCGCTCGCCGCGATCATCCGCCGATCCGAGCCCGGAAATCGGCGACCGTGCGGCCGAGCCCGTCGCGCAGCGCGATCGTCGGCTTCCAGCCGAGGCGCTCGACCGCGCGCGTGATGTCGGGCTTGCGGCGGACCGGATCGTCTACGGGGAGCGGCTCGTACACGAACGCGCTCTTCGAGCCGGTAAGCTCTTTGGTGAGCTCGGCGAGCTCGATCATCGTGAACTCGCCGGGGTTGCCGAGGTTCACAGGGACATCGACGTCTGACGCCATGAGCCGGAGGAAGCCCTCGACGAGATCGTCGACGTAGCAAAAGCTTCGTGTCTGCTTGCCCTCGCCGAAGATGGTGATCGGCTTGTTCCGCAGGCACTGCACGACGAAGTTGGACACGACGCGCCCGTCGCTCTCGTGCATGCGCGGCCCGTAGGTGTTGAAGATGCGCGCGATGCGGACGCCGACGCCGTACTGGCGCGCGTAGGAGACCGCGAGCGCCTCGGCGCAGCGCTTCCCCTCGTCGTAGCAAGCGCGCGGGCCGATGGGGTTCACGTTTCCCCAGTATTCCTCGCGCTGCGGGTGCATGTGCGGATCGCCGTAGACCTCGCTCGTCGACGCGATGAGAACGCGCGCGCCGACCTCGCGCGCCATGTCGAGCACGTTGAGCGTGCCCTGGACGCAGGTGCGGATCGTGCGGACGGGGTTCTTCTGGTAGTGGACCGGCGAGGCGGGGCACGCGAGGTGGTAGATCTCCTCGACCTCGAACGTCGTGCGATCGCAGATGTCGTGGCGCACGAGCTCGAAGTCGTGGCGCCCGATGAGCTTGTCGATGTTGGCGCGACGGCCGGTGAAGAAGTTGTCGAGGCAGACGACCTCGTTGCCCTCGGCGATGAGGCGCTCGCAAAGGTGCGACCCCACGAAGCCCGCGCCGCCGGTGACGAGAATCCGCTTGGCCATCTCTAAGTTCCCCTTTGCCTCAGCCCACGAGCCCGCGTTCGGTGAGCTCGCTCATCGCGCGGTCCACCTTGTCGACCGGCTTCTGCGCGCGCACCCACGCGACGAGATCCTTCACGCCGTCCTCGAACAGGACGCGGGGTCGGAAGCCGAGCACGCGCTCGAGCTGCGTCGTGTCGGCGGTGCAGTGCCGGATGTCCCCCGCGCGGAACTGGCGCGTGATGGTGGGCTTCCACTCGACGCCGCCGATCTCCTTCGCGAGGAGCGCGCCGAGGCTGGAGAGCGTGTGCGGGCGCCCGGCGCCGACGTTCAAGGTCACGCCCCGCGCCTTCTCCGCGGTGAGCGATGCGACGAACGCCTCGGCGATGTCGCTGACGTGCGTGAAGTCACGCGTCTGCTGTCCGTCCTCGAAGACGACGGGTTGGTTCTTGTTCAGGAGGCGCGACGAGAAGATGGCCGCGACGCCCGTGTACGGGTTCGAGAGCGCCTGGCGCGGGCCGTAGACGTTGAAGAGGCGGAGCGCCACCGTCGGGATGCCGTACGCGGCGCCGACGCAGTGGACCATCTCTTCCTGGTCACGTTTGGTGATCGCGTACACCGTCGTCGGCACCAGCCGCGCGGTCTCGCGGGTGGGAGCCGGCTGCGCGACTTCGCCGCACTTGGGGCAGTGGACCTCGAAGTCCTTCGCCTCGAGCTGCGCCTCGGGGCGAAGCGGCGGATCGGAGGTGCCACACATGGTGCACGAGACACTCCCCTCGCCGTAGAGCGACATCGACGACGCGACGAGCAGCTTCTTGATCCGGTTCTTGTGCTTGAGCGCGCTCTCGAGGACGATCGCCGTGCCGCGGACGTTCACGTCGCTGAAGCGCTCGATCTCGTACATCGACTGCGCCAGCCCGACGGCCGCCGCGAGGTGGAAGACCGCGTCGACCCCGTTCATGCACTTGTCGACGGCGGCGCGATCGCGCACGTCGCCGACGACGAGCTCGGCCTTCGGCGAGAGGTACGACGGACGCGACGCGTTCGCGCCATGGACCTGCGGATCGAGGCTGTCGAGCACGACCGTCTCGTGCCCGCCCGCGACGAGCCGATCGACGACGTGCGACCCGATGAACCCCGCCCCACCTGTCACGAGCACGCGCATGAAAGATCC
Source organism: Myxococcales bacterium (assembly GCA_025359105.1). Lineage (GTDB taxonomy): Bacteria > Myxococcota_A > Polyangia > Polyangiales > Polyangiaceae > JANYHK01. The sequence goes on along the minus strand of JANYHK010000033.1, from coordinate 18,896 downwards.
TTACTTCTGACCCCTTAGTGCTTGGTCGTTCAAGCACCGCCGTACATTCAGCGGGCGGTTATGCCACGGGGGGTAGGAAGGATGCCAGGCCGATTGGCACGGGCTGGACTATCTATGTTCTTTTGAACACTTAGCCTCAGTTAGGCATGGCACACTCCCGTGATGCTCGCTCGGCCGCACTTAGCGCCAGGGTCTGTCATCGATGCCGCGCCGCTCGTCTATATGAAGCTCAAGGCGTCCCGGATGCAGGATCGCGCCGATGTCGTCGCGCTGATCACGTCGAGCCTCGATGTCGATGCGTGCAGATCGTATCTTCAGGCCAACGCGCCCGCGCTCGTTGGGCGGTTCGACGATCTGGTGGTGATCGCCGCCGCCGAACAGGATTGACCCCCAACGGTCACACGATGCGGGGCCGTGAGATCAGCCCACGCCGGGCAGCACCGACGCCAGCCGATCCGCACGGGAGGGGTGCACGAAGACCCAATTGTCCTCCACCACGTCGGCGACTTCCGTCGGGACGAGCCGGCGGTCCTTGTAGTGGTAGAGGCGGTAGCCGCGCTCGGTGAAGAAGCCGACGAGATCTTCGACCTTCAGGCCCAGTCCCTCGAGGAACCAAGGGTTGATCTCGCAGATGATCGTCGGGTGGTTCTCCTCGATGATGCGGCGCGCGCCCTTCAGCGCGAAGTAGTCGGCGCCCTCGATGTCGCACTTGATGAGGGCGACGTCCTTCGCGCCCGCGAGGACGTCGTCGAGCGCGACGACGTCGCAGGTGATCTCTTTGCTCTTCTCGAACCGAGCGTGCTGGCTCTTACCGGGGCGTTCGTTGTTGCGCGCGGCGGCGTGCACGGTGCCGGCGATGATGCTCCCCATGTCGCTGATGGGAACGCGGAGCGCGAGCGTCCCGGCCTTCTCGCCGACGGCCTTCTCGTAGAGCTCCACCTGATCGAAGCGGAGGACCTTCGCGATGCGCCGGAACGTCGCCGCGGTGAAGGGCACCGGCTCGAAGGCGTAGACCTTCCCGTTCGGTCCGACGACGCGCGACGCGTGGTACGAGTAGAGCCCGTAGTTCGCGCCGATGTCGATGACCGTCTCGCCCGGTCGCGTCGAGAGGCGGACGAGGTCCACCTCGGGCTCCGTCATCGAGCCGGAGCGGATGTCCCAGCTCATCGCCACCGTCTGGAGCAGCCCGTAGGTCTGCTCACTCAGGATGGGCGCCAGGATGTGCTTGATGATGCGGCGCGGGAGCGAGTTTGCGGCCATGGGAGTCTCTCGGCGGGAGCGCGCGGAGGGCGTGCTCGATCTCGGTTTTCGTGAAGTTCGCGAACGGGATGTTGAAGTGCCCTTCGGAGAGGTACCCGAAGATGGGGCGGTCGTGGTTCAAGTCGTCGAGCAGGGCCTCGCCAGCGGCGCGCGCCGGAGGCTGCGCGAACGCCAGCCTCTCGCGGAGGAGCGGCGCGAGGTGCGCGTTGCCCGTGCGCTGCAGGACGTGGAAGAGGCTCTTCAGGTGCTCGGCGTTCGGCCCGAGCGCGAACTCCTGGCGCTCGCGCATCCCGCGGAAGCCGTCTTGCACCGGAAAGTAGTCGAAGTAGTCGATCACCTTCACGTCGAGCTGCTTGGCCAGGCCGAGCCGCCGAGCCGCCGCGCGGAGGCGCTTCTCGTTCTTCTTCAGCGCGGGGATGCGCTTGACGAAGTCCTTCCAGGTCGTCGGCTCGCTGCCGCTCCACAGGGCGGCGGTGACCGTCAGCTCGCTCGGGTACATGGGCACGTGCGGCAGCCACGCGTCGACGAACGTGACGTGGTGAAGCGGATGCGGCGCCCGCTCGAGGAGGCGCATGGTGAAGCGCTCCTCGCCCTGATCGGCGAGCGACGGGCGGTCGAAGAGCCAGTGCTCGTAGCCCGGCCCGAAGATGGTCGCCGTCGTGAGGAGGAGCGTGCCGTGGTGGTGGATCGCCTTGGTCGTGACGTTCGTGTCGGCCGTCGGCAGCGGGATCCAGCAGTTGATCGCGATCTCGAAGTACGGATTGCTCGCCGACTTCAGCGAGACGACCGGGTAGTTTCGCGCGTCGAGCGCGCCCGGCGTCCGGAGGTGCGCCTCGAGCGCGCCGGCGAGGAAGTCCGGATCCCGCGAGACCTGCGCCATGATGGGCGCGGCGAGGCGGTGCGCGGCGTGCTTGTCCGGCTCGGTGCGGAAGACGCGGAGAAGCTCGGCGGTCACGTCCGAAAGGGCGCGGAGGCCTCGCGAGTCGATTGCCCGGGCGAGCATGGCCATGCGTGTAGCCCTTTGGTGCGGCGGTCGCAAGGTGGGTTCACACGCGGAAATCCGCTGGGATTGCGGGAGTCCCCGAGATCGCGTACATGCACGCGCTCGGGCTGAATGAGCCCGACCCCCTCCGCACCGAAGATGCGAGGAAATTTCGATGTTTGGAGTCCTCCTAGCCCTCGCCTTAGGCGTCGCCCTCTACGTGATCATCACGCGGGTGAGCCGGGCGGGTGACAGCACGCGCAACCAGGTCATCGGCACGCTGATGGCCGGGTACGTCCTGCGTCTGCTGCTCCAGGTCTTCTTGCGCGACATTCCGCTCTTCAGCCACGGCGTCGGCGGGGACAACGAGACGTACGAGAACTACGCGAAGATCATCGTCCTCATCTGGGAGCACTCCGGCTTCGAGTACATCACGCAGAAGCAGCTCTACCAGATGGGCCAGACGACGCTCCCGCAGAACCTGTTCGCGCTCATCATCTGGGCGAACGGCGGCGTGACGCGTATCGGCTGCACGTCGGTCGTCGCGTTCCTGGCGTGCCTAACCTGCTTCAACCTGCACGAGCTTGCCCTCGAGCTCGGCGGCGAGCCGAAGCGCGCGCTGACGATCCTGGTGCTCATGCTCTTCGGCCCCGCATTCCTGATGTACACGTCCGAGATGTACAAGGACGGCCTCGTCGCGTTCTTCGTCATCAGCGCGCTGGCCAGCGCGTTTCGGCTCTCGCGGAGGCTGTCGGTACTCCACGCCGTCATCGGCGCGGCGTCTCTCTTCGCGCTATGGCACGTGCGCTATTACCTGATCTTCGTCTCGGTAGGACCTATGGTCGTCGGCCTGGCCGGACTCTCGTCGAAGTCCATCGTGCGACCGCTCCTCGCGGCGCTGCTCCTCGCGGCGGCCGGTCTCTTCGTCCTCGCGTACACCGACGCCCTCGCGGGCGTGAACGAGTCCATCGACACGACTCTCTACGCGGGCACGAACGAGGGCGCGATGATTGAGAAGGCCGCGGGGGGGTCCGGGGTGACGTTCAACGACGGCGGCAACCCGCTCGGCCAGCTCCACCTGAAGCTGGCGTACACCTTGTTCGCGCCGTTTCCGTGGCAGTCGGGGTCGGTCGGCCTGCAAATCGGCAAGATCGACGCGCTCGCTTGGTACTACCTCGCGTACCAAGCGATCCGCTCCGGGCGGCGCCTGCTGCGCGAGAACCGCCTCCTCCTCCTCATGTTTCTCGCGTTCCTCGTCCCGATGTCGATCATGTATTCGATCGGCATGGGCAACATCGGCCTCTCGGTCCGCCAGCGGCTGCCCATCGTCCTCGTCGGGGCGCTGCTCGCTGCCCTGCGGATTCCCGCGGCCTCTACCGCGAAGGACGAGGCCACGGACGACGACGAGCACGCCGATGCGGAGAACCACGAGAACGATCGACACGAGCCCGCGCCGACGACGTCGGAGGCATGAAGGCATCGCATGTGCGGCATCGCAGGGCTCTTCCAGGACGTGCACGCCGACGGCGAAGGCAGCGTCCGCGCGATGTGCCAGGCGATCCGTCACCGCGGCCCCGACGGCGGAGGCGTGTCCAGCCACGGCGACACGACGCTGGGCATGGCCCGCCTCGCAATCGTCGACGTCGCCCACGGTCACCAGCCGATGAAGAGCGATGACGGCGCGATCACGCTCGTCTACAACGGCGAAATCTACAACGCCCCCGCGCTGCGCGAAGGGCTCGAGAAGCAGGGCGTCCGCTTTCACACCCGCAGCGACACCGAAGTGCTCTTGCGACTGTACGAGGCGGACCCCGCCCGCGTCGAAGAGCACCTCGTCGGGATGTGGGCCTTCGCGATCCACGACCGCCGCCGGCGCGTGGCGCTCCTCAGTCGCGACCGCTTCGGGATCAAGCCCCTCTTCGTCGCCGACACGGGCACGGCGCTGGCCTTCGCCTCCGAGCTGCGGTGCTTTGCGCACGTGCGCGGTCGCCCTGGCTTCGCGCGCCTCTTGCAGCCGAGCGTCACGGCCGCCCACGCCATGCTCTCGTGGGGCTACGTGCCGGAGACCGCCACCATCTACGAGGGCGTGCGGCGGCTGTCGCCGGGGACGCGCCTCGAGATCGATCTGGCGTCCGGGCGCAGGACGGAGACGCGGTACTGGACGCTCACGCCGTCGGCCGACGCCGGGCGCGTTCGGAGCCTCGACGACGCGTGCGCGCTGGTCGAGCCGCTCTTACGCCGCGCCGTCACCGAGCACCTCGAGAGCGACGTCCCGATCGCGGCGTTCCTGAGCGGCGGGATCGACTCGTCCCTCGTCTGCGAGCATGCGGCGCGCGCGAGCAGCCGGCCGATTCGTGCATTTTGCATCGGTTTTCGTGACCCGCGGTTCGACGAGTCACCCCACGCGCGGGAGGTCGCGCAGAAGCTCGGAATGGACCTGCAGGTGGAGATCCTGGACGAGGCGCGACTCGAGTCGTCGATCGGAGACGCGCTCCTGGCCTACGACGAGCCGTTCGGCGACTCGTCGAGCCTGGCGACGTTCCTCCTCTCGCGGACCGTGGCGACGACGCACAAGGTCGCGCTGGCGGGTGACGGCGGTGACGAAGTGTTCGCGGGGTACAAGAAGCACCGCATCGTCGCGATGCGCGACAAGCTCGGAGTCGTCCCCGGCTTGCGTGAGGCGCTCGGCGCCGCCCTGTCTGCGCTCCCCGTTCGCACGGACCGCTCGCGCGGGTGGACCGATCTGCTCCGGATCGCCCGGCGCGTGTCACGCGGACTTGGCGGCGGCGACGCGCAGGCCTACGCGGCGCTCACGCAGGTCGCGCCGCTCGCCCGGACGGCGGCGCTCGTGGGCCGCGGCTCCTCCGCGGCGGACGCGCTGCTCGAGGCCGCCGTGCGGCGCTTCGGCGCGTCGCCCGGGACGCAGCTGCAGCGCACACTCTCGGGCGATCTCGCGAGCCCGCTCCCCAACGACATGCTCACGAAGGTCGACCGCGCCAGCATGGCCTGCCACCTCGAGGTGCGCGTCCCCTTCCTCGACCACCGCGTGGTCGAAGCCGGCGTGGGCCTGCCAGCGCAGTTCACGCTCGGACGCCGCGGCAAAGAGGTCCTCCGCGCCCTCTTCCGCCGCCGCTTCGGTGACGCGCTGGCCGATCGAAAAAAGCAGGGCTTCGGTGTGCCCGTGGAGCGATGGCTCGGTCAGAGCCTCGCGCCCGCGTGCGACGCGCTCTTCGACGCGCGACGGCTCGACGAGTTCGGGCTGCTCTCGAGCGCCGAGCTCGGGCATGGCGGCTGGCGCCGGTGGCTCGCTTCCGATCCGTGGATCCTCTGGCACGCCTTCGCCCTGGCCGCGTGGTGCGTCACCACGCTCGGCGAGGGTCCCGACGCGCTTCGGGAGGCGCTCGCCGGCCGTCGCCGTGGAGTGGCGACCGGGGCGGCGGTCAGCACGATGGGAGCCCCATGAGCGCGAAGCTCCCGCGTTATGCCTTGACCCACTTCGACATGATGCGCGGCGTCGCGGCCTTCGCCGTTCTCGTCGGCCACGTCCGTGGTCTCTTCTTCCAGGACTTCGATCGGCTCGCGCATCCGTCGGCGCTTCTCAAGGTGCTCTACCTCGTCACCGGGTTCGGCCATCAGTCGGTCATCGTCTTCTTCGCGCTGAGCGGCTTCTTCGTCGGCACCTCGGTGCTCACGGCGCGGACACGTTGGTCGTGGACGGCGTACCTCTTGCGCCGCCTGACACGGCTCTACGTCGTCCTCATCCCCGCCCTCCTCGTCACAGCATTCCTCGATCGCACCGGGATGAGCCTCTTCGGTGAGCACGGGATCTACGCCGGTGCGCTCGACGCGCCGTACCTGACCCTCGACGACGTCCACAAGACCGGGACGGTCGGCACGTTCTTAGGCAACTTCTTCTATCTCCAGTACGTCTTCTTCCGGCCATTCGGCTCGAATGGTCCGCTCTGGAGCTTGTCGTACGAGCTGTGGGCGTACATTCTCTTCCCGCTCTTCGTTCAGGCCGCGACCCGGAGCGTCACCACGCCCCGACGACTCGGCTACCTCGTCGTCGCCGCCGTCATCCTCTGGTGCGGCGGTGAACGGATGGTGTTCTACACGTCGCTCTGGCTGCTCGGCGCAGGCGTCGCGTGGGGGTGGAGCCGGGTCAAGCTCACCGGGCTCGCCGCCAGGATCGTGCCGATCGCGGCCGCGGCGGTGTTCCTCGTCGCGCTCTTCCTTGCCCGCGTGCGGTTCCTCGGCCATCAGGACCGCGACGACGCGGCGCTCGCCTTGGCGACGTGCGCTCTCCTCGTGGCGCTCCTCGCGTCGGGCGGCGGCGCGGCGGACGCGGATTCGCCGCTGCGGAAGGCGTACCATCGGGCCGCGGCGATCGTCGCGAGCTACTCGTACACCCTCTACCTCGTCCACTTCCCGGTGCTCGTCTTCCTCCACGCGATGACGATGGGTCCGGCGCGATGGCAGCCCGATGCGGCGCACCTCGCCATCGGCGCCCTCCTGTGTCTCGGCGTGGCTTGGCTCTTCGCCTACCCGCTCGCGCGGGTTACCGAGGGCAAGACCGATCGCGTGCGTGCGTGGGTCGGCAGGACACTGCGCCTCGAGCTTCCGACGCGCACCGGCACCGAGCCGCGCTGAGCGCTCAGGTCCGCCGCGCCCACACAAAGAGGTTTGCCGCGCGGCCGGTGAGGTTGCCGAGCCGATAGAGCTGCGTGGCGACGAGCGCCTTCACCCGGTCGGCGGGGCGCCCGTTGTGGGGGACGTGGGTGCCCGAGCGCACGACGACGAGCTCGGGCGAGAAGCCGTGCTTCCGGAGGAGCCGGACGAGCGAGCGCTCGGTGAAGCCGAACACGTGGTACGGCGCGAACGTCGGCGACAAGTTGATGACGGCGCGGCTCATCCGCGCGCGGTTGAACAGGCGAACGACCTCGGTGAGCAGGTTCGGATCCCGCGGGACGTCGATGTAGATCATGCCACCGGGGACGAGCAGCTGGCGGGCCGCCGCGATCATCGCGTCGGGATCGTAGACGTGCTCGAGCACCGCGCCGAGGACGAGCGCGTCGAAGGTGCGGTTGGCCGTCTTGGCGTACTCCTCGATGGTCAGGGGGACCATCTCCACGCCGTGGGCCTCCTTGGCGTACGAGATCATCGCCGCCGCGAACTCGAGCCCGATGACGTCGTCGCACCCCTCGCGCTTGGCGGCGCGGAGGAGCTCCCCTCGCCCGCTGCCTACGTCGAGAATCGAGGGTTTGGCCTTCCCCGTGAGCGTAGCGAGCTTGCGAATGATGTCGCGGTAGGCCTCGACTTTTGCGTCTTCATCGTGGCCGACGAAGTACTTGTCGGGATCGGCGTAGAGCTTCTCGTGGTCGACCGGAAACGGGAACGGGTCCGGGTAGATGAGGCCGCAGCGACGGCACTCGACGATGCGACTCTCGACGCCTTCGCCGTAGCGTTGATGCTTGCCGCCACGGTATCCGACGAGGCGTGTGTCGCTCACGCCGCAGGTGGGGCAAGAGATGGCACGCAGGTCGAACTGGTTTCCCTTGGCGTCGGAGACTCGCTCAGAGGTCGGCACGGTGGCGCCATCCTAGCGTGGGCGGCGCGACCGCGCGATCAGGTCGTCGTAGACCGACATCGTCTGCTCGACGACGCCCTCTACCGAGAACTCGGCCGCCGCGATCTCGCGGCCGCGGCCCCCCATGCACGCGCGAAGCGCGGGATCGCCGGCGAGACGGGCCAGGGCATCGGCAATGGCCGGCGCGTCCTTCACGGGGACGAGGAGGCCGTTGTCGTCGTGCCGCACCACGTCGCGGCACCCCGGTGCGTCGGTGGTCACGATAGGACGGCCGGTCGCGGCGGCCTCGATGAGAGCCTTGGACAACCCCTCGCGGTACGAAGGGAGGCAGACCACGTGCGCGGCGCGGAGCTGGTCGGGCATGTCCGTTCTCTCGCCAAGCCACTCGACGAGTCCTTCGTTCACCCACCCCCGCAGCTCCGCCTCGTCGATGCATGCCGGGTTGCCGCGATCGGTCGGTCCGACGAGAACGACGCGGACGCCCGCCCCGCGAGCCTTCAGCATGCGCGACGCTTCGACCAACTCGCGAACTCCCTTGTCAACGAGGATGCGGCCCGGGAAAACAACCGTGAAGGGGCCAGGGGGCTCGGCGGCCGGGTGGAACGCACCGAGGTCGACCCCAGATCCCCGGATGAGAACTGTGTGTTCGGGGCGCACGAGCTTCTCGTCGACGAACCCGGCGCGGTCGACCTCGTTCTGGAAGATGACGCGCATATTGGGGTGACGAAAGGTGATGCGATAAGCCGCGCGCACCCCCGCGCGTCGGGCGCTCGCGACCAGGCCCTTGGCGAGGAAGACGTACCCGAGGCCGCTCACGGCGTGCACGACGGCGGGCACGCGGAGCAGACGGCTCGTCATCCCTCCGTAGAGAACCGGCTTGATCGTGACGTGGTGGACGAGGTCCGGCGCGAGCGATGCGTAGAGCCGAATGAGGGCGCCGACGCTGAGCAGCTCCTCCCAAGGCCGCGCCGAGCTGCGACGAAGCGGAATCTCGTGAAAGCGCATCCCGTGATCGGCGATCATGGCGGCACCCGCACCGGCTGCCGTCGCGACATGCACCTCGTGGCCCCGCGCCACCGCGGCGACGCCGAGGGGAAGCCGATGAGAGACGAAGAAGTCGGGGCTGTTCACGACGAACAGGATTCTCGCCACGGGCGATGGATACCTCGTGTGCGCGACTTGCGCGCTCGAAAAGAGCCGAGCTGCCGCGTTCAGGCGGGCGGCCGCGGGTGACCGCGGGACGCGCCGTTCGTCGTCGCGGCAGGCGGTCGCGCCTCGCCGAGGCAAACGGAGACGGCATCGAGGCGCCGGGGGTCCCCGTCGAAGCAAGCACGAAGCGCGGCACGATCAGGCTTCAGCGCATCGTCGCCCTCCGCAAGTGCAGCGAGGATGCTGCCCACCTTCCGAGCCCCGTCTCTTCGATAAAAGAACTGCCGCGATGCATCCACGAAGTCGAGTGCAGCGGCGCCATCGAAATCGGGGGTCACGTGCAAGACCACCGGGACGTCCGCGAAAAGTGTCTCGATGAAGACCGATGAGAGGCTCGTCACGACCAGGTCGGCCCAATCCACGTCAGCCTTGAGGTCGGCGCTGGTGGAGAGTGTCAGCCACGGGGCCGTGGCTAGAACGCGGCGAACGACCGCAGGATCGTCGGCCGGATGCGGACGCCACCGGAGCTCGAGCTCCGGCGAGTCGGCCCTCAGGAGCTCGAGCGCCGCGATCGCTTCGTGGAGAAACGGCTCCGTCGAATACTGCCCCTCGACGATCGAGTCTCGATGGACGTAGTTCGTCGTCAAGAGCACGTTGCGCGCGCGACGAGGCCCGGGGGAACGCGCGCGGAAGTCCGGGGGAACGACGCCGCACGCCTCGTACGAGAAGCCGAGCGCGTTGCCAAGGCGCGCCTCGGTGGCCGTCCACACGACACGAACGGACGCTGCGCCCTCGGTGCCTGGCCACGGCTCGATCGACCATCCGTGAAAGAACTCGACGGTGCGCGCACCAGCGCGCTCGAGGGACAACGTGGTGGTGGCCTCGCGAGGTTGCCCGCACCCCGCACCGACGACGCTCGACCCTTCGAAGCGTTGGCGGGCGATCGCGCGGCCGGTGGCACAGTACGCGCTGCGAGCACGGAAGACGTCGATGGACGCGAGCTTCTCCAGCATCGGCCTCTGCCCGGCGAGCCGCAGGCGCCATGGCCCTGCCTGTCTCGTCGCGGGGCGGGAGAGAATGCGCCAGGCAGCCGTCAGGCTCGCCCCCGTCGACGTCGCCACGTCGACAGCAACGTCGCGCCACCGCTCAGGCAAGACGGCCTGGTCGAGGACGAGCGAATCAAGACGGTCGCGCAACGGACCGAGGCCTGCCCAGAGGTCGTCCCCGTCACGCTCGCGCAGGTTGCTCTCGCGTGGACGTCCCGGCGCGAGGGATCCTTGGAGCAGCACGCCGACGCGGAGATTGCGGGCGAGCGCAGGGAGGGCGACCGAGTTGATCAGATGGTGATTGAAGCGCGGCCAATCCGAAATCAATGCCAGCCAGATGTCGACGGGTTGCCGCTTCGAGCGAGCTTTACGAAGCGCCGTGAGCGAGCGGCTCGCCTTCGCGCGCGCGCGAACGACCTCGGCGACGCTCGCCACTACGCCGCCGGCGATACGCGCCCCGGTCGCAATGCGCCACCACGGCGTCGGTTCGGCGCCCGGCGGCTGACCGAGGAGATCCCGCAGAACCTCGCCCCCGGCCCATGTGGCGCGCCCCACGTAGTGCACCTCCGCGTCTGCGTGGACGATCACGATTCCGACGAGCGGCGGGATGGCGTCGAGCACGAGACCGAGCCCCCTCGTGCAGGCCGAAGGAAAGAAGACACGCGAGCCTTCGATGTCGGCGACAAGCCCCGCGAACGTCTCGTCGAGCCACCCGCGGATCATGCGCGAGTAGAAGCGCGTCGATTCCCCGCGCATTCCGACGCGGTACGCGCCCAGCTCCGTGATGGCCAGCCCCGGCACTGTCGCCGGAGCGCCGACGGTGATGCCCTCCCCCACGATCCGGACGGCGCGGCCGCGGCCAACAGCCTCGCGACTCACTCGCAGCGCGACCTCGAGCGAATCGCCGGGGGCGAGGACGAGGACGAGCTCGGGCTCACGCGTGGCGCTCGGACCGCCAAGACGCGACGTAAAACGCGCCACTTTTCCGCGCAGCAGACCCAGGTCCTCCTCCGCGATGAGCGGGACCTCCCTGTTCGAACGAGCGGGCTTTTCCACTGGCGGTCTGCGGATGTGACGAGGCCCGGGTCGCTTGCGCAGACCCGGGCCCCTGGAGCTCAGCTCACTGGACGATGAACGTCGGCGTCTGGGCCCGCTTGACGAAGGAGTTGTTGAAGTAGGCCCGGGCGACGAACGATCCCTTCACGACGTTGTTGAACGTCACCTGCCCGTTGATCGTGGGGCCGACGTAAGCGTAGTAGACGTACGACACGTCGCTTGCGCTCGAGAAGGCGATGCTGATCCAGTCGGTCGCGGAACCCGACATGTTCGTGAAGTCGACGAGCACGGTGCCCGGCGCGGTGAGCACGCTGCCGCCGTTGATTGAGACGGTCGGCCCCGTGCCGGTGATCGTGAACGGTGCTGTCTCCGCCTGCTTCGTGTACGTGTTGTTGAAGTACGCACGGCCGACGTACGTGCCGGCGGGCAGCCCGGCGAACGTCGCGCTGCCGTTCACCAGGGGGTTCGTGTACTGGTACGCGGCGTACTGCGTATCGAGGGCACCGGGGGTCGTGATGGCGATCCAGTCGGTCGTCGAGCCCGACATGTTGGCGTAGTCGATGATGATGTTCGAGGGCGTCGTTAGGACACTTGCCCCGTCGAGGGTCACCGTCGGCACCGCGCCCGTGATCGTGAACGGCGCGCTCTCGGCCTGCTTCACGTACGTGTTGTTGAAGTAGGCCCGCGCTACGTAGGTCCCGTTCACCACGCCGGCGAACGTCGCCTGGCCGCTGAGCAAGCCGTTCGTGTACTGGTAGCGCGTGTAGCTGGTGTCCGGCGATCCCTGCGGCGCGATCGAGATCCAGTCCGTCGCGGCGCCCGACATGCCGTTGTAGTTGATCTTGATGTTGGACGGCGCGGTGAGGACGCTCGACGGATCGAGCGTCACGCTCGTCGCAGTGCCCGCCACCGTGAAAGGAGCCGTCTCTGCCGCGATCCAGTAGCTGTTGTTCGTGACGACGCGAGCAACGTAGCTGCCCGGTCCGATCCCGGTGAAGAGGTTGGAGCCGCCCACCACGCCGTTGGTGAAGACAAACTTGGTGATGGTCGTGGCAGGCGACCCCGCAGGAGCCACGGAGACGTAGTCCTGGAGGTTGCCCGGCGTCCCCGCCCACGTCACGTTCACCTGGTTGGTCCCGGGCGTGGCGGAGACCGTCGGCTGCGGCCACGCCTCGGCGCTGCCGAGCGAGTTCGTGCCGTCATCGCCGCCGGCGACGAGCGCCTGGCCCTGGGCCATGAGCACCGCGACGTGCGATTCGCGCGCCGTGGTGAGCGCGTTGTCCGTCGCGAAGGCGCCGCCAGAGTAGACCTCGGCGCTCCCTACGACAGTGGCCGCGTTGACGCCACCTGCGACCATGACGCTACCGTTGCGCATCAGCGTGGCCGTGTGGAAAGATCGTCCGGTGGTCAGGCTGCCCGACGCCGCGCAGCTCGCGCCGCACAGGTCGGACGCCACGATCGCCGCGGCGTCCCTGCCGCCAGCGAGAAGAACGGAGCCGCTTCCGAGGAGCGTGCCCGTGTGGCCGTAGCGCGCGACCGATAGAGTCGGGCCCGCCGAGAACGCGCCGCCCGACCAACTGTCGGTCGTCGCCAGCGTTGTCGGCGTGTTCGTGTAGCCGCCGGCCACGAGGACCGTGCCGTTGCCGAGTAGCGTCGCGCTCATGCCCTGGCGGACCGAGCTCATCGTGCCGGACGCGGTCCACGTGCCACCGGAGTAGAGCTCCGCCGTCGCGAGGCCGCCGGTCGTGCCGTTGTAGCCGCCGATGACGAGAACGGTTCCGTTCGCGAGGGAGACGGCCGCGTGCGTGTCGCGCAAGCCGCTCAGGCTGCCGGTCCCACCCCACAGGCCCGTGGAGACGTTGTAAAGCTCGGCCGATGAGAACGACGTGGCCACGTTCGAGCCGCCAGCTGCAACGACATTTCCGCCGCTGACGATGTTGCTGGAGTGCGAGTAGCGGGCTGACGCCAGATTACCCGTCGTGGCCCAGGTGCCGTACTTGGGGTCGAAGAGCTCGGCGGACGCGAGCGGCGCTACGGCGCCGAAGCCACCGGAGACGAGCACTTTGCCGCTATTGAGCAGTGTGATCGCCGGCGAAGTACGCCCCGTAGCCATGCTACCCGCCGACTGCCAGGCCGGATCGAGCAAGGCAGGATATGCGACATTCGCGCCGTGCCAGCTCACGTGGAGGCCGCACGTCGGTGCGCCGGGCTTTACGACGTCCCGACCCCACGGGCCTGCAGCGGATGTATCGACGGCGCAGCCGGAGATCGCGAGCTGCGCGACATGGCGCGTGCCCTGCGAGTCGACCAGGTACGGCGACGAAACGCGCAGGCGAGGCGAGCCGTGCGAGTCGATGAGCTCGAGCGTGTTCGCGACGAGGCGAAGCGCGGCGCCGCCGTCGAGCGTCAGGTCGTAGGACAACGAAGCGTCCTTGGGGGCCTGCTCGAGGACGACGAAATCCTCGCTGCTCTTCTGCGTGACGCGGTGGATGACGTCACCGAGCGCGTGACCGCCGCGGTAGACGACGAACGAGCCGGAGTGCTCGGCCTGCGCGGCCGTCGCGCCGCGAAGGGTGACGTGGGCGCCGATGCCGGTGGACTCGTCATGGATGGCGAACGGCTCGCCGGCGTGGAGGCCGAACGAGGTCTGCAGCGGGCCGCCGAGGTGCACCACCCGACCGTTGACCACGCGCACGTCCAGAGGAGCGTCGGCGCCGAGGACTTGCCTCTCGATGGGCTTGGCAACGAGGCGAGCGCGGTCACGAACGAGGGTGAACCCCTTCTCGCGGAACGAGCTGGCGCGAGTGACCGCGGACAAAGCAACCGGGCTCTCCGGCAGCACGCCGTCCGCCGCCACACCCGGCAGCGTGGCGGGCACGTTGCCGCGGGGCGCCTCGGGGGTGTCGCACGCAACCATCAGGCACGTCAGGCCCAGCGCGCTCGTAAGTCCTTTGAAAAGAAGTCGATTCCTCATCGCCATGACCTCCACCTGCAAACCGCGACCCCCGCCAGAGGCGGCACCACATCAGACGAACGGCGCCACTCCTCAAACCTTAAGGACACCAGCCCAACTGCGACCTGTGTCCCCACGTGCAATCCCGCACGATGTTCGTTGCAAGCTACCCGAAATTCAATCATCCCAGGCGCCGATTAACGAGGCAGACCGCTGTGGAACACGTCGCCGGGGGCGCCAAGGTTCTGACGGTCTGGAGGCGCGTGCCGCCCGCGGGCCAAACCTCGTGAGGTTTCGCGCACTCCGCCGATCGGCAAGAACCTGCCTCGGTCGAGCTCGGACGCTTCGCATTTTTGCGCGGCGGGCCTGTGGACAGCCGCTTTCCTTGGGGCCCTTCCCGTGTTAACCCGTCGCACGATCCGGGTGGGCCTTCGCCGCCGTGAACGCCGACGCCGACCAGGACACCGAAAAAGACATGGACCTCGCCTACGTACAGAACCGCACGGTCCTCGTCACCGGCGCCGCCGGGACGATCGGATCCGCGCTGGTCGAGCGCCTGCTCCCCCTGGCGAAGGCGGTTCGCTGCCTCGATCATGCCGAGACCGAGCTCTTTTTTTTGCATCAGCGCTTTGGCGGTAAGGGCTCGATGTCGCCCCAGCTCGGAGACATTCGCGATCTCGATCGCCTACGCTTCGCGATGCAAGGAGCCGACGTCGTCTTCCACACCGCGGCGCTCAAGCACGTCGGCATCGGCGAGTACAACCCGTTCGAGGTCGTGCGCACCAACCTCGAGGGCCTGAACAACGTCATTCGCTCTGCGCTCGACGCAGACGTGGAGCGCGTCGTCTTCACGTCGAGCGACAAGGCCGTCAATCCGACGAACGTGATGGGCGCCTCCAAGATGATGGGCGAGCGGCTCATCATCGCGGCGAACGAGATCAAGGGGCTCCGCCGCACGCGCTTCGCCGCGGTGAGGTTCGGCAACGTCATCGGGTCGCGCGGCAGCGTCGTGCCGATCTTCGCGGGCCAGCTCCTGCGCAAGGAGCCGATCACGATCACCGACGCGTCGATGACCCGCTACGTGATGACGATCGCGGAAGCCGGCGAGCTCGTCCTCGAGGCCGGCGCGCGCATGAAGGGCGGCGAGGTCTTCGTAACCAAGATGCGCGCGCTCAAGATCATCGATCTCGCCGAGGCGATGGCGGAGATGATCACCGGCGCGAAATACGACGTCGCGCACACCGGGCTCCGCCCCGGCGAGAAGCTGTACGAGGAGCTGATCAGCGCCGACGAGGTCCACCGCACGATCGACCTTCCGCGCCACCTGGTCGTCTTGCCGGGCGAAGGCAGCGCCGTCGAGGCCGAGCACCTTCGCGCCGCCCACCCCGAGGGCAAGAAGGTCGAGAAGGAGTGGGTCAGCTCGCGCGACACGCTCATGTCGAAGCCCGACATCGTGAAGTACCTGACGGCGCACAAGGTGCTCGAACCGTTCACGACGCCCGGAGGGAACGTTCAATGAGATGCCTCGTCACCGGCGGAGCCGGCTTCATCGGTCGCTGGCTCGTCGCGCGCCTGCTCGACGAGGGGCACGAGGTCCTCGCCGCCGACGATCTGTCGAACGGCCGGAGCGAGAACCTGAAGGGCATCGAGGGCACGCGCGGCTTCCTCGGCTTCGTGAACGGTGACGTGAAGGATCCGGCGTTCGTGGCCGACGTCTTCGCCAAGCCGTTCGACGCGGTCTTCCACCTCGCCGCGTCGATCCACGTGCAGCGGTCGATCGACGATCCGGTGCCGACGTTCCGCAACGACGCGGAGGGCACGCTGCGCGTCCTCGAGGCGTGCCGCGCGCAGTACTTCCGGCAGAACGGCCTCGACCCCGACGCGCGCGCGTTCGACTTCGATCGCGACGTGCCGAAGCTCAAGGTCAGGACGCCGCGTGTCGCCGTGATGTCGACGTGCATGGTCTACGATCTCGCCGGGGACAAGGCGATCGCGGAGACGCACGCGTACCGGCCCGCGTCGCCCTACGCGGCCGCCAAGATCGGCGCGGACATGCTCGCCATCAGCTATTTTCACAGCTACCGGATGCCGGTCACCGTCGTGCGGCCGTTCAACACGTACGGACCGTTCCAGAAGTCGAACAGCGAGGGCGGCGTCGTCTCGATCTTCCTGAAGCGCGATCTCGACCGGCAGCCGCTCCTCGTAAAGGGCACGGGAGAGCAGACGCGGGATCTCCTCTACGTCGAGGACTGCGCCGAGTTCATCGTGAAGTGCGCGATGACCGAGGGTGCCGAAGGGCAGATCGTCAACGCCGGCACCGGGAGCGACGTGCCGGTCTCCGCGCTCGCCGAGATGTGCGCGACGGGCGGCAACAAGGTGCAGAAGATCCCCCACGACCACCCGCAGGCCGAGATCATGCGCCTCTGCTGCGACGCCACGAAGGCCAACCAGCTCCTCGGCTGGAAGCCGCGGACGACGCTCCAGCAGGGGCTCGGCAAGACGCGCGCGTGGCTCGACGAAAACCGCTGGGCCTGGTGAGCGCCATGGTGAAAGGTCCCCTCCCTCCCCTCCCGTATGGTCGTCAGCTCATCGAGGACGACGACATCGCGGCGGTGGTCGAGCAGCTGAAGGGCGACTGGCTCACGCAGGGCCCCGCCGTCGAGCGCTTCGAGAAGGAGCTCTCTGCGATCACCGGCGCGAAGTACTGCGTGGCCGTCGCGAACGGCACGGCAGCGCTCCACCTCGCGAGCCTGGCGGCGGGCGTCGGTCCAGGCGCGACCGGCGTGACGGCCGACATCACGTTCGTCGCCTCGGCCAACGGCATCCGGTACTGCGGCGGCGAGCCGCACCTCGTCGACGTCGACGCCGACACCGCGCTCATCTCCATCGAGAGGCTCGCCGAGAAGGTCGACGCGCTCGCGAAGGCCGGCAAGGCCCCCAAGGTCCTCGTCCCCGTCGATTTCGGCGGAACGCCCGCAGACTTGCCTGCCGTGCGCGCGATCGCCGACAAGGTCGGCGCCATCGTCATCGAGGACGCCGCCCACTCGCTCGGTGCAACCTACACGCATCAAGGCACGACGTACCGCGCCGCCTCCGGTGTGCACGCGCAGATGGCGATCCTGTCGTTCCACCCGGTCAAGCACCTCACGACCGGCGAGGGCGGCGCGATCACCACGAACGACGAGGCGCTCTTCCGCGAGCTGATGGACCTGCGAACGCACGGCATCACCAAGGATCCGAAGAAGCTCCAGAAGAACGACGGGCCTTGGTACTACGAGCAGCGCACGCTCGGCTTCAACTACCGCATCACCGACATCCAGTGCGCGCTCGGGACGAGCCAGGCGAAGAAGTTCCCACGCTTCCTCGAGCGGCGCCGGCAGCTCGCGCGGATGTACGATCAGGCGTTCGCGGCGGCGGAGTGGGCGGAGCGCGTGCGGCCGCTCGTCGTGCCCGCGGGGCGCGAGAGCGCGTACCACCTCTACGTGGTGCGCGTGCCGGCGGCGAAGCGTAAGGAGCTCTTCGTGCGACTGCGTGAGGAGCAAATCTTCACGCAGGTGCACTACATCCCGGTGCACACGCAGCCGGACTTCCGGGAGCATGGGCTCTCGGGCGGAGCGTTCCCGAACGCCACGGCATACTACGAGAGCTGCATCAGCTTGCCGCTGTTCCCGGGGATGGGCGACGGGGACGTCGAGCGCGTGCTCGCGGCGATGCGGCGGGCGCTCTGAGGCAGGCGCGAGGCTCGCCGCCCTCACGTCCAGCTCCACACATGGCGACGACCACCTCCGCCAGGCCGTTCATCTCACGAGCGCTGCTCAGGATCGCCGGACCCGCCGCGATCTACCTGTTGGCGACCGTCCTCTCGCGCGCGGCGTCCATCCTGCTGATCCCGCTCTACACGCGGTCGCTCTCCCTCTCCGACTACGGCGACTATGCGCTCGCGCAGACGCTCGTGAACCTCGGCGCCGCGCCCATCTCGCTCGGGATGTCCGCGGCGGTGATCCGCTTCTACTTCGAGAAGGGCGACGTCGCCGTGTCGCGCGCGCGTGCTGGGTCGGCTGCCCGATGGCTGGTACTCCTCGTGATCGGGCTCGTCGCGGCAATCGCGCTCGGGATCGTCGCGACGCGGCCCGCCGATTCGCATGGGCTCTACGGGCGCTGGGAGCTCTTGTGCATGACGTGGTCCGCGGGGGGGTATGCCATCGGATGGATCCCCGGGTTGTACTTCCGCAATGCGCAGCGCCCCGTCCTCGCGGCATGCTTCCAGCTCGGCGAGTTCTTCGTCACGCTCGCAGCAGGCCTGCTCATGGTCCTTGTGCTCGGCCGCGGCCTTCGCGGCGCCATCGAGGCGACGGCCCTCGCTGCGAGCGTCCTCGCGGCCGCGTCGATCGTCTACATCCTCACGTCGATGAAGGGGCCCCTCGACACGCGAACGCTACGTGAGGCCTTGCGGTTCTCGCTGCCGTTCGTGCCGCACACCGCCGGTAACCAGATCCAGCTCGTGACCGACCGGTGGACCTTGAAGCTCACCGGCTACGGCGAGGCGCTCGGCGGCTACTCGATCGCCTCACAGCTGACGACGCCCATCTCGATGATCATCTCGTCATGGAACGACGCGGCGAGCCCGATGATCGGCGAAGCCTACCGCCAGGACGGCATGCAGGGCATCGCCTCGCGCTACGGCCGCTTCCAACGATCCTTCCCGCTCGTGGCCCTCGCCGCCGGCATCGCAGTTTGCGTCGCATTGCCGATTCTCAGCCAACTCGTCGCGCCCGCGTTCAGAGGCGCGCTATGGATCGTGCCCTTCTTCTGCGCGTCGTTCGTGGTGGAGTCGCTCTACTATCCGAACTCGGTGGTTCTCTT
>JANYHK010000088.1 GCA_025359105.1 Myxococcales bacterium | reverse complement strand
CGGCGCGCCTGCGCAGGCGGCGAGGAGGAGGGCGAGGGCGACGCGGGTGCGGATCACGGATCCAGCGTACAGCCTGCGCCGTCGACGAAGTGGGCCGTGCGGGTCGCGCCGAAGAACGTGCTCGTGATGCCTTTGCCAGCGTGATCGATCTGCACGTTCACCGTCACGTAGTCCGCCGGACTTCCGAACGCCTTGCAGTACGCGTCCGACTGGAGGACGACGAAGACGCACGAGCAGCTCTCCTTCGCGGAGATGCCGGCGGCGAGCGTGTACGGCGTCGATACCGGGCCGGGGGGCGGGGCGACGGCATCGTCTCCGGCGTCGGCGCCTGCGTCGCTGGCGAGGGCGGCCCCGCCGGACAGGAGGAGTGGGAGCACGAGAAGCGTGAAGAGCGCGCGCCGCATGGTCACTTGCCTCCTTTGGCGATGGCCGCCATGGATTTGCCGATCATCGGCCCCGCGTCGAAGATGAGATCGCGATCGTTGCCGACGCGCACCACGACGAGCTGCTGCGACGGCACGATGCTGATCACCTGCCCCCAGTGCCCTTCGGCCGAGTACGTGTCGCCGGGCGCGTCGGGGAACTCGAAGGTGTCCGGCGTCGCCGTCGGCGTCGAGGCGTTCAGCCAGAACGCTGCGCCGTACGAGCCGCCGCCGGCCCGCGCGCCGCCGCCGTCGGGCACGCGCGGGGCGGGCAGCGCGACCGGCGGCGCCGGCACCGTCGTGTACTTCACCCAACCCTCGGGCAGCACGCGCTTGCCACCGCTCATCCCGTCGTCGAGGTACAGCTGTCCGAACTTCGCCATGTCCCGCGGGGTCATGAAGAGCGACGACGAGAACACGAGCGTCCCCGAGCGATCGGACTCGAACACGGCGCTCGCGAGCCCGGCGGGATCGAAGAGCTTCTCCTTGGCCCACGCGCGCGAGTCCTTGCCCGCGAGCGCTCCCCGCAGCACGCGCGCGAGGAGCGTGCTGTCGCCGCTCGAGTAGCTCCAGACGGTGCCCGGCGGCGCGGCGCGCGGGAGCTTCTGGACGTAGGCGCCCATGTCGCCCTGGTTGCCGTAGAGCATCTCGAGCACGTTCGACGTCGTCGGGTCGGAGCCGTAGTCCTCGGCCCACGCGATGCCGCTCGTCATGTGGAGCAGGTGATCGACCGTCGTGTCGCACAGCGTCGGATCGGCGCCGGCGGGCGCGGGCACGTGCTTGCACAGGCTGTCGGTGAGCTGCAAGAGGCCGTCCTTGATGGCGATCCCGATGAGCGCGCTGCCAAAGCTCTTCGACACCGAGTACGTGATGTGGCGGTTGGTCGGGCCGAACCCCGCCGCGTACTCCTCGTAGACGACGTTGCCTTTGTAGAGGACGACCGCCCCCTCCGTCTTCCAGGCGCCGCCGAAGAGATAGCCGTGCACCGCCGAGAAATCGTAGGTCACGGGCTGCGGCGCCGAGTCGGCCACCGGGAGCGTGCCGGCGTCGGGCGTCTCCGTTGCCGGAGAGGCAGACGACGACGATTTGCAGCCGAGCGTGGCCGCGAGCGCGAGGAACAGGAACTTCGATCGCATCAACACCTCACGCACCTCCGCCCTGCGGCTCGGTCTCGAGCGGACCCAGAAGAAGGCTATAGCAACCGTCCCGTCAAAGACGGTCGCTATAGGGTACTCGCCCCTCAGTAAGGGTACCCGCACTTCTTGTAGGCCGCAGCCATGAGGCTCGGATCGCACGCAGGGCAAGTGACGAGCGTGGTGATCGTCTGCTCGAGGTTGTTGTTCAGGATGCAGTCGCACGTGTGGTCGCTCGGCAAGCAACGGCAAACGACGTCGTAGGTGTCGTTGGCGCCGCCGGTCTTGCCGCATTCGCGCGTGTCCTCGATCTTGCAGTTGTTCGCGCCGCCGGTCGGGGTGACGACGTGCGAGCTGCAGCCGACCGTGCCGCTGGTGCCGCTCGTGGTGCCGGTCGAGCCGCTCGTCGAGCCGCTCGTCCCGCTCGAGCCGCCGTCGCCTGAGCTCCCGCTGGCACCGCTGGCACCGCTGGCACCGCTGGAGCCGCTCGTGCCTCCGTCGCCTGAGCTCGTGCCACCGTCTCCACTGCTCACCGTTTGCCCGCTACAAGCAGTGACCACGCTGAGCCCCAAGCCGATGGCCAAGCCAACGACGATGCGCGCTTTTGCCCAAATCATGGGCATCACGGTAGCTGCGCCTTGGCGGGGGACCCCGCCTTTTTGGACGGGCATTGCGCCTCGCCACGCTCGCGCAACATTTTCGCGAAATGACGTGCGCATTTGCGAACGGATTCGGGGGTTGTACCTACGCGATGGGTTCCTCTATAAAGCCCCCGCTCGCACCCGCATTTCCTCTGCAGCCTTCGGCTGCATGGGGAGGTTCGTGAGCAACTCGCCCCTTGCACGCCGCCCAGCCCCTCTTTCGGGCGGGACGCGCGCGCAAATGGAAAGCAACCGAGAATGCAGATATTCCCTCGATCGCTCAACAAGCTCCCCGCCTTGGCGGCCATCGGCGGTGGCGTGCTCGTGGGTGGGCTGACGCTAGGCATCTGGTACTACGCGTCGCCGAAGAACACCCAGATCGGCTACGCGCCCACGCAGCCGGTGCCCTATAGCCATCGGCTCCACGCCGGGCAGATGGGTATGGACTGCCGATACTGCCACTCGAACATCGAGAAAGCGGCGCACGCGATGGTCCCCCCCACGCAGGTCTGCATGGGGTGCCACTCGATCGTCCGCTCGGACTCGGCCCGTATCGCCCCGATCAAGGTGAGCTGGGAGACGAACCAGCCGATCGAGTGGGTCAAGCTCCACAAGCTCCCCGATCACGCGTACTTCGACCACTCCGCGCACTTGACCGCCGGCGTCGGCTGCGTGACCTGCCACGGCCGCATCGACCAGATGGAGGTCGTCCGCATCGATCAGCCGATCGCCATGGGCTGGTGCCTCGAGTGCCACCGCGATCCGGTGAAGAACCTGCGCCCGAGGGACCAGATCACGAACATGACCTGGACCCCCGAACAGTCGCCGACGTTCAAGGCGCCCGAAGTCCATCCCCCCGAACACTGCTCCGGGTGCCACCGATGAGTAAGCGCGACGCGTACGAGTTTGCGAAGCCCCGTGAGGCGGCGCCGCTGTTCTGGAAGAGCCTCGAAGCGAAGGCCAAGCCGGACGAGGCAAAGAAGCGCGCGGAGGCTGAATTCCCCTTCAATTTGACGAAGGACGACGAGTCGGTGGGCCCCGTCGGGCGCCGCAACTTCATGATGTTCGCGGGCCTCACCGCCGCGATCGCGGGGCTCGAAGGATGCGCCCGGAGGCCGGTCGAGAAGATCGTCCCCTACACGCGGATGCCGGAGTACGCGCTCCCGGGCCTCTCGTACCACTACGCCACGGTTCGGTACGAGCGGGGCGAGGCGATCGGCCTGCTCGTCGAGACGCACGAAGGGCGTCCGACGAAGATCGAGGGCAACCCCGATCACCCGTCGAGCCTCGGCGCGACCGACGTGCGCACCCAGGCGTCGATCTTCGACCTGTACGATCCCGATCGCTCGACCCAGGTGAAGCACAAGAGCGGCGCGGCCCTCGAAGCGTCCAACCTCGCCGATTTCGACGCCTGGCTCGCCGGCAAGGTCAAGGCATACGCGGCCGACCAGGGCGCCAAGCTCCGGATCCTCTCGCCCCCGACGAACAGCCCGACGTTCATTCGCCTCCGCGAGGCGATCCGCGCCAAACTGCCGCACGCGCGCTTCCACACGTTCACCGCCGTGGGCGAGTCGAACGCCCGCGAAGGGGCGCGGATCGCGTTCGGTCAGGCCGTCAATACGATCAACGACTACCAGCACGCGAAGGTGATCCTCTCGCTCGACTCGGACTTCCTGCAGACCGAGCCGGGGATGATCCGCGCGACGCGGCAGTTCGCGCGCGGCCGCCGCCTCAACACGCCGAACGAGCCGATCAGCCGGCTTTACGTCGTCGAGCCCTCGTACACGACGACGGGCGCCAACGCCGACCACCGCCTCCGCCTCCCGGCGCGCGACGTCGAGCGTTATCTCGCCGCGCTCGCGACCGAGCTGGCGACCAAGCACGGCCTGTCGCTCGGGGCCATCGCCGTGCCGCTCGCGGCACTCGGCGCCAAGATCGACGGCGTCCCGGAGAAGTGGGTCAAGGTCGTCGCCGCGGAGCTCGCGGGCGCGAAGAACCGCAGCGTCATCACCGTGGGCTCCCGCCAGCCCGCGCGTGTCCACGCCATCGCCCACGCGCTCAACGCCGCCCTCGGCAACGCCGGGCAGACGGTGCAGCACTTCCCGGTCACCGACCCGGAGGAGACCGAGCACGTCGCCGACCTGAAGGCGCTCCTCTCCGATCTCGACGGCAAGCGCGTCGAGACCCTCATCGTCCTCGGCGGAAACCCGGTCTACGACGTCCCGGTCGATCTGAAATTCGCCGAGCGCCTCGCGTCTAGCGGCGCGACGCTCGTGCAGCTCTCCTCCCACGCGGACGAGACGACCGCGAAGGCCGGCTGGCACGTCCCGCTCGCGCACGAGTACGAGACCTGGGGCGATCAGCGCGCCCTCGACGGCACCTACAGTGTGCAGCAGCCGCTCATGGCGCCGCTCCACGGGGGCGTCTCGCCGATCGAGATCCTCGGCCGCATCGCGGGCGAAGACTCGAACGGATACCACCTCGTCCAGGGCACGCTCCGCGCGAGCTACCCGCAGCCGCTCACGCTCGATCGCGAGTGGAAGAAGGCCCTGCAGCGCGGCGTCGTCACCGGGGCGGTCACCAGGCCCTTCCCCGCGATGGCGGTGCGTGAGGCGGACGTCGCCGCGGCCGCCGCGCAGGGCAAGCCAGGCAAGGCCCTCGGCGCCGACAACCTCGAGATCAACTTCGCCCCCGATCCGAAGCTCCTGGACGGTCGCCACGCCAACAACGCGTGGCTCCTCGAGCTGCCCGATCCGATGACGAAGATCGTCTGGGACAACGCGGCTTACTTCTCGCCGACGACGGCCGCCGCTCTCGGCGTCGCCATCGGTGACGTGGTCGAGATCACGCGCGAAGGCGCGAAGCTCGAGATCGCCGCCTGGATCCTCCCCGGCCACGCCGACAACTCGATCACCCTGCACCTCGGCTGGGGGCGCACCCGCGCCGGCCGCTTCGGCGGAGAGGAGGACGAGCGCGACTGGGGCAAGGCTCTCGACACGTACCCCATCACCCAGAAGCTCCCGCTGAACGGCAAGATGCGCGGCTTCAACGTCGCGACGCTCCGCACCAGCGACGCGCTCGGCTTCGGCGATGGCGCCAAGGTCACCAAGACCGGCAAGACCTACCTGCTCGCGCAGACCCAGGAGCACCACTCGATGGAAGGCCGCCCGGTGGCCATCGACGCGACCCTTGCAGAGTACAAGCAAACGCCGAGCTTCCCGCAGTACCGGACGCCGGACCCCAAGACGCTGCCGCTCTGGACCCCGGTCGACTACACCAAGGGGCACCGCTGGGGCATGTCGATCGATCTGAACGCGTGCACGGGCTGCAACGCCTGCGTCGTCGCGTGCCAGAGCGAGAACAACATCCCGGTCGTCGGCAAAGATCAGGTCCAGCGCGGCCGCGAGATGCACTGGATCCGCATCGACCGCTACTACCGCAACGCCTACACGAACCAGAAGGACGAGCACCTCGACGAGAAGGACCCGCTCGTCTCCGTGCAGCCCGTCGCCTGCGTGCAGTGCGAGGACGCGCCGTGCGAGAACGTCTGCCCGGTCAACGCGACGGAGCACAGCCCCGAGGGGCTGAACGACATGGCGTACAACCGCTGTATCGGCACGCGCTACTGCGCGAACAACTGCCCGTACAAGGTCCGCCGGTTCAACTACCTCGAGTTCCAGGGGGAGCCGATGTACGGCGACATGCCGGAAGTCTCGAAGATGGCGCACAACCCCAACGTGACGGTGCGCATGCGCGGCGTCATGGAGAAGTGCACGTACTGCGTGCAGCGGATCCAGGAGGGGAAGATCGGCGCCAAGCGCGACGCCCGGCCGCTCAAGGACGGGGACATCACCACCGCGTGCGCGCAGGCGTGCCCGGCCGAGGCCATCGTCTTCGGCGACCTGAACGATCCGACCGCCCGCGTATCGCGCGCGCAGAAGCGTGACCGCGGCTACCGCCTGCTGAGCGAGCTCGGGACCCGCCCGCGCACGACGCACCTCGCGAAGATCCGCAACCCGAACCCGGAGATGGTCTGATGGGCTACATCGTTCCCATCAAGGAACTCGGCGAGTCGCCCCTCGTCGATCCGAAGATCTCGCTGCACGAGGTGACCGACGTCGTCGCCAAGGTGACCGAGAACAAGGCACCCCGTGGCTGGTGGTTCGCGTTCCTGTTCGCGGCCAGCTTCACCGGTATCCTCGGCATCGCGGTCGGCGTTCTCTTCTGGTACGGCGTCGGCGTCTGGGGAAATAACAGCCCGTCGTATTGGGCGTGGGACATCACCAACTTCGTCTGGTGGATCGGTATCGGCCACGCCGGCACGCTGATCAGCGCCGTCTTGTTCCTGTTCCGCCAGAAGTGGCGCACGGCGATCAACCGCTTCTCGGAGGCGATGACGATCTTCGCCGTCATGTGCGCAGGCATGTACCCCGGCCTTCACGTCGGCCGCGCTTGGTACGCCTACTACATGTTCCCGATCCCCAATCAGATGTCGCTCTGGCCGAACTTCAAGAGCCCGCTGATGTGGGACATCTTCGCGGTCAGCACGTACTTCACCGTCTCCTTGCTCTTCTGGTACGTCGGCCTCATCCCGGACTTCGCGACGCTCCGCGACCGCGCGAAGACCGCCGTGCGCCGCAAGGTCTACGCGTTCTTCGCCCTCGGCTGGCTTGGCTCGAACCGCCACTGGCAGAACTACGAGCGTGCGTACCTCATCCTCGCCGCGTTCTCGACGCCGCTGGTCCTCTCCGTCCACAGCGTCGTCTCCTTCGACTTCGCGACGAGCGTGATCCCCGGCTGGCACACCACGATCTTCCCGCCGTACTTCGTCGCCGGCGCTGTCTTCAGCGGCTTCGCGATGGTCATGACGCTGATGCTCATCACCCGCGCCGTCTACGGCGTGAAGAGCATCGTGACGATGAAGCACCTCGAGCTGATGAACAAGATCATGCTCACCACCGGCAGCCTCGTTGGCTACGCGTACGGCATGGAGTTCTTCCTCGCGTGGTACTCGGGCAACGATTACGAGTGGTTCACGTTCGTCAACCGCGCGACCGGGCCGTACGCCTGGGCGTACTGGACGATGATCTCGTGCAACGTCATCACGCCGCAGATCTTCTGGTTCAAGAAGATGCGCACGAGCATCCCGGTCATGTTCGTGGCCTCGATCCTCATCAACATCGGCATGTGGTTCGAGCGCTTCGTCATCATCGTGACGTCGCTCCACCGTGACTTCATCCCGTCGTCGTGGGGCTACTTCCGGCCGACGATCGTGGACGTCCTCACGTACATGGGAACGCTCGGCTTCTTCTTCACCGCGTTCCTCCTCTTCATCCGTTGGATTCCGATGATCGCGATCGCCGAGGTCAAGGGGACGCTCCCGTCGGCGGATCCGCACTTTGGTCACGCGCACGCGGACCACGGTGACGAGAACCACGACACCGAGGCGGCGCCCGACGCGGCGCTCGCGCCGGGAGAATGACGATGAGCGCCGAAAAACCGAACCTCCCGAAGAAGACCATGACGCGCAACGCGCTTTACCTGGCGGAGTTCAGCGAGCCGGGGGCGTGCCTCCACGCCGCCGAGCGGCTGCGCGACGCCGGGTACAAGAGCTTCGACGCGCACACCCCGTACCCTGTCCACGGCATGGACAAGGCGATGGGCCTCGGTGACAGCAAGCTCGGCTGGATCACGCTGGCGTGCGGTCTCACCGGCGTGACGGCCGGCTGGGCGATGATGTGGTGGATGAACGGCGTGGACTACGCCCTCGTCATCGGCGGCAAGCCGCCGTATTCACTGCCGTCGCAGATCCCGATCATGTTCGAGCTGACCGTCCTCTTCTCGTGCCTCGGCACGGTGTTCGGGATGCTCGGCATGAACAAGCTGCCGCGGCACAACCACCCGATCTTCGAGTCGGATCGCTTCGCCGGGTGCACGGACGACAAGTTCTTCGTGTCCGTCGCCGCCGACGATCCGAAGTTCAGCGTCGAGAAGACGAAGGCGCTGCTCGAGTCGTGCAGCCCCGATGGGATCGAGCTCCTCAAGGAGGAAATCTGATGCGCGCCGCGATCCTCACCACCGCGGTCCTCGCGGCGGCCGTCCTCGGCGGGTGCCGCGGGCAGACCACCAAAGAGACGCCGGTCACCTTCATCCGCAACATGCACGACCAGCCCCGGTACGACATCCAGAGCTACTCGGATTACTTCGACGATCACCGGACGATGCGTCTGCCTGTCGAGGGCGTCGTCTCTCGCGAGGCCGAGATCGACGTACGCATCGCCAAAGGCCGCACCGAGGACGACGCCAGCTGGGTGCTCACCATCCCCCAGGAGGTCACCGATCGCGCGGGCGGCATGGGCTCGCTGCTCGAGCGCGGCAAGGGCCGGTACACCATCTTTTGCACGCCGTGCCACGACGCGACGGGGAGCGGGCAGGGCATCGTCGCCAAGCGCGCGGCCGGCATCCCCGGCGCGGGCGCGCTCGCGCCGACGAGCCTCCACCTGGACCGCATCCGCCACATGCCCGACGGTCAGCTCTACGGCACCATCACGAACGGGATCCGCAACATGCCACCGTACGGTCCGCAGACCTCGGTGAGCGACCGCTGGGCGATCGTCGCGTACGTTCGCGCGCTCGAGCTCAGCCAGGCCTCCTTCGCGCCGGAGCAGAAGCTGTGAGCGACGAAAAAAAGAAGACGACGGACGCCGGCAAGACGACGCTGCCCGGCACCAGGTCGAAGAACGAGTACCGCATCCCGGAGTCGAGCGCCTGGGCCGGCTACTGGAAGATCTTCGCCGGCGTCGGCGTCCTCGGCCTCGCCGCCGCGGGCTTCGGCTACACGCAGGATCCTGAGCGCTTCGCGTTCTCGTACCTGTTCGCGTTCTTCCTCTTCCTGACGTTCGCGTTCGGGGGGACGTTCTTCGTCCTCATCGAGCGGCTCACGAGCGCGCACTGGAGCGTCGCCGTTCGCCGAACGGCGGAGTTTTTCATGGGCGGCATGCCCGTGTTCGTCCTCCTCTTCATCCCGGTGTTCATGAGCATGGGGCACCTCTTCCCCTGGCTCCATACGCACGGTGAGCATGGCGGGCACGCCGCCGAGCACGCCGCCCCGGCGGAGAAACACTCGTCGCTCGCGATCATCCCGGCGGCGCACGCGCAGCAGCCGGCCCCTCCGGCAGCTGCAGCCGCCCCCAAGCCGGCTGCGCCTGCTCCGGCCGCGCCCGCTCCGGCGGCCGCGACCGCGGGCGGCCACGATGACGGTCACGGCGGCGGCGGTGGCACGGGCGGCGGTCATGGCACGGGCTCCGGCACGGGCGCTACCGGCGGCGCCCACGGCGGCGGGACCGGCACCGGCACCGGCGGCAATCACGGCCAGCACTCCGGCACCGGCGGCGGCACCGCGGCGGGCGATGACGGCCCGGCGCGCATGGCGGGCAGCGGCGGCGGCCACGCGGCCGGCGTCGGCGGCGGCGAGCACATGGGCAAGGGGCGTCCCGACCCCCTCGAGGTCGCGGAGGCGAAGGTCCTCGCCGCGAAGCGCCCCTACCTCAACAAGACGGCGTTCCTCGTCCGCGCGGTGATCTACTTCGCCATCTGGCTCTTCATCGCGGCGCGCCTCTTCGGCTTCTCGACGTCCCAGGACTCGTCGAAGGATCCCAAGCTCACCCTCGCCGCCCAGAGCTTCGCGCCGGGCGCGATGATCCTCCTGGGCCTGAGCCTCACCTTCGCGGCGTTCGACTGGCTGATGTCGCTCAACCCGACCTGGTACTCGACGATCTTCGGCGTCACGATTTTCGCCGGCTCGGTTGTCGCCATCTTCGCCACGCTCATCGTCGTGACGATGAAGCTGCGCGACGATGGGCTCCTCAAGGGTGTGATCAAGATCGAGCACTTCCACGACATGGGAAAGCTGCTCTTCGGCTTCATGGTCTTCTGGGCCTACGTGAACTTCTCGCAGTTCATGCTCATCTGGTACGCGAGCCTGCCGGAGGAGACGGTCTACTTCCACCTGCGGTGGGACGTCGGCCCCTGGAAGAACATCAGCCTGGCGATCGTGTTTTTGCACTTCGTCGTGCCGTTCTTCACCATCGTCTCGCGTAACGCGAAGCGCAGGCTCTCGATCCTCTGGACCGGCGCCGTCATCCTCATCGCGATGCACTGCGTCGAGATGTACTGGATCGTCATGCCGAACTACCACGGCGGCGAGTCGAGCTTCCACTGGATGGACGCGGCCTGCTTCCTCGGCGTCGGCGGCCTGTACCTCGCCCTCGTCTTCAACCGGATGACGAAGCACCCGCTCATCCCGATTGGCGATCCGCGCCTCGCGCGCTCGCTCCACCACGAGATCGAGAACGCGTAGCCATGGCACACGAAAGCTCGAATCCCAAGGTCAAGGTCCTGATCCTCGCCGCGATCGGCGCGGCGATCAGCCTCGCCCTCTTCGACGTGGTCTTTCGCTCCTACTACACCGCCATGATGGAGGGCGAAGAGTCGGAGAAGGTACTGACCGTGGCGCCCAAGCAGCTCATCGAGCTGCGTGCGGCCGAGCAGCAGCGGCTCACCGCCGCCGCGCTGCCGATCGATCGCGCCATGAAGGAGCTCGCCACGCGCGGGCGCGAGGATCCGGCGCTCAAAAAGCTGTCGGCGGCGGACATCACGCCTGAGCCGTCGAACGACAACGGCGCAGTCGTCGGCTGGGGTCTCCTCGTGACGGCGCCCCCGGCCGCAGCGACGCCCGGCCCGACCGACCACTTGGCGGCGGGTGACGCTGGCCCCACCTCCATGGGTGGCGGCGACGGCGGCACGCCGCTCGCGACCGACTCAGGCGCACACGCGGTTGGGTCCGACGCTGGCGCTGCGCCGGCACCCCACGCAAACGCTCTCCCCAACGACGCTTCCGCCGGCATTCACCACTGATGATGATCTTCGGTTCCACCCTCGTCCGGCGCGTCGTGCGCCTCGCGTGCGCCCTCGCGGCCTGCGCGGGGCTCGCGCTCGCCCCGAGCCCGGCCCTGGCCGGGGCGGACGATCCGGTGGTTCCGCCCGAGCTCAAGCACGTCAATGTCACCGAGCATCTCGACGGTCAGGTCCCGCTCGAGGCGAACTTCAAGGACCACACCGGCAAGCCCGTGCGCCTCGGCCAGTACTTCGACGGCAAGCGCCCGGTCGTACTGACGTTCGCGTACCACTCGTGCCCCGTCCTCTGCTCGATGGTCCTGAACGCCGTGACCGACGGCCTCCGCGGCGTGAAGGGCACCGTCGGCGTCGACTTCGACGTCGTCACCATCAGCATCGACCCCCGCGACACGCTGGAGAAGACCGCCGCCAAGCGGGCGTCGATTCTTGCACAGTACAAGCGACCGGAGGCCGACGCCGGCTGGCACTTCCTCGTCGGGGACGAGGCGACCATCGCCCGGGTCACGAGCGCGGTCGGCTACGAGTACAGCTACGACACCGAGCAGCAGCAGTACGCGCACCCCGCGGTCATCATGCTGCTGAAGCCGAACGGCCGCGTGAGCCGGTACCTCTACGGCATCGAATTCAATCCGAACGATCTCAAGCTCGGCATCCTCGAAGCGACCGAGGGCAAGAGCATCTCCACGATCGACCGGGTCATCATGTACTGCTACCGGTACGATCCCCACGACGGAAAGTACGTCATCGTCGCCACGCGCCTGATGAAGGTCGGCGGCGGCCTCACTGGACTGTTTCTGGGCGGGTTCCTCGGTCTCTTCTGGTTCCGCGAGCGGGCCAAGTCGAAGAAGAACGCGCTTCTCGCCCAGATGGAAGACTCGAAAGAATCCGCAGCCAAGTTGGCGGAGGCAACGGAATGATGTTGGGAAGTTTCTTCGATCCGAGCCCGATGAAGTGGGATGGGCAGATGCCCGAGTCGATGGCCGTGGGGGCGGACCACGTCGACTGGGTCTACTACGCCATCTACTACTTCTCGCTGTTCTTCCAGGTCGTCATCACCGGCCTGATGTTCTACTTCGTCTGGAAGTACAAGCGCCGGAAGGGGGACAAGCTCGAGACGCCGCCGGATCTCACGCGCATCGAGATCCTATGGACGGTGCTCCCGCTGTTCTTCATCGTCATCCTCTTTCACGTCGGCTTCAAAGGCTACGTGAAGAACGCGATCGCCGGGGACAACCCGCTGGAGATCCGCGTCCGCGGCAAGCAATGGCTCTGGGAGTTCGAGTATCCGAACGGGATGAAGGAAATCGGGAAGCTCATGATCCCGGTCGGCCGCCCGGTGAAGATGGTCATGTCGAGCGACGACGTGATCCATAGCTTCTTCATCCCCGAGTTCCGCGTGAAGAAGGACGTCGTCCCCGGCATGTACTCGAACGTCGTGTTCGAGGCGAACAAGGTCGGGAGCGCGCACGTGTTCTGCACCGAGTACTGCGGCACGAGCCACTCGGGCATGCTGGCCGACGTCAAGGTCGTGCCCGTGCAGGAGTTCGACGACTACATGAAGGCGGGGCCGAGCAACCCCAACTGCCCCGACCCGAACGCCGCATGTCCGGCCGACATGAAGGCGAAGTGGGGCGAGGCGCTCTTCGTTCAGAACGCGTGCGTCACGTGCCACTCGCGCGACGGCAGTGCGTCGCCGGGGCCGACGTTCAAGGGCGTTTGGGGCCGCCACGAGGCTCTCCAGTCGGGGGAGGCGATCGACGTCGACGAGAACTACGTCAAGGAATCGATTCGCAAGCCGCAGGCCAAGATCGTGAAGGGGTTCACGAACGCGGTGATGCCCGCGTTCACGATCAGCGATCGCCAGATCGACGCGATCACCGAGTACCTGAAGACGATCAAGTAGTGACGTGACGTGAAGGACAGACGCACATGACCGCAGCAGCAACCCACGCACCGGCGCACGACGACCACCCGGACCCGACCGAGAGCTACCTCAAGGTGACGCACTCGGTCATCCCGGGGGCGAAGGGCCTCCTCGGCTGGCTGACGACGCTCGATCACAAGCGGATCGGTGTCATGTACCTGATCAGCGTCCTCACGGCGTTTCTGATCGGCGGCGTCTTCGCGCTCCTCGTCCGGCTGGAGCTCATGAGCCCCGGCAAGACGATCATGGACGCGGACACGTACAACCACATGTTCACGCTGCACGGCGTGGTGATGGTCTTCCTCTTCATCATCCCGTCGATCCCGGCGGCGATGGGGAACATCATCCTGCCGATCCAGCTCGGCGCGAAGGACGTAGCCTTCCCCCGCCTGAACTTGATGAGCTTCTACATCTACGCGTTCGGCGCCTGCTTCGCGCTCTACAGCATGATCAACGGCGGCGTCGACACCGGGTGGACGTTTTACACCCCGTACAGCACGCGCTCGAACTCGTTCGTCATTCCGATGATCCTCGGGGCGTTCATCATGGGGTTCAGCTCGATCCTCACGGGCGTGAACTTCATCGCGACGATCCACAAGATGCGCGCGCCGGGGCTCACGTGGGGCCGCCTCTCGCTGTTCTCGTGGGCGCTCTACGCCACCAGCGTCATGCAGGTCCTCGCGACGCCGGTGCTCGCGATCACGCTCCTCCTCCTCACGATGGAGCGCGCGTTCGGCATGGGCATCTTCGATCCCAAGCTCGGCGGCGACCCCGTCCTCTTCCAGCACTTCTTCTGGTTCTACTCGCACCCGGCCGTCTACATCATGATCGTCCCGGGCATGGGCGTCGTGAGCGAGCTCATCGGCACGTTCGCGCGCCGCCAGCTCGTCGGGTACTGGTTCATCGCGATGAGCTCGATCGGCCTCGCGCTGGTCGGCTTCCTCGTGTGGGGCCACCACCTCTTCGTGAGCGGCATGAGCGAGTACGCGGCGGCGATCTTCTCGGCGCTGACGTTCCTCGTGGCCATCCCGAGCGGCGTCAAGATCTTCAACTGGGTGGCGACGCTGCACAAGGCGAGCATCTCACTGCAGACGCCGATGCTGTGGGCGCTCGCGTTCATCTTCGAGTTCACGATCGGCGGCCTCACCGGCCTCTTCCTCGGCATGCTGGCGACCGACGTGCACCTCCACGACACGTACTTCGTGGTCGCGCACTTCCACTACGTCATGGTCGGCGGCACCGTCATGGGCTTCGTCGGGGGCCTCCACTACTGGTGGCCGAAGATCACTGGCAAGATGTACAGCGAGAAGATGGGCGTCGTGGGGTTCATCCTCGTCACGTTCGGCTTCAACCTGACGTTCATGACGCAGTTCGTGCTCGGCTCGCGCGGCATGCCGCGCCGCTACTACGACTACCTCCCGCAGTTCCAGGAGCTCCACCAGATCTCGACGATCGGCTCCTGGATCCTCGGCTTCGGGTTCCTCGTGCTCGGCGTGATGTTCGTCCGCTCGCTGCTCGGCGGGAAGCCCTCTCCGCGTAACCCGTGGGGCTCGGCCGCGCTCGAGTGGATGACGCCGACGCCGCCGCCGATCTTCAACTTCCTCCCCGGCAAGGAGCCGGTCCTCACGCGCGGGCAGTACGACTACCACCTCGCCACGGACGACGAGCTCTACGACGGCTACGACGACCCGATGTTCCCGGGGCGCGAACACGACACGCGCAACAAGGCCAAGCCGTCCGAAGGAAAGGCACACTGATGAGCACCGACGCGGCGACCGAGCACGCTGAGGGGGACGGCCACGCGCACGCGGCGCATGGAGCGCATCACGGCCCCAAGTGGCTCGCGCACCACTACGACACGCCGGTCCAGCAGTTC
>JANYHK010000067.1 GCA_025359105.1 Myxococcales bacterium | reverse complement strand
CAACTGGCATCCTTCTGCTAGGTGATCGCCGAGTGGGGCACTGAACTGAACATCATCCCAACCATGATTGGTGGTGCTTGGAGGATCTGGAAAAGCCTTGTACAGTCCGGACAGCTTTCCCCGTGTTTTCTATGCTCAAAGACTTCCGTGACTTCGCCATGAAGGGCAACGTCGTCGATCTCGCCGTCGGCGTCATCATCGGCGGAGCTTTCGGCAAAATCGTAACGAAGCTCGTCGAAGACCTCGTCATGCCGCTCGTCGGCCTGGCGCTGCCGGGGGGCGACTGGCGAAGCGCCGGCGTGGTGCTGAGACAGGCCGCCGACCCGAAGGACAGCGTCATCCTCAAGTGGGGCGACTTCCTCGGGGCCGTCCTGGACTTCGCCGTCATCGCCCTCGTCCTCTTCCTCATCATCTCCAAGGTCGTCGCCGCCGCCGAGCAGAAGCTCGCCAAGCCGAAGGCCGCCGTAGAGGCGCCGAAGACGAAGGACTGCCCGTTCTGTTTCGAGGCGATTCCCGTAAAGGCCACGCGCTGCAAGGCCTGCACTTCCGAGCTCAAAGCTGCCTGAGTTTCCCCGCTGTATTTCCCGCCGCCATCGCGCGGTAACGTCGAGGTCCATATGCGTCGGCAACTGTTCTCCTGCCTTGCGTTCGCGGCCACTGTGACCGCGGGCACCGCGGCGTACGCCCAGAGCGCGCCCGGTTTCGCGGTCGATAGGTTCAATCCGTCCGAGCGCGGGAGCGAGTGGTTCGCGCTCGACTCGCTCGACATGCGAGGCAGCACACGCCCGGCCATCGGTGTCGTGGGCGAGCTGGCGCTGAAGCCGCTCGCGATCCCCCAAGAGGGGCCGCCCGGCACGCACCTCACGGTGCTCAAGCACCAGTTCTTCACCCACCTCGGCGCGAGCATGGTGCTCGGCGACCGCGTGCGCGTCGGCCTGAACGTCCCGCTCCTCCTCTCCCAGAGCGGGCAGAGCGGCGCGGCGTTCGGCCAGACCTATGCCGGCCCGAAAAAGACCGCCGTCGGCGACGTCCGCCTCGGCGCCGACCTCCGCATCGCCGGTCAGTACGGCGACGCGTTCATCCTCGCCGTCGGCGGCCAGGTCTTCCTCAACACCGGCTCGGCCAACCTCTACACGGGAGACGATCGCGCCCGCGGGCAAGTGCACCTGACGGCCGCCGGCGACATCGGCGTCTTCGTGTACTCCGCGCGCTTCGGCTTCATGTTCCACGAGAGCCACACCACGTTCGCCGGCCAGCCCATCGGCGACGAGCTCATCTACGGCGCCGCCGCCGGTGTTCGCGTCGCCGACAAGAAGCTGGTCATCGGACCGGAGCTCTACGGCAGCACGCTCATCAGCTCGAAGCCGTCCAACCAGACGCCGCTCGAAGTGCTCCTCGGCATGCACT
The DNA here is from genome assembly GCA_025359105.1 of Myxococcales bacterium. GTDB lineage: Bacteria > Myxococcota_A > Polyangia > Polyangiales > Polyangiaceae > JANYHK01. The sequence continues at coordinate 89,855 of JANYHK010000067.1, read as the reverse complement.
ACACGGTCGGCGAGGACTTCCGGATCGGCGCCGGCGCCGGCCCCGGCCTCTCCAAGGCCTACGGCTCGCCCGATCTGCGCATCCTGGGCTCCATCGAGTGGGTCCCCGGCTACCACCCGCCGAAGGCCGCGGTCTCCGACGTCGACGGCGACGGCATCCCCGACAACGAGGACGCGTGCCCGCGCAAGCCCGGCCCGCGCTCCGACGATCCGCTGAAGAACGGCTGCCCGATCCCCTCGCCGACGGACAAGGACGGCGACGGTATCCTCGACAAGGACGACGCGTGTCCGGATGACGCCGGCGTCAAGACCGACGATCCGGCGACCAACGGCTGCCCCGACAAGGACGGCGACGGCATCGTCGACAAGCTCGACGCGTGCGTCGACGTCAAGGGCGTGAAGACCGACGATCCGAAGACGAACGGCTGCCCGCCCGATCTAGATCGCGACAAGGACGGCATCCCGAACGACGTCGACGCCTGCCCGGACGAGCCCGGCAAGGCCGATCCGGATCCGAAGAAGAACGGCTGCCCCAAGGCCTTCGTGCAGGCGGGTCAGATCAAGATCACCGACCAGGTGAAGTTCAAGACCGGCAGCGCCCAGATCGAAGGCAAGGCGAGCGACGAAGTGCTCAACGCCGTCGTGACGGTCCTGAAGGCTCACCCCGAGATCAAGAAGATCCGCGTCGAAGGCCACACCGACAACGTCGGCACCGCCCCCAACAACAAGAAGCTCAGCGAGGGCCGCGCGGCCAGCGTCGTCAAGTGGCTCACGGCCCATGGCGTCGCCAAGGAAATGCTGACGTCGCAGGGCTTCGGGCAGGAGAAGCCGATCGACACGAACACGACGGTGGAAGGCAAGACGAACAACCGTCGCGTCGAGTTCCACATCGAGGGCGCGCCGCCGGCGCCCTGAGGCCAGCGTAGTCGACGCGCCGCCCGATCTCGGGGCGCTCCCTCCTCGCCTACGAGGGGGGGGAGCCCAGGGGTCGGGCGGAAGCGTTTAACGAGGGCGACGACGGGCGCGGCGGAGGGCGGCCGCGAAGGCGAGCGCGGTCAACGCGAGGAGGCTCGGGCCACGCGGCGCGCGTTCGGTGACGCTGCGGCAGCTGCAACCGCCCGAGGCGCCGGCGGGGTGCGCGTCGGCCACGAAGGGGCCTCCGTCACCAGGGCTTGCGTCTGCCGCCGGCGGTGGAGGCGGAGGGGCCGCGTCGTCGGCGCCGGCGTCGTTGGACGTGCCGGCGCAGTTGGAGGCGTGCGTCGTGCGCGTCTGGGCGCAGCTCGTCGGCGACGCGCACGACGGCGGTGGCAGCTCGTTCGGCGAGCCGCCGGTGGTGGGGATGTCGCCGCGATTCGGGTACGCCGGCGCGAGCGCGGCCCAGTGCGCCGCGTCGGGCGGGTGCTCCATCCATCCGAAGACGCGCTCCTGGTACGTGTACGAGCCCCCCTTCTTCGGATCGTAGGGGCCGCGCCCGGCGGTCAGGTTCGGGTTGTTCGGGTTGTTCGAGTACGCCAGGCCGTTGTAGGCCCAGATGGCCGTGTACCAGTCCTCGACGACGTCGGGATCGTTGTCGCCGACGCACTTCGCCACCGCCCACTTGTCCCGGAGGATGAGCGTCCCCGTCGCGAGGTTGTAGAGCGGATCGTTGGCGACCTTCGCGCGATCGTAGACCGGCGTCTCGCCGACGTGCATGCCCGTCGTGACCTGCCCCACGCCGTAGCCGCAGTCGAACGCCACGATCGTGCGCTCGGGCTTGCCCACCTCGCTCGCCGGCGCGTCGGGCACGCAGAACTGCTGCCACCCGCTCTCCTGCATCGCGATCGCCATGAGCACGTGGCAGGGAAAGTGCGCGGGGACCTGCTGCGTCGGGTTCGGCTTGCCGCAGCCGGAGCCCATCGTGCCGATGTCGGGACCGCCGGCTCCCCAGGCCGCTTTGCCTCCGGCCACGGTCGCGAAGATGCCGTGCCACCCGTCGGTCGTCGGGTTGGTGCCCGGCGCCGGGTCCACGCCGCACTTCTGCGTCTTGGCCGTACCGGCGGGGGTGTAGCTGGGGCAATACGCGCGCGCGTCGGTAGCGGCCGCGGCGAGGGCGGCGACGACGAGCGCGGCGAACGCGGCGCGCTTGAACGGGCGCCCGGCGTGTCGGCTCATCGCAAGCCTCCGCCGATCGGTTCGAGGCGCTCGCCGGCGGCAGCGAGGCGCGCGACGAACGGCGCGTCGAGCGACGCGGCCGCGGGGCTCGTCGACCAGCGCACGTCGCCGCCCGGCGTCAAGTACGGCACCGGCGCTTCGTCGCGCTGCGCGTGCAGGCGCTCACGCGCGCCGCTTCGAAGATCGATACGATCCACGACCCAGGTGCGGCTGTCCTTCTCGTCGCGGTTGCCCAGCACGACGGCCCCGCGCGCGGCGTCGATCGAGAAGTCGCGCGCGAACGCAGCGAGCGGCGCGACCCTTCGCACGCGCCCGCTCGCGCGATCGATCGCGACGAGCTCGGCCCCCTCGTACGCGACGCGGTACACCACCAGATCGCCGCCCAGCTCGCCGGCGATGTGGAGCGTGTAGCCGGTCCACGTCGTCACCGTGCGCGCGGCGCCGCTCACCGGATCGATCGCGTCGAGCGCGAGCGCATCGGTGCGCAGCCTCCCCGCCTGCGCTTCGTCGCGGGTGGGCCACGGGCCAGAGGCGCCGCGCTCGACGTAGACGCTCCCGTCCGCCGACGCGAGCGGCCGGCTCGCATGGTAGAGGCCGCGCGCGAGGAGGCGTGCGCCAGTGGCGTCGACCCGGTGCAGCGCGGCTCCCCAGTCGGGATCCGCTTGGGCCGCGCCGGCTTCGTCGGCGACGAGCACGACCACGCGTCCACCCGCGAGCACGTCACCACGCACGACGGCGCCCCGCGCGTGGAAGAGGGTGCTCCGGAAAAGCTCGCGGGTGGTCGGGCTCGCGCCGCCCGCGACCTCGACGAGGCGCACCTCGCTCGCCGTCGCGTCGGCGCGCGCGGGCGTCGCGAGGAGGGCAACCGGCCCAGCGCTCGCGGGAGAGGCAGGGCTCGCCCCTCCGGTCCCTTCCGAGCGCGCGACCGCCACCGCGACCCCGATCGCGAGCGGCAAGGCGAAGAGCGCGAGGCGACCCTTCCTCATCCGTACGATTGTCGCACAGTTTGGCTAAAGTCCCCGCCGGCTCGACCGTTCCGGCGGGGATGGCGCCGAAGAATCGCGATCCCCTCGTCGAGCAGGCGAAGATGGCCGCGCTCGGTACAATGTGCGCAAGCGTGACGCACGAGATGTCGAACCCGCTCTCCTATGTGCTGACGAACCTGCGCTTTTTGGCCGAGGAGCTCCCCCGTATGCTCGGCGCCGTGTCCGACGCAGCCAGCGTCGCCGACGTCACGCAGACCCTCGCCGACGCGCTCGAGGGGGCCGAGCGCCTCGGCGCCCTCGTCGGGAGCATGCGCAGCTTCGCGCGCGCCGACGCGGAGCGGCGAGGGGCGGTGGCCGTCACCGGCGTCGTCGAGCAGGCGGTGGTGCTCGCCCGGAGCGAGGTGCGCAGGCACGGGCAACTCGTCACTACGGTCGAGGGCAGCCCCGTCGCGTGGGCGAACGAGTTCGGGCTGCTGCAATCCTTGGTGACGCTCCTCGTGCATGCGTCGCACCTCATGGGGCACGGCGAGCCGACCCGGACGATCCGCGTGCACGCTGCCACCGAGGCGCGCCTGGTCGCCATTTCGATCCTCTTCGACACCCCGCCCCACGATTCGGTGCCAACCGCCGCCGAGGCGAGCGAGCTCGCCGTGTGCCGGCGCCTCGTCGAAGCGCAAGGCGGCGCGCTCCGCGTTACGCGTCACGAAAGGACGACGCTCTTCTCTCTCGCCGTCCCGGAGCGCGTCCAGGAGCAGGCGGACACGCTCCCTCCGCGCGCGGCGTAGAGGACGGTTGCTGTAGTCAGCCCGCGGCCACTTCGCTCGGAAGCGGAAACCAGCGCAGGTGCTCGAAGTCGGCCGACACCGGCGGCACGCGTCCGCCACCCGGCTCGCGCGGCGCCTCTTCGAGGATACGCCGCGCCTCATCGATGTACGTCGGCAACACCCACTCCGGCTCCGTCGCGTGGCGCGTCCGGTAGGTGAGCTTGCCGCCACGGTAGGACAGATCGCTGAGCCGCATCGCCGGCGCGGTGAGGCCGCGGCGGTGTGTCCACAGGCCCGTCACCGGATCGAAGTCGTACTGCGGGAGCAGCTTGTACCCCTCGCTCGCCACGAGGCTCACCGCATCCAGGATGAACTGGAACACCGTCTCGCTGAGGAAGTAGTTGAAGTTCACGCGCACCCAGCCGGGCTTGATGCCCTCGCACCCGCGCACGATCTCGCGCTCGAACTCCAGCGAGCGATCCAGATCGATCCCGAGGAGCCGATGCCCGTACGGCCCCGCGCACGCGCAGCCGGCGCGCGCCTGGATGCCGAACAGATCGTTCAGCAGCGTCGCGACGAAGTTGTGGTGCAAGTAGCGCCCTTCGTGGCGGACGACGAACGACACGATGGAGAGCCGCCACGCGTCCCTGTTGCCGAGGAGGTGGATCTTCTCGTTCTTGTTCCACTCGAGGATGGCGCGGTGGATGAACGCCTCCTCGCGCGCGCGGATCGTCTCGACGCCTACCGCCTCCTTCAACTGGAAGACGAGGCCGGCGCGAACCGACTCGATGATCGCCGGTGTGCCGCCCTCTTCGCGGAGCTCCGGATCCTTCAGGTAGCGGTGCTCGAGCGGATTCACGTACGCGACTGTGCCGCCGCCCGGCACGGTGGGGACGGTGTTGGTGAAGAGCGCGCGTTTCGCGACGAGCACCCCCGGCGTCCCCGGCCCGCCGATGAATTTGTGCGGCGAGAGGAAGATGGCGTCCTTGTGCGCGAGGTCGGCCGTGGGCCCGTCGTACGTCGGGTTCATCTCGATCTTCACGTAGGGCGCCGCCGCGGCGAAATCCCAGAAGGCCAGCGCGCCGTGCTCGTGGAGGAGGGTGGAGACCGCGCGGGTGTCGGTCCCGATGCCGGTGACGTTCGACGCCGCGGAGAAGCTGCCGATCTTGAGCTTACGCGCGCCGTTCAGCGCGAGGGCATTGCCCAGGTGCTCGAGCGACACGTGGCCGTCGAGATCCTCGGGGATCACGACGACGTCGGCGATCGACTCGCGCCACGGCAGCTCGTTGGAGTGGTGCTCGTACGGGCCGATGAAAACGACGGGCCGGTCGGCCTCCCGGATGTGCGCGGAGAGCCCGAACCGCTCGTCCAGATCCCTGGGGAGGCGGAGGTTCAGGACCTCGATGAGCTTGTTGATCGCCGCCGTCGCGCCGGAGCCGCAAAAAATCACGCAGTCGTCCGCGTTGCCGCCGACGGCGTCCTTGATGATCTGGCGTGCGTCCTCGCGCAAGCGCGTCGTCTGGAGCCCGGTGCTCGACGATTCGGTGTGCGTGTTCGCGTAGCGCGGCAGCACCTCGTCGCGGATGAAGTCTTCGAGGAACCGGAGCGAGCGCCCCGACGCGGTGTAGTCGGCGTACGTGATGCGCCGCGGGCCGAAGGGACCGAGGAACACCTCGTCGTCGCCGATGATCCCGCCGCGGATGGTGTCGATCAGGTGGTCGGTCACGGGCCGTGGTCGCCCAGCGTCCCCGCCTGGTGTCCGGTGATCTTGTCGAAGACGTCGAGCCAGTTGCCGTGGAAGAGGTACACGCGCGAGGGGCTCACGGTGACCGTGCCCTGCGACGCGTTTCCGTCGGGAATCGGGACCTCCCACGCGCGCTCTCCGGCTTTCCCGTCGATCGCGGCGAAGCGCCAGCCGCCCGCCTGCGCGCGGAACGACGCATAGAGTCGGCCGTCCGACAGCTCGGCGATGCGTCCTGCTCCGGCGACCACGCTCGTCGGATCCTCCGACTCCGCGATGGCGTGTTGCCAGCGGATCTTCTTCGACTTGGGGTCGAAACCGACGGCCATCGGCACCGGCGTCCCCGGCGATTTCGCGCCGAGCGCGATCGCGACGTCCGCCTCGACGAGCACCTTGGACGGCGCGAACCCGGGCGCGGCAGGGGACTCGACCTTGGCCGGCTTGGGCGCCCAGCACCCCTGCGGCGGCGGCTCCATCGCCTTCGCCTCGGCGAGCGTGATGTCGAGCGCCACGTTCTTGCCGTCGGCGACGCGCGCCCAGACCTTCGACTTGTCGGGGCCGTGGACGCACAGCTCGGTCACGCGATCGCTCGTGTGGATGGTGCCGCGCTCCTCGCCGCTGGTGAGCGTGTAGAGGTGCACCCCGTTGGACTCGGCGGCGAGGAGATGTCCGACGGCGAGCTGCAGGATGGGCGACTTCTCGCCGCGCTCGATGACCGCGATGGGACCGGCGCGCCAGAGGCGCGAGAGCGTGGCGCCGTCGAACGCGCCGACGAAGTAGCTGAGCTTGCCGTCGTCTCCGACCGTCGTGAAGAGGCCGACCACGTCTTCGGTCTCGTCACCGCCGACCTGGGCGATGAGCGGCGCGTTTTGCCACTGGAAGCCGCGCTCGGCGACCGCGGGCACCGTCGGTGCTGCCGCGTCGGGGGCCGCGCCGCTCGCCGAGGCCGCGGGCGTCTCCACGCTCGTCGCGGTGCGCGTCGTCGCGGCCGCGGGTCGGCGCAGCTGCACGAACAGGTTCGCACCCAGGAAGCCGAGGTTGAGCACCAGGACGACCAGAATGGTCACGAGCAGCCCATACAGCTTTGCGTTCGCTCTCACCGGTAGGGAAGGCTATCAGGCCCAGCACCGCCGCGGGAAGGCCGAGACCAAGGACGCGGCGGGACGCCCCGTCCTTGGCTATGCTGGCCCCCGATGTCTTCCTGGTCTCCCGACTCGTGGAAATCGAAACCGGCCGCGCAGGGCGTCGCCTACGACGATCCCGCCGAGCTCGCCCGCGTCACGGCCAAGCTGCGCGAGCTGCCGCCGCTCGTCACCTCCTGGGAGATCGAGAAGCTGAGGTCCCTCGTCGCCGAGGCGCAGGAAGGCAAGCGCTTCCTCCTCCAGGGGGGCGACTGCGCCGAGACGCTCGCCGACTGCCGTTCGCCGATCATCGCCAACAAGCTGAAGATTCTTCTGCAGATGTCGCTCGTGCTCATCCACGGCGGGCACCGGCCGGTCATCCGCGTGGGGCGCTTCGCCGGGCAATACGCCAAGCCGCGCTCGCGCCCGACCGAGACGAGGGATGGCGTGACCCTTCCCAGCTACTTCGGCGATCTGGTGAACCGCCCCGAGTTCACGGCGGAAGCCCGGCGCGCCGATCCGGTCCTGCTCCTGCGCGGCTACGAGCACGCGGCGATGACGCTCAACTTCATCCGCTCCCTCAGCGCCGGCGGCTTCGCCGATCTGCACCACCCCGAGTACTGGGACCTCTCGTTCTTCCAGCGCGTCGAGCTGCCCGAGTCGCTACGTGCAGGATACAAACAAATGAGCTCGCAGATCGCCGAGGCGCTCCGCTTCATGGAGGCGCTCGGCGACAGCAGCGTGGACGCGATGTCGCGCGTCGACTTCTACACGAGCCACGAGGGGCTCAACCTCGAGTACGAGTCGGCGCAGACGCGCGCCGTGCCGCGGCGGGCGGGGTTCTTCGATCTCACGACGCACATGCCGTGGATAGGCGAGCGCACGCGCGCGCTCGGCGGGGCGCACGTCGAGTTCTTCCGCGGCGTCCGCAACACCGTCGGCGTGAAGGTGGGGCCGTCGGCCGACCCCGCGGAGATCATCGAGCTGCTCGGTGCGCTCGATCCCGCCAACGAGCCGGGGAAGATGGTCCTCATCACGCGCATGGGTGCCGGCGCCGTCGAGTCGAAGCTCCCGGGCCTCGTCGAGGCGGTGACGCGCGCGGGGCGCCGGGTCCTCTGGGTCTCCGATCCGATGCACGGCAACATGATCCAGACCGCGTCGGGCCTGAAGACGCGCGACTTCGACCAGATCCTGCGCGAGGTGGAGATGACCTTCGACGTGCACGCGCGCGCGGGGACGCGGCTCGGCGGCGTCCACCTCGAGCTCACCGGCGACGACGTCACCGAGTGCATCGGCGGGGGCATCACCGAGGGGGATCTCGACAAGAGCTACCTCACGGCGTGCGATCCGCGGCTGAATTACCGGCAAGCGCTGGAGATGGCGTTCCGCGTCGCGAGCAAGATGACGGACGGCCGCACGTCGGCGTAGCTGCCGGCGTGACCTGGGACGAAACCGCGCGCGTGAGGGAATTGGAGCACGGAGCCCAACGTCGAGCGGTGCGTGGGCACGGACACGGCGCGCGTCGGGCGGATCGCGGCCTCCATGTCGCTCGGTGTCGTCGCGATCGCGCTGGGCGCACAGGTTGGTCCGGTGTACGAGAGCCTGGGGCCGCGGCTGCATCTGCTGGGATCGGCCGTGGCGCTCGTGATCGCGGCCGCGAGGAAACACGCGGCGAGGGCGGCAGCATGACGGCCGCGGTCCTTGATGGCGGCGGGGACGCGCTCGTCTTCGCGATGGTCGCCGTGCCTACCGTGGCGTCCGGGCTGCCGGTCCTGTCGCGATCAGCGGCAACCAATAGAGCGGCGGGACTGCGCTCGAGCGCGCAGCGACGGCGCTCGCCCGATTCGGGGCGCCGAGCTCGGTCATCGCGGACGTCCGCGTGCTGAAGCTCGACGAGATCGTGGGCTACGCAGCCACCGGACGGCGCGCGCCTTCGAGCAGCTCGAGGCATTGCGTGAGCGAGTCGATCACGTTGAGCTGACGGCGCAGCTCGGCGGCGCCGTGGAGGCCCTTCAGGTAGCCCGACAGGTGGCGACGCGTGACGCGCACGCCGTACGGCTCGCCGCGCGCTTCGACGTTCGCGATCAGGTGCTCCTTGCAGAGATCGATGCGCTCGTCGGTCGTCGGCGGGGCGATGTCACAGCCGCGATCGAGCCGCGCGCGCACCTCGCGGAAGACCCAGGGGTGCTCGATCGCGCGGCGGCCGACCATGACGCCGGCGCAGTTGGTCGTCGCGAGCGCGCGCTCGGCGTCCTCGCCCGACTTCACGTCGCCGTTGACGATGACGGGGATCGTCACGACCTCGCGCGCCTTGGCCGCCCACGTCCAGTCGGCGGCGCCGCTGTGGCCCATCTTCGCCGTGCGGCAGTGGATGGTGATCGCGCGGACGCCGACGTCCTCGAGCCGGCGCGCCAGGTCCACGATGGGCATCTCCGATTCCGGGCCCCAGCCGATGCGCGTCTTCACCGTGACGGGCATCGGCACGCTCGCGACGACCATCTTGGCCATCGCGACCATCGCCGTGGGATCGCGCAGCCACCCCGCGCCGGCGCCGCGGCCGCTGATCTTCGGCACCCAGCAGCCGCAGTTGATATCGAGGTAGAAGGGCTCGGCGCTCGCGGCAAACCGGGCCGCCTCGGCGAGGCGCTCGGGATCGGACCCGTAGATCTGGATGGCGGTGAGCTCGTCGTCGGGCGCGAGGGCGATCTTGCGGCGCGCGTTCTTGCAGCCGCGCAGGAGCCCCTCGACGTTCACGAACTCGGTGAGGCAGATCTCGGCCCCGTGCTTGCGGCAGAGGCGCCGAAACACCGCGTCCGACACGTCCTCGAGCGGGGCGAGGAGGGCCGGTTTGCGGGCGAAAAGCTCGTCGAATCGGGCGGATGCGTGCACGGCAACGCGGCATTTAGCGCAAAAGCGTCGCCCGTGCACGTCGCACGTCTCCGCCTGCCTGCACTGGGCTTGCACTGTCCCCACCTGACGCGCGGGCGGTCGTGGCAGGATTGGCCAGCGCGCCCCGTACTACGTAGGACCCCGAGCCGCCGTCCGCCCAGCCAGGATCCCATGAACTATTACTGGATGTACTACGCGGCCACGTTCTTCCTCGCGTACGCCGAGAAGAACCCCAAGGTCGGCGTCGCGGCGCTCGCGTTCTTCGTGCTTCGCCCGTGGCTGCCCGATCCGGTCGTCATCGTGAAGAACCTCTCGCGCATCTCCCGGCTGAAGCGCCTCTCGTCCATCAACGTCGCCAACGCGCCCGCGCGCCGCGACCTCGGTCTCGCCTACCTCGATCTCCGCATGCCGGGCACGGCGCTGTACTGGCTCGACGAGGCGAAGAAGCTCGACCCGAAAAACCAGGAGATCGACTACCTCCGCGGCGTCGCGCTCCTCAAGCGCGGGGAGTCCGACGAGGCGCTCCGGGCCTTCGGTCACGCGGTGGGCATCGATCCGGACAAGGGGGAGCCGTTCTCGAGCCAGGGCGCGCGCGGCGCCGAGCGCACCTTTCGGCGTTATGGCGAGGCCTACCTCGGTGCGGCCGACGCGCTCGAGCGCCTAGGGCGTCTGCCGCAAGCCGAGGAGGCGCTCGAGGTGAGCTCCACCTACAATACGTCGTCGCTCGAGCCGCTCGTTCGCCTCTCGCGCGTGCGCAAGCGCCAGGGCAAGGGCGACGGCGCGCGCGAGGCGCTGCTCGAGGCGCGGCGTACATGGGGGCAGCTCCCGGGGTTCATGAAGAGGCAGCAATTCGGCCTCTACGTGCGCGCGCTGCTCGGATGATCGCGAACGGCATGCGTCGCCTCGTCGGACTCGTCGGGGTCCTGGTCCTCGCGGCGCTCGCGTCGTGCTCGCACGGTGGCGCCGGGGGGACGACGCCAGCGGACGCCGCAGCGCTGGACGCCGCCGCGGTGGATGCCGCGCCGCCGCGCGCGTGCAACGGGCACGCGGCTCTCTGCGCGCGCCGCTTCGATCAGGTCGCGAACGCCTGCACGCACAACGCGTACTCGGCGGCGGAGTACGGGTTCGAGCCACCTTATGTGAACCAGACGAGCGGCCTCGCCAGGCAGCTCGACGCCGGCGTCCGGTGCATGATGCTCGACGTGTACGACGACGGTGGCGCCCGCGCCCTCTGCCACGTGTCATGCGCGCTCGCGAAAAAATCGCACGCCGAGGCGCTCGCGAGCATCAAGAAGTTCCTGGACGCGCACCCGAACGAGGTCCTCACGCTCGACTACGAGGACTACGTGCCCGCTACCGACGTCCTCGCGGATCTCACAGGCGCCGGGCTCGCCCCGATGCTCTTCGACGGGGACCTGGCGGCGGGCTGGCCGACGCTCGGAGCCATGATCGACGCGAACAAGCGCCTCGTCGTCGGCGTCGAGGGCAAGACGACCGCGACGAACCCTCCGCCCGGCATCCGCGAAATCTATTCCATCGCGTGGGATACGCCGTACACGTTCACGCAGCCCGCCGACTTCAGCTGCGCGCTCAACCGCGGCGATCCGAAGAACGCGCTCTTCCTCGTCAACCACTGGCTCAGCACCAACGGCTTGCCGGACAAGGCCAAGGCGCCCGTCGCGAACGCGTACGACACCTTGGTCGGGCACGCGCGCTCGTGCGCGGACGCCGCGCACCGTTTGCCGAACTTCGTCGCGGTCGACTTCTTCGAGATCGGTGATCTCCTCCGCGTGACGGACACGCTGAACGGGTTCTGACCGCTGGCACCGGGACGGCACGGCGGCTGCCCTTCGCCGAAAGCGCGCCGCTGACCCATGGTAACCTGACGCTTGACGAGGTGCGTCCTCGCGAGGGTCTTCGGGAGGGCTTGGCCGCATGCGTCGGAGTTGGTTCTCGTCTGTCGGAGCGGCCGTCGCGCTCGTCGTGGCCTGCAAGGGGTCATCGACCGGACCGGTGTCCGGGACGTTCCCGCTCGCGGTCGGACCGGCGGGCGGTACGGTGGAGGGACTGCCGGGCACGGCGCTCGAGGGGGTGCGCCTCGAGATCCCGGCCGGCGCGCTCGATCGCACGCTCGTCCTCGACGCCTACCCTGCGCCCGAGGACGTGGTCCTCGGCCCGACCGCGTCGTTCGTCGGCCCTAAGTTCGCCCTGCTCCCCGACGCCGCCCGCTTCTCCGCGCCGGTTCGCCTCACCGTTCCGTTCGTGCCCGCCTCGGTCGAAGACTTCGAGCAGACCGCCGACGACTGCCGCGTGTGGTTCGAGCGCGACGGGGTTTGGTCGCAGGTTGCACGCGTCGCGTCGACCCTCGCCACCGTGACCGTAGAGGTCGACGCGCTCGGGCACGCGGCGGCCGGGGTCGTGTTCGCGTCGAAGCCGGCGTCGGGGACCACGCCCGCGACGTGCGACAGCCCGACGGGCTTCTGTGTCGACCCGCTCGCCGGGTCGCTCGGCGTGGGTGCGCAGGCGTCGTCGCTGTCGTCGATCGTCGGTGGCCGCTTCGCGTACCACCGCGTCGATCCCGTGAAGGTGGACGCGTCCGGAGTCCGCACGCGCAGCTACGGCGTCGTCCAGTACGACATCGCCACGGGAAAGCCAGTGCTCGAGACGCCGAAGTTCGTGACGACGAGCGAGCCCGGCCGCGTGCTCTCCATCGCGAGCCGCGTCTCCGTGGCGCCCGACGGGACGTTCTGGTTCGCGGTTCCAGGGTACGGCGCTGTCCAGTATCTCCAGAAGGGCGCGGCAACGCAGGGGGTCGACGCCACCGGCGCGTTCGTACCGTCGCACCTGGCGGTCGCGCCCGACGGGCGACGGTTCCGCTTCGAGGTCACCGGCGGATTTGCAGGCAAGCCGGCGGCCTCGCTGGCCGTCACGACTGAGCTCGACGGGAAAACGGACGCCCGCGTCGTGCTCGAGTCGTTCACGACGCTGGGCTTTCTCGACGCCGTGCCCGTCGCCAGCGAAGACGCGCGGAAGGCCCTCGCGTACGTCCTGCCGCCCGCGCAAGGCGTGGGCATCGCGAAGGAGCTCGTGGCGAACACGCCGCCGACCCCCCTGCCGCTTCCCCCGGAGGTGGCGAAGATCGACTTTTCGACGAACGCGCTCGACGAGCTCGCCGTGAGCCCCGACGGTGACCTGGTGGCGGTGTCGCTGGCGAAGCCCGACGCGCTCGGCGCGCGCGTCTACGTCCGCTCGCGCGACGGGAAGGTCTCCCGCGGCGTGAAGGGGCTACCCAACCTTGCGGGCATGGAGTTCGCCAGCGACAACGCGCTGTGGGCCTTCGGCGCGACCAACGCGGAGCTTTACCGCATCGATCCGGGCACGGGCGCCGTGCAAACCATCGCGCTCACGACGGAGACGCCGGGCACGAAGGCCTACGCCGACCACATCCCGGTCGCTCTCCGCGGCGTCGGAGCTGGCGTGGTGCTCGTCGTCATCGGCTCGTCTCCTTACGTGGTCGTCACCGTGCGTCCCTCCTTGCCGACGCCGAGCTGCACTGCGGCCGGCACGTGCAGCGGCCACGGGAGCTGCGCGGGCCCCGACACCTGCGTGTGCAACGTTGGGTTCGCGGGCGCCAGCTGCAACCAGTGCGCGCTCGATTACTTCGGCTACCCGGCGTGCACCCAGTGCCTGGCCGCCACGACGTGCAACGGTCACGGGCTCTGCGCCCCCAGCGGCGCCTGCGCGTGCAACTCGGGATTCGCCGGAACGGGGTGCGCGCAGTGCGCGGCGAGCTTCTTCAACTACCCGACGTGCACGTTCTGCCAGGCGGCCACGACATGCAACGCCCACGGTACGTGCACTCCGCAAGGTTTTTGCGCCTGCACTGCGGGATTTGCGAGCGCGGGATGCGGTCAATGCGAGACCAATTACTTCAACTACCCGACGTGCACGTTCTGCCAGGCGGCCACGACCTGCAACGGCCACGGCACGTGCAACCCGCAGGGTGGCTGCGCGTGCAACACGGGCTACGCCGGAGCGGCGTGCGACCAGTGCGCGGCAGGGTTCACCGGCTACCCCAACTGCGTGTAGCCAGTCGCGGGACCGGGAGAAGGGCGCACGCGCTTTCGAGGCGCGGACCGCCTCGCCCGACCGAGGGGTTAAGTGAGTTCCGCCCGCGTAGGATACGGTGTGACGCCAACCGCGCCGAACGCGCAGAGCTCGACGTCACGGCGAAGCGCCTCGCGCGGCGCGTCCCGGGTCGAAAAGCGCCGGGCCACGGGCCGGTGCGTCGACGACGATGAGCTCGCCCTCTTTCTCGAAGGGACGGCGTCTCGCGACGAGGAGCGCGGGATCAAGGACCACCTCGACGCCTGCTCCTCCTGCCGGCAGGTGGTCGCGCTGGGCTCTTCCGAGGCCTCCGTATCCGGCGAGCGACACGACACGCGTCGCATCGCTCCGCCGCCGGTGCCCGGGCAGCTCGTCGCCGGGACGTACCGGGTGGAGCGAGTCCTCGGCGTAGGCGGCATGGGGATCGTCGTCGCCGCGCGGCACCTCCGGCTCGGGACGAAGGTCGCCCTCAAGATGATGCATGACGCGCTCGTGTCCGACGCGCACGCGGTGCTCCGATTCGAGCGGGAAGCACGCACCACGGCGCGTCTCAGCGGGGCGCACACCGCGGAGGTCTTCGCTGTCGGCACACTCGAGACGGGCGCCCCGTTCATCGCGATGGAATGCCTCGAGGGTCGCGACCTCGCCCGCGTGCTCGCGTCCCAGGGCCCACTGCCCTTCGACGCCGCCATGTCGCACGTGCTCGGCGCGTGCCACGCCATCGCCGAGGCGCATGCGCTCGGCATCGTTCATCGCGATCTGAAGCCCGCGAACATCGTCCTCGCGCGGGCGCATGGCCGCGAGCGCATCAAGGTGATCGATTTCGGGCTCGCGAAGACGCCGGAGGACAGGGAGGATGGAGCCCTCGCCGCGCGGGGCCTCCTGGGCTCGCCGCATCACATGCCGCCCGAGCAGATTCGGTCTCCAAACGACGTCGACGGGCGCGCCGACATCTGGGCGCTCGGCGCGTGCCTTCACGAGCTCGTGACGGGCCAGCCTCCGTTCGTCGCGCCGAACGTGAATCTTCTCTGCGCGCGCGTCCTCGGCGAGTCGGTGGCGCCGCTCAGGCAGCTGCGGCCGGAGGCGCCGCCGAGCCTCGAGCGCATCGTGAGCACGTGCTTGCAGCGCGATCCCGACGACCGATTTCAGCGCGTCGGGGAGCTGATGGAGGCGCTCGGCGAGAGCGCGGCCCGGCCCACGTGAGCGAAGCGCCAGCGCAATCCCTTGCCGTCGCTTTTCTGGAAGCTTCTTCTACGCGCGCCTCGGAGGCCGATCCGCGCCTCGGAGAGTCGCTCGTCGCGATGGTCGACGAGGGCCGCGCGGCCTGGCCCGACGTGGTGGTCGACGAGATTGCGTTCGCACGGCACCTCGCCGCCGGCGTGACGGCGGCCCCGCGGCCCGCATTGCGCGCGCTGCACGCCGCCGATCTCTACCTGGCCTTTGCCTGCGCGTCCGGCGCCGCGGTCGCCATCCGCACGTTCGAGCGCGCCTTCACCGCGAAGATCGACGGGTACATCGCGCGCGTGACGCCAGCGGCTCTTGCCCGAGACGAGGTTCGCCAGAAGGTTCGAGAGGCGCTCCTCGTCGGTCGTGGCGGGCGCCCGCCGTCGATCGCTTCGTACACCGGTCGCGGTCCGCTCGGAGCCTTCGTGCGCGTCACCGCGGTGCGCGCCGCGCTGCGCTTCGTTCGGCGAACGCGGCCCGACGCGCTCGACGTCGACGAGCTGATCGGTCTGAGGTCTCCGGACAACGATCCGGAGCTCGAGCTCCTGAAGCGCCGCTACGCGCCCCAGCTCCGCGAGGCGCTCGTCTGCACCCTCGCCGCGTTGACGGCCGACGAGCGCAACGTGCTGCGCCTGCACTACCTCGATGGCCTGACGCTCGACGAGGTCGCGGCCACCTACCGCATCGGCCGCGCCACCGTTGCGCGCTGGCTGGCGCGTGCGCGAGAGAAGATCCTCGCCGAGACGCGGAGTCGTCTCAAGGCGCAGCTAGGCGTTCACGAGCTGGAGCTCGACAGCTTGATGAACCTCACGGCCAGCCGCGTTCCCCTGAGCTTCCGACGCCACCTGGCGTGAACGAGCGCGATCGCGACGAGCATGGTCAGCGGTAGCAGCGAGCTCGCCTCGCCGTCGCGCCCCGCTGGCCGAATGGCGCAACCGCCGCCGCCGCCCGCCGTCCCCGGTTGCACGTAGGGCGCGAGGAACTCGAGGTTCGCATCGAGCCGCGTGAAGCGCGCAAAGCGCGCGCAGTCGGCGTCGCCGCCGGAGACGACGCCGGCGAGGATGGGACCATGGCCGTCGTCCTGGTACGCGGAGCCCCCGGAATCGTTGCTGCACGGCTGTCCGGGGTCCGGGTGGCTCTCGAACGTCGTCGCGCCGACCTCGCCGACGAGCGCGGTGCCGGCGCGGCGCCCCAGCGCCTCATGGGAGCCGCGCGGTGCGCCGAAGCCGACGACGCGAACCGTGGACCCCGAGCCGGGCGCGGCGTGGACGAGCCGCGCCGGAACCGCGAGGGGTGCGTTCGCTGCGAGCACGACGATCGCGAGATCGTTCGAGAGGCTCGCAGGATCGAAGGAGGGGTGCACGGTGACGCTGGAGACCCCGGCGGTCACGGCAACCGGCGTGCCGCGCGAAGGCGCGAAGAGGATGCCGTTGGGGCTGCGGTAGGCGACGCAATGCGCCGCCGTCACGACGGCTCGCGGCCCCACCAGCGTCCCGCTGCAAAAAACGTCGCCGTCGCGGGTTAGGGCGACGGTCGTAGCGTCTCCGTCATCCAGGTCGCCGTGCTCAATAGGCTCCGTCGTGCTCGCGATGCGCTCGTCGCCGGGCGCCGCGGAGCACGCCAGCGGCAGCAGCAGCGCGAGGGCGAGAAAACCGGCGACGCGATCGTTCGTCATTCAAAAAGAGTGAGACTGTCGTCGGACCGGAGTCTCACTCTTTCGACAGCGCGGCGGTGGGCCGCCGCTCTTCGAAGAACACTTGGAGGACAGAAATGAACAAGACGCTCGCGATCGTGTCGCTTCTCGGGTGCGTGACGTTTGGCGCGACGATGGGCTGCAGCAGCTCCTCCGATTCGGGTGAGGTCGTTGCGCAGTCCGTCGACCAGGGGCTCGTCTCTGTGGTCCCCGCGGGGAAAGGGAGCCGCTCCCTGGGCATCGACCACTGGGCGCTGACCCAAGGCACACGCTCGATGACCATGAACGCGATGGATGCGCGGAAGGCCAGCGTCATCAAGATCCGTCTGAGCTCCACCCTCGACCCGAGCACCGGTCTTCGTCGCTTCACGCTGAAGACGCACGAGGGCAAGCTCACCCTGACCGAGAAGGGTGACGTCCTCACGAACACGCTCGGCGTCGCGAGCGTCGGCGCGCTCCGCAACTTGAAAGAGGACGTGGAGCACTACAAGGCGACGGGCGAGGTCCCGTACTCGTGCGCGGGCGACACCATCATCCTGGTCGGAAGCGTTCTGGCGGCGGCATTCGCCTGCGCCGCGGCCCCCGTCGACCTGCCGGTGTGCGCCGCGGCTGCGGTCGTCGCGCTGGGCGCGTACGCGAACTTCCAGGAGAGCTGCGGCGGCGGTCACCCGCCCGCGCCCCCTCCTCCCCCGCCCGCGCCGAAGGACGAGGATCAGGACGAAGAGGACGTGTGAGAGTCCACGTAGCGCCAAGGGTCGGCAGCGCTCTTTTCGACGAGACCTGCCTCGCCGACCGGCATCTCCACGGTGAAACACCTAGGAGGTCCCATGGCTCGTCGTTTTCTCGCTTCGGTGCCGGCGCTCGTTGCATCGTGCGCGCTCGTATTTGCATGTAGCCCCGGCGCAACAGAAGGGGCGGACAGCTCACAGCAAGAGATCGGGAGCATCGGCGTGGATCCAGGGCACCTCCCGCCGACCGTCTTCCAGTGTGACAAGGCCGGGGTCTCGTGCTGTATCCCGGACAGCTCCGTGCCGACGGTGCACTGCACCGGCGGAGCCGTCGGCTGCAACATCGCGACGAACAAGTGCGAGCCGTGTGGCGGCCCCGGCCAGGTCTGCTGCGACGGTCCACACACACGGTTCAACGGGAAGAACCTGAGCTACATGCCGGACCCCTTCCATCCGGAGCTTTCCCCCGACATGTGCAGGCAGCCGGCGTCGTGCGATGCGCGACACGTGAACGGACACTGGGAAGGATCACGGACCTGCAAGGCCTGCGGCGCAAAGCGCGGAGCCGCCTGTTGCGCGCCCGACGCGCAGTTCGCCGTCACGCGTTGCGCGGACGCGGATCCGGAGTTCATAGGCGCGCGGCTCACCTGTTCGGATGTGTTCTCGGCGGCGAACGCGACGTGCATTCCGTGTGGCGTCCCCGGGGCGCCCAGGTGCCCGGGCGGCCTGCCGTGCGTCGAAGGATTCGCCGCACGAGGAGGCGGCCAGTGCGAGCCGTGCGGCGATGTCGGCATGGTGACCTGCGATGGCGGGGAGCCCTGCCGCACGAACCAATTGGTGGCCGTGGGTGACAGATGCGTCCAAGCCGGCGGCCTCAACCAGCCCTGCGAAAAGGACGGCACTTGCGGCTACAAGGGACTCTCGTGCCAAGGCGGCGTGTGCAAGAGCTACTGCGGTTCCGTCGGCAGCGCGTGTTGCGGAGCAGACGTCGGGCCCTTCCCATGCGATGAGGGAGGGGACTGCCGCTCGGGCAAGTGCGAGGCGTGCGGAGGAAACGGGGAGGTATGCTGCGCCGGCGCCGGCTGCTACCCCGGCTTCGCCTGCGACCAGCAACAGTGGGATCCGGTGGCCAATGGTCGCTGCCGGCCCTCCGCGCCCCCGCCTCCGCCTCCGCCTCCGCCGCCTCCTCCCGGAACTCTCCCCTCGTGCGACGGGACGCCGTGGACGACCCACCTGACCTTCCACATCTTCCTTCAGGTGTTTCCGAGCCGCTGCCTAGCGGACGGCTATTACGCGGCGAACAGCCTCGCCGCCGCCCAGGAGTGCGGGCTCGCCCAGAACCCCGGTACCGCTGTCGTGAACGACCTCGTCAATTTTTACCAATACTACTCGTACAATGATCAGGGCTCCTGCACGAACCACTCGCTCGGCGCGACGAACGACAACGACGCGCAGACCTGCGCCGTAGCGAACTGGGGCTCGGGGGTCCAGGGGGGAAGTTGCCCGTAGGCGCCTCGCGCGATCTCGTTTGCAATGGCCCGGATGGGACGTTTCGCGGAATCTTCCCGGTCAACAGAAGACGATTGCCTGCGGGTATAGGCTGGGCCTATCGCGGCGATGCGCGCTCATGCACTGGTGCGCGCTCGCCGCGGATCCATGTTGGTGGACGTCGACGGCGGCACCCGCGAGGGATGACCGAGAGACGCCACGGCGCGTGGAAACGCGCGTGTGGAGGCCGAGGTCTGGCCGCCGTCGTCCATCCACCCACATCCCTCAGGAGACCGCCACGATGAAGAACAAGCTCTACTCCGCCGCCGCCGTTGCCTCGATCTTCGGCCTGCTCGTCTCGGTCGTATCGCCGGACGCGCAGGCGGACGACGCGAAGAAGGCCGCGCTCGCACGGGCGAAGGCGCTGGCTATCTGCACGGCCGACTACACCAGCGCGCTCGCCCATTGCGAGCAGCTCACAGACGCGGCGGCTTGCTACGTCGCGGCGGATGCGAACGACCTCACGTGTCGCGAGGCGCAGGGCACGGTCGGCCACTCGGATGCGGCCATCGACCCGGCGCTCTTTCCGCCCACGCGTGGTGGGACCACGTTCGGCAAGCTGCTCACGTGCACCGGCGGCCTCCTCGCGCCGGTCGTCTGCGCCGAAGGGCATGCCCGCCCCGCGACCTGCTTCGGGACCATCCCCGGCGTCAACGGCGGTTCGACGCGCGTAGAGGTCCCGCAGAACGTCGACCAGCACGGCTTCGTCGACACATGCTCGGGCAACGCGCTCATCTGCCCTCCGGGGTTCGCGCCGATCGCGCGCCTCGGGACGGATCTCTGCTGGGACAGCGAGCGCAACCGCGACCAGTACAACTACTGAGACGAGATGGATCGCCCGCGCGGGCGCCGCTTCTTTCACCCCGTCGCCGTCGCTAGATCCAAGTTAGGCTTCGCGCGTCACAACGCGGGGAGTTGAACCATGCGGATCCCGTTTCGGAGGTGGTGCGCGCTCGTCGCGCTCCTGGTCGTCTCGCTCGGCCTCGCGCGCCCGGTCGCCGCCGCTCCGCTCGAGCCGAAGGACGTCCCCGACGGCCTGAAGCCATGGACGAGCTGGGCGCTCCGTGGCCACGAGACGGAGACGTGCACCTCCTTCCGCGCGGGCGACGCGAATGCCCGCGAATGCGCCTGGCCCGGCAAGCTGACGCTCACTGTGGACGCGAAGGGGGGACGCTTCTCGCAGACCTGGCACCTCGAGGCCAAGCAGCTCGTCCGTCTCCCCGGCGACGAGAAGCGCTGGCCGCTCGACGTGAAGATCGGCGCGGCGCGCGCGATCGTCGTGGCACGCGACGGCGTCCCGCAGGTCGAGCTCGACAAGGGCGATCCGACCGTCACCGGCTCGTTCCTCTGGGACTCGCCGCCCGAGTCGCTGCAAATCCCACCGACGACCGGCCTCCTCTCTCTCTCGGTGCGCAGCGTGCGCGTCGACGCGCCGACCCGTGACGCCAGCGGCGTCGTCTGGCTGCACAAGAGCGCCGAAAAGGAGGAAGGCGAGAAGCTCGAGATCACCGTGCACCGGAAGGTGGTGGACGAGATCCCCCTCGTCCTCGCCACGCGCATCGAGCTCAACGTCTCGGGCAAGAGCCGTGAGGTTCTCCTCGGCAAGGTGCTCCCCGCCGGCTTCGTCCCCATGGCGCTGGACGCGCCGCTCCCCGCGCGCGTCGAGGCCGACGGTCATCTACGTGTCCAGGTGCGCCCAGGGACGTGGGAGATCGTGCTGACCGCCCGCGGCGAGGGGCCGAAAAAGGAGCTCGCGCGTCCTGCCCCCGACGGCCCTTGGCGCGAGGGCGACGAGGTGTGGGTGTTCGAGGCGAAGAACGATCTGCGCGTCGTCGAGGTGGAGGGCGCCTCCGCGATCGATCCCCAGCAGACGACGTTGCCCGCCGACTGGAAGCGTCTGCCCGCGTACCCGATCAAGGTCGGCGACGTCATGCGCTTCGTCGAGAAGCGCCGCGGCGACGCCGATCCGCCGCCCAACCAGCTGCGCCTCACGCGCAACATGTGGCTCGATTTCGACGGCTCCGGCTACACGATCTCGGACACGGTGCGCGGCTCGCTCACGCGCGACTCGCGCCTCGAGATGGCGCCGCCGACCGTGCTTGGCCGCGTCTCGACGAAGAACGCCAACCAGTTCATCACGCACCTGGGCGACGCGAGCTTCCGCGGCGTGGAAATCCGGCAGGGCGAGCTCGACGTGGGCGCCGACAGCCGGCTCACCGGCGATCCGGGCGACGTCCCCGCGGTCGGGTGGAAGCACGACTTTCACCAGGTGACGGGGCAGCTGCACCTGCCGCCCGGCTGGCGTCTGTTGCACGCGTCCGGCGTCGACGAGGTGCCGGGCACGTGGGTGAGGCACTGGTCGCTCTTCGAGCTCTTCATGGCGCTCGTGCTCGCGCTGGCGATAGCGAGGCTCTACGGCGTCCCGTGGGGCGGCCTCGCGCTCGTCATGCTGGCGCTGACGTTCCCCGAGGAGAACGCGCCGAAGTGGACGTGGGTTGCGGTCCTCGCGCTCGAGGCGCTGGTTCGTGTCCTCCCGACCGGCGTGGTCTCGAAGGTGCTGCGGTGCGGCAGGATCGCCGCGGTGACGGCGCTCGTGCTGGTGACGATTCCGTTCCTCGTTCACCACGTCCGCGAAGGGATGTACCCGGCGCTCGCGAACCCGACCGCGACGATGAACGGGGTGGACGACGTCACCGCGTCGTTGTCGCGGAGCGGCGAAGGGAAAGACCAGGACGGCGAGAGGCTGGAGCAGACCGAGGTCGACGATTTCCGCGCGGTCGACGAGCAGAAGAACGAGAAGGCCGACAAGGGGGGCGCCAAAGCCGTCGACACGCCGGCGGAGCCAAGCGCGGTGACGACCCTCCCGGCGCAGCAAGCGCAGGCGCAGGGCAAGTGGAGCGCGGGAAAGCGCGGCGACGCGTACGGCTCCATGCTGAACGCCGAGACCTACGATCCGAACGCGATCGTGCAGACCGGCCCGGGCCTGCCGAAGTGGCACTGGACGACGATCTCGCTCAAGTGGAGCGGACCCGTGGAGAGCTCGCAGCGCATCAAGCTGATGCTGCTGTCGCCGACCGTGAACTTCTTCCTCGCGTTCCTGCGCGCGGCGCTCGTCGTGCTCCTCGTCCTGCGGATGCTCCCGTTCATCGATCGCTTCCTTCCCCCCGCGCTTCGCCGCAAGGCAGGGGCGGCGGCGGCGGCGGTGGCGGCCGTCTTCGTCCTCCTCGCTCCGATCCCGGCCTTCGCGCAGACCTTTCCGTCGAAGGAGCTGCTCGACGAGCTGCGCGAGCGCGTGCTCGCCCCCGCGCCGTGTCAGCCGAGCTGCGCATCGAGCGGACGGATGTCCATCGACGTGCGCGGCAAGACGCTGCGGGCCAGGATGGACGTCGACGCGCTCGCGCGCACCGCGATCGTGCTCCCCGGCAGCCCCGAGCAGTGGACGCCCGAGAGCGTCACGCTCGACGGCCTACCGGCGAAGGCGCTCCTTCGCACCACGGACGGCAAGCTTTGGCTCGCGCTCGAGCCCGGCAGCCACCAGGTCCTCGTCGAGGGACCGATGCCCGATCGCGAGATCGTCCAGCTCGCCCTGCCGACCAAGCCACATCGCGTCGAGGCGACGGCCGAAGGCTGGACGGTCGCGGGCGTGCACGAGGACGGGCTGTCCGACGACAATTTGCAGTTCACACGTGTCCGCGGGACCGCCGGCAGCGGGGACGGCGCGGCGCTGCAGCCAGGCGTGCTCCCGCCGTTCGTCCGCATCGAGCGCACGCTTCGCCTGGGGCTCAACTGGCAGATCGAGACCCGCGTTGCGCGCGCGACGCCGCAAGGGGTCGCCATCGTGCTCGAGGTGCCGCTCCTGCCCGGCGAGTCGGTCACCACCGCGGACGTGCGCGTCGTCGCCGGCAAGGCGCTCGTGAACATGGCGCCCGACGCCTCGGAGATCTCGTGGCGCTCGGTGCTCGAGCAAAAATCGCCGATCAAGCTCGTCGCGCCCAAGCAGCTGGCCGCGACGGAGGTGTGGCGGCTCGACGTCGGCCCCATCTGGCATGCGACGCCGAAGGGCATTCCCTTCGTTCACACCGCCGCGCACGCGCTCCCCGAGTGGAGGCCGTGGCCGGGTGAGCAGGCGTCCGTCGAGATCTCCCGTCCCGAAGGCGTCGCTGGCCAGTCGCTCACGATCGATCACGTCGCTTACGAGGTGAGCCCGGGGCTCCGCTCGACGGATGCGAGCGCGACGCTCACGATCCGCGCCAGCCGTGGCCTGCCACACACGATGACGTTGCCCGACGGCGCGCAGCTCGAGTCGCTGGCGATCAACGGCGCCGTTCAGCCGATCCGCCAGGAGGGGAGGAAGGTCACGGTGCCCATCGTCCCCGGCACGCAGACGATCCGCGTCGCGTGGCGCCAGCCCGACGGCATCGCCTTCGTCTTCCGCACGCCGGAGATCGATCTCGGCGCCCCGAGCGTGAACGTGGAGACCACGATCGCCCAGGCGGGCCGCTGGGTCCTCTTCCTCGGTGGTCCCCGCATGGGGCCCGCCGTCCTCTTCTGGAGCCTGTTCGTCGTGCTACTCGTCGTCGCGGCCGCGCTCGGGCGCGTGACGTGGACGCCGGTGCGGACCTGGCACTGGATGCTCCTGGCGATCGGCCTGTCGCAGGTCCCGGTCGCCGCGGGGGCGATCGTCGTCGGATGGCTCCTCGTGGTCGGATGGCGTCAGAGGACACCGGCCATCCCGGGCGGCGCGGCGCTCTTCAACTTGCGGCAGGTCGCGCTGGTCCTCTGGACGCTCGTGGCGCTCGTCGTCCTCGTCGTCTCGGTGCACCAGGGGCTCCTCGGCGCGCCAGAGATGCAGATCCAGGGGAACGGCTGCTCCGCGAGCCATCTGGCCTGGTACCAGGATCGGGCGGGGAACATCCCGCAGGGCGCGTGGCTCGTCTCCGTGCCGATCCTCGTCTACCGCGCGGTCATGCTCGTGTGGGCGCTGTGGGTCGCGCTCGCGGTCCTGCGCTGGCTCCGCTGGGGCTGGACGGCGTTCACGACCGACGGCGCGTGGAAGGCGCTGCCGAAGAAGCCGCCGCGCGTGCCGGCGCCGGTTCCGCAAGGCTACGGCGCGCCGCCGGGCGAGGGGGCGCCGCCGATGCCGCAAGGTCCGCCGCCTCCGCCTCCGCCGCCTCCGGCGGGTTAGGGCCTGTCCTCATATCTCGCCCGCAAGCGTGCACGTGCCCGTGCTCCCTACTTCGAGCGGTCCGGCGGCTTAGTCGTCGTCGTCGCCTTTCGCTTGCGAGACGAGCGGTGGTGTCTCGGACGTGCAGCCCGCCGCCGCGACGCCGAGGCCGCACGCGAGCTGGCGGTTCCATAGCGCTGTCGGCAGCGTGTCCTCGTGGCGGAAATCCATCCCGAGGGTGGCGAGTGCCCACGTCGCGGCGTCACCGCGCGCGCGGCCGACGGCCTCGATCGGACCTGCGGCCGGCAGCGGCAAGCGCGACGTGCGCAGGACGGGAGGGATCATCGCCTGGAAGGGCGTGAGATCCGCGCGCAGGTCGAACGCCTCTTCGATCGGCGGCGCGAACGCGTCCTGCTGGCCGAGCGGTGGCAGCCCGAGGAGCAGGCCGATCGTGCGCAGCACGCTGGGCGTCGCGTAGGGTGTCGAGACGACGGCGCCGCCGCGCTTCACGTGACCGCCGGCGAAGAGCACGAAGCTCCTGTGCGCGTCGACGTGATCGGCGCCGTTCTGCGCGTCGTCCTCGAGGATGACGACGACCGTGCTCTCCCAGAAGGGGCTCTTCGACACCTTCTCGACGAGCCGCCCGACCGCGTAGTCGTGATCGGCCATCTGGTGATCGGGCGTGCCGAGCCCGTCCTCGGCGCGATCGAAGAGGCCAAGGTGATCGTGCGGCAGGCGAACGAGCTCCAGCGTCGGGAGGTCCCCCTTCGCGACGAACTCGTCGAACTCGCGCTCCCAGGCGGCCTCGCGCCAGTAGTCCGCGAACGTCATGTCGAAGCCGCGAAAGTAGGGGTCGGTGCGCTCGAGGAGCGCCGTCGCCGTCGGGAAGGCTACGCGGGTCTTCTGCTCCCACGGCCTCGGCAGCGGCGGCACCTTCGCGGGATCGGCGTCGGGGAGCCCGTAGCGGAAATCCTCGCAGAAGACGCCGTAGTTGCGCACGGTGCGGCGAGCGGCGAGCGCGACGTCCCACAAGAAGCCGCGCCCGCCCTCCTCCGGCCCGTCGATGGCGCCGACGTCGGCGGTGCCAGGGAGCAGATCGGGATCGTTCGGGGTCCACGGGTTCCACGCCGCGCGCTGCGCCGGCGACGCGAGCCCGACGTTGACGCCGCGGTTGGACCCTTCCCAGTCGTAGCTATGCGCGCCGCGGTTCGCGTACTCGACGGGGATGGCCTTCTCCGCCACGTCGGTCGACCTTCCGCCGACGCTCCACTGCCAGCCGTCGCCGGAGACGCCGCCGGTGTCGAAGAATCGGTCCATCGTCACGAAGGTGCGGGCGAGGCGGTGGTGGTTCGGCGTGATCGCGTCGCCCCACATCACCAGCTTCGGATCGCCGTCGGCGCCCGGCAGATCGCCGAAGAGCTGATCGTAGGTGCGGTTCTCGCCGATGACGTAGATGACGTGCTTCACCTGCCCGAGCAGCTCGGTGAAGATCCCGGGGGCGCGCTCGACGTCGTCCGAGGTGACGAACCGGTTGTTCACGAGCGACTGCGTCGTCAGCTTGTCGAGCGTCGCGCCGCTCGGCACCGGAAACGAGAGGAGGCCGCCGCGCGTGAGCTGCGGCGCGTACTGGTTCAGGGTCCCAGGATCGCTCGACATGTAGCCGCGCGCGCGATCGCTCCACGGTCCGCCGGGGTTCGGCCCGGTGGGGCTCTTGCCGTGCGCGACGAAGAGGCGCTCACCGCGCGCCGACACGCTGACGGCGTTCGGGTAGAACCCGGTCGGCACGAGGCCGACGACGTCGCCGCCGCCGCCGCCCTCGCGCAGGCGGATCACCGCGAGCGTGTTGTTCCCGCCGTTCGTCACGTAGAGCGTGCGCTCGTCGGGCGAGAGCGCGAGGGCGTTGGGGTTCGAGCCGCGGAGGGCGAGCGCCGCCCTCGGCGCGGACGGAGCGGCGGTGGTCGCGATCTCGGTCACCGCGCGGCCGGCGGCGACGTCGATCACGCTCACGGTGTCGCTGTTCGCGTTCGCGACGTAAACGCGCGACAGGGCCTTGTTCGCGACGAGCTTCGTGGGCTGGCCGCCGACAGGGATGCGCCGCACGACCTTCGCGGAGGCGACGTCGAGCTCGACGACCTCGCGATCGCGCTGGCAGGCGACGAGCGCGCGTCCTTCGCCGAGGGCGACGATCCCGGCGGGGAACTCGCCCCCCGGCTTGCCGCCGCCGGGCGGCAGGCGGATCTCGGCCCCCACCGCGCGGGCGCGGGTGTCGATCACCGAGACGGTGTCGTTCTCGTGGTTGGCGACGAAGAGCAGCACGCCGCTCGGCGTGACGGCGAGGCCCGCGGCGTACGCGCCCTGGCCGATGCCGAGCCCGCGCGGGTGCCCAAGGGCGATCGGTGCGCCGCCCACGGCGAACCGCCCCGTGGTCGGATCGCGCACGAGCTCGTGGACCGCGTCGTCGGACCCGCCGCTCACCCACAGGCGCGCGCCGTCGGGCGCGAACACCATGCCGCCGAAGGCGTTCGGGATCGGGACCACGCCCACCTCGCGCGGCTCGCCGCCGGCGACATCGTAGAAGAACACGTACTCGCTCGAGCCGGGATCGGTCCGCTTGCCGTCGGCGCCGAACGTGCGGTTGTAACCGCTCGTGAGCACCGCGAGGGTCCGCCCGTCGGGCGACAGCGCCGTCGCGACCGCGTTGCCGGCACGGAGCCAGGGAGCGCTCGGGAGATGCGGGTCGAGCTCGTAGAGACGTGCGCCGGGTGTCGCGTCAGGGCTCAGCGTCGTGCCCGTGGGGAGGCCGACGAGGTCGGTGCCGAAGAGCGACGCCCGGGCCTCGACGTGGCCCACGGGAAGCCGCCGCGGCCGGTGCCGCGCTCCTTCGGGCACCCGTGCCCCTCCAGGCGTGCCCGGCCCGCCGACGCCGCACGCCACGAGGATCCCACCCACGAGAACCCAAGCCAATGCGCGCCGCGCCATCGGGGCCAAAACTATCCGAAAACGCAGGAATCGCGAAGACATCCGAGCCTCTGCGCCCGGCCAATAAGGAACGCATGTCCAGTAGTGTGAAATCGGTGCCACACCCTAAGCTTGACCCGCCCGCGACCGTCATGTATCCGAGGGTCGAATGGTCAGTCGGTTCACTTGGTCTCAGATTCGGCAAACGGACGAGTACCGCGGCCGCTGGGTCGCCCTCGACAATTGCAAGTACGACGCGCGCACCGCCCAGCCGGTCGAGGGCAGCGTCGTCGACTCCGACGAGGACCTCGTCGAGCTTTGCAGCCGCATCCAGCAGGGTCAAAACCGCCATTGCGCGATCCTGTTCTGCGACGACGCAGAGCTCGACCCGCCGTCCTCACGGCCCCCGAGCGTGCGCTCCGCCGCGCGCCCCTACACCCACTGATTCACTTCACGACCGGCCGTAGGATGGTCTTGCCGTCCTTCACGGTGACCTCGAAGTCGACCTTCTTGCCGCCGTGCTTCTCCTTGAGCTTCTCGCTCGACTCCTGGAGGCTCCTGGCGAGTGACTCGTACGAGAGCGAGGCGGTGGACTCCTTTTGCGCCCGCTTGGTCTCGACGTACTGCGAGTAGAGCTGGCGGAGGCGCTGGTCGGAGAGATCGCCCGGCTTGGGCGCGGCCTTCGGCTCGGCGGCCTTCGCCCCGTTGCCCGCGGTCGGAGCGGGAGGGCGCGCGCTCTTTCGCTGCGCGGGGCGGGGGACCTCCTTGGGCGGAGGGGCGGTGCTCTTGCGTCGCGTCGCGGCGGCAGGTGCCGCGGCGGGGGCGGGTGCGGCGGCGGGCGTAGGCGCGGCCTGCGGCGCCGCCACGGCTTGTCGGGGTGCCGACGCTTGCTTGGGGGGCGGAGCGGCGACCCGCGGGAGCTGCGCCTTGCCCGCCAGGTGAGGCGTCGCCGCGACCGGCGGGAGCCTTCCGTCCATGCGTACCAGGTGCTTCTGCGACGGCCGCTCCTCGATGGGCGCCTGCGGCACGAAGGCAATCCCGGCGTCCGGCGGATCGAGCGTCAGAAAGCGCCTCGATTCGCTGTCGCGCGGGATCTCCGGCATGTCGAAGCTCATGGGCGCTTCGGGCCGCAGCGTGTCGGGCGCGTCGGCGTCGTCGTCGACGCCCGACATCAGATCGCCGAGATCGGCGTCCTCGCTCATGAGATCGTCGAGCTCGACGTCGATCTCGATCTCCTTCGCGGCGCCTCGACGCTGCGCCGCGTTGCCGAAGCGCTCGTTCGCCCGCCGGACGTCGCGCTTGTACGTGCCTTCCTCGATCTGTCGGACGATGCGCTGCCAGTACGACTGGTACGTGTTGTGTTTCTGCAGCGTGTTCTGGAACTTGAAGCGCAGGGCCGTGTTCCGGATCTGAATCTTTCGCAGATCCTGGAAGCGCCGCTCCACGTCCTTGATGATGACGTGCGGGGGAAGCTTCTCGATCCCCATGAAATACTGGTCGTAGGCGGCGCGCAGGCGGTCGACGCGCTGCTCGAGCTCGGTCACCAGCGTCTCGAGGTCCGCCTCCTGTTCCTTCTGAGCGCGCTGGCGGGCCTGGCGGGTGCCCGTCTTCGACGTGCCCGTCTTCGAGTTGCTGGTGACCTTCGTCTCCGCCACGAGCACAGTCTACAGGGAACCCGGGGCGGTCGCCGCACGTATCCGGCGCGTCAAAGGCGCGTCAGAGAGGCGTGATTTTCACGTTGTCGTAGCAGACCTTGACCTGCCACTCGTTGAAGCCGAAGTGGTCGTGGCCCGCGCCGGTGAGAGGAGCGCCATCCGCGAAGGTCAGGTACTCGAGGTCGTCGACGTAGAATTTCACGGTCTTGCCGTCGGTCCGCTCCACCTTCACGTGGTACTGCTGCCCCTTGACGACCGCCTTCTGGCGCGGGTCGTCGCTCGTCGGATCGACCTTGATTTCCTTGCGATCGTCGCCGTGCTCGTTGATGCGCGCGAGGACGTGGAACTTGTTCTTCCAGCCCCCGTAGATCGCCAGGTACGACGTCGCGTTCGTGTACGACGTGCTCGTCGCGGCGGACACGCCGTCGCCCCAGATCTCCGATTTCAGGTCGCCTTCTTCGGAGTAGGTGATGGCGTCGTATTCGATGCGCGCGTTCACCGGCAGCGTCCGCTTCAGCCAGATGCCGTGGTTCTTGGCGTTCTGGCCGCACAGCTTGCCGTTTTCGATGCGCCAGGCGTGCAGCGGGGGCGAGGTGACCATCCAGTCCGGGCCGACCGGCTCCATCTCCGGGTTCACGGCGGGGGCAGCGTCGACCGTCGCCACGGCGGCCATGCCCCCTTCGCCCGGCGCGTCCGCCCTGGCGTCGGTGGCCTGGGCGTCGGCGGCTCTGGCGCTCCCGGCGGCCGCATCCGCGCCCCTGGCCGGGCCCGCGTCGCCCAGGACGATGAGGGTCGGCGTGCCGGGCGAGGCCGCGTCCGCTCCGGTATTCGCGCCGAAGGGCGTGTTCGGACGGTCGAAATTGTCGCTGAACGGGGCCGTCATGACGTTCACCGACGGGCGCACCGTCGAGGTCGCGGCCGCGGTCGCCGTGGGGCCGCCGGAGTCGCTGGGGGTGCTGTTCCCGGGGGGAACGCAGGCCGCCGCGCCGAGGAGCAGCGGGCCGAGGAGGCCGAGGCGCGGCGCGGCGGGGCGGTGGCGCGATGCATCGGAGGGGCGGGGGAAGGGAAAAGGCCGGCTGTTCACGGCCACTTTTTAGCACGACGTGCGAATGTCGCGGCTTTTGTGTAAGACCGTCCCCTGCCATGCACCCCATCCTGATCCGCATCCCCCTGCCGAATCGGCCGCTCAAGATCTGGTGGGCGCTCGTCGCCATAGCGGTGATCACGCTGCTCTACGGCGCGTGGTCCCAGAGGAAGCAGGACAAGCAGGGCGCGCTCGGCGGAGTCCTCATCGGCTTCGCCGCCGCCCTCGGCGCCTGGTACTTCCGCGACAAGACGTACGAAGCCCCCTTCGTGCCGATCTACTCGTACGGCGTCATGCTCGGCCTGTCGCTCGTCGTCGGCTGGTACCTGACGCTCACCCTCGCCGAGCGCGACGGGCTGCCCAAGGAGACGATGGCCAACTGCTACGTCTTCACCGCGGTGGCCGCGATCGTCGGGTCGCGCGTGCTCTACATCGTCACCAACCTCGACGAGTTCAAGACGTTCGCCGACATCTTCGCGCTGCGTCGTGGCGGCCTCGTTGCGTACGGCGGCTTCCTCGGCGGCTACGTCGGAAGCTGGATGTACCTCTCGCGCCACCGCATCCGCTTGATGCCATGGGCCGACGTCGCCGTTCCGAGCCTCGCGTCGGGTCTGCTCGTCACGCGCATCGGCTGCTACCTCTTCGGCTGCGACTTCGGCACGACGCTCACGAAGGACGCGCCGATGTGGCTGCAGAAGCTCGGCACCTTCCCGCACTGGCCCGACTCGACGCTCGACAGCGGCCAGGGGTCGCCGGCGTACGTGCGCCACCTCGTCACGCACCACGACAAGGCGCTCGCGCTGAACTCGTCGTTGCCGGTCCACCCGACGCAAATCTACGAGTCGCTCTGCGGCTTGCTGCTCCTCACTCTTCTGCTGTGGCAGCGCAAGAACCAGAAATTCCGCGGACAGATCTTCTTCCTGTTCGTCTTCGGCTACGGCGTTCTGCGCTTCTTGCTCGAGGTCATCCGCGACGACGAGGAGCGCGGCGTCTACGGCCCGGCGATGGCGGAGCACGTCCTCATCCCCGGCGCGCTGCTCTTGATGGCGATCGGCTTCACGTTCGGCATCGCGCTCGGTATCCAGAACGAGCGCCTGCGAACGATCGCGCGAATCGTCGCGCTCGCCACCCCGCTGGCCGCGTTCGTGTGGCTGAAGCCGGCCAGCTTCGGCGAGACCACCACGATCCAGCTCTCCACGAGCCAGTGGATCGCGCTGCTGACGGCGTGCGCGGTCTCGTACTTCTATGCGAAGTTCTGGGAAGAGGCGCGCAGGAACCCCAAGGCCGCGATGAGCCTCGGCCTCCCTGCGGGCGCCGAGACAGCGCCCAAGGTTGCCGCCGAGGACGACGGGGACGAAGAGGAAGAAGAGCCCGCGGACGAGGAGGCGAGCGCCCCCGCGGACGAGGCCCCCGCGCCGCCGGCCGCGAAGTCGCGCAAGGCCACGACGCTCGCCGATGCGCCGAAGGCCAAGCGCGACAAGAAGCTCGTCGGCAAGGACAAGAAGGCCGACGCGCCGAAACCGGAAGACGACGAGGCCCCCGCAGGCGCCGAGCCAGAAAAGACCTAGTTGACAGGCCTTTTTCGCCGGTAGCGGCGCGCTGGCCACCCTGACCCACGGAAGCCCACAAGACTTCGTCGCGGTGCATCCAATAATGGAGGCGTGACGAAGCCACCCACGGAGGCAGGTGAACATGCGGGTGCTCCTGGTGATGCCGACGCCGTTCGAAAACGGGCGTCTGGGGCTCGAAAACGTCGTCTGGTTGTCGGAGCCCGTGGCGCTCACGGCCGTGGGGGCCGCCGTCGGCGATCAGCACGAGGTCCGCGTGCTCGACTTGCGGCTCGAGGACGAGGACGCGCTCGCCCGCGAGCTCGTGAGCTTCGCGCCCGATGTCGTCGGCACGACGAGCATGACCACGGACGCCTACCAGGCGAAGGCCGTCCTCAGGATGGCCCGCGCGATCCGGCCGCAGGCGCTCACCGTCGTCGGCGGTCACCACCCGACGCTCTGCCCCGACGAGTTCGACGAGCCCTACGTCGACGTCGTCGTGCAGGGGGAAGGGGAGCTAACGTTCCGTGAGCTGTGCGCGCGCTGGGACGCGCAGCGGGCAGAAAACGACCGCACATTCACGGGCGTCATGGGCGTGCGCTACCGCGACGCGGACGGCGTGCGCCGCGCGAACGGCAAGCGCGAGCAGACGGCGAACCTCGACGAGCTGCCGGTGCCCGACCGGCGACTCGTTGCAAAGTACAAGGGTCGGTATTTTTTCACCGGCGTCCGGCCGATGGCGTCGATCTTCACGAGCCGCGGCTGCTCGTTCGATTGCAACTTCTGCGCGATCTGGGAATTTTACGAGCGGCGCACGCGCTTCCTCTCGGCGAAGCGAATCGTCGATCAGATGGAGGCGTGCGACGAGCCGTTCGTCTTCGTCCTCGACGACAATTTCCTCACCAGCAAGAAGCGCGCGGAGCAGCTCTGCGACGAGCTCGAGCGCCGCGGCGTGAAGAAGTACTGGCTCACGCAGGGGCGCACCGATTTTGCCGCCGACCACCCGCAGCTCATCGCGCGGCTCGCCCGCAACGGTCTCGTGATGGTGCTGAGCGGCTACGAGTCGAACGACGACGACAACCTCGCCGCGCTCCGCAAGAAGAACACCTGGCAGAAAAACCAGAAGGCCAACGAGGTCATGGCCGAAAACGGCATCTTCATGACGGGCATCTTCATGGCGCGCGCGGACTGGACGGTCGCTCAGTTCGAGCAGCTCTTCGAGTACGTGCGGAGCCTGAAGATCGCGATCCCGCTCTTCACGATCCTGACGCCGCTCCCGGGGACGCAGCTGTACCGCGCGTACGCGGACAAGCTGCTGACCACCGACCACCGGCTGTTCGATCTGCCCCACGCCGTGCTCCCGACGCGACTGCCGCGCGACGAGTTCTACAAGCAGATGTGCCGCTTTTACGACGAGACAGACTCCAGCGTGCGCGCGGCGTTCGAGGTCATCGTCAAGCGTCGGACGAAGTTCGTCGCGAGGATCCTCCTGGGGATGGCGTGGTTCTACGCGCGCACGTGGCGCTACCAGCGCGTGCACTACGACTACCGGTCCTTCCTTCGCGACGAGGAGGGGCTGATGAACGGGCCCGGCGCAAAGGCGGGGCTGACGTGGCAGGACATCACCTACCCGACCGGCGACGAGCCGGCGGCCGAGAAGGCAGCGAACAAGCTCGCGGCCGCGGACGGCCTCGTGCGCCTGCGCATCCCGAGGCGCACGTGGGTCGACGATCTGGAAGGAGCCGCGCAATGACGCCGTCGAAGGCGTTCCTCGCCGAGCTGCGGCGCGACATCGAGACGCACCCGGCGACCAACCACATCTTCCTGAACCGCATCGCCACCGCGCCGTTTTCGCGCCACGACTACCGCGTCTTCGGCGAGAACCACTACCCGCTCGTGTGCGTCTTCACGAGCTACCTCGAGCGCCTCCTTTGCCGTGCGCCGTCGAGCGAGGCGAAGCTGTGGCTCGCCAAGGTGCTCGTCGACGAGTACGGCGAAGGCTCGCGCGGCGAGGACCACGCGACGCTCTACGGCCACTTCCTCCATGCGTGCGGCAGCGACGTCCCCGGCAGGCTCGACGTGCGGGTCCCCGCGCCGGCCGACGGCTTCATCCGCGCGCACCGGCGCATCGTGACCGAGGAGCCGTTCCTCGTCGGGCTCGGAGCCGTCGGCCCCGGGCACGAGTGGGCCATCCCGCGGATGTTCGAGGCGATCATCCCGGGCCTGCGGCGCGCGGGCTTCAATGATGCGGAGATCGGCTACTTCACGCTCCACGTCGCGCAGGACGAGGACCACGGCGCATGGCTCGAGGAGGCGCTGGCTCTCTACGCGACGAACGAGGACGCGCAGGCCCAGGTGCGTCGCGGCGCGATGCTGAGCCTGGCCGCGCGCGGTCGCTTCTGGAGCGGTGTGCAGAGCGCCGTCGTCCGGTGGCGGCAGCCGCGCGCGGCGAGGCCCGACGGCGCGCGGCCGCGGTCCATCGCCCACGAGATCGCGCTCACCGCCTGGGACGGCTGGCGCACCGGGCAGCGCCTCGAGGGCGCCGTTCGCTCGCTCGCCGAGCGCGCGCGCCCGACGATGCAGAAGCTCTACGCCCAGCTCCGCGCGTGAGCGCTTCGGCCCTCGCCGAGGTCTGCGCTAGACTGCTCCAGTGAACCGAGTCACGCGTCGTCGCGCGCTCGCTGCTGCCCTCGCCGGCGTGGGCATCGGCGCGCTCGAGGTCGTGAAGCTGCGCGGCACGCTCGACCATGCTCGGATCGCGCCGCCGTCGGGTCGCGAGCGCTTCGCCCAGAGCCGCGCCGATCTCGCGTCGTCGCCGGCGCTCGCCGACGGCGCGCTCGTCCACGTCGGCCACTCGACCCACCTCCTCTCGGTGGCTGGCGCACGCCTCCTGACCGATCCCTGGTTCTACGATCCGGCATTCGGCGCCCTGTCGCACGTGCGCGGCCCGGCGACGTTGCCCGAGCAGATCGGCGAGCTCGACGCCGTGCTCGTCACGCACGACCACGCCGACCACGCGGACATGCGCGCGCTCGATCGGCTCGACAAGCGCGCCAAGGCGATCGTGGCGACCGACGGCCTCGCGCTCCAGCTCAAGGCGCTCGGCTTCAAGGACATCGTCGTCCTGCCCGCGTGGGAGAGCGTCCCCGTCGGGCGCGCGAAGGTGACCGCGGTCCCTGCGCAGCACGACGTGTACGAGGTCGGCTACGTCGTCGAAGGTGCCGGACGTTGTGTGTATTTTGCAGGTGATACACGCCTCTTCGACGGGATCGACGCGATCGCCGAGCGCATGAAGCCCACCACCGCCATCCTCCCCGTCGACGGCACCCGCGTTCGCACCGGTGCGCTGCACGTCATGACGCCGGACGACGCCGTCGTCGCCGCCAAGAAGCTCGGCGTGCGTCTCGTGATGCCTTCGCACGCCGAGGCAACCTTCTCCGATCCCTTCGCGAAGTACGCGCTCGCGACCCTCGTCGAAGGCGCTGCCGGGCTCTTCGCCCGGGCGATCTCCACCGCGCTGCCGGCGGTGACGTGCGCCGTTCCGCGCGCGGGCGAGCTCGTCGCAGTTCCGGCCGGCGGGATCTGAGCCTCACGGGCTTGCAACGACCGACGGCGACCGAGCAGCCAGCCGCGCGTCGCGAAGTAATCGGACGGGGTCTTTCGGTCTTCTGTCAGGTTCCACGCCCCAAAGACGAACACCTCTCCGAAGGCGAGCGTCGGTGGACGCGTGCGACACACGCTGCGTACGGCAGCCTGCGTCGTCTCGCGCGGGCGCCACCTGCAGGAGAATCATCATGCGATCGATGAAACACGCCTTGTGGCTACTCCTTCCGGCGACGGCCGCGTGCGGAAGCTCCGCGAACGAGACGGCGACCGGCATCGAGTCGTGGGGGACGAGCGAGATCGCACCGGCGAAGAAGAAGCCGATCTGCACGGTCGACTCCGATCCCGACACCTGCTCGGGCTCCGGGAGCCACGCGTGCGGCGAGGAACAGACATCGTGCCCGTACGCGTGCCTCACGGGCCTGACGTACAACGCCGGACGGAGCGTGTGCGTTCCGTGCGGCGCGCCGGGGCTCTTGTCCTGCGGGGGAACGTGCAACCCCGGGCTCGTCAGCGCGGGCGCGCGCTGCATGCGGCCCGACGCGAAGCAGGCGCCGACCCTCGCGATCATGTGCAAGTACAACGAAACGACGGACACCGGCGTCGCCGAGGGTGCGACGCGGCAGCTGCTCTTGGCGAGCGGGTCTGGGAAGGACAATCTCTTCGATTACTACGCCGAGATGACCTACGGCCGTCTCGACCTGAGCGGCTCGCAGGTCGCGGGGTGGTACTCGATGGGAAGCGTCACCGATCCGTCGATCGATCCGACCAAGGTTGGCCGCGTGGCGCTCAACGACGCATGCGTCGCTGCCGCGCAGAAAGCCAACCCTTCGCTCGCGCTGGGAAGCTACTTCCGAGTCATCTCGGTGATAAGCGCCGACTACGCGGACGACGGCTCCGGCGGAGGGGCGACGGTCACGATCGCGCAAGATCACCTCGACACGAACTTCATGGCCCACGAGATCGGCCACAGCTACGGCTTGCAGCACACGCAGGACGAGCTTCTCAGTAGCTGCGGCGGGGCTCCTGGTGACTATTGCGACGCGTGGGACGAGATGAGCGCGCAGCTGAATTACGCGCACGCCGCTCCCGGCATGCGTGATCGCGACGGCGCGCCGGGTGCGAACGGCTTCGTCGCAGGCGAGCGTCTCTTGCTCGGGGCGAATCTGGGAATCGACCTCTTCGGGGCCGAGCTAGTCACGGCTCCGGTGGGGACGAGCACGATGACGCTCGCCGCCGTCAACCGCCCCGACGTCGCCGGGGTCCGCGTCGTGAAGATCCCGAACGGCGCCAGCGGCTACTACACCGTGGAGCTCATTCGGAACACCGGCTGGGACATTGGCGCGCCGGCCACGCGAGTCCTCGTTCATCTCGTGGACGCGGCGAACCGGGTGAAGATCGTGCTCAGCGGGGCTCCCGACAAAGCGCTCGCGGCGGCAATGAGCGTGACGCGCGGAGGCGTCACCGTGACCGTGGTCTCGATCAATGAGGCAGCGTCCACGGCCGTGGTGACGGTCACCCGAGCGAGCTAGCTCGTCGTCCAGCCATCGCGCGCACGCGCTCCACCGCCCCGTCGTCGTCGATCTGAAGCTCGGCGGCGGCGCCTCCTTCGGAGTGGGCGTCTAGAAATTCTTCTTCAGCACGAGCCCCGCGCGCGTCGCGTCGACGAAGTCCATCGCGAGGACGCCGTAGCGACCTTTTCCGTGCGCCGGATCGGAGAAGTAGGCCTGAAGCGTGAACGTCGCCTTGTCGGCCCACTTCGTCGCGTCGATGCCCTTCGGCGCGGCGGCGGCGAACCGCCGTACGAGGACGATCTTCCCGCGCGCGTCCGACAGCGCCGGCACGGCCGTTCCCAGGCTCCAGGAGCTCGGCGCCTTCTTCACGTACGCGTCGAACGTCTGCTCGAACGTGCGCGTGCGCACGACTCGTGCGTGCCGGGGATCGTGAGCGCGGTGAGGCTGTCGCTGTCGGGCAGCGCGCCCATCCACGACGACGCGTCGTAGCTTGGCCGCGCGGCGTCACGCGGCTCCGAGGCTCCCGCGTCGCCTCCGTCGCCTCCTTCGAGGGGTGTGGCGCCGGGCGGAGGGACAGGTGCAGGCGATCCAGGCGGAGCCGCCGCGACGCCGCCGGTCGGGTCGCTCGCTCCTGCGCCGTCGCCCCCGCCGCAGTGAGCGCATGCCATCGCCAGCGCGAGCGGGGCGAGTCGCATGAGCAGCGTGCGGAGCATCCACGTTCCCGTTAGCACCAAGCGTGCCCACGGGAGATCGACACGTTAGCCCGGCCTCCCTCGCGGCCGGCTGCGGCGGATCGCGAGCGGGCCACCGCTGGGTCTTTCGGCGTTCAAAACGCCCCCTCGAGGCCGATGCTCGGGACGATGACGGGAATGCTCCCCGAGGTGTTTGGCTGGCACTGATCGTAGAGCGAGCTCTTCGACGCGACGCAGGTGACGTCGAGCACCTCCTTGTTCGCCGTCACGTTGAGTCCTTCGGCGACGAACGCGATGTAGCCGCGCTTCGTGAGCCAGCGCTTTTCGAGGCGCGCGTCGATGCGGAAAAAGGGCGGCAAGCGCTCGCTGTTGAAGGGCGGGACGGCCACGCCCCGGATGCGGTTCGAGTACGGGCGGCCGGTGTAATAGACGAAGCGGCCGCCGATGCGCCAGTTTCGCCCGAGATCGTAGGCGGTCACCACGTTGAGGACGTGCGTGCGATCGAACTCGCTCAGTACCGTCTGCACCTGCTCGGGCGATCCGGAGTCGAGCGGGTGCGCCTCGCGCGTCGAGCGGGAGAGCGTGTACGCGACCCAGCCGGTGAGGCGCTTCGTCAGCGGACGGCGAAGGAGGACCTCGAGGCCGAACGTCCGCCCGCGCACGCGCTGATCGAGGCAGTCGCTGGCGTTGTCGATGTGGTCGAGACCGCACGTCGCCGTCGCGTCGGTGAGCTTCAGATAGTCGTGCAGGAACGCAGTGGGAGTGATCGTGACCTCGGCGGGCAGGATCACCTCGACGCCTTGGCTGATCTGCACCGCCGTCTGCACCCCCCTGTCGAGCCGGCCGAGCTGAAGCCCCGGCACCGGCGCGACGAAGGACGGCGGCTGGTGCGTGATCCCGAACGCCGAAAGGAGCGTGACGCGCGGCGCGACGCGGACGCGCGTGGCGAGGCGCGGGTCGAGCGTCGGTACAGCGGCAGCGGTCCCGGCGAGCTCGGTCTTCGAGCCGAAGTAGTCGACGCGCGCGCCGGGGACGATCTCGACCGCCGGCGAGAGCTTCACGACGACGTCGGCGCGCAGGCCCATCGCGACGTCGTTGCGGCCGGGGAAATTGTGGATCTCGTTGCCCGTGGAGACGAGCGTGTAGTGGTCGAGCAAGACGTCGGCCCCACCGCGCACCCGCACCGTGCTCGAGACGCGGTAGTCGATCTCGTTGCGGACGCCCGACATCGTGTCGCGCACGGTGAAGTCGTTGCCGTTGCCCGTCTGATCGAAGCCGAGCGTCACCGCCGTGCGCATCCGGCCGGACGTTCCGAGGTCGTGGTCCCAGCGCAAATCGACGCGGTGGAACTGCGTCGAGGTCACGTCTTTGAGGTTCCCGTCCCTGTCGCGCGAACCCGCCGCGTCGTAGCTGCCGAACGTGAAGACGCCGAGAGTGTCGTGATCGGTCGCCTTCCACGACGCGCGCGCTTGGTAGTCGCCATACTGCAAGAACACTCGCGGCGCGAGGAGGGTGAGGAGGAGGCCGGGGTAGCCGTAGCGGCCGGCGACCGTCACGTTGGCGCGCCCGTCGGCGAGCGGCGCTTCGACGAGCGCGCCGGCGTGGATGAGGCTCGCGTCCCACTCGCCGTGCAGCTCGTTCGCGGGCTCCTTCGTCTTCCCATCGATGATTCCGCCGGCGAAGCGGCCGTACCGCGCCGGGAACGCGCCGGGGTAGAAGTCGACGCGATCGATGAGCCCCGGGTGCACGACCGCGCGCGCGACGCCGAAGTGGAAGAGGAGCGGCACGCGGACGCCGTCGATCATGTAGCCGGTGTTTCCCGGCGGCGCGCCGCGGATGAAGTAGTAGGGCAGGCCGCTCACGATCGGCGTCACGCCGGGGAGCGCGTCGATGGCGCGAAACGCGTCGCCGAACGCGCCGGGCATCTGGCGGACCTCACCGCCGCCCATCTGCGTACCGCCGACGTCGAGGCGTTGACCGGCGACGCGTACCTCCTCGGTCGCGTCGGCCGCCGCGGGCTTCGCCACGCCCGTCGTCGGAGCGGGCGGCGCCGCGAGCTCCTTCGCGCGCGACGGCTCGTGGAACTCGACGAGCATCCGAATGCGCGCGGCGATCGCGATGTCGGCGCGCCGCGCAGGCTCGAAGCGAAAGCGCGCGGCATGCGCCGCGGCCGCCGACGCGAACGGCTCGCGCCCGTCGACCACCACCACGCGCGCGACGCGCCCTTCCTTGTCGACGAGCAGCTCGAGGACGACGCTCGCCTCCCCCGCCTCCCCCGCCGGGTACGGCACGCGCCCGGTCTCGATCGCCTTGGGCGGAACGAGCGCCGGCGGCGTCGGCGAACCGCTCGCCTCTTGCGCGCGCGCGTGGCCTGCGGTGACTACGCAGGTCGCGACGATGGCGCATGTGATCCCCGAGGATCGCATCCAACGAGCTCCCCTCCGCGCGCGCGAGGTACTCGGTGCACCCGACGGGCCGGCCATGGTCGCGCAACCGTACGACAGATCGCGGCATTCCGGCCGGCGGGCCGTGGCGTTCCGTCCGGCGGGCTCTGACCTGAGCCCCGCGTCGTCGACGACGCGCGAATCGGTGCGTCCACCTCCGCGCTGCGTCCACGGTGACGCGTCTCTCGGACCTCGGAGCCTCGGATTTCTCGGCCAGCGTCGTCTTTTGTCGGGTGGCATCGAGGTTGCTCAGGGGGTCAGGACCCGGAGGTCATCAGCCATGTGGAAATCCGCTTGTTTCGGCGTTGCAGTTCTCGGCGTCAGCGTGCTCGCGTCGCTGGCGACCGCGTGCGGAACGGTGGCGGGGGTGGAGCCGGGCAGCGGGGACGGGACCGCCGGGCCAGGTGGCGGGGCGGCCGGCGGCAACGGGAGCGGCACGTTTGGCGGCGACGGCGGCGCGACCAAGCCGCCGGGGAGTGGCGGCTTCTGTAGCGGCTCCGGCGGCATCCAGCTGCCGGGCACCGACCAGTGCACCGGCGACCTCGGAAAGAAGACGTTCGTCTTCGCCATGTGCTCGTGCACCGACCTGAAGTTGAGCGGGTCGATCCACACCTCGTCGTTCGACTCGACCAGGCAGACGAGCCCCGGCCACGCCGCCTCCGTCGGGACCAACGGCGCGTTCGCGAACGGCGGCGCGATCGGGATCCAGGGATCGTTGTGGGCCGGTGGGGCCGGCGTGACGGGCGACGTTGTCTCGCTCCGCGGCGCAGGGAGCATCGCGCAGCAGATCTGGTCGGGCGGCGCACTCCAGGCCGAGGGATCGTTCAGCGTCACCGACGACGTCTTCGTGCGCGGACCGGTCGCCGGCGGCATCCTCGACATCGGCGGCCGCCTGCACTTGCCGAGCGGCGATCCGCCGTCGCAGTTCAACGTGACCAAGGGCGTCGTGCACGAGGCGGTCGCCTTCGGAGACCCGTGCAACTGCAAGGACCCGCTGAAAATCGATCCGATCGTCGCCTCCTTCAAGACGAACAACGACGACGCGGCGTCCAACGTGACCGCCGCGACGCTCAGCAAGTTCGAGAATATCGACGTCACGCTGCCGTGCGGCAAGTACTACTTCGACGCGATCCAGGGCACGAACCTCCGCCTGACGTTGACCGGCCGCACCGCGATCTTCGTCGCCGGCGACTACGACGTCGCGGGCGCGTCGCACCTCGCGCTTGCGGTCGGCGCCGAGCTCGATCTCTTCGTCGGCGGGAACCTCAAGGTCGGCGGCGCGACAGCGTTCGGGTGGTCGGCTGCGCCAGCGAAGGTCCGCGTCTATGTTGGCGGCACGTCGGTGGCGCTGGCGGGATCGATCGGCCTCGGGGCCAACCTGCACGCGCCGAACGCGGTGCTCACGACCGAGGCGTCGCTGGACGTGAAGGGCTCGCTGTTCGCGCGCGCTCTGGACGTCACGGGGGCGGTCAACGTCGACTACGACGAGGCCATCATGGACCTCCAGGGTTGCCAGGCGCCGGGCGGCGGGTGCTCGAGCTGCCGCGATTGCGAGGGCGCGACGCCGGCGTGCAAGGGGGGGAAATGCGGCGCGTGCGTGGTGGACGGGGATTGCTGTGCGCCGATGGTTTGCAACGCGGGGAAGTGCACGCAGACGATTCGGTGAGGTCGCGGGCGTTGCGGTCGCGGGCGTTGCGTCGCGGGCGTTGCGGTCGTGGTCTTAGTCGCGGACTCGCTCCGATCGAGGGCCGCTCAGCGTCGCCTCGCGGCTCGTCTCGCCACGTGGCGCCAGCGCGACGACGAGGTCGGCCTCGCCTCCGAGCGCGGTCGCGGCGTCTTCGCCCCACTCGACGAGCAGAATGGCGCCTTCGGCGCGCCGCTCGCGGAGGCCGAGGCGCGCGATCTCCACGTCGAGTCCCGCGGCGGAGTCGAGCAGGCGGTAGAGATCTGCGTGGACGAGCGCCGACGCGGTCCCCTGGTACTCCTGCACGAGCGTGAACGTGGGGCTCGTCACGGGCTCGTCCTCGGGTACGCCGAGCGCGTGCGCGATGGCGCGGGCGAGGTGGGTCTTGCCCGCGCCGAGGCCGCCGGAGAGGAGCACGAGATCGCCGGGCTCGAGGCACGCGGCGATGCGACGACCGAGGGCATCGGTCTCCTCGGGCGTCGCAAGGAGCATCAGAAGCGAACGAGCCCGCGCAGCGTGCCGCCAGCGAGCACGAGCGTGGACGAGCCGAGCACCGGCGCGATGTCGCCGCTGAGCTCCACCTGCGCGCGCGCGCCGATGCCGAGCGCGACGAACGCCGAGCCGCGCGCGTAGAAGCGCGCGGTCTTGTCGCCACCCGTCGGAAAAAAAGCGCCGATCGTGGCTTCGGGTCCGACGAACAGGCGCGCCGTCGGGACGACCGGAATCGCGTAGCGCGCGCCGGCGTCGAAGAAGATGGACCCGGGCCCGGCGACCGAACCGGCGAAGTCCCCGCGCAGCTCGAGCCCCGGCACCGCGTCGAGCGCATAGCCGCCGCTCGCCTCGACCGAGACGGCCGTAGGCGAACCGGATGCGTTCTTCGGCCGCGAGACCGCGCTCGTCAACGCGACGCCGAGTCCCAGCGAGAGCGGGTGACCTTCCGCGTACGCGTGCTTCACGGCGGGCGGCGGAGGGGGAGGTGGCGGCGTTGGCGGTGGCTCCGGCGGTTTGGGGGTTGGCGGCGGCGGCGTGGGCGGCTTGGGTTGCCCGTGTTGCCAGGGGATGTCGGCGTTGCCGATTCCCTCGGGCCGCAGGAGAAGCGCGAGCATCTCGGCGATCTCGCTCGTCGCCTGCGACGGCTCGATGTCGCGCGCGAGCGACTCGACGCGCCCGGAGTCGACCTGGCACGCCTCGACCTCGAGCCGGTAGCCACCCTCGCGCGGCGCGACGCGACCCGCCACGGTCCACTGCGAGCTGCTGGCGCGTCCGGCCGCGCGGTACTCCTCGCGGGTGTCGGGTGCGCCGTCCTTCGTGGACATCTGCGCGGCGAGCATCTCGGAGTCGCTCGCGAGAAGGTGACCCTTGGCGAGCGCCGCCGACTTGGTCGCGTCGCGGGCGGATGCGAGGTCGGGGCTCGGAGTCTGACCGACGCTGGTGAAGGGGAGGACAGCGACCTTGTCCGCGAGGGCACGGGCTGGGACGAGGAGGACGAGGGCGGCGAGGAGGAGTCGAAGGAGGGGAAGGAGAGGTCGCATGAGCGCCTTTCTTTATAGACGCGTTCTAGCACACGACCGCGACCGCGACCGCGACCGCGACCGCGACCACGACCGCGACCACGACCACGACCCGGGGCAAGGTCCGGACCGTATCTCCCCGCGCCCGGCCGCGTCACGATCTCGCGTGGCAGCGGCCTTATCGGATAGGCTTGCACGAAGGTGACGAGGTCGCTGCACCTCCTCTACGCCGGGCTCTTCGTCGGCGGTATCGCGTTCACGGTCGCCGCGAGCGCGCCGCAGCGTCGCGCGCGCCTCCCCGAGCTCGGCCTGAAGCGCGCGGGCGCCGGCACCCTCCTCGGCGGCCGCGCGAGCTCGTTCACGCTGCACGGCGCGCGCGGCACCGTCACGCTTCGCAGCCGCGACGAGTCGGTCGGGCGTGACATCACGCTCTTCGTCGTCGTCAACGGAACGGCGCGCCCGCTGTCGATCGGCCGGCAGGATCTCCATGCGTCGGAGAAGGGTTCGTTCGGCGCGGCGATCCCGGTCTCCCTCGGCGGCGAGGAGGCGGGGGCGCTGTTCGATCTGCACGTCGATCCCGACAGCGACGCGCTCATCGCCGACCTGCACATGGTGCCGCGGGGCCCGCTCGCCACCGCCCACACCTTGGCGCTCCGGATGGAGACGGAGGCAGGCGGGCGCCCAGCGTTCGTCAGCGGCATCGGCAACCTCGCCGATCTCGGCACGACGACGGGCGGCATCGTCGTCCTCGACACCGCCCCGCGCCCGCTCGGCTTCGCGTCCGCGCGCGGCGCGCTCGACGTCGCGCTCGTCGCCGACGACGGCGGCAAGGATCCCATGGCACCGATGCGCCTCTCGGTCACGAGCGCGGAGGCGAAGTTCGACGGCACCAAGGAGGCGACGGTCGGTCTTCGCGTGCTCCTCGGCGCGTCGAGCGGCGCGGTGTGGCGCGGCCTCTTCGCCGCGACGGACACGCCTACCGCGCACGTGCGCGGCATCGTGACGGGCACGACCGACCGCGCGCAGGTGTTCGGCCTCGACGCCGAAGGCGCGCCGCGTGTGCGCGTGCACACCGAGGCAGGCGGTCGCTTCGACGTCGACGTGCCCACGACCGTCACGCAGTGGTACGCCGCGCTCGACGCCACGCGCACGAGCGCGCCCATCACGTACACGCCGGGGCTGCCGTGGGAGCTTCGTCTCGACGTCTCGCCCGGCGGCGAGCTCGCGCTGCGCGTCACCGACGCCGACACCGGCGCGCCGCTCACCGCGCGCGTCATCGTGCACGGCATCGACGGGACGCTCGACCCGAGCTTCGGCCCCGACTTCCGCGCGTCGGGAGCCGGGCCGCTCGTCGACTCGCTGCGCGGCGACGTCACGACGCCGCTCCCCGCCGGCCGCTACCGCGTCGCAGCGACCAAGGGCATCGAGTGGTCGATCGACGCAAAGACCGTCGAGATCACCGGCGGACACAGCGCGTCCACCGACCTCGTGCTTCGGCACGTCGTTCCGACGCCCGGCGTCGTCGGCTGCGATCTCCACGTGCACGCGCGCCCGAGCTTCGACAGTCCGGTCTCGCCCGAAGATCGCGTGCTGTCGCTCGTCGCCGCCGGCGTCGACTTCGCGGTGCCGAGCGAGCACAACCTGGTCGGCGACTACGGCCCGGCGCTCGAGACGCAGGATCTGACGAACAAGCTCGCGTGGGTCCCCGGCGTCGAGGTGACGACGTTCAATCCGCGCTTCGGCCACTTCGGCGTCTTCCCGTACCCGCCCGGCCCCGCGCCGCCCTACCGCGGCACCAGCGTGGGTGCGATCTTCGCGGCCGCGCGTCGCGGCGATCCCAACCGCGTCCTCGTCG
Organism: Myxococcales bacterium; assembly: GCA_025359105.1. Taxonomy (GTDB): domain Bacteria; phylum Myxococcota_A; class Polyangia; order Polyangiales; family Polyangiaceae; genus JANYHK01. The sequence continues at coordinate 45,193 of JANYHK010000067.1, read as the reverse complement.
TCAATCACCCGCGCTTGCCGCAGGCGATCGGCTACTTCGAGATCTTCCAGTGGAGCCCGCAGTCTCCGGCGCCGCCGCCGCGCATGCGCACCGATTTCGACGCGATCGAGGTGTATAGCGGCTACGACGCCGGGCGCCCGTACCGCGTCGACGCCGTGCTCAAGGACTTCTACGCGCTCCTGAACCTCGGGCATCGCTACGCGGCGACGGGCAGCAGCGACTCGCACCGCATCCAGTTCAACTGGGCCGGCTACCCGCGCACGATGGCGCGCGTCGGGGACGCCGCCGCGGGCGACACAGGCGCGCCGATCGACACGGCCGCGGTCGTCGCCGCCGTGAAGAAGGGGCACGCGTCGGTCACCAGCGGCCCCATCCTCGACGTCGAGGTGCGCGGCGCGCGTCCAGGCGACGAGATCGAGACGACCGACGAGCTCGTCCCTGCGCACGTGACGATCCGCGCCGCGCCGTGGATCGACGTCACCTCGGTCGAGGTCATCGTCGGCGGCCGCGAGGTGCAGAAGATCCCGATCGCAACCCGCCCGAGCGTTCTCGGCGCCGAGGCCGGCTCGCTCGACGAAGCGCAGGCGCGCACGATTCGCTTCGACGGTCAGCTCTCGGTCCCCGTCGGCCCCGACAGCACCTGGATGATGATCATCGCCCGCGGCTCCCGCGCGATGGACGACATCCTGCCCTTCATGCCGGTGACGCCGATGGCCTTCACCAACCCCATCTGGATCACACGCCCCGCGCGGCCGCTCCCCCGGCCCGACGCCCGCCCCGTCCGCTGAGACCGCCGCAGCGCTCCGGTACGAAAGTGGTACCTTTTCCACCAGCTTGGACTACACATTGAGCTGGAATTTCGGGGAAATCGGGGCGCTTTGAACCAGACGTTTGGTCGATACCGTTTGCTGGAGCGCCTCGGCCAGGGCGGCATGGCCGAGGTGTTCAAGGCGAAGAGCTACGGCGTCGAGGGGTTCGAGAAGGTCGTCGTCATCAAGCGCATCCTTCCCGAGCTCGCGCGGAGCAAGGAGTTCGTGGACATGTTCATCCACGAAGCCAAGCTCGCCGTGCGCCTGTCCCACGCGAACATCGTGCAGGTGTTCGATCTCGGCATCGCCCCCGGTGAGGACGTCCTCGGGTCGCGGCGGCCCGACGCCTATTACATGGCGATGGAGTTCGTGCACGGGTTCGACCTCGCGTCGCTCCTCGCGCGGTGCCGGCGCCAGCAGACGACTCTGCCGATCGACATGTGCGTGTACATCGCGGCGGAGGTGGCCAAGGGGCTCGACCACGCGCACCGGCGGCGTGACGAGCAGAGCAAGGCGCTCGGCATCGTGCACCGCGACGTGTCGCCGCAGAACGTTCTCCTCTCCCTCGAGGGCGAGGTCAAGGTCACCGATTTCGGCATCGCGAAGGCGAAGGGCGCGCTCGAGTCCCCGGCGATCGAGGACACGCGCTCGCGCCAGCTGCAGGGCAAATTCGGGTACATGAGCCCGGAACAAGCGCGCGGCGAGAGCGTCGATGCGCGGAGCGATCTGTTCTCGCTCGGCGTGGTGCTCTACGAGTGCGTCGCCGGCGTGAACCCCTTCAACGCACCGACGACGTTCGAGACGCTCCGTCGCGTGCAGGCGTGCGAGTACCCGCCGGTCGAGCTCCTTCGCCCCGACGCGCCGAGTGAGCTCGTCGCCATCCTGAAGATGGCGATGGCGAAGAACCCGGAGGAGCGCTACGCGGACGCCGGGCGCATGTACGAGGCCTTGCTGGCGTTCCTCTACTCGCAGGGACGCCGCTACGGCGCGCACGATCTCGCGGAGTTCCTCGGCGCGTTCCGCGCGACCGACGAAGGCTCCTCGAGCTCGCTCGAAGGCTCCGTGCTCGACGGCGAGACGCAGGATCGCGGCTCGAACGAGCGCACCCCGGTGGAGGTCCCGTCGCACGGACCGGCAGGCCCCGTGCGCCACGACTCATCGGCGTCCATCCGCATCGTCGACGTCGGACGCGCCGCCGAGATGGGCGAACGGCGCGAGGTGACGGCGCTCGTCATCGAGCTGCCGGCGCGCGGCGACCAGGCGGTCGGCGGCAAGGCGCACGAGATCGTGTCGCGCTACGGCGGCCGCGTCGTGAAGAGCGAGCCCGAGCAGATCGCGGCGCTCTTCGGCCTCGGCGAGCCCGATGGGCGTGACACCGAGGTCGCCATTCGCTGCGCCCTCGTCGCCCTTCGGGCGCTCGACGGCCCGCGTCGTCCGAGCGCGGGGCTGCACACCGGCCGGATCCACGTCTCCCACTCCGGCGAGCCGACCGCGGACGAGCGCATGAGCACGCTCGTGTCGACGGCGCAAACGCTCGCGCGCGCGAGAGAGGGACAGCTGGCCATCTCGAACGCCGCGACACGGCAGGTCCGCACCCTGTTCGCGCTCGAGCCGATCCTCGATCCGGCGAGCGCGTCGCTCGGCCAGCTCGTGAAGGACGTGGCCGGCCCGAGCGAGACCTTCGGTCGCTTCGTCGGCCGGAAGGACGAGCTCCGCAAGATCGGCGAGATCCTCGCGGCCGCGACCAAGAAGAACGCGCGGATCCTGACGGTGCGCGGCGACCACGGCGTCGGCAAGACGCGGCTGCTCGTCGAGGTCGAGCGCCGACTCCGCAAGGGGGGCTACAACGTCGGCTGGCACCAGGCGACGTGTCCGCCCCGCGGCCGCGAGCTGCCGCTCTCCGGTATCATGTGCATGTTGCAGGTATTGTGTGGCGTCGCCGACGGCGATCCCCACGAGCGCATCATGACGGTGCAGCCGCGCCTGCGCGCGCTCGGTCTGCACGACGAGGACGTCGGTGCGATCCTGAGCGCGCTGGGCGCGAGCGTAGTGGGCCCTGCGCTGGGCAACGCCAAGAGCGCGCTCCGCAGCGCCTTCACGCGCATGGTGACGAGCCTGTGCGAGGATCGCCCCCACACCTTCGCGTGGGACGCTGCGCATTCGATGGACGCCGAGAGCTTCGCGCTGATCGAAGCGGTCTTCGAGCGCCTGACGCACGTGCGCGTCGTCTTCGCGTTCGCCGCCCGCGCCGGCTTCTCGCACCCGCTGGAGAAGAGCCCCGCCCACGCCGGCCTCGACCTCGCCGATCTCTCGGCCGAGGACGTGGAGCGCCTCGTCGCGCTCCGCCTCGGCGTCGACCGCGCACCCGACGAGCTGCTCCGCTTCGTGCGCGAGCGCGCCGGCGGACACCCGCAGTTCATCGAGGAGGTGCTGAAGGCCCTCGTCGACGCGCGCGCCGTCACCGTCGCCGACAAGCGCGTCCTCACGATGAAGCTCGTCGGCCAGGAGCTGGCGCTCCCCAAGACGCTGCGCGGCCTCGTCGCGTCGCGGGTCGCGCGCCTGGCGCCCGCCGACAGGGCCACGCTCCAAGCGGCGGCGGTCCTCGGCGATCCCGTGAACGCGGCGGTCCTCGCGCAGATGCTCGGCCAGCCGATGAGCCAGCTCGAGCGCTCGCTCTCTACGCTGAAGGAGCGCGATTTTCTCGTGCACGTGGGTGCAAGCGAGCTCCGCTTCACTTCGCCGATCGTGCGCGAGGTCGTCGCCGACGCGCTCACCGCCGAGGCGTCGCGCGAGATGCACGCGGCGGCGGGCACGGCGCTCGAGAACGTCCTCGGCGAAAAGGCGTGGGAGCAGGCCGCGCGCATCGCGACGCACCTGTACGAGGCCGGCGATCGCGAGCACGCGGCGTCGTACTTCGCCAAGAGCGGCGAGCGCCGGCTGGAGGCGCGCCAGGTCGAGGCCGCCACGCGCGACTTCGCGCGGGCGATCGAGCTGTGCGACGTCGCCGAGCGGACGCCGAAGGAGCTCGCGGGCTGGCTCGCCGGGCTGGCGTCGTGCGTCCGCCTCGTACGCTCGCTGCCCGAGGCGAGCGAGACGTGCGAGCGCGTCCTCGCCCGCATCGACGAAGGCGACGAGATCCCGACGCGCGTGCGTGCCCGCATCGACGCCGGTCGCATCCTTACCGCGCTCCACTTGTTCGACCTCGGCCGCGAGAAGTTCGCCGACGCCGAGCGCATCGCGCGGGGGAGCGCCAGCGAGGCCCTGGTGAAGAGCGCCCTCGTCGCCTCCACGGAGCTCGCCGGGCGCCAGGGCGATTTCAAGCGCAGCCTCGAGCTCCTCGAGCGCATCCAGGCGATCGTGACGAGCGAAGGCGACAAGGCCGAGGAGCACAAGATCCTCATGAGCCTCTCGCAAGCGCACGCGGCGATGAACGATCGGCGCGCGGCCCTCTCGGCGCTCGAGCGGGCCGAGCAGCTGAACCCCAACGATCCCATGGCTGCCTGCGAGCGCCAGAAGCTGCGCGCGCTCATCGACTACTTCACCCGTGACTGGCGCGCCGCCGCCGTCGCGTGCGAGGCCGCCGTCGACATGGCGCGCCGCGAGGGCCTCACCTACGAGGTCACCGTCAACCTCCACAACCTCGGCGACATCCTCCTGCGCCTGAACGACTTCGCGCGCGCGTACGGCGCCCTCCAGCAGTCCCTGTCGTTCTGCGAGGAGCTCGGCTACGAGCGCCTCGCCAGCCACAACCGCATGTTTCTGGCCTTCCTCGACGCGGCCGCCGGCGATCCGAATGCGGAGGCGGTGCTCCTGCAGGGCATCCGCTACGCGGAGTCGAACGACTTCACCTGGGACGTCATCAGCGGGCGCTGGCTCCTCGCGCAGCTCCAGCAGCGCCGCGGCGCGGTGGACGCGGCGCGGATGGAGTTCCAGCGGCTGCGTGAGATCGCTCGAAACGCCGGAAATCACCTGGCCGCCGACGACTGCGAAGCCGCGCTCCGCGCGATGGCGAGCTGAGCCCGGACAAGGCTCGAGCCGCGGGAGCGGAACATTCCGTCCTGGGCGCGCGGCTGTCCAAGAAAAGAAGGCCGCTTGCCCAGGTGGACATGGCGCGCGGCGCCTTTGTGAGGCAAGCACTCACCCTTCGCCAGCTAGGGGCACACCGGAACAAGCCGGGCAGCGCTCCTCGGCAAAAAGGACCCGCCCATGAAGCTCTTCTCGACGCCCCTCGCTGCAGTTGGTCTCGCCTTCGCCGTGGCGGCGTGTGGCTCCTCGGATTCGCAGAGTGACGGGACCGACGAGAGCGAGCTCCGCGGCATCTCGAACGCGGAGGCGCTCGCCGACTTCGATCAGATCACGGCGTCGTTCCGCGGCCTGTACGGCGCGATGGTCCGCAAGGAGAAGAAGTACGGCTTCAAGTACGACGCGCTGGTGAGCGACTACCGGTCGCGTGTGCAGCGCGCGCGGACCGAGGCGCAGTACCGCGGGATCTTCCAGGAGTTCATCTCACGCTTCCAGGACGCGCACGTGTCGCTGTCGATGGAGCTCGTGAACGACAACTCACACGCGTTCCGGATCCCGCTCGGGGTGATGCCGGTCGAGGACACGTTCGTCGTCTACCGCGTCGGCGCGGCGGCGGGCGATCAGGTCAAGGTCGGCGACGAGCTGCTCGCGATCGACGGCAAGTCGCCGAAGGACCTCGCAGCGGGGTTCCTCAAGTACGTCGGGACGCCGAACGCGCTCTCCTCCGCGCACATCGCCGCGGCGCGGCTGACGTCGCGGTCGGTGTACCTCTCGAAGGGCATCAAGAACGGCGCGCCCGCGAAGCTGCGCCTGCGTGGCGCCGACGGCGTCGAGCGCGACGGGATCGTCGCGTGGGCCGAGGCTCCGCACCTCCTCCCGCCGCTCCCGCCGCCGCCGCAGGCCGGCAAGTCGGGCCCCCGCACGATGACGGCGGCCTCGTCGCTGACGGCGGAGGTCACGAGGGAGGAGCTCGGCAAGATGGGCGCGCGGGTTCCCTTCTTCATGACGGACGCAGTGAAGGCGTCCCTCGGGATCACGGCCGAAGTGAAGCCCAGCGCGGTGGCGCTCGCCAAGTTCGGCCTCACCCCCGACGTGGCGGCGCAGATCGACTACTTCGCGGCGACCTACACGCTGAACGGCAAGAAGGTCCTCCTCTTCCGCCTCCCCGACTACACGCCGGCCGACGGCGGCGCGGCGCTCAACTACATCCGCGCCCTCTTCGACGAGCAGCAGTCCCAGGTCGACGCGCTCGTGGTCGACGAGACCCACAACCCCGGCGGCTCGGTCGCCTTCGCGTTCGGCGTCGTGTCGCTGCTCGCGCCGAAGACCGTGAACAGCATGGTTCAGCAGATGCACGGCGACCGGCTCTGGATCCAGAGCTTTGCCGACGCGTCGAACCAGGTCGCCCAGTCCGACCCGAACGATCCGCTCGTCGCGGTGTTCATGAAGGACGCGCACCTCGTCGACGACGCGTACAGCGCGAAGAAGCCGCTCTCGGTGCCGCTCCCGATGTTCACGGCCACGCCGACGCTCGATCCCGACGCCGCGCACTGGACCAAGCCCTTCATGATGTTGACCGACGAGCTCTCGGTCTCGTGCGCGGACTTCGTGCCGCTCCTCGTTCAGGCGAACGGGTTGGCGCCGCTCTTCGGGCAGCGGACGATGGGCGGCGGCGGCAACGTCGAGCAGGTCGCGACGCTCACGAACACCCAGGGGCAGCTCAGCATCTCGCGCGGGCTCGGGACGGTCTACGATCCGACCGGCGTGTACCCCGAGTCACGCATCATCGAGGACAACGGCGTCACGCCGGACGTCTCGTACTCCCACACGCTCGCGGACTTCCGCGCGGGCTACCTGGCGTACGTCACCGCGTTCAACGCCTCGCTCACGCAGCAGCTGTCGAAGTAAGCGCGGCGCCCCACGACCGCGACCACGACCACGAGCCCGACCGCCAAGAACCCTGGGGGCTAGACGCCCCAGGGTAGCGGCAGGGCGCGTGCATCGTAGGATGGAGAGATGCACCCCGCGCTCGGACGATGCCTGCTCCTCGCGCTCGCGATCTTCGCGTGCGCGTGCGAGCGGCCGTTCCTGGCGCGCGACGGAACCCTGGTTTTTCCCGAGAACGGCGCGCACGGAGCGCAGATCGTCACGGCGAACGGCCTCGAGTACCACGACACCGACGACGTCCCCGAGCGCCTCGTCGTGCGGGATCCGAACGAGCCCTGGCGCGCCCCGATAGGGTTCATTCTGCCCCAGAACGGTCGCTTCACCAGGACGAGCAGTCCCACGATCGTCACCACCGACGGGCTCAACATCGTCCTTCGCCCCAGCGACACGCGCGTTCCGTCGTGGGGCGGCGAGGTGCTCGTGCGCATCGACGTCATCGCCCCCGCCGCGGAGGGGACGGCGCGGTTCGGCGAGAACGTCGCCATCGTGATCGACGACGGGCCCGAGCTCGCGCGCCTCGCCGACGTGGCCATGGAGCAGCTCTCCGCCCGCGACCGCGTCGCGATCGTGGACATGCATGGCGGCAGCGCCATCGTGCCGCCGATGCCCGCCACCCACCGCTCGATGGTGCGCGCCGCGATCGAGAAGCGTCTCACCGCCCGCCGCGGCCCGGTGACCCTCGCGACCGCCCTGCGTTCGGCGAGCGCCGCGTTCGGGGTGCAGGGAGCGCGGCGCGTGCTGGTTCTGACGACGACGCCGGGCGCGTCGGTTCACGGAGACGACGTGCGAAACGAGCTCACGCGCCTCATGCGCGAGAAATCGATCGTCTCGGCCGTCGCGGCGGGCCCACGCGGCGACGACTCGGCGATCCTCGAGATCGGCACGAGCGGCCTCGGCGGCTCCAGCTCCGATCCCGACCTGGCGCAGCGCGAGCGCGCGGTTCGCGACGCGGTGCCGCCGGCCGGGCTCCTCGTCTTTCGCGGGGTGACGCTCTCCTTCGAGGGGACGCCCGCGCCGTCGCACGTCCTCGAGGCGTCGGGCGGCGACGTGATGTGGCACCTCGAGTCGGGCGAGCTCTCGCTCGGTGACGTGCACGCCGGCGAGTCGCGCACCGAGGTCGTGCGCGTCACCGTCCCGCCGTGGGTCCCCGGCGAGCCGTTCTCGTTCCGCGTGACGGCGCACGTGGACGACGTGACGCGCGGCATTCCACGCGAGTTCGTCGCCGACGTTCCGTGTATGTACGACGACGATATCGAGCGCATCGCCGAGTCGCGCCACGGCGACGTGATCGCGTACGCCTCCGCGCTCGCCGCGCTGAAGCGCCTCGACGCCGCGTTCGCCGGCGAGGGCGTCATCCGCACGGGCGGCCTCCGCCGGCTGGCGCAGCTGCACGCGCGCTCGATGGCCGCGTTCGCGACCGACAAGAAGGATTTCGCCGCCCGCGAGCAAGCGGATCTGCTCACGGCTCTTTTGATGGCCGTCGAGCGGTAGAGCTGCAACTTCTTCCGTCCTGAGGCGTCGAAGAGGGCGACGGTCTACGCGTGGACGTCGCTACGCGAAGCTGCACCCAACGACGGGGTCGTCGGCGCCTGCCGCTGACGGCGCGCGCCGTCGGTCACGACGTCGTACTTCTCCGCGTCGAACTTGCGCGTCTTCCAGCGAAACTCGAACGTGAAGCTCGGCCACAGCGTGGTGTTGCGGCCGCTCTTCGTGCGGTACCAGCTCGCGCACCCGCTCGACCACACCGTCCCGCCGAAGCGCGTCTGGAGCTGCTCGTTGTAGGCGCGGAGCACCTCCGGCTTCACGTCGACAGCGCTCCACCCCTTCGCGCGCATCGTCTTGATGGCGTCGAGCACGTACGCGATCTGCGACTCGATCATGTAGATCATCGACGAGTGCCCGAGCGCCGTGTTGGGGCCGAAGACGATGAAGAAGTTGGGGAAGCCCGCCACCGTCGTGCCGAGGTAGGCCTCGCAGCCGTCCTTCCACGCGTCGTTCAGATGGCGGCCTCCGCGCCCGCGCAGGTCGAAGGGGGCCATCTGCTCGGCGGCGACGAAGCCGGTCGCGAGGACGAGCGTGTCGACGGCGTGCTTCACGCCCCCCCGGGTGAGCACACCGCCCTGCTCGATGCGTTCGATGGGATCGGTGACGAGCTCGACGTTCTTGCGCTGGAGCGCCGGAAAGTAATCGTTGGTGAGCAGGACGCGCTTGCAGCCCAGGCGAAACGTCGGCGTCAGCTTCTTGCGCAGCACCGGATCCTGCACCTTGCGGTGGAGGTACTTGGTCGCTTGCGCCTCGCCGAGGCGCATCATCGTCTGGTTGCCGAGGAACCCGAGCGCGACGATCTCGTTGCGCGCGTAGATGGCCGCGCGGGAGAGCTTCTGCGAGAGCGGGCGCGCCTCGAACCGCGCGCGCTCGGCGTCGGTGAACGGGCGGTCGGCCTTCGGCATGATCCAGGGCGCGGTGCGCTGGAAGACCGCGAGGTGAAGGGCGCGCTTGGCGATTTCGGGCACGATCTGGATCGCGCTGGCCCCGGTGCCGATGACCGCGACGCGCTTGCCGTCGAGCGCGCACGCGTCGTCCCATTGCGCGGAGTGGAACGTCTCTCCCCCGAACGACGCGAGGCCGGGGATATCGGGCAGGACCGGCTTGGTAAGACCACCGCTGCCCGACACGAGGACGCGCGCGCGGAGCGTCTCGCCCTTCGCGGTGTCGATGATCCATTCGCTGCTGTCCTCGTCCCACCGCGCGGCGGTGACGCCGGAGTCGAGGCGAATGTGGGCACCCAGGCCGTACTTCTCCACGCAGCGCTCGAGGTACGCGAGGATCTCCTTCTGCGGCGCAAACGTGCGCGACCAGGCCGGGTTCGGCTCGAACGAGAACGAGTAGAGGTTCGACTCGACGTCGCACGCGGCGCCCGGGTAGTGGTTCGCGCGCCACGTCCCGCCGATGCCGCTGGCCTGCTCGAGGATCGTGAAGTCATGGATACCCGACTGCTTGAGCCGGATGGCCATGCCGAGCCCCGAGAACCCGGTCCCTACGATGACGATGTGCTCGTTCGTCTCGCGCTTCATGTGAGTCCCACGCTCTCCAGGTAGCTTTCCGCGAGGCCGTCGAGGTCGGCCTGCGACGGATGGAAGTCGCGCCTCATGTACTCGAGAATGCCACGACGGAAGACGCTCTTCGAGCCATCTCGCTCACGGGCGATCTTTCCGTCCCGGTGAATCCGGCCCAAGGAGAGGTCTTTGTCCTGCACGAGGAGCGACGTCGTCGCGGCGATCCAGAAGCCGCCGAGACACATCGTCGCCATGAGGAGACCGGCGAGGCGCAGCGGGTAGCTCGGCGCCACCGCCTGGAGCACGTCGAACGCGACGGCGCGATGCTCGATCTCCTCGGCGGCGTGCCAGAGGAGCAGGCGCTGCATCGCGGGGTGGGCGCTATCGAGCACGCGCTCGCGGAGCACCTGCTCGGCGAGGATGGCGGTGAAGTGCTCGCACGCCGCGGTGGTCGCGAGGCGAAGCGCCGGCGACGACACGCGCTCGATGAGCCCGTACGAGATCGCCTCGTACACGCGGAGAAAGCGCGCGACGTCGTAGCCCTGCTCCTCGAGGACCGTGAAGAAGCGCTCGTGCTCCTTGGCGTGCCGCCCCTCTTGACCGAAGAAGCCGCGGACCTGCGCGGCGAGGACCGGATCCTGGATCTGCTTCAGGTAGTGGTTCACCGAGCGCACGAAGAAGCGCTCGCCGGCGGGGAACAGCAGATTGACCCCGTTGACGACCTGGGTGGCCCAGACGTTGCCAGCGAACCAGTGGCGCGGGATCGACGCGTCGAGCGGGATGCCGGGCGTGCGGGGCTTCGGAGGACGGGATGCGCTCGCGATCGAGGTCGTTTGCATCGTATTGACTCCAGTTCAATGACGGTAGCGTCTATTGAACGAAGGTCAATAGACCCGGATGCAAATAACCCGGCCGCGATTGCGGACCATGAACCCTCGACAGATCACGGCTTCATTCGCGCGCCGATGAAGCCGACGAGCGTTCGGTAGGACCCCGGAGCGGCGCGCTTCAGGCGCCAGAACCAGCGGCCGTCGGCCATCGGGACGCAGTAAAGCTCGTTCTTCTCGACGGACCGGAGCGACGCGGCCGCGATCTCCTCCGCGGTCTTGCCCTTGTCGACGAGCTTCTGCCCGAAGGCGCGCTCCCTCTCGTTCGAGAAGCGTCCGCCCTTGACGATGTTCGTCTTGAAGAACGTCGGGCAGAGGACGGTGACGCCGAGCTTGGTCCCCGAGACCTCCGCGGCGAGCGTCTCGGACAGGGCGATGACGCCGGCCTTCGCCACGTTGTACGCGCCCATGCTCGGCGCCGTGAGGAGGCCCGCCGCCGAGGCGACGTTGAGCACGTGCCCGTGGCCCTGGCGGCGCAGGCGCGGGACGAAGACGTGGCAGCCGTGGATGACGCCGTACAGATCGATGTCGAGCGTCCAGCGCCAGTCCTCGATCGGCGCCTCGCCGATGAGCCCGCCGCTGCTGACCCCCGCGTTGTTCACGACGAGGTCGACCTCGCCCTCCGTGGCCTTCTCGAGCGCCTGCACGTCCTCGAGCTTCGAGACGTCGCAGCGCACGCACTTGGCCGTTGCGGCGCCTGCCGCGAGCGCGAGGCGCGCGGTCTCGTCGCAGCCCGGCTGGTCCACGTCGGACAGGACGAGGTGCGCCTTGCGCGCGGCGAGGGTGACGGCGAGCGCGCGGCCGAAGCCGCTGCCTGCGCCGGTGATCACGACCCGAGGAGAGTTGGGGAGCGGCATCCCGGCGTCCTAGGTTGTTATTGAACGTAAGTCAATAGTGGGCTAGGCTCGAGGTGTGGTCGCCCTGCAAAAGAAGCCTGCGCCGCGCAAGACGCGCACGCGGCTCGAGGTCGACGAGCGCAAGGGCCAGCTCCTCGCGATGGGGATCAAGGTCTTCAGCGAGCGCGGGTACGACGAGGTGTCCATCGACGATCTCGCGCGCGCAGCGGGGATCTCGAAGGGCCTTCTCTACCATTACTTCCCGACGAAGCGCGATTTCTACATCGCGGCGCTGAAGCAAGCCGCCAGCGATCTCGTCCTGCGGACGGACACGGCGACCGCTTCCACACCGGAGGAGAGCGTCATGCTCGGCCTCCACACCTACTTCGACTTCGTCGAGGAGCACGGCGGCGCGTACCTCGCCCTCGTGCGCGGCGGCCTGGGGACGGATCCCGAGGTGTACGGAATCCTCGAGGAGACGCGCGCCACGTTCGTCGAGCGCATCGTCGCCGAGCTTCCGTTGCCCGCCTCGCCGGTGCTCCGGATGCTCCTCCGCGGCTGGCTCGGCTTCGTGGAGGCGACGGTGACCGAGTGGCTCCTGCGCCGCGACGTGACGCGCGAGGAGCTGATCCCGAAGATGGTGATGGTGCTCGGGCAAGTGGTGGCGATGGGCGCGTCCGCTCCAGCGCCGCGACCTCGCGCGAAGACGAAGCCGCAGCGTCGACTCAGCCGGTGACGATGCCCGCGCTCTCGAGACCGTTGGGGCCGACCTCGTAGAGCCGGATGCGCGGGTGACCCTCGCGATCCTCGACCGTCGCGGGCGCGCCGAAGACGCGGCTGTCGCCGATGCCTCCGATGAGGCGATCGAGCGCGCGGTGCATGTGCCCGTGAAGGAGCTGCACGTGCGGGCTCTTCGCCAGGACGTCGACGAGGCGCGTCGCGCCGCGGAGGCCGTCGATGAACTGCCATAGCCGGCGCGCGTGGGAAAACGGCGGGTGATGGGTGACGACGACGACCGGTGTGCCGCGGAACGTCGCGTCCTGGATGCGGCGCGTGAGCGCTTCGGCCGCGGCCGGGTGGAGCTCGCCACCCGACAGCGCGACGTTCTGGAAGCGCGACGTGTCGACCGGGAGGATCACGACGCCGCCCCGCTCGACGACCTGGCCATGGCGCGCCGCGCTGGAGGGAGCGTATGCGCGGAGCGGACCGGCGAGGGCGCGCGTCCATGCGTCGCCCGTGGTGTACGCGTCGTGGTTGCCGGGGACGAGCGTGACGCTCTCGGGCGCCACGCCCGACGCGTCGAGCACGTCGGCGAACGCGCGGAACTGCGCGTCGGTGCCCATCTCGGTGAGATCGCCGGAGACGACCACGTGGTGCGCGCCCATCGCCTTCGCGAGCCCGAGCGCGCGTCCGAACTTCCTGAGCCGCGCCTCCGCGTCGAGCGGGCGGTGGATGCTGACGAACTTCACGCCCCAGCCATATGCGCCGCGCTCCTTCTCGAGCGTGTGAACGTCCGAAAGGTGGGCGATGCGCGAGACCCGTCCGGACCCGAACATGCAGTGCTCCTCAAGATAAGATGCCGTGTCCTCCAAGTCTGATGCACCGGGCCGCGCGTTTCCACGCGATCGGCCAAAATTTCAAGGGCCAGGGCGCACCGTCTGCAGCGCCGCGACCAGCGCGTCGTGGATTCTCCCGTTCGTCGCGACGAGATGCCCTTGGAGCAGATCAGGCGACATCCCGTCGAAGCTCGACAGGCGCCCCCCCGCGCCGAGCACGATCGCGGCGCCTGCGGCGAGATCCCAGGGGCGGAGCTTTCGCTCCCAGTAGCCGTCGTAGGTGCCGTCGGCGACGAAGCAGAGGTCGATCGCGGCCGAGCCGCACCGGCGCACCGCCTGGACCTGCTTCTTGAGCGCGACGAACGCGTCGAAGTTGTTGTCCGCGCTCGTCTTGCGATCGTACGGAAAGCCGGTCCCGAGCATCGCGGCGTCGAAGGACGCGGTGGAGCTCACGGCGCACGGCTCGCCGTTGCGCGTCGCGCTGCGGCCGGCGATCCCCGTCCATGCGAGCGAGAGCGCCGGCGCGAAGACGGCGCCGAGGCGCGGCGTGCCGGCGACGGTGAGGCCGATCGAGACGCAATAGAAGGGGTGCCCGTGGACGAAGTTCGTCGTGCCGTCGAGCGGATCCACGTACCAGGTCGGATCGTTCGGATCGGCCGCCCGCTCTCCGCCGGCTTCTTCGCCGACGCACGCGAAGCCCGTCTCGCGCACGAGGCGCTCGGCCAGGTACGCCTCGCTCGCGCGATCGAACTCGGTGACGAGATCGACGGCGCCCTTGTGCTCGGCGACCGGTCGATGGCGGAAGCCGGGCGCGAGGATCTTCGCGGCCTCGCGCGCGGCGTCCAGCGCGAGCCGCACGAGCGCCGGCTCGTCCCGCGCTGCCAGCGTCACGCGAGCCTGGCGAGGAGCTTCGGGTAGATGCCGCCGAACGCGCCGTTGGACAGGATCGCGATCGTGTCGCCGGGCTTCGCGCCGGAAGCGAGGCGCTCGACGATCACGTCGACGCCGGTCGGCGTCTCGGCCTTGGCGCCGAGCTCACGGGCGAGCTTGCCGAGATCGAGCCGCTCGGCCTCCGGCACGTTGGCGCGCCCGAGCGGCGCGAGCAGCACGTGATCGGCCGCACCGAACGCGTGGACGTAGGCGTCTTGATGGAGGTTGCGGACGGCGGTGGCGCTGCGCGGCTCGAACACCGCCCACAGCGCGCCTGCCGGATGCCGCGACCGCAGCGCGCGCAGCGTCTCGTCTACCGCCGTCGGGTGGTGGGCGAAGTCGTCGTAGACCCGGATGCCGCGCGGCTCGCCGATGAGGTCCTGCCGGCGGGCAACGCCCTGGAATTTCGCGAGCGCCGTGCGCGCCGTGGCCATCGGGACGCCGAACGCCTCGGTGCACGCGGCGATCGCGGCGACGGCGTTGCGGACGTTGTGCGCGCCCGGCACCGGCAAGGCAAAGCGGCCGCACGACGTGCCGCCGACGAACAGATCGAACAGCTGGCGCCCGTCCTCCACGATCGAGAGCGCCGCGAGCCAGGTCGGCGTGACGTCGCCGGTGTCGTCCCCGTCGAGCGCGTAGAACGACGTGCGCGCGAGCGAGGTCTCCTTCACGACGTGGCGGGCGCGCGCGTCGTGCGCATCGCAGACCACGAGCCCTCCTTCGGGGACTTCCTTCACGAAGCGGTGAAACGCGTCCTCGTACGACGCGACGTCCGGGTAGATGTCGATGTGGTCGTACTCGCAGCTCGTCACGATCGCGACGTCGTCGGCGCCGACGCCGATGTAGTCGAGGAATTTGGGCTGCTTGTGCCAGTAGACGGCGTCGTATTCGTCCCCCTCCACGACGAACGGCGCGCGAACGCTGGCCGCCGACAGGCTCGCCTTCGCGCGGCCGATCGCGGCGCCGGACGGCAGATTCTTGGGGAGGCCGCCGATGAACCATCCGGGCTCGAGGCCCGCGCTCGCCAGGATCCACGCGCACATCGCGCTCGTCGTCGTCTTGCCGTGCGTGCCGGCGACGACGAGGGGGCGGCGCTTGGCGAGGAAGTGCTCGCGCAGCGCCGCCGACATGCTGGTGCGCGCGAGGCCGCGCTCCTCGGCGGCGCGCGCCTCGGGGTTGTCCTTGCGGATCGCGTTGCCGACGACGACGAGATCCGCGTCGACGTGCGCCGCGTCGTACCCCGTGAGGCACCGGACGCCGGCCCCCTTCAGGGCGGGACCCATCGGGGGATCGAACGACTGATCGGAGCCGGACACCTCGTGCCCCGCGTCGCGAAAGAGCATCGCGAGCGAGCCCATGCCCGTGCCGCAGATACCGACGAGGTGGATCTTCATGCTTTCTCGAACGTGAAGTCCTCCCCCTTCACGTCGACCTTGACGACGCTTCCGGGGCCGTAGCCGCCCGCGAGGATCTCCTCGGCGAGCGGGTCCTGGAGCTTCTTCAAGATGGCGCGCTTGAGGGGCCGCGCGCCGAACGCCGGCTCGTAGCCCTGATCGACGAGCTGCATCTTGGCGGCGTCGGAGAGCTCCAGCTTCAGCTCGCGGCCGTCGAGCATCTTCTCGAGGCGGCGGAGCTGGATGTCGACGATGCCGCGCAGATCGACCTTCGACAGCGGCCGGAAGATGATGATGTCGTCGATGCGGTTCAAGAACTCCGGGCGGAGGAAGTTCCGGAGCTCCTCGCGGAGCACGTCTCGGAGCGCCTCCCGGCCTTCCTCCGACTCGAAGAGCTTTGCGTCGGTGTCGAGGATGCGCTTGCTGCCGATGTTGCTCGTCATGATGACGACGGTGTTCGAAAAATCGGCGGTGCGACCGCGGCCGTCGGTGAGGCGGCCGTCGTCGAGCACCTGCAGCAGCAGGTTGAAGACGTCGGCGTGTGCCTTCTCGACCTCGTCGAAGAGGAGCACGCTGTAGGGCTTGCGCCGTACCGCCTCGGTCAAGAAGCCTCCCTGCTCGCTGTCGACGTAGCCGGGCGGCGCGCCGACGAGGCGCTGGGCCATGTGCTTCTCCATGAACTCGCTCATGTCGATGCGGGTCAGGGATTGCTCGTCGTCGAAGAGGAACTCGGCCAGGGCCTTGGCGAGCTCGGTCTTGCCGACGCCGCTCGGGCCCAGGTAGAGGAAGCTGCCGATGGGCTTGCCGGGATCGCGCAGACCGACGCGGCCGCGGCGAACGGCGCGCGAGACGGCGCGCACCGCCTCGGCCTGGCCGACGATGCGCTTGCTGAGGCGCTCCTCCATCTTGAGGAGCTTGTCGCTCTCCGCCTCGAGCATCTTGGAGACGGGGATGCCCGTCCAGTCGCCGAGCACGACGGCGACGTCCTCGTCGGAGACGACGTTGCTGCCCTGCGCCAGGCTGCCGTCCTTCTGCACGGCGGCTTCGGCGGCGTCGAGGCGGCGCTTCACGTCGGGGAGGCTGACGTGCTCGAGCTCGCCGAGCTTGGCGAAGTCGTGCACCTTGCGCGCCTCCTCGAGCTGCGTCGTGAGCTTCTGGTGCTCGTCGCGGAGCGTGGCCATCGCCGCGACCGCGCCCCGCCGCGAGTCGAGCTTCGCGCGCATCTCGGCGACGCTCGGCTCGAGCGTCGCGATCTCCTTCTCGATGCGGGCCTTCGTCTTGAGGCTCATCGCGTCGTCGTCGTTCGCGACGGCGGAGAGCTGCGCCTTCAGCGACGCGAGGCGGCGGATGGCGTCATCGACTGCCGCGGGGACGCCGTCCATCTCGACGCGCTTGCGCGCTGCGGCCTCGTCGAGCAGATCGATCGCGGAGTCGGGCAGCGCGCGGTCCTGCACGTAGCGCTTCGCCAGGCGGACGGCGGCGACGACGGCCGGATCGCCTATTTTTACCCGGTGCTGGGCCTCGTACTGCGTGGCGACGCCGCGGAGGATCTCGATGGCTTCGTCGACTGTGGCCGGATCGATCGTCAGGATCGTGAACTGCCGGAGCAGCCCCGGATCGCGCTCGTTCAGCTTGCGGAGGCCGTCCGGCGTCGTCGACGCGAGGAGGCGGACCTCGCCGCGCGCGAGCATGGGCTTCAGGAGCTCGCCGACGCCGCTGCCGGCCGCGCCCTGGCCGTAGAGCGACTCGATGCCGGCGATGTAGAGGACGGCGTCGCCGCCCTTGTAGGCCGTCACGACCTGCTTCACGCGCTCTTCGATCTCGCCGCGCAGCTTCGCGCCCGCGACGAGCTGGCCGGTCTCGAGCTCGACGAAGTTGAGGCGCGAGAGGTTGTGAGGGACGTCGCCCGCGGCGATGCGCATCGCGAGGGCGCCGACGATCGCGCCCTTTCCGACGCCGGGCTCGCCGACGAGGAGCGGATGGTTCTTCTGGCGGCGCTCGAGGATCTGCAGGAGGCGCCGGACCTGGACGTCGCGCCCGATGACCGGATCGAAGCCGCCACGCCGGGCGCGCTCGACGAGATCTTGGGTGAAGCGCGCCGCGCCTTCGGCCGCGTTCGTCGTCGCGCCGCTGGAGTCGCGCGGCACGCTCTTCAGCGCGGCCATGTGCGGGCGCAGCGAGCCGGGGCCGAGCGCGAACGCCTGCAGCACGACGGCGGCGGGGCCGCGCAGCTCCTGCGAGAGCGCGTTCAGGAGGTGGTCGATGCCGACGGTCGCCTTGTCGGCCTCCTTCTCGGCGCGCCCGAGGAGCGCGAGCATGCCGTTGGAGAGGTACGCGAGGCTGCCGCCCGTCTTCGGCATACGCGAGAGCTGCGCCTCCGACTCGACGACGACGTCCGATGGCTCGGCGCCGGCTCTGCGGAAGACCTCGGCGACGCCCCGATCGCGATCGATCGCGCGGGCGAGGAGGTGGATCGGCTCGACCTGCGCGTGCTTGCGCTCGTCGGCCAGGGTTTGCGCGCCCGCGACGAGGGCTTTCGCCTCCGGTGCGTACCGCTCGAGGTGAATCGTCTGCTCCGCCGCCATGGAGCGGGAAGGTTACCACGGGCGGCGCACGGGAAGGACGCGCGCGAACCCAACACGACCTAGACTGCATCTCACCTGATGCCATGACTGCGCGCGTTCGGATGTACTCGACGACGTACTGCGGCTTCTGCTTCATGGCCAAGCGGCTCTTGCGTGCGCGCGGCATCCCGTTCGACGACGTCGACGTCACGGGTGACCGTGAAACGCGCGCGCGGATCGTCGCGGAGACGGGCCACCGCACGGTTCCTGTCATCTTCATCGACGACCGCTTCATCGGCGGGTCCGACGAGCTCCACGACCTCGATCGGGCCGGCGACCTGGAAGTCCTGCGACCAGAGACGCCCTCACCGTAATTCGTGTGCGCCGGCGCAAAAGCGGCGCGCGTGCGTTCTCCGTCGGGTGGGCGAGGTGCGGGGTGAAGTAATGCGCCGTCCCACCCGGTTGGTCCCCGTCCTTGAGGCGCGGGTGCGCGGGGGGTATCCTCAGGTTGCGATGGCGGTCGCCCAGCCTCGACCTGGCGAGGATTTCCTCGGCAAATACCGGATTCTTCGCGTGGTCGGCGAGGGCGGGATGGGACAGGTGTATGCGGCGCACCACCTCTTGCTCGACAAGAGCATCGCCATCAAGGTCCTCTCGCGCGAAGTTTCGCAGAACCCCGACCACGTCACGCGCTTCCTGAACGAGGCGCGGCTTGCCGCCCGCATCAAGAGCCCGCACGTGTGCTCGGTGATGGACGTCGGCCAGCTCGACGACGGCCGGCCGTTCTTCGTCATGGAGCTCCTGGAAGGCGGCGATCTTTCGGCCGTGATCCGCGCGCGCGGGACGGTGCCCATTTGGGACATCGTCGACGTCGCGCTTGGCGCGCTCGAGGGGCTCGCGCACGCGCACGTGCGCGGGATCGTGCATCGCGACCTCAAGCCGGGGAACCTGTTCCTCGCGACCGATCCCGACGGCGGGCCGATGGTCGTGAAGGTGCTCGATTTTGGCATCTCCAAGTTCGAGACGATGAACGAGCAGATCCCGGCCGACGCGCCGCGGGGGACGGAGCCGGTGATCCTCGGCTCGCCCGCGTACATGTCGCCCGAGCAATCTCGCGATGCGCGAAGCGTCGACGCTCGCGCCGACATCTGGTCGATGGGCGTCATCCTCTACGAGCTGGCGACCGGCGTGTGCCCGTTCGAAGCGCCGACGCAGCAAGAGACGTTCGCGAGGATCCGCGCCGGCGCGCCGCCGCCGCCCGCAGGAAAGCTGCGCGAGATGCCGGCGGTGCTCGACGCAGCGATCGCGCGCTGCATGCGCCGAAACCCCGACGAGCGCTTCGCCACCGTGCTCGAGCTCGCACAGGCGATCGCGCCGATCCGGCCCGGTTCCGAGGCTGCCGTCAAACGAATCGCCGCGGTCATGGCCCGACCGAAGTCATCGCTCGCCGACTCGTCGACGAGCATGCCGGCGCTCGAGCCGGCCGCGCACGCGACGAACGTGTCGTGGGCGGGTGGGCCGTCGAGCACGAACCGCCGCGCCATGGGCCTCGGCGCCGCGCTCGGCGTCGCGGTGCTCGTTGCGATCGCCGTCGTGGTCGTCGCGCAGAAGAAGGCACATGCGCCGGCGGTCGCGCCAAGCGGCGTTCCGGTCGCGGCGGATCCGACGCCGGTGCCCTTGCCGCCGCCGGCGATTCCAGGCGCCGCCTCCGTCGCCTTCCCCGTCGCCGTCGCCCCTCCCACCCCCAGCGGGTCCGCGGCTTCCCCTGCCGATCCGAGCGGCGCGCCGGTCGCGGCCGCCGATCCGGCCGCGACCGATCCAGCGCCGGGCGCGGCACCTTCGACGTCGGTCGCTACGCCTGGGCGGCCGTACCGTCCGGGCCCCGGTCATTTGCCGCCCAAGCCCACGAAGCAAGAGCTCCTCAAGGACCGCCGTTGAGCCGGCTCGCGCTCGCTGTTCCGCTCCTCGTCACGCTCGTCACGCTCGCCGCTTCCGCGGACGGGGCGGAGCCCGAGGACGTGAAGCGTGCCGATCTGCTGTTCCGCGAAGGGCAGAGCCTCCTCAAGGCGGGCCGCGTGCCCGAGGCGTGCGACGCGTTCGCGCAGAGCCAGCGCTTCGATCCGGCGGTGGGCACACTGCTCAACCTGGCCGAGTGCCACGCGCAGGAGCGACGCTTCGCCTCGGCGCACGCCGAGTTCCTGGAGGCGGCGCGCCTGGCGCGCGAGGGCGGTCAGCGCGAGCGCGAGGCCTTCGCGAAGGAGCAGGCGGCGATGAGCGAGGCGGTGCTCTCGTTCGTCGAGGTCCGCGTGCCGCCGGGGGTCGATGTCGTCCGCGTCGACGACAGGCCGATCGCGAAGGCCGCGCTCGCCAAGCTCCCGCTCGATCCGGGGGCCCACGTGGTCGTCGCCAGCGGAGCGGGAAGGGCGTCGCGCACGATGCGACTGGACGTGCAGAACGGCCCGAGCTCCCAGGTCTTCGAGATCCCGCCGCTCGATCTGGCAGGTCAGGCGCCGCAGGTGCTGGCGCCGGCGGCACTAGCCGATCGCGCCCGGCCGCAGCGCATCGCAGGCCTCGCCACCGCAGGCGTCGGCGTCGTCGCGCTCGGCCTCGGAGCGTTCTTCGGCCTGCGGGCGGCGGGCAAGAAGAGCGACGCGGAGCCGCACTGCACAGGTCACTTCTGCGACGCCGAGGGCCTCGATTTGCAAGACTCCGCGCACGCGGCCGCGACGGTCTCGACGGTGGCCTTCCTCGTCGGTGTCCTCGCCGTGGGCGCCGGCTCGTACCTGTACTTCTCGGTGCCGCGCCCCGCGAAGGGCATCGCCCGCGCGCGCGTCGTCCCGACGGGGACGGGCCTCCGGCTCGAGGCCGCGTGGTGAACATGCGCTCTACACGCATCGGCGCGCTCCTCGCGGCGCCGGCGCTCCTCGGCGCCTGCGCGGTCGTGCTCGGACTCGATGACCACGAGCTCTACCCGCCCCTCGATGCCGGGCCCGACGTGGTCGTCGACGCGTCGCCATGTGGCGACACGCAGACCGATCCGAACCACTGCGGAAAATGTGGAAACGCGTGCCCCGCCGGCTACGCGTGCGTCGCAGGGGCATGCGGCAATCAGGTCGTCGGCGTCGCCGCGGGCTCTCATGGATGCGCGCTGCTCCGCGGCGGCGAGGTGTGGTGCTGGGGCCCGAACACGACGGGGCAGCTCGGCGTGCGCGCCGACGGATGCACCGCGTGCCCCAAGCCCGCGAAGGTCGCAGGGGTCGTCGATGCCGTCGAGCTCTCGAGCTCGGCGAACGCGTCGTGCGTCCGTGACAAGGCGGGCGCGGTCTTCTGCTGGGGGATCGACAACGCCGGCCAGCTCGGGCGCGCGGGCGACGCCACCTGCGCGTACGGAGGTCCGTGCAGCATGAAGCCGGCGGCCGTTCCGATCCCGCCGGCCGTGCAGGTCTCCGTCGGTGAGGGCTACGCGTGTGCGCGCCTCTTTGACGGTTCGCTCCGCTGCTGGGGGGACAACGCGTACGGTGAGCTCGGCGAAGGCGCGCCCAGCGACGGCCCGCACCCGGCGCCCGTGAAGGTCGCCCTCACCTCCGACGTCGTCGACGTCGCGGCCGGCCGCGGGGCCCCGTCGACCTGCGCGACGAAGAAGGACGGCAGCATCTGGTGCTGGGGGCAGAACGTCCGCGGCATCCTCGGCCACACCGGCGGTGGCGACATCTCCTGCCCCATCTCCGCGCCCGCCGCACCGTGCAACGCGACGCCGTCGCCCGTCGCGAATTTCTCGGACTTCGCCTCTGCGTCGGTCTCGCGCGTCACGTGCGCGAAGACCAAGAGCAAGCCAGAGGACCACTACTGCTGGGGCTACAACGGCTACGGGCAGCTCGGCCTGGGCATCGTCGATACCGTCGATCACGCCGTCCCCGCGCTGCTCACGGCGCTCAAGGCCACGGTGATCACCGCCGGGTACAACCACACGTGCGCGCTCGACGCGGACGGCGCCGCGTGGTGCTGGGGCTACAACTTCTGGGGCGAGATCGGCGACGCCACCATCCGAGGCGCGACGGCGTGCGAAGGCGGGCCGCTCTACTGCACACCCCGCGCCGCGCGCGTCGTGAACGTCCCGAAGCTCTCCGCGATCTCCGCCGGCGCCGAGCTCACGGTCGGCGTCGGCGTCGACGGCACGGTCTGGGCGTGGGGCGCCAACCCCGACGGGCGCACCGGTCACCCCGCCGGAAAGAGCGACGGGGGACCGACCGACGACAGCTGCGCCCTCGTCGTCGGCGACGCCGGAACCGGCGGCCCGTGCACGGCGCACCCCGCGAAGGTCATGGGTCTGCCCTGACTCGTGCGCGCGAGCGGAGTCCGAGCGGCCTCTGACGCGCCGCCGACGGGCCCTCGTCACCCGGCGCCGCATGCGACGACGACCCGTCGTCGCACGAGCTTCGCGGCCCGCGCATTTTGGCGCGTTCCATCGCGGCACGCGCGTTGCGAGGGTCCCAGCATGTCCGCGACGCGCGCCCCCGTGAACGACGAGAGCCTCTCGGCGCGAAGTGGCCTCGACCACGAGGCGATGTGGCGCGCGATGCGGGCGCTCGTCGATCGCGTCGCGCGCGCGGTCGACGGGGAAGATGCCCTCGACGACTGCCTCGACGTCGTCGTCGAGCTCCTCGGCGCGGACCGCGGGCTCGTCCTCGTGCCCATGTCGGATGGCAGCTTCCGGGCGGGGGCCGCGCGCAGGCAGCGCCACCCGCTGACCGCGCACGAGCGCGAGGAGGTCAGCAAGACCCTCGTCCGTCAGGCCCTCGAAGCAGGTCAGTGCGTGGTGTGGGACGAAGACTCCGCGCGACGCCACGCGACGGGCGGGCTCCGCCGCTACGCCAGCGAGAGCGTCGCGACCCTGGGGATTCGCGTGGCATTGGCTGCGCCCCTCCTGGCCGCGCCGGGACTTCCGCCGCGGGCGGTCGTCTACGTCGACTTCCGCGATCCGAGGAAGTTCGTCGAAGAGCGGCACGTCGAGTTCTTCATGACGGCGGCGACCGTCATCGGCGCCGTCCTGGATCAGCACGCACGCGCGGAGACCGCACGCGCGCATCTGCGCGAGGCCCGCGCGCACACGGTGGAATCGCGGTCCACGCCGCCCTTGGCCGAGCTCCTCGGTCCCGCGTCGATGGCGCAGCTCCGCGCCGAGGTCGATGCCGCGGTCCACGGAACGCTGTCGATCTTCATCCTCGGCGAGTCGGGGTGCGGCAAGACACTGCTCGCGCACGCCATCGCGGAGGCGAGCGGGCGGCGGCCGGTGGTCCGCGCGCTCCTCGGTGGGAGCGACGACCTGAACACGACGACCTCCGAGCTCTTCGGCCACGAGCGCGGCGCGTTTTCCGGCGCGACGAGCAAGCGTGTCGGGCTCGTCGAGTTCGCCGACAAGGGGACCCTGATCTTCGACGAGGTCCTCAACATGCCCCCGCACGCGCAGCGACTGCTCCTCGACTTCACGCAGTTCGGGACGTACCGGCCGCTCGGCCATGACCGGCCGGAGCCGAAGCGCGCCAACGTGCGCATCGTCGCGGCGACCAACGGGGATCTGAGCGCGGCGATGCGCGACGGGCGTTTTCGGCCGGATCTGTTTCACCGCCTCGCCGGGGTCGTGCTCCACGTACCTCCGCTGCGCGCGCGTCGCGAGGACATACCGGCCCTCGCCGAGAGCGCGCTGCGTCGCATCGACGCGTCGCGCGCCTGGACGCTCTCGGTCGCCATGCGCCGCCTCCTCCTGTCGCCGACCATCCCGTGGTCGGGAAACGTGAGGCAGCTCGAGCGCGTCGTCGCCCGCGCGCGTGAGCGCGCTCTCTCGCGCGACCCGGCCGCGACGGCGCTCGTCCCAGAGCACCTAGACGCGCGCGATCTCGAGGCCGCTCCCACCCCCGACGCCACGTCGCCAGCCGCTCCCGACGCGTCGCTCGCGAGCGCCTGGGAGCGCCTGCAGGCGCAACGCGACCAGCTCGGGACGCGGGAGCACGAGATGATTCGCGAGGCGCTCGCGAGATCCGGCGGTGTGGTGTCACACGCCGCAAGGGAGCTGGGGATGGCGCGCACGACCCTCTCCAGCCGCATCGAGGTCCTGGGCATCCGCAGCACCCGGAGGGAGACGTGAGCCTCGCCCTACGTACGCGATCTCTGTCCCGCGTCGCGCCACTCGTCCTCGCGTGGTCACTCGCCGCGCAGGCCGAGCCGACGCCGGAGGCCCGTGCGCTCGCGCGGTCGCTCTTCGACGAGGGCCGCACACTAGGTCGCGACGGGCGCTTCTCGGAGGCGTGTCCGAAGCTCGAGGAGAGCCAGCGTCTCGATCCGGGCCTCGGAACCGGCTTCAACCTGGCCGACTGCTACGAGCACGTCGGTCGAACGGCGAGCGCGTGGAGCCTCTTCGGCGAGGTGGCCGATGGGGCTCGGCAGACCGGCCAGGCGGAACGCGAGAGGGTGGCGCGGGCGCGCGCGCTCGCGATCGAGCCGAAGCTCGGCCGCCTCGTCGTTCGGTCGCCACCCGGCGTCGACGTCGCGCTCGACGGACGACCGGTGGGGACGGGCGCGCTCGGCTCGGCGATGCCGGTGGACCCCGGTGAGCATCGCCTCGACGCGACGGCTCCGGGGCGGCGGTCGCGGATCATGACCGTGCGCGTTTTCGAGGCCAACGCCACGAGCATCGACATCGGTCCTCTCGAGGACGAGCCGACGGTCACGCCGGCTGCGCCGCCCGCGGCCCCAGCGCCCGCGGCCGCGCCGCCGGTCGCGCGGCCAGGCACCGGGGGGTTGCGAACGGCGGCCCTCGGCGCAGCGGGCGCCGGCGCGATCGCGATCGGCCTCGGCGCCTTCTTCGGTTTTCGCGCGCGCTCGAAGTGGAGCGATGCGCAGCCGCACTGCCCGAACGCGACCTGCGACGACGTGGGCCTACCGGCGTGGAGCGAGGCCCACTCGAACGCGACTGCGTCCACGGTCTCCTTCGTCGTGGCAGGGGTCGCCGTCGCCGCCGCGGTCGTGCTCTGGATCGTCGATGCACAGCCGCCGCCCCGCACGCGGGGCACACCGCCCTTCGACACGGCGTGGAGGTTCTGATGCGCGCCGTCGTTACCCCCCTCCTCGCCGCCGCGGCCCTGGTCTCGGCGTGCGGTGCCGTGCTCGACATCCCCGCCGACGTCACGGAGGCGCACCGCGACGCCTCCTCCGTCAGCCGCGACGCCGGCGGCGGCGATGCGCCTCTGCAGTGCCCGGTGAGCCAGGAGGTCGACGTCTGCTTCAAGTGCACCGACGAGGCTTGCTGCAACGAGTACGCGGCGTGCACTGCCGATGCGCGGTGCGGCGCCTACTACAAGGAGTGCCTGCCGAGCTGCAAGGCAGCGGGCAAGACTTACGACCAATGCGTCGTTCAGTGCGACGGGACCAACGGCGCCGGCCACGCGACGTTCCTCCCGTACTTCGCGTGCGGGGAGGTTCATTGCCTCGCCGAGTGCTCGAACGCCAAGCCCGACGCATGCGTCCAGTGCCTCTACGCGTCGTGCCGCGATCCGGTCGACGCCTGCGCTCAAGATCGGCAGTGCGACACGTTGCGCGCGTGCGTCAACGTGTGCAGCCCTCAGGCGGGCGCCGCGTACCAGTCGTGCGTGACCGCGTGCAGCGCGAAGGCGAGCCCGCAGGCGCAGAACGCCTTCAACCGCCTGACCACGTGCTCGGTGCAGTTCTGCGGCCAGATCTGCTCGTAGCGCTACTTCTGCGTGGAGAAGAGATCCGAAGGGGCCGGGGGGCCGGACGGAGCCGCCGCGGCGGACGTCGTATGCGGCTTCGCGCGCTGCGGCGGAGGGGCCGGCGCCGCGGCGCGCGCGGTGAGCGCGGTGAGCGGGGCGAGCGGGGCGAGCGGGGCGAGCGGGGCCGGCGCGTCGACGGCCATGGGCGCCGGCGCGCTCGGCGACGACGGCGCGCTGCTCACCGAAACGACCCGGGCGCCGGCCGTGGCGTGCCGCCGGGTCGCAAGGGCGCCGCGGGTCACGACGGCCGATACGCCCAGCGCCAAGCCGACCGCCCCGGCGCCGACCGCGTAGAGCACCCCGCGGCGCGACCGGCCGCGCATCGTTCGACCCCACGACATGCTCGCCGCGATCGTGTCCGGGAAAGGCTCTGCGTCGGGCGCGGCCTCGGCGCGGGCGATGCGCCGAATCGACGCGGAGCGCCGCGCGCCGTCCGGCGTGAACACCGCGAGCGCGTGCGCGAGCTCCGTCACGTCGGCGAAGCGCTTGGCCGCGGTCTTCTCCAGGCAACGGTCCACGATCGCATGAAGCCCTTGGGGTACGTGGGGGGCGGCGCGCCCGAGCGGTACGTGCGGCATGACCATGATCTGCGTGCAGAGCTGCGGCATGGACTCCGCTGCGAAGGGGGCCGCGCCGGCGACGAGCTCGTAGAGGATCACGCCGAGGCTCCAGATGTCGGTGGGGACGCCCACGTCACGCGTCGACTGAAGTTGCTCCGGCGACATGTACAGCGGCGAGCCGAGGAGCTCCGTGGTGCTCGTCAGCGGGCTCTCCTGGGTCCCGCCGGTACCGCGCGCGACCTTGGAGATGCCGAAGTCGAGGAGCTTCACCAGCGGCAGTCCGTCCGAGCCGGCCGTCACGAAGAGGTTGCCGGGCTTCAGGTCGCGATGGATGATCCCAGCCGTGTGCGCCTCGGCGACGGCTTCGCAGGCCTGGAGCACGTAGTCCACCGCCTCTTCCACCGGGAGGTGGTGGCGCTGCCGGAGCAGCTCGGCGAGATCGCTGCCCTCCAGGTGCTCCATGACGATGTACGGCGCCCCGTCTTCCATCGCGCCGACGTCGAGCACACGCGCGACGTGCTCGTTTTTCAGCCGCGTCGCCGCGCGCGCTTCTCTCGCGAACCGCTCCTCGAGACCGTGATGCCCGAGCGCGCCCGCGCGGAGGAACTTGATCGCCACGCGCTGATCGAGCTGCATGTTGCGCGCAGCGACGACGACGCCCATCCCCCCTTCGCCGAGGACCTTCTCGACCCGGAACTTCCCTGCGAGGACGTCCCCGGTTTTGACATGCTCGGCGGTCATCGTCGTCCTCGAGGGTAGCGAGCGAGCGACGGCTCGCAAGGCGACAATCGCGACGAAGCGTCGTCGTCGCGACGACGCCTCGTCGTCACGCGCCGGCCGTACGTCGGATCGACGACGACGACTCGTCTACCGCCGGCGTCGACGCGCGCGAAGGGCCGAAATTCGTGCCGGTTCGCCGCGCGCACGGCTTGGCGCGCCGGCTGCAATGCAAGGCTACATGCAAAAGCGTTCATCGATCACCTGCGCCGCCACGCTCATCGCGGTCTTGGCGTACCCTCTCGCAGCTTGCTCCGGTGCACACGGCGGACCGAGCCCGGACACCGACGACGCCGGAACGCAAACGAGCGACTCGGGAACGAGCGAACCGCAGGATGCAGGGCATGACGCCGCGCAAGCCGACACCGCGCCGCCGGCGGCCGCCTGCGGAGGCTTCAGCTCGTCCACCTCGACCTGCGATTCCTGCATCAAGGGAACGTGCTGCGCCGCCGGGTCGACCTGCGGCGCCAACGCGCAGTGCTCCGCGCTCGCGACGTGCATCGAGAGCTGCTCCACGAGCTCCTGCGCCACCGCGTGCCAGAGCAAGTACCCCGGCGGCATCAGCGATCTCTCCGCGTTCCTGTCGTGCACGACGCAGCGATGCAACGGCGCGTGCGACTCGGCGACGCGTGGCATCGGGGACGCCTGCTCGCGCCCCACCCAGTGCGCGTCCGGCGAGTGCACCAACGGCGGTAACGGTGGGTGGTGCACCACCAGTTGCACGCAGAACACCGATTGCGCGAGCTCGTCGTCGTCGGTGACGAACCAGTACGGAAAGCTCGACTGGTGCGTGCCGACGAGGAGCGGCGCGCACTCGTGCTTCCCCGGCTGCTCCTCCAACTCCGACTGCTCGCACTACCCCGGTACGCACTGCCTGAGCGTGACCGCGGTAAACGGGGCGACCACCGGCGTCTGCTCGTTCTGAGCGCGAGGTGAAGGCCATGTTCATACCGTCGCGCGGCCGGCGCGGATGCCGAGCTGGTCGACACGGCTGGCGAGGGTGGTCCTCGCGAGACCGAGCTGACGCGCGGCTCGCGCGACGACGCCGTCTGCCTCGGCGAGTGCTCGACGGATCATCGTCTCCTCCCGGAGCTCGAGCTGCTGACGCTCCGCCTGGAGCCGCCGCCAGGAGTCCTCGAGAGGCTCGTCCTCGGACGCGTCGCCGGCGTGGGCGACCGATGAAGCTCGGGCTCCCCCGAGCGGCGCGGCGCCGTCGAGGTCACGAGGCTCAACGTGCTCGGGTAACAGCGTCCGCGCGTCGGCGTTCTGGGCGAGCGCGCGACCGCGTGCGCGCGCGAGCACGTGATCGAGCTGACGCAAGTTGCCGGGCCATGCCATCGACGGAGACCCGAGCAAGCGAAGGAGCCCCGACGACAGGCTCCATCCGCGCGCCGGGTCGACGCGGCGCAGCGTGGACGCCGCGAGCAAGGGGATGTCGTCGCGGCGGCAGCGCAGCGGCGGCAGCTCCAGGACGACGCCGGCGAGCCGATGGAACAGGTCTTCGCGGAGGCGCCCCTCGCTCATCGCGGCGCGGAGGTCACCGTTGGTCGCCGCGACGATGCGCACGTCGGCGCGCTTGGGCTCGGCGCGCTCGTAGCCAAGGGGCCGGTACGTGCCGAACTGCGTGAAATCGAGGAGGAGCTTCTGGGCATGAAGTGGCAGGTTGAGCAGCTCGTCGAGGACGAGCGTGCCGCGGTGCGCGAACTCGACCAGCCCGATGCGCCGCCCGGTGGCGCCGGAGAACGCTCCGCGTTCGTGTCCGAAGAGCTCGGAGGTCATCGTGTTCAAGTCGTCACTGCCGCCGAGCATGGCGCGTACGACGGGCCTGCGGTCGCTCGCCTCGGCGAGCGCGTGCGCCAGCAGTGTCTTGCCGCTCCCGGACTCGCCCAGGATCAAGATGGGCGCCGTTCCTCTCAGTGCGGCCTCCGCCTCGCGGCGCAGCCCGGCCAGGCTGGCGGAACCCAGGAGCTCCGACAGCGGGACGCGGGAGGTCGGTGACGACGCGCCGACGTCGCTGCCGACGGCGCCGGCGCTGGCGACGGCGCGTAGCAAAGGGTTGGCGCATGCGGTGAGCGCGGTGTAGGCGTGCACGAGGGTCCTCCAGTTCGGTGGCTCGCGCACGGCACGTGCGCGGTCGAGGGCGCTCATCCGTCGTCGCCCCCGCTTGGTAGTGTTGCCCGGTGGAGTTTGTGAAGGGTGGCTTCGATTTTTCTCTCTCTCCGCGTCACATCGGCGCCGTCGCGGAACTACCCGACATGAGCCGACGCAGCTTCGAAGAGGTCCTTCGCGAGACGGCCATGGCCCCGCCCCGCGAGCCGCCACCGTGGCGGGCGGCGAGGGCCCCCGCGCGGGTGGCCCACTTCCGACTGGAGGGCCGGCTCGGGCGTGACGGGGGAAGCCTCTATCGGGCGTGCGACGCCACGCTCGGCCGCGTCGTCGCCCTGCGCCTGCTCGCTCCGCCGCGGAGGGGCGAGGTGGACCGCGCGGACCGCGCGTTCATGGGCGCGCGCGTGGCGGCCGCCCTCACCCATCCGAACCTCGTCACGATCCACGAGATCGGAACCGCCGGTGAGTGGAGCTACGCGGCCACGGAGCTCGTGGAGGGGTCGTCGCTGCGCTCGCGTGGGCGGGCCGGCCCCCTCGCGCAGCCCGAGGTGCATCGCGTCGTCCGGGAAGCGGCCCGTGGGCTGGCGCGCGCGCACCACGCCGGCGTGACCCACGGTCGGCTCTCCGCCGCCGACGTGCTCTGCCACCCGTGCGGCCACGTGAAGATCGCGGGCCTCGGGCTCGCGGCGTGGCGACGGGAGCCGCGGTCTGGCGAAGACCTCGCGCCCGAAGTCCTGCGCGGCGACGAGGCCGGTCCGCCGGCCGACGTCTTCGCGCTGGGCATCATGCTGCGCGACATGGTCGTCGGGCCGCCCGCGGCCGCGCGTGCGATCATCGAGCGGTGCCTTGCGCCGGAGCCGGGCCGCCGCTTTCCCGATGCCCACGCCGTCCTCGTCGCCCTGGGCGAAGACAGCGTGTAGCTATTCGAGGAGCCCCTTCTCGCGCGCCATTTCGCGGAGTCGATCTTTGACGAGCTGGTAGCGCTTGCGCAGGCGCGCCGCCTCGCGAAGCGTGGACGCGTCGTCGAGCGACTCGCTCCCATCGGAGAGGACGCGCGCCAGATCGTTCCAGGCGAGGCCCCGGTCGAGCCGCAGCACGAGGAGGGCGCGGTCCTCCGGGGAGAGCGACTCGCGAAGCTCGTGGAGGCGGCTGCGCTTCTCGGTCCGGAGAAACGCGAGCGTCTCGGTGCGGATCGCAGCGGCGATCTCTGCCAAGGTCTCGGGTCCGACGTTTTCGTTGCGCCGCTCGCGGAGCGCCGCGTCCCGCTGAACGCCGCGTCCCACGTTGCGCGCGATGGCGTACGCCCAGGTGCGCAGCGTCGAGGCCCATGCGAACGAGGGCAGACCACGCCAAAGGCCCTCGGCGAAGGCCGAGAACGCGTCCTCCGAGGCCGCCTCGTCGCCGTGCATGGCGATGAGAAACCCGAAGATCTCCGCACCATAGCCGCGGAGAGACAGCGTCGTCGCAGCGTCGTGATCGCCCTGCTCGCAGAGAGCGCGCACCTCGTCCTCGAGTCGCGCGCGTTCGGAGTCGTTCATCATGGCGACAGGGCCCTCCTCCTGATGGTCGCTGTGAGACCCCGAATGTGAACAAATTTCGTCTAAGCTGCCACCAATGTCCCTCCGCGGAAAGACACTCTTCATCACCGGCGCGAGCCGAGGCATCGGTCTTGCGATCGGCCTGCGGGCCGCAAAGGACGGCGCCAACGTCGCCATCGTCGCCAAGACCTCCGAGCCCAACCCCAAGCTGCCCGGCACGGTCTACAGCGCCGCCAAGGAGATCGAAGCGGCAGGTGGCAAGGCGCTCCCTCTCGTGGTCGACATCCGGTTCGAGGACCAGGTCGCGGACGCCGTGAAGAAGACCGTCCTTGCCTTCGGCGGGATCGACATCCTCGTGAACAACGCCAGCGCCATCTCGCTCACGAACACGCTCGGCACGCCGATGAAGCGCTACGATCTCATGCACCAGATCAACACGCGCGGCACCTTCGTGTGCTCGCAGGCGTGCATCCCGCACCTGATGAAGGCGAACAACCCGCACGTCTTGAACCTGTCGCCCCCGCTCAACATGGAGACGCGCTGGTTCGAGGGGCACGTCGCGTATACGATGGCGAAGTTCGGCATGAGCATGTGCGTGCTAGGCATGGCCGGCGAGTTCAAGACCGCCGGCGTCGCCTTCAACGCCCTGTGGCCCCGCACGGCCATCGCGACCGCGGCGGTGCAGAACCTGCTCGGCGGCGAAGAGGCGATGCGCGGCTCGCGCAAGCCCGAGATCATGGCAGACGCCGCCCATGCCATTTTCATGCGCCCGTCGCGCGAGTGCACCGGCAACTTCTTCATCGACGACGAGGTGCTCGCGTCGATCGGAAAGAAGGACCTCTCGGAGTACGCGGTCGATCCGACGGCTGCCCTCATCCCCGATTTCTTCATCTGAGCCGCCCGAACGGGGCAAACGTCCTATTTACCGGGAAGCTCCGCCGTGCGACTGCGTATACTCGCACGCGCACTCACGCGCTTTGTCGGGAGGATCCCCTTGAAGACCAGGTACTTCGTCGTTGCCGCCACGTTTCTCGCGATCGGGGCCCTCGGGGCTTGCAAAGGGGGCGGCGCCTCCAAGGACACCGCCGCGTCCGACGGCGTGAAGGCGAGTTGCAACCAGATCTCCCTCCTCGGCACCTGCACCGAGTACCCGAAGGGCCTCACCTTCGCGCTCGCGGAGACGGCGTGCACGATGATCCCCGACGCCGGCTCGGTGTGGGGCAAAGACAAGTGCCCCACCGATCGGGTCATCGGCAAGTGCGTCGACGGCGCGAAGGACGCCCTCTACGAGAACGAGACCGAGATCTACTACGCCCCCATGTACACGCCGGAGTCGGCGAAGAAGGAGTGCGTCGAGATCCGCAAGGGCAAGACGTACACGGCCTCCGACTGGAAGCCGAAGGACGGCGAGGCGCGCGGCGCGTGCACGCGCAAGGTCATCGGGTCGAAGAACACCGGCCCCGACGAGTGCGAGGAGTACCCGTACGCCACGAGCAAGGAGGACTGGAGCGTCCTCAAGATGAACTGCTCGGGCAGCGACGACAAGCTCGAGATCGGCAAGACCTGCGCGAAGGACACCGCCGTCTCCAAGTGCGAGACGAAGGACGGAAGCGTCGTCTATTACTTCCCCCACGAGGCGAAGAACCAGAAGGACTCGTGCGAGTCACCGCCGTCGTCCGGCAAGTACACGAAGCTCGGCGGCGCCGCCGTCGCAGCGGCGACCGCCGCCGGTCCGGCGAAGCACGGCACGACGCCCACGCCGCCCGCGTCGGGCAAGCCCACCGCGCCGCCCGCGTCGGGCAAGCCCACGCCCGCCCCCAAGACGTCGAAGTAACGGCCCTCGAAGAGCGCCGACGGCGCTCAGGCGAGCGCTTCGACGAGGCGGGGAATGTCCTTCTCCGCCACCGAGCACAGGGCGACGCGCAGCGCGCCCTTGCTCGGGACGACGAACACGCCCTTGTCCTTCATGGCCGCGGCCTTGGAGAGCGCGTCGTCGTGGAACACGGTGACGAAGAATCCCCCTTCGTAGCGCGGGTATTTCAGGCCTCTGGCAGGCGCCAGCGCATTGAAAACGGCGACGCGCCGCGCCAGCAGCGCCTGGAGCTCCGCGCGCTCCTTGTCGCACGCGCTGCGGAGCGCGGGGTCGGTGAGGAGGCGCGCGATGGCGCTCTGCCCGCCGCGCGTGCAGTTGGACCACGTCCCGCGGCACGAGTAAACGAGGGCGGCCTCGGTCTTCTGGCGCTCGACGTCGCCGGCCACGCACGCGACGAGCGCGCCGACGCGCAGGCCGTAGTGCGTGAACGACTTGGACGCGCTCCATGCGAAGAGGAGCGCCACCTTGCCGACGAGCGGCCGCAGCTCCGCGAGGAACGCGCGCGGCGCGCGTGAGGCCGACGCGAACAGGAAGTAGGCCGTGTCGACGAGCAGCGTGATCGGCGCGGCGTCGGCGTAGGGCAGGAGACACGCGGCGACCGCGCGCCACTCCTCCGGGCTCATCGAGTAGCCCGTTGGGTTGTGGCAGGGATCGTTCAAGAAGAGGAGGACGCGCCCCTGCGCGGCGATCTGCGCCTTCACCGCGCGATCGAGGGCCCCCACGTCGAGGCCGCCCTTTGCGTCGAACATGTTGAACGTGGTGAGCTTGCGATCGGCTTCGTCGGCGAGCGTCTGGTACGGGCCCCAGAAGAAGCTCGAGGTGAGGAGCGACTGCCCCGGCTCGAGGAAGTTCGCGATCGCGTGGCGCAGCGCTCCGGTGCCGCCGGGGGTGGCCACCGCGCACGCCGTGGCGCGCATCGTCGGCTCCTGCTCGAACAGATCGTCCATCACCGCGCGCAGGAAGCCCGGGCTGCCGGCGATCGGCGCGTAGGCGGCCCACTCTTCGTCCGGCACTTCGCGCACGACGCGCGCGCTCGTCGGCATGACGGCGAGCTTCCCGTCGTCATCGAGGAGCGAGCCGACGGTCGCGTTGATCACGGCGTCGCCCCGCTCCTTCCGGAGGGTCGCCTCCTTGTTGAGCGCGAAGATGGGGTCGTCGCTGGGGCGCGCCTGATGGCTCGGAATCACGTGGAGCATCGGGCCAGCGTCTTACCACGAAAGCCGCCTGACAGAATGGCAGCGCGGACCGGCCGAAGGACTTCCGAGTGACACGTTGGCTGACCCCAAGCGCTCGAAATTACGCAAAAACGACCTTAGAACGACGTGGCACGCGGTATGCTCCACGGCACAGTGCCTATGCGCATTCTTCCTCGAGCCTTGTTGGCGGTGTCTCTTCTCGCGGCGCTGCTCTTCAGCACGGTCGCGCGCGCGGATCCGGGCGTGATCGTCAACGAAGCGTCGATCACGCGGAGCTTCGGTCCCCCGAGCAATATCTCCGGCTACAAGAACACCTGGATCAACTTCAACGACTGCGTGAACGACCTGGTCCTCACCTTTCCGTTGGTCGAAACCGGGCTCCCCGCGGCCAGCTCGAGGCTGCAGGCGTGGGTCGGCGGCACGGACGATTGCGCGGACAAAGCGAAACGCGGCGATGGTGCGCTCCCCGTCTGTTGGCCCGCGTACAACGGTGACCTGCCCCAGACGCAGAACCCGAACATCCAGCTGCACGTTCGCGACATCCTCTCTCAGCTCGGGCAGTCCACCAAATCCACGACGTTCACGCCGGGCACCGCGGATCTCTGCACGAACAACAGCCTCCCCGCGGGGGAGACGAAATACACGCTGTACTTCCTCTGGCTGAACGGAAGCGACAACACGGCGATTGGAACGCCGGCGAAGGTCGCCCTGTCCGTAGACCTCAACGGTCCGACGCCGCCAGGGAGCGTGAGCGCAGGCATCGGCGACACGGCGCTCATCGTCAACTGGGCGGCGTCGGGCGACACGACGGTCCAGTCGTACACCGTCTACTGCGACCCTCCCGCTGCGGGAAACCCGGCGCCCGACGCGACGCCGACGACCACGACGACCGACGCCGGCTTCACGCTCGTATGCGTGGACGGTGGCTTCTCCGACGGCGGCTTCGACGACTCGGGTGATGCGCTCCCCGGCTCGCCGCTCGACGGCGGTTGTACCGAGGTTCCCAACAGCTCGACGACGACGCCCCCATCGTCGAAGTGCCCGAGCAAAATCCTCATCCCCAGCGGCGGCACGCAGACGAAGGACGAGGCGGGCACCACTCAAACTGTCGGCGCCAAGCAGACGTTCATCGACAGTGCGTACGCTTGCGGCAGCGCGGGCAGCGCGACCAGCACGGGAACGACGGTCAAGAACCTCGTCAACGGCACGTTTTACACGATCGCCGTCGCCGGGACCGACAACTTCGGCAACGTCGGGCCGCTCAGTGATCCCGACTGCAAGACTCCGCAACTGGTCGTGGACTTTTGGTCGGAGTACCGCGCCGCCGGTGGTCTCGCGGGCGGCGGCTTCTGCAACGTCGATGGCGTTGGCGCACCGGCGAGCGCCGCGCCCCTGCTCGTCTTCGGCGGCTGGGCTGTCGTCTCGATGATTCGGCGAAGGAGAAAGAAGAAGTGAGGTCGTCGCAACTATTCCTATCCGTCGCGTTCGCCGCGGCGACGCTCGCGGCCCCTTCGTTCGCGCTCGCGGACGACGAGTCGGGTGTGCTCGACTCGCGCCACCGCAAGTACGAGTCGCCGCAGAACTTCGCCCTCGAGTTCCGGTTTGCGCCGTACAGTCCGCGCATCGACGAGGCGCCGGAGCTGAACGCCAGTAAGCCGTACAGCACCACCTTCGGCCCGTTGAAGCGCCTCGAGATCGCGATCGAGTTCGATTGGCAGGCGTTCCGCATTCCCCACGTCGGCACGATCGGCCCGGGCGTCAGCGTCGGCTACACCTCGATGGGCGACAAGGCGCGCATCAAGAATTGCCCGCCGCTTCCGCAAGGGCAGAAGGACTGCCAGAGCGGCGAGGACACGTCGCTCGAAATCTACCCGATGTACGGCGTCCTCGTGTTCCGCGCCGACGCCCTGCAGCGCGATCTGCACATCCCGCTCGTTCCGTACGTGAAGGGCGGGCTCGGCCTCGCGTTCTGGCGCGCGTCGAACTCGCTCGGTACGTCGTCTGCCGACAACGTCTCGGGCAAGGGCCACACCGTGGGCGCGCAGCTCGCCGTCGGGCTCGCGCTGCACCTGAACGACTTCGACGGCGCCGCCGCGCGCAACCTCGACAACAGCGTAGGGATCAACCACACCTACGCATTCTTCGAGCTCATGAGCGCGCAGCTGACGGGCCTCGGCCAGTCGCACGCGCTCTTCGTCGGCACCAACACGTGGGTGGCCGGTCTCGCGTTCGAGATGTAGGCCGCGCCGCGCGCGTGCCCGTTACTCGATCTTGAATTTTTTCCCCACGCTGACGGGGTCTCCCTTGAACGCGGGGACCTTCGCGCGGCGGTACTCCTTCACGATGCATTTTTCGGCCCTGCTGCCGACGAAGGGCCCCGTATCCACGACGGCCGTCTTGGCGTCGCCCGTCGAGATGAAGGTCACGATGACGTGGCCCTCTCCGGTCGGCCCCTTCTTCAGCTTGCACTTGGCGACGTCGACGCTCGCCAGCGCCGTCGCCGCGGCCTCGCGACTGAATGCCTCGTCGCTCGCGGCTGCGCGCGCGTCGAAGCAGACGAGCAGGCCGAGGGTCAACGTGGCGAGGGTGCGGGCCAACTTGGGGGCGTTCATCGCAGGGCGCATTGGATGACTCCCTACGCAAGCGCCGCGCCGCGCGCGTGGCAGCGCACTTGGGTCGATTTCCCGGTCTTTGTGAGGCCGGGGAGGCGTACCGGTGGTGCTCGCGTTGTCCATGTGAGGGCTGGCAGCTACACCTGCGAGCGCTAGGTGCAGCGTCATCATGGTCTTGCGGTAGCCTCGACCCCCATGCACGCGACGAAGCCGAGCCGCACCGCGATCTGGGTGGCGCTGTGGCGGGGCGTCGCGCGCTTCGAGAAGCCGGCGATCGTGAGCGACAGCTTCGCCGATGCGCTCGTGCCGATGCCGTACCGCCCCGTCCTCGACGTCGCGCGCGCGCTCCCGCGGACGAGCGGCGCCGTCCTTGGCGTGCTCGACTGGGCGAGCCAGGGCCTGAGCCGCCACATGGCCCTGCGGACGCGCGCGATCGACGACGCCATCGAGGACGCCGTGCGAAAGGGGGCGCGGCAGCTCGTCCTCCTCGGCGCCGGGCTCGACGCGCGGGCGTGGCGGATGGACGCGCTCCGGACGTGCACGGTCTTCGAGGTCGATCACCCCTCGACCCAGGCCTACAAGCGCGCGAATGCCGGCGGGCTCACCCCGACGGCGCGGCGGGTCGCCTTCGTCGACGTCGACTTCGAGAGGCAGGACGTCGGTACGCGCCTGCGCGAAGCCGGGCACGACCGCGCGTCTCCCAGCATCTTCGTCTGGGAGGGGGTCACGATGTACCTGACCCGCGAGGCGATCGACGCGACCCTCGCCGCCGTCTCGCGCGCGTCGCCTCCGGGCTCGACCCTCGCGATGACGTACCACTCGGGGCAGCACATCGCGCCGCTGTCCCTTCTGGTGCGGGCGGTCCGGGAGCCGTTCGTGTCGATTTTTTCGCCGGTGGAGGTCGCGGCCCTCCTCGCGCCGCACGGTTTTTCGGTCACCCAGGACGAGAGCGATCCGGAGTGGCGCCAGCGGTATTGCGGCGCGGGCACCCCGTTCGCGGTCGAACGGCTGGCCTGCGCCCAGAAGAACGACGCAGCAAGTTCGGCCTGACCGCGCGGAGGCGCTAAGATCAGCGGTGGGATGATGCGCTTGCGCGCGCTCCTTCTGGGGCTGATTTGCGCCACGGCTTGCTCGGCAGGTCGGGCGGACGTGCGCCGCGCGTTGCCGCCGTCGCAGCAATCCGCGATCTCGGCCGCGAACGTGCGCGCGATCGGTCGCTTCGACGTGCAAGATCCGGCCGGCGCGCGCTTCGCGTGGCCGGGGAGCGGCTTCGCCGTGCGCTTCCGCGGCACGCAGCTCGACGCACGCCTGAAGGCGGGGAGCGGTGGCGACGCGCTCCAGGTGACCGTCGATGGGAAGACGACGGCCACCGTGAATCTGCGCGGCGACAAGGAGCTCTACACGGTGGCGACCGGACTCCCCGACGGGGATCACGAGGTCGAGATCGTCAAGCGCACCGAGGCGCGCGTCGGCGAGATGCAGCTCCTCGGCTTCGCGCAGCCGCTGCTCGATCCGCCGCCGCCGCCGGCCCGCCGCATCGAGATCGTCGGCGACTCGATCAGCGCTGGCTACGGCAACGAGGGCCCCGACCAGCACTGCCGGTTCACCCCCGCGACCGAGAACGCGACGGCGACCTACGGGTGGCTCGCGGCGAAGAGGGTCGGCGCCGAGGCGTCGATCGTGGCGTGGAGCGGGAAGACGATCGACGAGATGGCCAGCATGTACGAGCGCGCGGTGCCGACGCGCCCGGGCAGCCGGTGGGACCCGCGCGCGTTCGTGCCCGACGCCGTCGTCGTCAACCTCGGCACCAACGACGTCACGCGCGGCGATTCGCAGGCGCCCTTCGTCGCGTCGCTCGTGAAGCTCGTCGATCGCGCGCGCGCCCTCTACCCGCATGCCCTCATCGTGTGCTGCGTCGGCTCGATGCTCACCGACACGTACCCGCCGGGAAAGCAGACGCTCACGCGCGCGCGGGCGTACGTCCACGCCGCCGTGGAGCAGAAGAGGAGCGCGGGCGACGCGCGGGTCACGTACCTCGAGTTTCCGACGCAGGATCCGGCGGTGGGGTACGGGTGCGACTACCATCCCAGCGCGCGGACGCACCAGATGATGGCTGAGCGCCTCACGGCGCATCTGAAGACGGAGCTCGGATGGTGACACGCTATGCTGGGGCGGTGCGGATTTCCGGCCTTCTCTTGATTGTCCTTTTGGCGTCGTGCGGGAAGAGCCCGGACGCGCACCCCGACGGTGGGGCGACCGCGACGGCGTCTTCGGCCACGACCGCGACCCCGACCCCGACCCCGACCGCGACCGCGACCGCGGCCGACGCCGACGCCGACGCCGCGACCGCGACCGCGACCAACGCCGGCAAATCCGACTTCGCCTCCTGGATGCGCGCGCGGGTTCCCGCTTCCGCCAAGGTCGAAGCCGACGGCGCGGGCGTGAAGGTGCTTCACACCGTCGCGGACGGCGACACGCACGCGTCCCTCGCCGCGGCCTACCTCGACGTCGCAGACATCTACCACGCGAAGGATTTCGCGGCCGCGCTCCAGAAGAAATTCCCCGCGCTCTCCGCGGGCCAGACGATCGAGATCCCGAACTTGCTCGCTGCGGCCTACAAGGATCCGCTCGAGGAGCGCCTGCTCTGGCCGGAGGACAAGATCCTCCGCGGCATCTTCATCACCGGCGTCTACGCGGGCCTCTACTGGGCGCAGACGCTCGACAAGGTCGCCGCGCGCAAGATGAACGCGATCGTCCTCGACGCGAAGGACTACATGGGGCCGATCACCTACCCCACGAAGGTGAAGCTCGCCAACGAGATGGAGGCGGCGAAGAACCCGCCGATCCCCGACATGGCGCGCGCCATCCGCTTCGCGCACGCGCGGGGGATCCGGATCATCCTGCGGATCCCGTGCTTCCACGATCCGCTCGCCGCCAAGAAGGCGCCGCGGCTGTCGCTCATGGGGACGTGGGGCGGGCCTATGGACATGGGCTGGCTCGATCCGACGAACGAAGAGGCGCTCGGGTACGTGCTCGATCTCGTGAGGGAAGGGATCTCGTTCGGCGCCGACGAGATCCAGCTCGACTACATTCGCTTCCCGATCGTCGGGCCGGTGAAGAGCATGAAGCTGCCGCCCGCCAAGAACGGCGAGCGGATCCGCGCGATCCGCGACATCGTCCGCAAGGTGCACGACGTGACCAGCGCCTCCAAGGTGCCGCTCTCGCTCGACATCTTCGGCGTGACGGCGACGGGCGACCGCTCCGACTGGGAAGCGCTGGGCCAGGACATCTCGGTGCTCGGCGCCGAGTGCGAGGCGCTCAGCCCGATGGTGTACCCATCGCACTACGACAAGGGTTACCGAGGCTGGGACGAGCCGGGCAACCACCCCGAGATCATCGGCATCGGCACGAAGGCGGCGGTGAAGTACCTCGCGGACGCCAAGCCGAAGCCCACCGCCGTCATCCGCTCGTGGCTCCAGGCGTTCGCGTGGAAGACGCCGGTGTACGGCCCCAAGTACCTCGTCGAGGAAGCGCGCCAGGCCGAGACCAACGGCGGCCACGGCTGGCTGATGTGGAGCCCGGGCAACGACTATTACGCCGCCTGGGTTGGTTGGCCCGTCGAAGCCAAGAAGCCCTGAGGCACCTCGCGCCCGCGTGAGCGCGCGCAGGTTCTCCTACCCGCCGCCGGTCCTTCGCTCTCCCAAACGGGTGCCGCACGGTGCTGCGTGGTAAATTGCCGGCCATGCGGAGCCTGTACCTTCTGGCCGCGCTGTCCGTCGGCGTCCTCTACGCCTGCGGAGGCTCGAGCTCCGACACCTCGCCGCCGGATGCGGACGCCGGCGGCGACGGCAGCGCGCCCGACGGAGGCGCCGACGCGACGGCCGACGCGACTCCGCCTCCGACGCCCGCGCCCTTCGGGCTCGACACGCGTCCGGCCAACCCCACGTGCGTCGCCGCCGCGCGCCCGGCGCAGAACACCGGCGTCGCGCTCACGCGCATGTGGCCGAACATCACCTTCAGCGCGCCGATCTACATGACGCAGGCGCCGGGCGACGCGGACCGGTGGTACATCGTCGAACGCGCCGGCACCGTGAAGGTGCTCCCGACCGCGGCCCAGACCAACGCCGACGTGAAGACGTTCGTGCAGATCACCGTCAACGAGGGCGGCGAAGGCGGTCTCCTCGGGATGGCGTTCCACCCGAGCTGGCAGACCAACCACGAGGTGTTCCTCTCGTACACGCGCGACGGCGTGACCGGCGATCCAGCGCCGCCGACGAACTGCGGCATCCCGAACGCTGTCTTCACCAGCGCGATCGCCCGCTTTTCGAGCAAGGACGGTGGGCAGACGCTCGACACCGCCACCCGCGACGAGATCCTCAAGATCGGCCAGCCGTATGCGAACCACAACGGCGGCAACATCCAGTTCTCGCCGACGGACGGAATGCTTTACGTCGGCTTCGGCGACGGCGGCTCCGGCGGCGATCCGTGCGGCGACGGCCAGCGCCTCGACGTGAAATTCGGCAAGGTGCTCCGCATCGACGTGAACGCGCCGCCCGGCCAGTACAAGGTGCCGCCCGACAACCCGTTCGTCGGCACGACGGGGGCCGACGGCTCGATCTGGAGCTACGGCCACCGCAACCCGTGGCGCTGGAGCTTCGACAAGTCCACCGGCGACCTCTGGCTCGGTGAGGTCGGGCAGGGCACCTGGGAAGAGGTCGACCACGTTCAGAAGGGGGGAAACTACGGGTGGAACACCTGCGAGGGGCTCCACAAGCAAGGGGCGACCGCCTTGTGCGCGACGCCTGGTCTCATCGATCCCGTGATCGACTACCCCCGCGGCGACGGCACATGCGTCATCGGCGGGTACGTCTACCGAGGCGCGACCCCGGCCCTCGCGTCGCTGGTCGGCACCTACCTCTTCGGGGACAACGGCTCCGGCAACGTGTGGTCGCTCACGTACGACGCGAGCAACAAGGCGGTGAAGAACCTCATCACGACCGTCGCGGGTGGGCAGCTCGTGAGCTTCGGCCAGGGCAACGACGGCGAGGTCTACACCGTCCGTCAAGACGGGCAGATCCACAAGGTCGCCGCGCAGGGGACGCCGGCGCCCGACGCCTTCCCCAAGCTCCTGTCGCAGACGGGCTGCGTCGATCCGAAGGACGCGACGAAGCCGGCGCCCGGCGTGATCCCGTACGATCTCATCTCGCCCTTGTGGTCCGACGGCGCGAAGAAGGAGCGCTTCCTCGCGATCCCCGACGGCACGACCATCACGATCAACGCCGACGGCGACTGGGATCTGCCGAAAGGCTCCATCGCGATGAAGACCTTCGCCGTGGACGGCAAGCGCGTAGAGACGCGCCTCTTCATGCGCCACGCCGACGGCGGCTGGGCGGGTTACACGTACGAGTGGAACGATCAGGGCACCGACGCCGCGCTCCTCCCTGCCGGCAAGGTGAAGCCCGTCGGCACCGGGACGCAGGTGTGGTCGTACCCGAGCCGCACGCAGTGCATCCAGTGCCACTCGCAGGCCGCTGGCAGCACGATCGGCCTCGAGACGCAGCAGCTCAATCGCGACGCGGTGTATCCGTCGACCAACCGCATCTCGAACGAGCTCGCGACGCTCGATCACATCGGCATGTTCGCCAAGCCCCTCACCGGCCCGCCCGCCACGCTGCCGGCTTTGCCGGATCCCGCAGGCACGGCGGCGATCGACGCGCGCGCGCGGAGCTACCTGCACGCAAACTGCTCGCACTGCCACCGCCTGAACGGCGGCGGGCAGGGGACGATGGATCTGCGCTATTCGCAGGCATTCAAGGACACCGTGACGTGCAACGCGGCGAACACCCAGGGCCCGACGGGCACCGCGACCAAGCTGCTCGTTCCGGGGAGCCCGACGACGAGCATCCTTTCGCTCCGCATGCACGGGACGGACGCCAAGCGCATGCCGCCGGTGGCGGTGTCCATCCTGGATCCGCTCGGAACCAAGGTGATCGACGACTGGATCACGGGCGTCACCGCTTGCCCGTGAGCGCCCGGTAGCTCTGCCGAAATCGCTACGCCGCCGCGCTCGTCCAGCTGGTGCGGCTGCGCAGGAGGGTGACGATCTCTTCGTCGGTCCGGCGCGTCTCGCCGAGGTGGACGAAGCGCTTCGCGAGCCAGTCGTAGCGGCCGAGCATCAAGAAGAGCCAAACCGCGAAGTAGTCGAGGCCGCGGAAGATGATGGCGTCCTCGGCCTCGTACTTACCGACGTTCTTCTCGAACTCACCCGGCATGTCCGTCCAGTGCATCGTCGCCTTGAGGTGGTGACCGATGTGGTAGCCGTCGTTGAAGCAGCGGCGGTTGTAGCCGGAGTCGACGCACGTGATGCTGTTGCGGTACGAATTCTCCGGCGACGCGCGATCCACGAAGGCGTGCTGCGCCCAGTTTCCCGCCATCATCCCGAAGCGTGTGATCACGAACGGCGCGACGAGCACCGCCATCGTGGCGCGCCAGTCGAAGTAGAGGAGGGCCGCCATCCCGAGGAGGAACGACGCCTCGCCCGCGACGCTCCGGAGGAGCAGCGAGCGGCGGCGCTTTCGGGCGAAATAGCCGGCGAGCTCGAAGATGCCGACGAAGAAGAAGCGGCCGAAGTAGTGGAGGAAACCCGTGAAGCTGTCGCGCCGGTAGGAGAGCGTCGAGCTCAGATCGGCGGCGAGGTTGTTCTCCGCGTGGTGCATGCCGACGTGGTGCGCGAAGAACGTCTCGGGCGACTCGCCGAAGAAGGGGCCGAGCACCCACGGGATGAAATGGTTCATCCGGGCCCACTTCGCGTTGAAGAGGCGCCGGTGGCACGTGTTGTGGAGCATGAGGACGAAGGGCCCCATGAAGTAGATGACGAGGACGAGGTGCACCGCCACGAGCCAGGGGCTGAAGAGGCGAGGCATGTAGAGCGCGACGCCGGTGGGCACGACGGTGAGGCAGAGGCGCACGATGAGGCCCAGGAAGGGCATGTCGCGCTCGTCGTTCAGGAGGTGCCGCGCGAGGCGCTCGCCGAGCCACGGATCCACTCGAATGGCGTAGATCGGATCCCGGCCGGTCAATTCCATGCGGCGGACCCTAGCATGCTGCTCCCCGGCGGGCGATCCTGGGCGGCCGTGAGCCGTCCCCTCGCCGTCGCGTACCTGTGCACGTGGGCGCTCGCGACGGCGCTGGCGCTCGTGATGGTGGGCCGCGCGCCGCGCGAATATGAGCTGTTCTCGCGCGCCTACGTGCGCTGCCTGCTCGTGCCGTGGAAGCTGATCTCGTTCGCGCTTGCCGCCGGGTTCTTCGTCTTTGCGGCGCCCTACACCGGCGATCCGACGTGGGATCGCACCGACGGCGCGATGATGAGCGTCCTCACGTACCTGACCGCGCCGTGGTCGCTCGGCACGCTCGTGCGTGCGGTCCGACGCAGGGTGCCCCGTCGTCGCATCTACGTCGCGGTCGTCGCGTGGCTGTTCTCCGCGTCGTGGTCGTACGACGGCTACCTCTTCCTGCGCGATGGTCTGTACCCCGCGACGTGGTGGTCGAACCTGCTTGCGTCGTCGACGCTCTATCTGTCCGCCGGCATGATGTGGTCGCTGACGCACGTGCCGGGGCGCGGGATGGTGTTCGACTTCATGACGGACGAGTGGCTGGGGGCACCGCGCGCGCGGTTCGGCAGGGTCGGGCTCGCCGTGGTCTTCGTGATGCTGGCGGTGGCGGTTCCGCTGTGGCCGTTCGTGGTGGAGATCTGGCATCGATCGAGGTAGCGGGTCTCCCGCGGTCGGAGAGCTCGTCGTCGAGAGTTCGACGCGAGAGGTCCAGAAGATCTGGCTTCGGGGACCCGCGCGGACGTCGCGCACATCTACGGGGTCGGGCGCCAGACTGAGAATGACGGGCTCGCTCTCCGGCGGGTACCGCGAAGCGGCGGAGATGTCACGACGATGGCCCGTTTCGGCACGGAGTCATCGGCCGCCCAGATCGCTCAAGACGATCTCGCCGTCTTCGTCGCGCCGCTACCTTCTGCTCGTCGGCGGATCTACCGCGTTTCGAAGACGGACGGTTCGGTGCTCTCCATCGCGTCCGGAAGGGACGTGGGCCTCGTCCTCGACCTGATTCAAGACGACGGACACCTCTATTGGGTCCGCGAGCTGAACGGGGATCGCGATCTCGTCACGGTCTCCACCGGCGGCGGACCAGTGCACCAGCTCGCGCGCCTGGATGACTACGCCGACTCGCTCGTGAAGGTGGGCGCGACGTTCTTCTATGGTTTGGCGGCCAGCAGCACGGACACGAGCGACCAGAGAACCCCCCGCTACAATCCGAGCAAGGACCAGGGCGGAATCAGGAAGGTCTCCTGCACGCAGTGACAGCGAGCGGGAAGCGTCGCCGGCGGCAGGG
The DNA here is from genome assembly GCA_025359105.1 of Myxococcales bacterium. GTDB lineage: Bacteria > Myxococcota_A > Polyangia > Polyangiales > Polyangiaceae > JANYHK01. The sequence goes on along the minus strand of JANYHK010000067.1, from coordinate 345 downwards.
GCCGAGGGTCGGGGTCGCGGTTCGTGGTCGTGGTTCGTGGTCGTGGTTCGCGGTCGCGGTCGCGGTCGCGGTCGCGGTCGTGGTCGCGGTCGCGGTCGCGGTCGTGGTCGCGGTCGCGGTCGCGGTCGTGGTCGCGGTCGCGGTCGCGGTCGCGGTCGCGGTCGCGGTCGCGGTCGAGCGTCGCGGTCGCGGTCGAGCGTCGCGGTCGCGGTCGAGGTCGAGCGTCGCGGTCGCGGTCGCGGTCGCGGGGCGGGGGGTGCAAGCCCGTGCCAGGCGGGAAGCCTGGCACTTGGGCTTGCGATGCTAGAACACCGATCACGTAACGCGTCAGGCGACAGACATCCG
>JANYHK010000059.1 GCA_025359105.1 Myxococcales bacterium | reverse complement strand
ATCGCGGTCACCATGTTTTTCGGATCGACGTTCGGCACCGCCGGCGACACGTTGACGCTCGCGCCCGGCGTCGCGACGCTGACCACGCCGCCGTACGCGACCGCGTTCCCGCAAGGCGGCGCCTCCTACGCGAGCCCGCCGGCCATCACGAGCGACGCGAGCGTGCACAAGGCCACCGACGCGCTGGCGCTCGTCCTCGCAGCCGCTGGCCGCACCGACCAGCTCGCGATGCTGGCCACGACCCCGCCGCCGCCGGCCCCGCTGCCCGCCGTGATTTTCGCGTTGGATCTTTTCGTCGGCGTCGCGGCGCAAACGGTCCGCGCGTCCGGCGCCTACACCATCTCCGTTTCGGTGGCGACATGACCCGGAAAATAGTCCAAGCCCCGCCGCCCGCCGGCCCCACGCCGCACGACGTGGCGCGCCTGGCGCGCCTCGACCTGAGCCCCGCGCAGTCGATGGCGCTCAAGTGCATCGCGGGCGAGCCGCTCGACGCCGACGAGCTGCGCACGTTCCACGAGCTGGCTGGCGTCGAGTCCGGCGGCCCGAACCCACGCGGCTACCGCGAGACCATCATCCGCGCCGGCCGTCGCTCCGGAAAAACGGTCCGGCTCTGCGCGCCGTTCATCGTGAGCGCGCTCCTCGCGCCCGTCGACCATCTCCTCGCGCCCGGAGAGCGTGGGAGAGTCTTACTCATCGGCCCGACGTTGGCGCACGTTCGCCAGGCGCTCGACGCGACCGCCGGACTCCTCGACGCGCTTCGCATCCCGTACGCGCGCCGCGAGCTGGAAATCGAACCGAAGGGCCTACGGACCGTCGTCCGCGCGACCGTGGCCGACCACATGGCGCCACGCGGCGGCACCGCCGTCGCGGCCGTCATCGACGAAGCGGCGCTCTTGCCGTTCGACCCCGAGGCCGACGGCTACGACGAGGAGATGATCGCCGCGGTTCGTCCGTCGCTCGCGACGACGAAGGGAAAGCTCTTGATGGTCAGCTCGCCTTGGGTGATGCAAGGCGTCCACTTCGATGGCATGCGTCGCCACCTGGGCAAGGTCGGCGGCGACGTCTTGGCGCTCGATGCAGCGACGTGGGTGTGGCACCCCGCGCTCTCCGAGCAAGAGACGAAGCGCCTGGAGCCCAACCCCGTGCGCCACGCACGTGAGTGGGGTGCGGTCGCCGGCGAGAACGAAGAGAGCTTTCTCCGCGCCTCCGATGTTCGCGCGTGCGTGGACGTCGGCGTGCAAGAGCGACCGTCCGCGCCGGGCGTGCAGTACGTCGCCGGGCTCGACGTCGCGTTCAGGCGCGACCGCACCGCGCTCGTCATCGTTCACCGCGAGCTGCGCAAGCGCCCCGGCATCCCGCCCGCGGAGGTCGTGGTCGTCGACTGCATCCGCGTGTGGTCGCCCACCGCCGGCCAGCGCCTCGACTTCGACAGCACCATCGCAGAAGTCGCGAACGTCTGTCGTCGATATGGAAACTGCAAGATCGTGCGCGACAGCTTCGCCGGCGACGCGGTCGCGAGCGCGCTCCAGATGCGCGGCGTGGAATCCGAAGAGCTTCCCATGTCCGCGCCCGCGCAGGCGTCGCGCTACGAGTTCCTGTCGCAGAAAATCCGCGCGCGCGACGCGTTGCGGCTCGTCGACCACGAGGATTGTGTGCGCGAGCTGATAGGGCTGCGCGTGCGGCTCCACGCCGCGGGGCGAATCGAGGTCGCGGCGCCGAACAAAAAAGGAAGTCACGACGACATCGCAGACGCGCTCGCGCTCGCCACGGAGGCGAGCAAGCGACTCCCGGCCGGCGGCGACATCCGGTGCGTGGTGGCCATCACGCGCGACGACGCGAACATCTCCGTGACCGCGTCGTGGCACGAGGTCACGGTCGACGCGCTCGGCTTCGAGCGCGTGATGCCGGCCGCGCCGCCGAGGGGCTCGGCCGCCTGGCACGAGGCGCGCGCGAACGCCAAGGCCGGCGGCTGGTGGTCGCCGGATTTCGACGACGAGGGAACGACGACCGCGGGTTTGAACGCGGTCGTGAAAAACGACTGAAAGAAAAGGAGAGACGACGATGGCGAGGAAGATCACTGGGGCGCTGCCCGAGAAACTCAAGTTTCGTTGGAAGGAGCCGACGGTCGACACGCGCGCGAATTCCGCCGGCGGTCTGCGCGACGAAGTCGCCGAGAAGCTCGCCGAGGTGGCGGAGAAGTTCGACGACGCGCCCGACGACGAGTGGCGCGCCGACCTCTTGCCGCTCGTCCACGCGGCGCACACGAGCCTCGAAAAGGCGCGCCGCCGCGTGTGGACGATGCTCGACACCACCGACCGCGCGATGGCTAGCGCGCAATCGGTCCTCGGCGGCGAGCAGGACGAAGCCGCGCGCGCCGTGCCGCAGCTCGGTTGGCCGAGCGCCGACGACTACGCGCGCGCCACCCAGTCGGCCCGCGCGAAGGTGATGACCCGCGCGCTCGGCAGCATCAAGGCGAGCACGTTGGAGCAGACGCGCGAGGAGCGCGCCGCCATCGAGCAGGCCGCGCAGGACGCGTGCTCTGCCCTCGCGACCGGCATCGACTCGGCGCACGCGCTCGCGACCGCCCCGAAGGGCATCACGCAATCGACGACGTTGGAGGACCTCCAGCGCGTCGCGTCCGTCGAGCGAGACATCCGCGCCCGACCCAAGCCCGCCGCGTACAGCTTCGCGCTCTGGAGCGGCTTCGTGCAGCGCGGGCAGCTCGCCGAGGCGGAGCGCATCGCCGACGGCGCCAAGTCGCTCATGATCGAAATCCGAGACTCGACGCCGGCGAAGCTGAGCGCGCGCTACGACCAGCTGCGCGCCGGCACGGTCGACGAGGAGCGACAGCTCGCGTTCCGCTTCCTGCAGGCGCTGGAGCGCTACGACGCCGAGAAGATTCGCGACAGCTCTATCGCCGTGGCCAACGAGGCCGCAGGCTTGCTCGCCGAGGTCTTCTCCACACTGCTGGGGACGAACCCCAAGTACCTCTCGCGCAGCGCGTTTGATTCGCTGTTCTTGCGCGTCGACAGCGGCAAGAACGACGCGGCGGCGCCGTGGCAATCGCGGGCGACGCGTGGTCCCGCTTCCTCCCAGGCTCGCCGTTCAAGTTGCCGGGTTGGAGCCCGGTTGCGATGCGGACGTCGAACGGCGCCATCGTCCGCAAGCCGGCGGGGGGCTGACCAGTGGACCGCAAAGCCAAGCGCTTGGAGTCCCACATCGCTTCCCACGCCATCGCGGCCGGCATCGCGCCCGAGCACGTCGACGGCAGCTTGAAAGCGTACGCGGCGCACGTGCGCGACAACGGCAAGCCCGCCGAGGTGGCGAGCGTCGAGACGCCCGAGCACATCGAGCAACTCGGGAAGGGCCACGCCCTGCACCCGCGCGCGTTCTTCGAGGCGCACGCGGAGGCGAACCCGAGCATCAAGGCGCCGCCGAAAGCGGTCCGCCGTTCGTACTGAGTCACGACACCCAAACCGAAAGAGAGAACCACCATGAGCAGCGCAAAAATTCCGTTCGCGAACCCCAACGGCACGAGCAAGCCGGCCGAGCAATCCAACACCCGCCCCGCCGACTTCAGCGACACCGCCCAAGCGAACGGCAGCGCGCCGCCGACGGGCGGCAGAAACTTTTTGAAAGAGAATCGAAAGACCGGTGCGGGCGGCGACCCCGACACGATCAACAACGCGCCGCCGCTCTCGGGTTCCCCGCACCTCGTCAACCGACCGCAGCAAGCGCCCACCGACGGCACCGGCCGCGTGGACGCGTCGACCCTGCCGCCTAACTCTGGCGGCCGTGTCCTGCCGCCGCCGGCCCCTCCGGCGGCCAGCCGCGGCGCGGGCAGCGTGGGCAACCCGCACTCGCCCATGAAGGGGATGAAGTAGATGGCCGGCCACGTCGCGCACCCGAGCGGCGTAGCCGCCATCATCGGCAGCCCTGCCGCCTACCACCCGTCGGCGTTCGTGTGCACCGCGCGCGACCCGTGGACGCCCGTGCGCCACGCGAACGACGCATCGAAGACGATGATCATCCACCCCGGCGCGACCAACCAGGGCGGCAACCAGTGGAAGTGCCCGACGTGCGGGATCACGTTTACGAGCGCCTGAACGATGCCCCGCAAACTCGTAAACCCGGTCTTAGATGCAACGCACGACGTTGCATTGCGTCGCGCGACCTACGGGACGCAGCTCGCCGTCCGCCTTCGCAGCGACGAGCGCGACTTCCTCGACGCGGAGGCGGAGCGCATCTCGGAGGAGACCGGCCTCCGCGTCACCGCGTCCGACGTCGTCCGCCGCCTCGTCGCTGCGGCCAAGCGTGCAGCGAACGAGAACGAAAGTGGGTGAGCACCCTGGCGACCTACAGACCGCGTCGCGCGCGCAACGCGGCGGTCACCCGCCGGGCGAAGTCGGCTTCGTTCGCCTGACCGGCATTGCCAGGAGGGACGACGAGCGGCTCGTCGTCCCCCTCGACGCGCACCAGGAAATCCCCACCGCCGGCGACACGCGAAACGACAATCTCGGCGGCATACTTGGTGTCATCCGCCAGGTCAGGCACGGCCCAACTCAGCCCGACGCGGCCGACGCTGTCCGCGCCCAACGCGAACGCGTCCTCCAGTGGCGCCCGCCGGCCGTCTGCTCCCCACCACGTGAGATCCTCTGCGGCCGTTCCCCAAGTTTCGTTGCTCGCGTTTACGAGCGCTCCTAGGACGTCCGTGAGTTCCTTTCGGAGTGCAGCGGCCGCGTGCTCTCTGCCCTTGAGATCTGTCAGCAGCTTTTGGAAGTCTTTCATCTAGTCCCCTCTTTTCTCTGCGCCGAATCTACAGGCGTCGCCGCTGAAGGTCACCTGCTTCCCGGGGCCGGCTTTGCGTTTCGGCGCGAGTGGTCATACAATGTTCATCGATGCCGAAGCCCAAGAGCCCGATCGACAGACCCCACCGGCTGAACATGCTCCTCAGCGACGAGGAGCGCGACCTCGTCTTCCGCCTCGCCGAACACGAGCGCGTGGAGGTGAGCACCTACGTGCGGGGGCTCATCTACGGTGAGGCCTCGCGCAAGCTCGGTTGGCGGCGCACAGCGACAACGAAAAGCAAGGGAGCGAAGCGATGAGCCGCGCCGCCACGGGCCACGTCGACCGAATCCCCGCCCGCGAGGGCGGGCGCCCCACCGCCCCCTGCGAGCACTGCCGGGCGGGCGTCGCGCACTGGCGCGTCCGCATCTCGCTCGCCGACGGCGGGCGGCCGTGGATTCACATCCGGCCCGAGGTCACCTCCGAGGCGCTCGCGAAGGAGAAGGCGCTCTTCCACGGCGACAAGGCCCGCCGCGAGGCCAGGACGTCGGCGGACTACTTCGAGCCGCGGAAGGCCCGCGGCTCCTCACCGGTCACGGAGACCAACCCGCCGGTGGGCGAGACCGTGACCGACTGGTTCGATCGCCACTTCGACGCGCGCGAGGCGCGTGGGCTCACTTCGATCGGCGACGAGCGCTACCGCTTCAACGTCTGGATCAAGCCGCACATGGGCGCCAAGGCGATGCGCGACGTGACCGCCGACGACGTGGAGGACGTTCGCGACGCGCTCGACCGTGCGATCCGCGACTGGACGGCCGGCGGCATGAAGCGCGGCACGGGGCTCGCGCCGAAGTCGGCGTCCAACGTGTGGAGCGTCCTCGTCTCGGGGTTCCGCGAGGCGCGGACGGCCAAGCTCCGCGAGCTGCGCGTGCTCCCCGCCGGGCACCCGAACCCGTGCGACGGCGTGCAGGCGCCCGAGCGCGGCGAGTCGCGAAGGAAGACGTTCGTCTTCCCGACGGAGTTCCTTGCGCTCGCCTCGTGTGAGGCGGTGCCGCTCGCATGGCGCGAGGTGCACGCGGTCGCCGCGTACACGTACCTCCGGCCCGGCGAGCTGCGCGTGCTGACCTGGGCCGACGTCGACGAGAAACACGGCATCATCAGCGTGACGAAGGCGTGGGACTACCGGAAGGCCGAGATCAAGGACACCAAGACGGGCGCGGGGGTGCGCGAGGTGCCCGTCGAGGCCGCGCTCACGCCGTTGCTGAAGCGCATGCGTGAGGGGAAGGGGAGCGGCGACGCGGTGCTCCCGCTCCTCTCCGCCGAGAATGAGGACACGCTCGCGGAGACGACGCGCCAGCACTTGAAGCTCGCGGGCGTCGAGCGCCCCGCGCTGACCGACGACACCACCACGACGCTGCGCGCGAACTTCCGATCGTGGCGCGACAGCGGCATCACGTGGCTCGCGCTCGCGGGCGTCGACCTCGCCAAGATGCAGCGCCGCGCCGGGCACGAGAACATCGCCACGACCCTGGGTTACGTGAAGCTCGCCGAGGACCTCCGCGGGCGCGTCGGCGCGCCGTTCCCGACGCTCCCTGAAGCCCTCGTCAAAGGGTCCGCGGAGGCCCCTCCCGGGGGCGGCGAACCGCCTGCGAATCGTCCCGCAATCGTCTGGGAAACCGAGGTTTCCTCGGAATCATTCACGAAAACAGTGCGAAGGAAGGGACTTGAACCCTTACAGGAGTTACCCCGCCAGAACCTGAATCTGGTGCGTCTGCCAATTCCGCCACCTTCGCGTGGGGAAGAGGGAACTACACGGACCGACCCCCCGACGTCAAGCAGGGCGCGAGCACACCACTACAAATTCTCAACGCTCTTGAGCATTTCGACGACGAAGTTGTAGCGCGGCCTCAGCAGGTTCATCCGGGCGCCGTGGGGAGGCCCTTTCACGATGTCGGCGAAGGGGTCGTAGGCGGTGCCGAGGGCGGCGTCGTCGTCGAACACGACGTTCTGGCCACCTTCGGTTTTTTGCTCGGAAAAGCCCGATTTCTTCGGGGTGGCGGTGCCCTGGGCGAGGGCGAGGGCGGGGCAGGCGCACACGAGCACAAAGGCGAGCCACGACGTGGCCCTGCGGACGAGCTTGGACATTGATGCCTCCTCGGCGGGTGGAGACGCGACCGGATTGCCCCGGTCGTGAAGACCCGGCGGCGCGGCGCGTCCAACGCATGTAGAACACTTGCGGGCGACGCCGCCTTGGGCGAAGACTTGCAGGAACACCCGTCGCGATGGGCGGGACCTTGGAGGCTATTCGAATGAACAAGTGGCTTGGACTCGTGGTTGGCTTGGCGATCTCCGGTGCGGCCGCGGCCGCGTGCACGACGACGACAGCGGACAAGTACCCGACGTACGACGCGATGTGCACGGACGTCGCGACCCAGGAGTGCCAGGTCGCAGGGACCTGCCTCGTCGCCGCGGCCGACTGCACGACGGCGCGCAAGAAGGTGTGCCTCTCGGTGGCCTCGTCCGCGATCACCAGCGGCGGGCGCTCGTACACGGCAGGGCGCGCCGAGGACTGCGTCAACAAGACGAAGGACACCTACGCGAAGTCGCTCATCACGCCGACCGATCTCGCAGCGCTCGCCGACACGTGCGGCCGCGTCTACGCGGGCACCAAGGCGAAGGGCGACACGTGCACGTCGAGCTACGACTGCACCGGCTCGCTCGTTTGCGACAAGAGCCACTGCGGCGACAAGAACGAAAAGAAGAAGGGCGACGGCTGCGCGAACCCCGGCGAGTCGTGCGAGACGGGCACCTTCTGCGCCGATTCGGGCGGCGTGAAGATCTGCACGCCCAAGGCCCCCGCGGGGACCGCGTGCAACGTGACGACGGCGCCGTGCATCGAGTCGGCGCGCTGCACCGGCAACATCTGCCAGCCCAAGGTCGGCATCGGCGGGACGTGCGATCCGACGCGCGAGACCGACCCCAATTCCGACTGCGGCGGCGACGCGCCGTACTGCGACGCGGCGCTCGGGAACCTCTGCACGAAGGGGCTCCAGTTCGCGGCGAAGGCGGCGGACTGCGCGGCGTACGGCGGGACCAGCACAACGCCGCCCGACGCGGGCACGCCCGACACCGGCGCCGCGGCGGACACCGGCGCGGCAGCCGACACCGGCGGCGGCGGCTGAGCCTTCAGCACTTCGCGATCGCGTAGGCGATTCCGATCACGATCGGCACGAGCACGACGGCCGTGCCGATCGCGCATCCGACGCCGGTGATGCCCATGAGTGAGCTCCCTGACTCCGCCGAGGCGCCCACGCTGGCGTCACGCTGGAGCATCTGCTCGCCCTGGCAGACGGGTACGAGGGCCTTGAAAGGCTGACCGGCGCGCGTACCGTCGACGCGGACGCCGAGCTGCATGCGCCGGCCGGTGTCGCGGACGACCCACGTGACGGCGTTGCAGCGCCGGCAGTTCGTTCCGGGCTCGTTCGCGGGGGTCGCGAGCCCGCACGCGGCGCAGCCGGCGGTGACACCCGTGGCGTCGTCGACGACGGCGAGCCGGTACTCGAGCGACAGCCCGCCCCCTTCGACCCTGCACCAGGGCTCCGGCCACTGGTCGACGAGGACAGCCCCCGCCTCGCCCTCTACCGGCGTCTGGCAGCGCGGGCAGGGGAGTCGCACGCGCTCGCGCGACGAGATGACGAGCGGGGCGTGGCACTTCGCGCATGCCCCGAGCGCGACGCCCGGTCGACCCGTCGCCATCGCGTGACGCGCGGCGCCGAACCAGCGCAGGAGCTTCATGGGCGCGAACATCGTCTCGAACGCCGCCGGCTGCCCGTCGGCCGCGAAGGCCACGGGCGCATCGCTCCCGCACGCCCCGCATCGGCACGGCAAAGGGACGTGCGGCGGATCGCCGAGGGGCTCGGAGCAGGCTTGGCAGCGCGCGCGGGCGAGGGGCATGACAAAAAGACGAAGCCGCGCGTCTCGAGAGAGCGCGCGGCTTCTTGTATCGCGTGTGGCGTATTGGGTTGGTGTTCTACCGGAGCCCGCTCAGTGCGCCGGCTTCGGGGTCGCGGGGGTCGCCGGCTTCTTCGGATCCTTCTTGACCGCCGCCGCCGCCGCCGGGCCTGTGCCCGCCGCCGCCGGTGCGCCCGTGCCCGCCGCCGCGGGGGTGCCGCCGATGACCGGGGCCGGGGTGCCGCCCGCCGCCGCGGTCGCGCCCGCTGCGGCTGCGTCCTCGGGAACGGCCTTGCCGTCGATCTCCTCGACGTGGAACGCCGTGCGGCGGTTCATGGCCTTGTGCTCGGCCGAGTCGTTCGTCACGAGCGGGCGGGTCGCACCGAAGCCGACCGACTTCAGGCGCGTGGTGTCGACGCCGTTCGTGCTCAGCCACTTCACGACGGCCGCGGCGCGGTCATCGCTGAGCTTCTTGTTGTGATCGTCCTTGCCCGTGTTGTCCGTGTGCCCCTCGATGCGGAGCTTCGTGACGTTCGGGTTCTCCTTCATGAACTGGGCGAGCGTCGTGAGGACGTCGGTCGTCTGGGTCGTGCTCTTGATCGTCGCCTTGTCGACGTCGAACTCGATGTCGCCCGGGATCTTGACCTTGTTGCCTTCCATCGTCGCCTTGCCGCTCACCTTGAGCTGCACGGGCGCGGGGGGCTCAGGCTTCACCTCCGGGGGCGGCGGCGGGGGCGGGGGCGGCGGCGGCTCGGGCGCCTTCGCCTCCATGGTGCCAATCTGCGCGCTACCGCCGCAGGAGCAGCCGTTGAACGAAGCGCCAAGGCTCATCGCGACGAGCGCGAGCACCGGAAAAACAAGTCTCTTCGACATCGATCTCCTCCTACGGAAACGCACCCAGACTCGAAAGACCCGTTGCCCAGCAGGCGCCGGACCCCCGGAATCAGACGAGCGGGAGCGTAAGGAATTCACCGCAAATAGGGAAGCACCTATTAAAAGAGGCCCTTCAGGGGGATAGGATGCGAGCCAGCCGATGGCCCCGTCTCCACCGTCCCCGCCGTCGCCGCCGCCGGCGCCGCCTCCGCCTCCGCCACCTCCGGCCCCCCCGGCGTCCCGGCGCTCGCCGGCCTCCGAGCGGCTGATGAAGATCGCGCCGCCCCTCGGCGCCGAGCTCAAGGACTACCTCACGCGCCACAGGGGGGATCTGCTCGCGCGCCTCGCCAAGGGCGAGGATGGCGTCTCCCTCGGCCGCAAGCATTGCAAGGTCATCGACGGCCTCATGTCGAGCCTCCACGCCGCCGGGTGCGCCGCTCTGGCCCAGAGGGGGACCCGCCCCGAGCTCGCCGCTGTCGGTAGCTACGGCCGCGGTGCGGTCGCGCTTGGCTCCGACGCCGACGTGCGCGTCATCGTCCCCGCCGGCGCCAAGCACCGCGAGGCGGCCACGGCGTTCGCCGAAGCGTTGCTCTACCCACTCTGGGACGCAGGCATGAGCGTGGGCCATCAGGTGATGGACACGAACGAGGCGCTCGACCTCGCGCAGACCGATCTCGCGACCGCGACGTCGCTGCTCGACTTGCGCCACCTCGCCGGCGACGTCGCGCTCGTGACGGGGCTGCTCGATCGCGCGTGGGCCGGCGTCTTCTGCGAGGGGGAGCTCGTCTCGTTCATCGGACGCCTCGAGGAGGAGGCGGGCGCGCGCCATGAGCGTTTCGGCGCGTCGGTGTACCTGCTCGAGCCCGACGTGAAGAGCGGCGCGGGCGGCCTTCGCGATCTCGACGGGGCCCGGTGGGCCGCGCGCGCACGCTTCAAGGTCGGCAGCGCCGCCGAGCCCGACGTCTGGGGCGATCTCGTCAGGGTCGGCGTCCTCGTCGCCCGGGAGGCGAAGGAGATCGCGGACGCCGAGGAGTTTTTGTGGCGCGTGCGAAACCGCCTGCACGCGCACGCGGGACGGCGCAGCGACAGGCTCACGTTCGACGAGCAGGAGTCCATCGCGGTCGAGATGGGCTACGTGCAAGCGGTGCCGGGAAGCGACGGCGACACGGCCCGCCACGCGGCCGCCGAGCGGCTCATGCAGGACTACTACCTGCAAGCTCGCGTCATCACCCGCTCGCGCGAGCGCATCCTCCACCGCGCGACGCCGCCGCGCCGGCGCGGGCGCCAGGTCGAGAGCGATCTCGGCGGCGGCGTACGCCTGTTCGACGGGCACGTCACCGTGACGGGCGTGGCCGAGCTCGCCTCTGATCCGGCGCTGGCGCTCCGTGTGGTCGCTGCCGCCGTGCGCCACCGCGCGCCGATCCTGCCGTACGCGCGGGAAGGCATCGCCCGCGCAGCCAGCGATCCGGCGTGGTGCGAGGAGCTCCGCAAGAGCCGCGAGGCGGCGCAGCTGTTCGTCGACCTCGTGTGCACGGTGCCGGAGGCCCGGACGCGGCGCGGGTCCATCGCCGGTGAGCTCCACGACGTGGGCCTCCTCCTGGCGATGATCCCGGAGTTCGCGCCGGTCACGGGGCGCGTGCACCACGACGTCTACCACGTGTACACAGTCGACGTTCACTCGGTGGCCGCCCTCGATTGCCTGCGCGCGCTCTGTCGCGGCCAGCTCGCGCACGAGCGTCCGCTCGCGTCCCGCCTCGCCGCCGAGATCGCGCGCCCGGTGCCGCTCTTCCTGGCCACGCTCCTGCACGACGTCGGCAAGGGCTACCCCGACGCGACCGGCTCGCGAAAGAACCACTCGCAGAGCGGCGCCGAGCTGTGCGACACGATCCTTCCGCGCCTCGGCGTGTCCGCCAAGGACGTGGCGGAGGCGCGCCAGCTCGTCGCCTCGCACCTCGCGATGTACCACACGGCGACGCGCCGCGATCTCGACGATCCCGCGGTCGCTCGCGAGTTCGTGACGAACGTGCGCGGCCGCGAGGGGCTGCGCCACCTGTACCTCCTCACGATCGCGGACATCACGACGACCTCGCCCACCGCGATGACCTCGTGGAAGGCGCGCATGCTCGACGAGCTCTACTTCGCCTCCGACGCCTTCCTGGCGGGGAACAAGGACGCCGCCGACGAGCAGCGCTTCACGTCCGCCCGCGCCGAAGCGCAGAAGCTCTGGGTGGGGCCGGAGGGCTTCCTCGAGCAGTTCCTGAGCTCGATGCCCGAGCGCTACCTCGTCGCCAACTCGCCCGAGTCCATCGTCGCGCATGCGGGCGTCGTCCTCGATCGGGGCGACGCGGTCGTGCACGCGGCCCTCGTGCCTGCGCGTCACCCCGAGATCGCCGAGCTCTGCGTCGTGGCCAAGGACAGGCCGGGCCTGCTCGCGCGCATCGCCGCAGCCATCACCGCGGGGCGGCTCGAGGTCCTGGCCGCGCAGGTCTACTCGCGCGCGAGCGACGACGGCGGAGACGAGGCCGTCGACCTCTTCTGGGTGCGCGATCGCACCGAAGGTGCCGAGGGGGTAGAGCGCGGTATGCCTCGGCTCATGCGCGATCTGGCCGAGTTCTGCGCGAGCGCGAAGGACCCGCAGGACCTCCTCGCGCAGCGGATGGGTACGGCGTCGCCGTGGCGCGAGCGTCCGAGCCCGACGGTACCCACCGAGGTGTCGATCGACGATCGCGCGTCGCCGCGCCATACCGTCATCGAGGTCTTCGCCAAGGACCGGCCCGGCCTCCTCTTCACGCTGGCGCGCGCGCTGCACGAGATCGGCCTCACCATCGCGCTGTCCAAGATCAACACCGAGGGGACGCGCGTGGCCGACGTCTTTTACGTGAACGAGGTCGGCGGCGGGCGCGTGCCCCCCGAGCGGTTCAAGGAGATCCGCGCGTCACTCGTCGCGGCGATCGGCTGAAGGGTGTCCACAAATTGACGACGACGACCAGACCTAGGGTGCCTGGAGAGGAGTGGCAACGGAACGAACCGGCGAGCCCGGCGCGATCTTCGGTCCTCGCGGAAGCGTCGCAACGGCGTGGCGTTTCTCGCGTTTCGGCAGCGAGCATGGCGGCGGTCGCGCCGCTTTCGTCCCGCTGCCGCTCCGTGACCGTCACGTCGTGCCAAGACGTTGGTCGTCGATGTTTCGACACCGACGTGCGCGCGAAAAGTGCGGCCGCCGGCCAAGACAGCGCTGGATCGGCGGGTCCAAGCGCGGGAGGATGCCCGCATGACGTACGGCAGGTCGGCGGTCGCAGCGGTGCTCGTTCTCGGCGTTCTCGGCGCGTGCGGAGGCGGCCCGAAGCCCGCGGAAATGCCGGAGCAGGGCAACGCCCCGCCGCCGCGTCTGCCGCCGTCGCTCGGCGGCATCGGCGGACCGAAGACGGACACGCCCGACCCTGGGCCCACCGCGGCCGTCCCATCGGCCACCCTCTCCGAGGACGTCGCCAAGGGGAACAAGGCCCTCGAGTCGGGTGACGCCGCGGGGGCAAAGGGGTTCGCGGAGGCGGCGGTCAAGAAGAACGCCAAGGACGCCGACGCGCTCGCGCTCCTCGGCATGGCGAGCGAAGCGCTCGGCGACAAGGCTGGCGCCGAGAAGGCGTACAAGGACGCGCTCAAGGCCAAGCCCGAGCACGAGGCCGCCGCGGTGAACCTCGGCGCCTTGCTCCTCGACGCGCAGCGGTGGGAGGACGCGGAGAAGGCGTGCCGCGCCGCCATCGACAAGCACAAGGACAACGCCCTGCTTCACCTGAACCTCGCCGTGGCGCTCTCCGGCAAGAAGGATCAAGCGGGCAGCGCGAAGGAGTTCGACGACGCGGTGCGCCTCGCGCCGAAGCAGGCGATGCCGCTGGTGACGTACGCCGATCGCCTGGCGGAGTGGGGGCAGGTCGACAGGGCCGCCCTCAAGCTGAAGACGGCCCGCGGTCTGGCCGAAGGCGACGTCGCGATGCTCGCGACGATCGGGCACGCGTTCCTGTTACTCCGCGCCGTCGACGAGTGCGTGGCCACGTTCGACAAGGCGGTGGCGCTGAAGGACGCCGCCGAGCTTCGCACCGAGCGCGGCCTCTGCAAGCTCGCGTCGAAGGACAAGGCCGGCGCGACGGCGGACTTCCAGGCCGCGGTCACCAAGGAGCCCGGCTACGCGCTCGGCCACTACTGGCTCGGCGCGATGAAGCTGCAGGGCGGCGCCCCGAAGGACGCGAAGACCGAGCTCGACACGTACCTGAAGCTCGCCCCGACCGGACCGAAGGCCGCCGCCGCGAAGGAGCTCCTGGCGAAGATCGCCAAGAAGTGAGCGGCTACGGGGCGCGTGGCTTGGGCTGCTCCGGCGGCAGCGCGCCGTCGCTCGGCGTCTCCTCCGCGAGGGTCGAGAGCAGGCGGCGGCACGACGTGCAACCGTCGATGTGCCGATCCACGTCACGCACCCGCTCGGTCTCGAGCTCCCCGTCGAGCAGCGCGAGCACGGTCTCCTCGTCGAGGCAGTCCATCGCCCTGAATCCTTCCGCACGCTAAGATGAATCCTGGATGGACGACGTCGCCACCCGAGCTCACAACATCTTCGAAGCCGCACGGGCGGCCCGCCCTGAAATCGCGCTCGACCAGGACGCGTTCCTCGCGTTCTTGCGGGCGCGGCCCGAGCGGCTCGACGCGTCGCCCGAGCACGCGGGGGACCTGGCCCTGTCGTTCGCGTGCGCGGCGGGCAACACCGCCGCCCTCCGTACCCTGGACGCCGAGTACCTGTCGCGCGTCGGGGCGACCCTGCCGTCGCGTCACCGCGGAGACGCGGCGGAGGTCATCCAGAGCTTGCGCGACAAGCTGCTCGTCCCCGACGCCAGCGGCCGCGCGAAGATAGGCGACTTCACCGGGCGCGGCGGCCTCGGCGGCTGGCTCCGCGTCGCCGCGGTGCGCGTCGCCTTGAACATCGAGCGCGGCAAGAAGCACGAGGTCGCCTTCGACGAGAACCGCGCCCTCGCCGAGCGCGCCGCCGGCGATCTCGAGATCGATCACCTGAAGCGACGCTACCGCCTGGAGTTCCGCGAGGCGTTCACCGCGGCGCTCGAGGCGCTGGAGGCGCGACCGCGCAACCTCCTACGCCAGCATTACCTCGACGGCCTCACGATGGAGGCCATCGGCGCCATCTACCGCGTCCACCGCATCACGGTGGTGCGCTGGATGGAGCAGGCGCGCGCGGCGCTCGCGAAGGAGACGCGGAGGGAGCTCGGTGCTCGCCTCCGCGTCGACCGCAACGAGCTGGAGAGCATCCTCAGGCTCATCGAGAGCCAGCTGGACGTCTCGCTTCGCGCGTTCCTCGGGTGACCCAAGAGCGGGCTGCTCTCAGACGAAGTTGAACGCGGTGTAACCGAGCGACGTGATGATCGCGAGGATGCCGAGCGGCACCTGGAACTTCACGAGGCCGGCGCGGAGCTTGTTGCCCTTCTCGATCGCCGTCGCGTTTCCGCGCAGCGCGTACGTGGCGATCAGCCCGAAGCCGAGGATGAGGCCGACCGAGAAATCGGCGACGGCCATCGCGAGCCAGAAGATCCAGAGGATCGGGCGCTGCCCGAGCAGGCTCATGCCGAGCACGGTCTCGATGAGCTCCCACACGCCCCACCCGAACATCGTGAGGCCGATCCAGCCCTGGTACTTGGCCAGCTTCTCGAGCTGCGCCGCGGCCTGGGCCGAGCGCCCGACGAAGAGCGACGACATCGCGAGAATACCGCCCAAAACCCCAATGATGGTGGACACAAAGACCATGATCGTCTCCTTGAAGAGTTCGCGAACGCCGCATCAACGCGACGTGGCAATGGGGAGACACGGGCCGGTGCGTGCGGGTAGCAGAGAAAGTGCGCGGCGCGGGAATTAGACCGAATGTCGTTCGCTCTAGCCGACGACCGGCGGGTGGAAGCCGCGAAGCACGCGGCCGATGCCGTGCTCGTCGCGCTCGCCGACCGCGACGAGGTTTCCCTGCGCGTCGAGCCACGCGTACGGGCCCGGCTCCATCTCCGCGCCGCCTTCCAGCGGCACGGGTCGCCCGAAGCCCGCCTCGCGGACGGCGAGCTCCGTCAAGATGACGGTCGGCAGCGCGCGCTCGGCGGCGCGCGCGAGCGGGATGATGCGCGCTTCGAGCTCTTCGCCGGACGTGTCGAGGGACAGCGCCTCGGCGAGCGTGAAATTGCCCGACGCCGCGCGGCGTAGCGCCGTCAGGTGCGCGACGGTCCCGAGCCCCTCCGCGAGATCACGCGCGAGCGAGCGAACGTAGTAGCCCTTGCTCACGTGGAGCGCGATCGCGAGGTACGGCGCGGGTTCGGTGCCGCCGTCGAGGAGCGTGAGCGCGTGCACGCACACGGGCCGGGGCTGGAGCTCCGTCGCCTCGCCGCGGCGCGCCTTCTCGTGCGCCGCCACGCCGCCCTGCTTGATGGCGCTGTACTGAGGCGGGATCTGGCTCGTGCGCGTCCTCTCCGCATCGAGCGCGGCGACGAGCGCGCGCGCGGTCGGGTCCTCGCCGGCGCGCAGCTGGTCGAGCGCCGCGCGCGTCTCCGCCGGAACCTCCGTGCGCCGCGTCTCGCGTCCTTCGGCGTCGAGCGTGTCGGTTTCCACGCCGAGCGCCAGCGTCGCTTCGTACTTCTTGTCGGCGGCGGTCAGGTAGGGCGAGAGCTTCGTCGCCTCGCCGATCGCGACCACGAGGACGCCCGTGGCCATCGGATCCAGCGTTCCGGCGTGCCCGACCTCGCGCGTGTGGAGCTTCTTGCGCAGGCGCGCGACGACGTCGTGGCTCGTCGGCCCGCGCGGCTTGTCGATGACGAGCACACCGCTGGGCGGCGGCGCCCTCTTCGTCGTGGCCATCAGCCGAACCAGACGCTCCGGCGCTCCCCGACGGCCCGGTCGAGCATCGCCTGGATGGTGGTGCGGACGCGCTCGCTGAGGCGCCCGACGAGGATCTCGTCGTCCGCGGCCTCCGCGCCGTAGCTGTCGAGGCTGATCGGCTCGCCGAAGAGGATGCGCCACTTCGTCGGTGCCGGCGCGAGCCCGAGGAGGCCGAGCGCCGGGAAGGTCGGCGTCACCGGCAAGTACGGAAGCCCGATGAGCTTCGAGAGCACCTCGACCCGGAGCAGGAGGGGGTTGGTCTCCTCTGCCCCCACCACCGCGACCGGGACGATGGGCGTTTGTGTGCGGAGGCACAGCTTGATGAAGCCGCCGCGCCCGAAGCGCTGTAGGCGGTAGCGCTCCTTGTACAGCTTGCCGATGCCCTTCACTCCCTCGGGGAAGACGGTGACGAGCGCCTCCTGCCGCAGCAGCCGCTCGGCGTTCTCCTGGCACGCGCGCACCGCGCCGACGCGGTTCGAGAAGGCGCCGAGGAACGGGAAGTGGAAGATGAAGTCCTCCGCCAGCCAGCGCACGTCGCGGCGCTGCGGGTGCTCGCGCTTCACAGCGGTCTTGATCATGATGCCGTCGAAGGGCAGCGTGCCGGAGTGGTTCGACACGAGGAGGCAGCGCCCCTCCGCGGGGATCTTCTCGATCCCCTCGCACTCGACGCGGAAATACTTCTCGTAGAGGAAGTTGAAGACGCCGCGGACCTTGTGCTCGTAGACCGGATCGAAGCCGAAATCGTCGACCTCCTCGGAGCGGTTGCGCATCCCCAGGCGCCCCCACTTGCGGAGGTAAAAATCGGTGGAGAGCAGCTCACGCGCCGTCTCGAAGACCGTCTCTCCGTCGCCGAGCGCGCGCGCCGACGCTGCGGGCGGGGGAACCGACGGCGGCGAGTAGCTCGGGGGCAGCGGTGTCGGCGGCACGTCGGCGGTCGGGAGCTGGCGGCGCGAGGCCTCGTCGATCATCTTGTCGAGGTGCTCTTCGAGCTCGCGGATCTCGTCGGCGATCTGCTCGCCGGAAGGCGCCGGTGGGGGCACGAGCGTCTTCGCAGTGTCGTCGACGTCGTCATCCGCGTCGACCTCTGGTGCGGGTGCGGGGATTGGTGCGACGGCGACCCCACCGCGCTTGGTGGGATGCGGAACCGGGATGGTGTCCCGGAGATC
The DNA here is from genome assembly GCA_025359105.1 of Myxococcales bacterium. GTDB lineage: Bacteria > Myxococcota_A > Polyangia > Polyangiales > Polyangiaceae > JANYHK01. Next base: position 94,871 of record JANYHK010000059.1, on the reverse strand, counting down.
GAACGGGTCCGACTCCGGATCGGCCGCGACCTCGATGGGTGTGGTCCTGGACGGCGGCGGCGCCGGCTTCTTGGCTGCGGGCTGCTTGGCCGCCGGCTTCTGCGGCGCGACACCGATCAGAAACGCCCTCGCCGCCGCCAGCGAATCGGCGGTCGACGGCACATCCGGCGGCGGCTCGGCGCGCACCTGCGACGCGCTCACCGCGCCGGAGCGCTTGGTCGTCGGCGCCTTGGCCTTCGGTTCGACGGGCGGCTTGGCGGGCGCCTTCGGTTTGGTCTTCGCCGCGCTCGAGGTCTTCTTCCGCGCCTTCGTCTTCTTCGTGGTGCCGTCGCCGCTCATGCGGGGGTCTCCTGCAACAACTTGACGTCACGAAGCCGCTGCGCGCTCGCGAAATCGACCAGCGCCTCGCGCGTCGTGTACGCGGGACGGAAGCCGATCTTGTCTCTGGCCTTCGCGCCGTCGGCGACGCACAAAAACCGCAAGTACTTGAGGAACGTGGGCGGCGCCTCGGCCAGCTGCGCGAGCCAGCCCATGGCGCAGAGCGACTCGGCGATGGGGTGGGGGATGGGGAAGGCGAACCGCCCGGCGAGCTTGATCACCGTCGAGAGCGGCAGCACGCCGTCACCGACGATGTTGTACGTGCCGGGCAAGTCGCGATCGACCGCCAGCTTGAACGCCGCGATGGCGTCGATCTCGTGGACGAACTGAAGCAGCGGATCGAAGCCCATCATCGTGGGCACGACCTTCTGCGAGAGGTAGCGCGTGACGTAGTTCTGTACGGTGGGACCGAGGATGGGCGCCGTGCGCAAGATCGTGACGACGCTGCCCTGGGCGCGCTGGCCGAATTTCTCGGCCTCCTCCTCCGCCTCGATCTTGTCGAGGAAGAACGGCTCGAGGCGCCCCGCGCGCAGCGGGTGGCGTTCGGTGAGGAAGTTCGGGTTCGACGGATCGGCGCCGTACAGGAAGGTCTGCGACCACATCACGAGCTTGCGTACCTGCGCGTGGCGCGCGGCGACGAGGACATGACGGGTGCCGACGCTCTCCAGCTCGTGCGCCCAGGCGCTCGCGTGCGACGGCGACGACAGGAACGCGAGGTGCACGACGGTCGACGCGCGCTCCGCGACGAGGATCTCCGCCAGGCGCGCCTCCGTGGTCGGCTGGGTGAAGTCGACCTCGTAGCTCCGCGTCTTCTTGGCGGCGGTGGCGGGGGCCTTGATGTCGACCGCGACGATCCGGCTCACGCGATCGTCCTCCTCGAGGAGCCCGATCAGGTTGGCGCCGAGGAACGAGGCCGCGCCAGTGACGGCGACGACCTCCGGGCGTCTGGGCGCCTCGGCCAGCTTCTTCGACGGGGATGCCATGCGGTAGTGCGCGTTCTACAACAGTTTCGACGGGGCGAGGACCCCGCACACGTTGGCCGACCCTAGCGGCCATGTGGGAGGCCGTCGCCCGGTTCTGCCCACCGGAGGCGCCGCCGGTGATAACGTTGCGAGGTCTCGATGAGCGCATCCACGCACCCCGCACCGGTGCGCCTCGGTCCATACGAGCTGCTGCAGCGTATCGCGACCGGTGGCATGGCCGAGGTGTATCTTGCGCGCCGCGCGGGGCCGCACGGATTCCAGAAGATTGTCGCGGTCAAGCGCATCCTCCCGCAGCTCGCGCGTGACTCCGATTTTCTCGCGATGTTCGTCGACGAGGCGCGTGTCTGCGCCCGCCTGAGCCACCCGAACATCGTTCAGGTGTTCGACTTCGGCGAGCAGGACGGCGAGCTGTACATGGCGATGGAGTACGTCGAGGGGACCACCGCCGCGCGCCTCATCCGGGCGGCTGCGACCCGCGGCGAGGAGATCCCGCTCGACGTCTCGTTGCACGTGGCGCTCAGCGTCCTGCGCGGCCTCGACTACGCCCACAACCTCCGCGACGAAGACGGCCGCCTTTTCTCACTCGTGCACCGCGACGTCTCGCCGGGCAATGTGCTCATCGATCGCAGCGGTGCGGTGAAGCTCACCGACTTCGGCATCTTCCGCGCGGCGGAGACCGAGAGGCGGACCGAGGCCGGGCAGCTCAAAGGCAAGCTCGGGTACATGTCGCCCGAGCAGGTCACCGGGCGCGAGCTCGACGCGCGGAGCGATCTGTTCACGGTGGGCATCGTGCTGGCGGAGCTCGTGACGATCCGGCCGCTCTTCTCGGGCGGCACCGAGCTCGACGTCCTCTTTCGCATCCGCGACGCCGACATCACCTCGCTCGAGCGCGCGAACACGAGCGTGCCGGACGACGTGCGGCAGTTGCTCTTCCGGGCGCTCGCGAAGGATCCGGCGCTTCGCTTCGCCTCGGCGGCTGCGTTTGCCGAGGCGATCGAGGAGATCATCCGACGTCGTCGCCTGCAAGTGGGGCCGGCAAAGCTGGCGGCGTGGGTCGAGCGCCTCGGCCTGACGCAGGCCTCCGAGGTCGCTGCCGACGAGGACGAGGACACCTGTGAGCGGCTCACGGCACCCATCGACGTCGAAGCCGCCGAACGACAGTCGCTGCGGGAGGCGCGGTCGACGCCGCCGCCAGACCGGACCGCCACCGAGGCCGGCACTGGCACCGAGACCGACACCGACGAAGACGAAGACGAGGACGAGGACGCGAGCAACGGCCAGGGGCGGGTGTCGTCGCCGCGCAACGTCGCGCCGAACATCTACCGCGTGCGCCTCACCGACGGGACCGAGCTCGGGCCGCTCGCGTACCCGCGGCTCGTCGAGCTCTTCGCGACAGGCCGCATCCACACTGGAACCCGGATCGCGCGGGAATCGGCGGAATACAAGCGTCCGAGCGCGTTCCCCGAGCTCAATCGCTTCGTCTCGAGCCCCGCCCTCCGCTGGGAGCCGGGCATGCCGAAGGACGTGGTCGATCGCGGGCCGATCGATCGCGTGCTCTTGCCGTCGCGTCTCTTCCAGGTCGCTGTCCGCCGCGAGACGGGCCTCCTGGCGCTGAACGACGGCGCGAAGCGCAAGAAGATCTACATCGTCGACGGCGTGCCGGAGTTCGTGGCGTCGACCGAGAAGAGCGAGCTGCTCGGCGAGCACCTCATCGCGCGGGGCCAGGTGCTGCGGATGGAGGTGGACATGGCGCTCGCGATGCTCCCCCGCTTCGGCGGGCGGCTCGGCGATGCGCTCGTGGGCCTCGGTGTCCTGCGCCCCATCGAGCTCTTCCGCGCGATTCACGAGCAGACCCAGGTGCGCTACGTCGAGATCTTCGGCTGGCGCCGCGGCGAGATAGGCTTCGTCCGAGGTCTCCGATCGCACGAGGAGACGTTCCCTCTGGGCGTCGATCCCTTCGAGCTCGTCGCGCGCGGCGTTCGCGAGAATTACCCGGCGGCGGAGCTCGAGGCCATCTTGAGCCCTCTCGAGGAGGAGATCATCGAGCCGGTGGTCCCGCTCCCGGTGCGCATCGAGACGTTCCGGCTGCCCGAGCGCGAGGCGAACGTCCTCCTCTCCATCGACGGCAAGTCGACGCTCCCACGCATCGTCGCCCAGATGTCCCGCGCCGGCGAGGCCGATCCGGAGGAGGTCCTTCGCGCGGTGTTCCTCGGCCTCTCGTGCGGCGTCCTGCGCTCGCACCGGTGGAACGTCTTCACGTCGACCGCGCCCGCCCGTGGCAGCGAGCGCAAGATCCCGATCCGCTGAGCGCCCCGCGACGAAATTGGCGTGTCAGATCGGAACGCCGCTCCACTTCATGATGTAGTACGAGAGCGCGGCGATCGCGGCGGCGCCGGGGACGGTGAGGACCCAGGCCCACACGATGCGTCCGGCGACGCCCCAGCGCACCGCGCTGAGCTGCCGCGTGCTCCCGACGCCGACGATGGCGCCGGTGATCGTGTGCGTCGTCGACACCGGGATGCCGAGGGCGGTCGCCATGAACAGCGTCGCTGCGCCGGCGGTCTCCGCACAGAAGCCGCCGACGGGCTGCAGCTTGGTGATCTTCATCCCCATCGTCTTCACGATGCGCCAGCCGCCGGTGAGCGTGCCGAGCCCCATCGCGGTGTGGCAGAGGAGCACGACCCAGAAGGGCACGTCGGTCGGGTGCGACTTCGTTCCCGGCGCGAGCTGGCCCGCCGCGACGAGCGCCGCCACGATGATGCCCATCGTCTTCTGCGCGTCGTTGCCGCCGTGCCCGAGCGAATAGAGCGACGCCGAGAGGAGCTGCAGCCGGCGGAACCACTTGTCGATCTGACGTGTGGGGCGGTGACCGAGCAGTATCTCGGTGCCCTTCATCAGCAGGTAGCCGAGCGCGCCGCCGATGAGGGGCGACAGCACGATGAAGAGCGCGGTCTTCTTGAAGAACGGCGCGTCGAGCGCCCCGAAGCCCGCCTTGACGACCGCGGCGCCCGCGATGCCACCGAGCAGCGCGTGCGACGACGACGTCGGCAACCCCAACCACCACGTGAGGAGATCCCAGATGATGGCGCCCAGGAGGCCCGCGCCGACGAGGCCGAGCGTCACCACGTGGGGGTCGACGCCCTTCGCGATGTTGCCGGCGACGTGCGTGCTGAAGACGAGGAACGCGATGAAGTTGAAGAACGCGGCCCAGAGAACGGCCTTGCGCGGGCTCAGGACCCGCGTGGACACGACCGTGGCGATCGAGTTCGCGGCGTCGTGGAAGCCGTTGATGTAGTCGAACGCGAGCGCGAGCGCGATGATGAGGACGAGGGTTGCCATCACGCGTACTCGAGGACGACCCCTTCGACGATGTTCGCGACGTCCTCGCAGCGGTCGGTCGCGGACTCGAGGTTGTCGTAGATGTCGCGCCACTTCATGACGACGATGGGATCGTTGCCGGGCTTGAAGAGATCGGCGATGGCGCGGCGGTAGATACCGTCGGCGTCGTTCTCGAGCTTGTTCACCTCGATGCAGATCTCGAGCAGCTCGCTCGGCTGCTTCAGCCCGGGGAGCAGCTGCATCGCCTTGTGGATCTTCTCGCAGGAGCGGACGAGGACCTTGGCGATGTCGACGGCCAGCGGACGCGTCTCGGTGATCTCGAAGAGGAGGACGCGCTCGCTGACGGCCTCGATGACATCGAGCACGTCGTCCATGCGCGTGATGAGCCCGTGGATGTCGTTGCGGTCGAGCGGCGTGATCCAGGTCTCGTGGAGCTTGCGCACCGTCTCGTGGGTGATCCGGTCGCCGCGGTTCTCGGCCTCGGTGATCTTCGGCGCGAGATCGGCGGCGTTCTTCGGGTTCTCGAGGATCTCGACGAGCATCCTCGCCGCCTCGACGCTCTTCTGCGCGTGCGCGGTGAAGGCGTCGAAGAACTCGTGGTCCTTGTTCTTGGGGCCGAACATGGCGCGCAGCCTAGTCGGAATGGGGCACGCGCGTCACCTGATTGTCACATCTGCGAAGATCCTGCGCGGGCGTCAGCGCGACAGGTCGAAGGTGTCGAGCTCGTCGTCGGGCGCGGCGGCCTTGAGCCCGTACGCCGAGAAATGCAGCTTACGGCCCTCGACGGTGAGGACTCCGTACACGCCGCTGTACCCGGTCGCGCCGCCGAAGCCGGCGTTCTTCGCGCGGTACGCGGCCGGCGCGCTGCCGGGGCTGTAGCTGCTCGCGCCAGCGCCCGCGCATACGACGTACGTGGTGCCCGCGTTGGCCGCGGTCTGCACGGTGGGGTTCGCCGCGGGGCCCGTGACCGGTTTGCTCCGCTCGTAGTTGTGGTCGTGGCCGTTCAAGACGAGATCGACGTGGTGCCTGTCCCAGACGGGAACCAGCTCGTCGCGCACGCGCACGACGTCGCCGTCGGTGCCGTGGTTGGACGTCGAAAAGTCGCCGCGGTGGTGCAGGACGACCAAGAACGGGACGCCGGCGCGGTTGGAGTCGGCCTTGGCGAGATCGGCGTCGAGCCACGCCAGCTGCTCCTTCGACGTGTCCGAGTCGGCACCGGCAGCGAGCGACTGATCGTCGAGGATCGCGATGTGCGCGCCGCCGACGTCGAACGAACCGTACGTCTCGGCGTTGGGGCCGTCGCCGGGCAGCGAGAAGTTGCCGAAGAACTGGACGGAGTCGTTCTCGTGGTTGCCCGGGACGACGACCATCATCTGCTGGCCGAGCGTGAGGAGCTTGCCCGCAGGGTCCTTCCACGCCTTGTCGAGGAACGAGGCGTAGAGCGACTGTTGCGTTCCGTAGAGGAGGAGATCGCCGCTGAACAGCTGCAGATTTACCGCGAGATCGCGCATTCGCGTCTGCACGGCCTGGAAGACGTCGGCCGAGTCGCGTGAGTCGCCGGAGACGCCGATCGTGATCTTGCCGGTCTTGGGCGGCGTCGCGAGCTGCTGCGGTGCGCTCCAGACCTCGGGTGAGCCGCCGCCGACCTGGTAGGTGTACGTGGTGCCGGGCGTGAGGCCGCAGACGTGCACCTCGTGCATGCTCGTGCCCGGCTCGTTGGCGCCGAAGCCGACGGTGGGGGGCGGCGTCGTCCACGAGTAGCCGGCGTGCACGTCGGCGAGGGCAGCTGGGCTCGTGCCGAGGCGCACCTTCGCGGCGGTCGCCGCCTCGACGGTCTCCCACGTGAAGACGGCGCTCGTGGCCGGATCGGCGTAGCCAGGTTGGCCCGCCGTCGTTCCGCCCCCGAGCCCGACGCGAACGCGGAGCGGTGCGCTGCCTTTTGCGCCGTCGGACTGGCTGTCGGTGTAGCCGCGCGCTTCGACGGGTGTGACCTTGTACGCGCACCCGGCGGGTGCATACGAGAACACGCCGGCGTCGGTCTTCTTCGTGGAGCAGCCAGCGACGAAGAGCGGAACCGCGAAAGCAAGGGGAAGCACGCCCATGCGCATGGGCGCATTGTGACATGTTCGTTGCGTGCGTGTGGCGTCGGCGTGGCGACGCATGCTGCGTCAGCCGGCGAGAGGGTCGAGGGCCTTTCGCAGCACGGGGTAGGGAGCCTCACCCCCGACCTCGACGTAGCCCTGCGCCAGGAGAGTGGCGAGTGGACCCTGCATCGCCTGCTCGGGGTGCATCGGCTCGCTGGTCCGGCGCGGGTACGCCTCGATCGCGTGGCCACCCCACGCCCGTACGTGCGCGTCCGCTGCGGCGAGGAGGGCGCGCGCGACGCCGCGGCCGCGGTGCTCGGGGTGAACGAGGAAGCAACCGATCGCGAAGACGCCGGCGTCGGGGCCCAGGTCGAGGGCGCGGTAGACGGGCAAGCGGCGTAGCTTCGGCACCGCGGCCCGAGGCGTGAGCTTCATCCAACCGACTGCGAGCGCGCCGTCGAACGCGAGGAGGCCCCGCGCCTCGTCCGCGCCAGAGAGGACGGCGTCCGACTGCTCACGCAGGCTCTCGCCCTCGGCGAGCGCGCATCGTTCGAGCCAGGCGTTCTTGTCCCCCGCAAAGTGCCAGTAGCGGCAGAAGCACGCGCTTCCGCTCGCGTGAAACAGGCCCTCGAAGGCAGCGAGGTGCGCGGGGCCGAGCGGCTCGACCCTCATCGCGCGAGCGGCGGAACGGCATCGCGCGCCGGCGACCGCGCCTCCCACGCCGCCGCGAGCGCGACGCCGCGCGCCTCGTCGAGTGCCGGCGTGACGATCTGCAGGCCCACCGGGAGGCCGGCCTTCGTCGGCGCGCACGGCACGCTCACGGCGGGGAGACCGGCGAGGCTCGCCGGGAGCGTGTAGACGTCGCTCAGGTACATCGAGAGGGGATCGCCGGTCTTTTCCCCGAGCGCGAACGCGGGCGTCGGCGCCGTCGGCGAGACGATCGCGTCGACCTCGCCGAACGCGGCGTCGAAGTCGCGCGCGATGAGCGTGCGCACTTTGAGGGCCCGCCCGTAGTAGGCGTCGTAGTAGCCGGCCGAGAGGACGAACGTCCCGAGGAGGATGCGCCGCTTCACCTCGCGGCCGAAGCCCTGGTCGCGCGTCGCGCCGTACATCGCGCGGAGATCGCCGCCGGTCGGCTCGACGCGCAGGCCGTAGCGCACGCCGTCGAAGCGCGCGAGGTTGCTCGACGCCTCCGCGGTGGCGATGACGTAGTAGGTCGCGACCGCGAAGCGCGTGTGGGGCAGCTTCACCGGACGCACCGTGCAGCCGGCGTCCTTCAAGCCGTCGATCGCGGCGCGCACGCTGGCGGCGACCTCCGGATCGAGTCCCTCCTGGAAGTACTCCTCGGGGACGCCGAGGCGGAGGCCCTGGACGCTCGCGCCGCACGCGGCCTCGAAGTCGGGGACCGACGCGCCCCGCGACGTCGCGTCGCGCTCGTCGCGCCCGGCGATGATCGAGAGGACGCGCGCGGCGCCGCGGACGTCGGTCGCGAAGGGGCCGACCTGGTCGAGGCTCGAGGCGAACGCGATGAGCCCGTACCGCGACACGCGCCCGTAGGTCGGCTTCACGCCGACGGTGCCAGTGAACGCCGCGGGCTGGCGGATGGACCCGCCGGTGTCGCTTCCCAGCGCGGCGCTCGCCATGCGCGCGGCGACGGCGACGGCGCTCCCGCCCGACGAGCCGCCCGGCGCGCGGGAGGTATCCCACGGGTTCTTCGCCGCGCCGTACGCGCTGTTCTCGTTCGACGAGCCCATCGCGAATTCGTCCATGTTCGTCTTGCCGATGGCGATCGCGTCCTCGCTCGCGAGCCGGGCGACGACGGTGGCGTCGTAGGGGGGGACCCAGCCTTCGAGGATCCTCGAGCCGCTCGTCGTGACGACGCCGCGTGTGCAGAGGGCGTCCTTGATGGCGATGGGCACGCCGGCGAGGCGGCCGAGGGGCGTGCCCGCCGCGCGCTTGGCGTCGACGGCGCGAGCCGCTTCGAGGACCTTCTCGCGCGGGACTGCCAGAAAGGCGTGGAGCCCGTGCTCACCGCCGTCGAGCGCGTCGATCCGCGCGAGAGCTGCCCTGGCGACGTCTTCGGCCCTCGTCTCGCCCGCGCGGACGCGCTCCGCGATCTCGGCGACGTGCCCGATCACGAGCCCCCCTCGACGAACCCCGGAACGGCGAAGCCGCCGTCCGCTTGCCGCGGCGCCTGCGCGAGGGCCTCCTCGTGGGACAGCCCCGGCCGCTCCTCGTCGCGGCGCCACGCCGCCGGCCCCAGCTGGACGCTCGAGGTCGGCGTGACGTTCGAGGTGTCGACCGACGAGAGCTCCTCCACGTGCTTCAGGATCGCACCGAGCTCCGCGGTCATCGCCTCCGCCTCTTCCCGGGTGAGTGAGAGCGAAGCCAGCTTCGCCACGTGTTCGATGTGCGAGAGATCGAGCTTCATGAGGGCCACCGGCATAGCACACGGCCCGGCGGCGGACTCGCGCGGGCTCAGGGCGTCGCGACGGGCGGGTCCGGCCTCTTGTGATCGCGCTTGCAGAATGCCGGATCGGACACGCGCGGGTGCAGCCAGTCACCGCGCGTCGGCGCCTCGAAGGCGAGGGGGACGGCCGCTTCGCCGGCCTCGCCGGTCGTCGGGTGCACGTAGGTGACGATGACCTTCGTAGTGCCCGGTCGATTCGACCAGACGACGACCTCCCCGTTCTCGACGTACGCGGTGCAGATCGACGGATCCGCGCACTGGGCCGTCACTTTGTCCGCGTGCCGCGGCGCGCGCCCGCCCTCCCAAACTTGGGGAGTGAACGCGTGGCAGTCGGCCGTCTCGACGGCGCCCAGCTGCGTGGGCACCGCGACGGGCCCGCTGTACGGCCCCGGGCAGCTCGTGAGCGTGAGCGCCATGGCCACTACGGCCAGGGACGCGACGAAGAGGGCTGCGGAGAGGTCCTTCATGAGGGAGCAACAACCGGCAGACGCCTCCGACCTTACACGGTTCGGGGAGCGGTGCGTCAGCCTGCGTCACCCGCGCCGACGGGCGCCGCCGTGTGTGTGGACGGAGTGGCAGCGGGCACTTCAGCGGTTGACGCGGCCGTCGGGTCTTCGTACTCGGGCGGCGGGCCTTTCGGCGGACGCGGGCCCTTCGGGCCACAGGCGGTTGCGAGGAGGAGCAAGCCGAGCGAAATAGCCCTTAGCGGAAGCGTTGCGGCGCGCACGGCGAGACTTTGTGCCCAACGCCCCACGGCTGACAAGGACGATCGCCCGAGCGGCTCTCCCGCAAGTCCTGCAGTTTGCCCCTGGGCAGCGGCGCGGACATGCACTTGATCGTAGGATGTCCAGGGATGTCGAATCGCTCGAGCGCGCCGCCGCGCCCTTCTGCCGCGTCTTCTCACCCTTCGTCGTCGCCGGCTCGTTCTTCGTCGCCCCCGCCGCGGCCGTCCGCGCCGCCGCCTCGACGGTCCAGCCGGCCGCCCCACGCCGACTTCGATGGCGCGCTCGGCGCAGCGGTTCGATTCCGCCCGACGCGCCTCCTGCCGACGGAGTTCGGCGTCGACCTCACGTGCACGTTTCGCTGCGAGGGGGAGACGTTCGGCCCGCTTCCCGTGCTCGATCTGGGCAGCGCCGGTATCGCGGTCGGCACAGCCGCCGACGCGTCGTTCACGCCGGGCGCGGCGCTCGGAGAGCTCTCCCTCTTCCTCGGCCAGAGGCAGGTGTGGACGGGCGACGCCACGATCGTGCACGCCAGCCAGGGTCGCGTCGGCGCGCGGTTCGACGCCCGCCTCGTCGATCTCAGCCAGCTCCGCCTCGAGGCGACGCTCCAATCGCGCCTCGACGCGCTCGACGAGCAGCGCGCGCGCCTTCCGGCCGAATGGCGCGCCGCCGTCTCCGACGTGCGCCTGCTCCTCGAGGACGCGAAGCTCGAGGTCGAGCAGCTCGAGCGCGCGGGCGACGAAGATCCGCTGCGCCGTGGCGAGGAGGAGACCGCGCTCTTCTCCCGGCTCCGCGCCCAGTGGGGCGGCGCGTTTTATGCTGCGCTGGCGTCGCTGCACGGCCGCAGCCAGGCGTTCGACGATCGCCAGCAGACGCTCGCGCGCGCGTACGCGTCGTCGTCGCTCATGCCGCTCCTCTACGCCTGCCCCATGCACCGTCGCGCGTTCGACAAGCCGCTCGGCTACGCCGGCGACTACCGGATGATGGAGCTGTGCTTCGCCCGCGAGCTCACCGGCGATGGGAAATTCGGTCGATTTCTCCAGTCGGTGGCGCTCGGCTACCCGCTCGTCCAGACGGTGGCCGCGCGCGAGGCGGTCATGCGCGAAGCGGTTCGCGCGGTGCTCGCGGAGGAGACCGACGTACCTGCGCGCATCCTCGCGCTCGCGGCGGGGCCTGCGGTGGAGCTGCGCCGCCTCCTCGACGGGCCGGTGGAGGTGCGTCGACCGGTCGAGCTCATCTTGCTCGATCAAGATCGCGGCGCCCACGAGACGGCGCACGCCCAGCTGACGCGCCTGCTCGTCGAGCGGCACCAGGGGGCGCTCCCGGTGACGGTGACGTGTGTGCACTTCTCGATCCGTCAGCTCCTCAAACCCCAAACGGCGGAGGAGCGGCAGGTGGCCAACGAGCTGGTCCGCGATCTGGATCTCACGTACTCGGCGGGCCTCTACGACTACCTCGCCGACGCCGTCGCCACGCGCCTCACGTCGTTCGTCTACGAGAGGACCCGCCCCGGCGGCCGCGTCCTCGTCGGCAACCTCGAGTCGGTGCCGGACATCACCTTCATGCTCGACTTCGTGCTCGACTGGCAGCTGCAATACCGCACGCCCGACGGCATGCTGCAGCTGGCCCGCGCTCTCGTGCCGAAGCCGTCGCAGCTCGGAATCACGCGCGACAGCACGGGGCACTGTCTCTTCCTCGACGTCACCAGGCCTCCCGAAGGCCCCTGACGGACGCGTCGCCTACTTGGCGGCGCGCTTCGGAGGCGGCGTAGAGCCCTCGCGGTCGACGCGTGGTGCGCGCAGGCGCTCGATCACGAGGGATTCCACGCCGGCGGAGGGCGGCGGGCGGCTGCTGTGGCGCGCGACGTGGACGGCGTCGGTGAAGGTCCACTTGCCGGCGGACGAGCAGTCGGCGAGGGCGAGCGCCATCTCCGAGCCGGTCGCGTACCGCTCGTCGGGATCCTTCGCGAGCGCGCGCATCACGACGCGCTCGAGATCCCGCGGCAGGCCCTTCCCCAGGCGCGAGGAGGGCGGCGCCGGCTCCTCGTTCATGTGGGCGAACACGACGGAGCTGGCGTTGTCGCCCTCGAACGGCGGCGTACCCGTCAAGAGGAAGTAGAGGACGGCGCCGAGCGCGTAGACGTCCGATCGCGCATCGGCGTCCTTGCCCATCGCCACCTCCGGCGAGATGTACGCGGGCGTGCCGAGGAGCCAGCCGGTTCGGGTCATCTGCGCGCCGACCGATTGGAGTTTCGCGATACCGAAGTCGAGCACCTTCACGAAGTCGTGCTCGCCGCCGAGCGACGTCAGGAAGAGGTTGCTCGGCTTGACGTCACGGTGGATGATCCCGCGCTCGTGGGCCTCGCCGAGCGCGCGCGCCGCCTGCCCCAGGACGTGGACCGCGCGCGCGGGCGGCAGCGGCCCGATGCGCTCGACGTGCTCGGCGAGCGTCTCGCCCTCGAGGAGCTCCATGACGTAGTACGAGACGCCGTCCTCGGTCGTTCCGAAGTCGAAGACGCGGACGGTGTTGGGGTGAACGAGCTGCGCTGTCGCGCGCACTTCTCGCTCGAAGCGCGCGACGGCGTCGGCGCTGCGCTCCTGCGCGTCGGGGCGGAGGATCTTGATCGCGACGTCGCGCTTGAGGCCCGCGTGGTAGGCGACCCAGACGTCGCCCATGCCGCCGGTCGCGATGCGGTGCTTCAGCCGGTAGCGCCCGAGGTTGCGTGCCTCGAAGACTTGCTGGCGCAGCGACCACATGACGTTTCCGCCCACGACCATGAAGACGTAGGTGCCAAAGACGTACGCGGAGTTGAGCGCGAAGGTCGTCAGCGCCGCCGGATCGTGCAGCTGGGCGGCCACCCGCGGCGAGAAGAGGCCCGCCCCGAGCAGGACGGCGTAGTACGCCACGATCGGGATCCCGGTCATGAGCAGACCGCGCCGCCACGGGTCCTGTGCCGTGACGGTCCGGCCGAGGAGCGCGACGCACAGCCCGGTGCCGTAGGGGCTCGCGATTCCGCGGAACTCCACGCACATGAGCGCGATGGAGACGGCGGCCGCGCTGTAGGCGACCACGTCGAACACGTTGAGCTCGGCCATCGACGTGGCGCGGCGGCGGTAGAGCCTGAAGAGGATCGGGCAAACGACGACGAGGACCGCCAGGCGGAGCGCGACGAGGTACGGGAAGCGTCCCGCGTCGAGGTAGCGAACGGCGGCCCAGTCGATGGCGATGAACCCGACCCACAGCGCGTACGCGGTCGTCAGCGCCCGGCGGACCCGGATCTGGGTCCCGGCGAGATCCTCCGTCGTCCCGGCACGACCGATCGCGCCAAAGCCAGCGGTCGTCGACGTCGGCGCGGCCAACGTCTCGTCGCTGGAGGCGCCGTCGAGGTGAGGGCGACCGTCCACCGGCTCAGCACAGCGCCAATCCCTGGGCCCGTCAACGTGGGCATCCGGGCGGCCGTGGCGGGCGACCGAGGAGCGTGTAGTCTGTCGCGCGGACGGTCCGCCCCCGTGAACCCGCCCACTTACGAGGCGTCGGTGCTTGACACGTGGGCCCGCCCGGCTATGGTGCGCGCCCCCGGATTCTACGGGGCCGACCAGGCATTTGCCCGGCCGGAAAATCTCACGCCCCTCTCGCGCAAACCTGCGGTCCGGTGCGGTTTTTCCCTGATTCATCAGGGAGGCCGCTGGCCCCGGGAGGAGGGTGCGGAAGCCAACCGAAAGGACGCGCCCACCATGACTCAGGAAGCTCAGAACACGGCCCAGGGCGTTCGCGCCCTCCCGGGCGATCCGCCCCTCCCGCTCAAGACGCTCATCGACGCCGGCGTCCACTTCGGCCACCAGACCAAGCGCTGGAACCCGAAGATGCGCCCGTACATCTACGGCGCGCGCAACGGCATCCACATCATCGACCTCGACCAGACGACGCGCCTCTTCACGCGCGCCTACAACTTCGTCGTCGAGACCGTGGCCCACGGCGGCCACCTCCTCATGATCGGGACCAAGCGCCAGGCGCAGGAGATCGTGAAGGAGGAGGCGGCGCGCTCGGGCAGCTACTACGTCGTCAACCGCTGGCTCGGCGGCACGCTGACCAACTTCCGCACCATCAAGCAGGGCCTCGAGCGCATGAAGCAGCTCGAGCGCATGAAGGACGACGGGACCCACCTCCAGCTCCCGAAGAAGGAGGTCTCGCGCCTCGAGAAGGAGCGCGAGCGCTTCGAGAAGTACGTCGGCGGCCTGAAGAACATGGCCGTGCTCCCGACCGCGGTGTTCGTCATCGACCCGGCCATGGAGACGATCGCGGTGATGGAGGCGAAGAAGCTCTCCATCCCGATCATCGCCATCACCGACACCAACTGCGATCCGGATCTCGTCGACTTCGTCATCCCCGGCAACGACGACGCCATCCGCTCGATCCGTCTCATCACGCAGCGCCTCGCGGACGCGGCGATCGAGGGCGCGCAGCGCCGCAAGGAGACCCAGGGTCGCGACGGTCGCGACGAGGGCCAGCAGGGCGGCGGGGGCCGTGGCGGTGCGCCGCAGGCCGACGTCTACCGTAACCGCGGTCGCGGCGGCAACGACGGCCCGCGCGGCTCGAACTGAAGCAAAGAGGACATCATGGCTGAAATCACCGCATCCTTGGTCAAGGAGCTCCGCGAGCGAACGCAAGCGGGCATGGCCGATTGCAAGAACGCGCTCGTCGAGACGAGCGGGGACATCGACAAGGCCGTCGACGTCATCCTCAAGAAGGGCATCGTCAAAGCCGCGGCGCGCGCAGGGCGCGTCGCGAGCGAGGGCGAGGTCCGCACCTGGGTGAGCGCCGACAAGAAGCGCGGCGTCATCGTCGAGGTCAACTGCCAGACGGACTTCGTCGCTCGCGGCGACGTGTTCAAGGAATTCGTCGCCAAAGTGACCGAGGTCGCGAGCACGCTCGCGAAGGGCGCAGACCTGAGCGCGCAAAAGTACCCCGGCTCGGACAAGACGATCGACATCATCCGCCAGGAGCTCGTCGGCAAGACGGGCGAGAACACCGTCGTCCGCCGCTGGGACATGGTCGAGGCCAAGGACGGCTTCGTCCACGCGTACGTCCACATGGGCGGCAAGAACGCGTCGATCGTGGCCGTCACAGGCCCGCTCGGCAATGCCGAGGTCGAAGCTTTCGCCGACACTGTCACGATGCAGATCGTGTCGATGAAGGCCCGCCACGTCCACAAGGGCGAGGTCGCGCAGGCGCAGATCGACAAGCAGAAGGAGATCTTCGCGGCGCAGCTCAAGGAAGAGGGCAAGCCGGAGGCGGCCTGGCCGAAGATCATGGAGGGCAAGCTCGGCAAGTGGTTCACCGAGGTCACGCTCCTCGGCCAGGACAACGTGGTGGACCCGACGGCCGGCACGATCGAGAAGACCCGCGCGGATCTCTCGAAGAAGGTCGGCACCGAGGTGAAGATCGAGAGCTTCGTCCGCTTCGAGCTGGGCGAGGGCATCGAGAAGCACACCGACGATCTGGCGACCGAAGTCGCCAAGATGACTCAGTCGTCCTGATCGTTTCGCGGAACTGATCCAAGGGATCTCGTCGTGCGACTCTGCGCCGTCAGCGTCGACCTCGACGAGATCCCTTTCTACTTTCAGATCCACGGGCTCGCGGCGCCGGGGTCACCGGCGCGCACCGCGGTGTACGACATCGCCGTGCCGCGCTTGCGCCAGCTGGCGACGGATGCCGGGATCCCGCTCACACTCTTCGCGATCGGCAAGGACCTCGAGTCGCCCGACGCGCGCGACAAGCTGCGCGCCGCGCACGAGGCCGGGCACGAGATCGCCAACCACTCTCTCGACCACCGCTACGATTTCACGCGCCTGCCGTACGACGAGATCGTTCGGCAGATCGACGGTGGTGCAAAGGCGATCGAAGAGGTGACCGGCGTGCGCCCTTCGGGATTTCGCGCGCCGGGGTACACGGTCACCGACCAGGTCTTCACCGCGCTCGGCGATCTCGGCGTCGCCTACGACTCGTCGGTCTTCCCGTGCCCAGCGTATTACGGCTTGAAGGCCGCGGCGATCGCCGGAATCACCCTGCGCGGGCGGACGAGCCAGTCCATCGTCGACGATCCGCGTGTGCTGACGGCGCCGACGCGCCCGTACCGCGCGGGGAGGCCCTACTGGAAGCGCGGCGCCGGCCTCGTCGAGCTGCCTATCCAGGTGACGCGCGGCGCGCGGCTGCCGTTCATCGGCACGGCGATCACGATGGCGGGCCCCTGGACGGCCTGCGCTCTCGCCCGCATGTGCGTGGGCGAGCCGCTCGTCAACCTCGAGCTTCATGGCATCGACGTGCTGGACGACAAGGACGGCCTGCAGGCGCTGTCGCCGCACCAGGTCGACGTACGCGTCCCGGTCGCAGCGAAGCTGGCGTCGCTCCACGCAGTCATCGGCACGTTGAAGCGTGTAGGATACACGTTCGTGACGCTGCGCGAAGCGGCCTCGCAGGTGGCCTAGCTACCTAGGCGCTCTCGAGCCGCCGGCGGATCGTCGCGTCGAGCTGGCTTTGCACCATCCGCAGGATGCTGTCGCACTCGCCGCGCGAGATGCGTGCATTTTGCATGAAAATCTTCCGCGTCCCGTCGAGGAGGGTCTCCTTGGCCTTGGCGAGCCAGCGGGCGGCGGTGGCGCGGTGGATCTGGTTCAGCGCGGCGAGGTCGTCGATCGAGAGGCCGTCCACGACGTGCTGGCGGAGGAACGTCTTGTCGCGATCGCCGAGCGCGTCGAGCGCGCTCTGGAAGGCCCCGCGGAATTTGTCGCGGTAGACCTCCTTGATGTACGCGAGCTCCGGATCGGCGTCGCTCGTTCCATGCTCGAACATGGCTTCGTCGGAGGCGACGGTCTCGCGTTTCTCCTTGCGGATCACCTTGAGCGCCGCGCGCACGGCGGTGACCCGTAGCCAGGCGCGGAGCTCGCCCTTGCCGCTGTACTGCGCGATGCGCGGCGGCTTGCCGTCCTGGCCGACGAAGAGCTGGTGGCGCACCGTCTGCTTCACGTCGTCGATGCGAGGGGCGGGGAGGTTCATCTTCCGGAGCGCCGCGTCGATGTCGCCGAAGTAGTGCGCCTCGATCGCGGCAAGGGCGCGGGGGTCCCGGTGGACGGCGGCGCACGCCGCGTAGAGATCGACCACGTTGAGCTCTGCGAGATCGTCGGGGCCCGCCATCCGGACCGCCAGGTAGGGCAGGAAGGCTTCGGCCGTGAGGCCGACCTCGGGCCAGGCGGCGCGCGCGCGGGCGAGGGCGCCCTCGAGCGCCGTTTCCAGGGCCGCCCCCGACAGGGGAGCGTGGTTGGGCGCGCAGACGGGCACGAAAATGGAACAAAGAGGATGCTCGACCCTCACTTGGCCACTATATAGCCGACCGTGGCCTCGAGCATGACCGATGTGGCCTGTCTCGACGAGGGGACCATCCTGGGGATGATCGGCCGATCCCTCGATCCGGCGGGGGTTCGGGCCGCCGAGGCCCACGTGGCGCAGTGCGAGGAGTGCCGGCAGCTCGTGTCTGCGCTGGCGAAATCGTCCTTCGTGGCACGCGAAGGCAGCGCCTCCCCGGCGTATGCCCCGACCGAGCTCGATAACGGCGGCGGCTCGGTGCGGCCGAGCGGCCACGGCGGGACGACGCCGCCGGTCAGGGTGGCGGAGATCGTCGCCGGCAAGTACCAGATCGACCGCGTCGTCGGGGCCGGCGGGATGGGGATCGTCGTCGCCGCCACGCACGTCGCGCTCGGCCAGCAGGTCGCGATCAAGTTCCTGATGGACCGCACACCCAGCGCGGCGTCGCGCTTTCTCCGCGAGGCGCGTGCCGCCGCCCAGGTGCAGGGCGAGCACGTCGCGCGCGTGATCGACGTGGGCACCCTCGATGGCGGCGGCGCGCCGTACATGGTGATGGAGCTGCTCCGCGGGCAGGATCTGTCCGAGGTCATCCGGACGCGCGGTCCAATGCCGTGCGAGGAGGCCGTCGGCTTCGTGCTCCAGGCGTGCGAGGCGATCGCCGAGGCGCACGCGCTCGGAATCGTGCACCGCGACCTGAAGCCCGCCAACCTGTTCTTGACGAGTCGCCCCGACGGCTCCCCGTTGGTGAAGGTGCTCGATTTCGGCATCAGCAAGGAGCAGAAGGGGCCGAGCGGCCTCACGAGTGGCGAGGTGATGATGGGCTCTCCCCGTTACATGTCGCCCGAGCAGATGCGCAGCACGCGTGACGTCGACGCGCGGACCGATCTCTGGGCGATCGGGACTATCCTGTTCGAGCTCGTGGCCGGTCGCCCGGCGTTCGAGTCGGACTCCATGCCCGGGCTCTGTGCCGCGATCCAGACAGGGCCCGCGCCTCGCCTGCGGGAGGCTCGACCGGGCGCGCCGGAGGCGCTCGAGGCCGTCATCCTGTCGTGCCTCGAGAAGGAGCCTGCGCGGCGTGTCGCGAACGTCGCCGCGCTCGCCGCGCTCCTCGCTCCGCTCGCGCCCGCGTCCGCGCAGCTCCACGCCGAGCGCATCGCGCGCATCGCGGGCGGCCCGCATGTCTCGTCGCCTCCCCAGGCCTCGGGCGCGTCGCCGCTCGCTCCCCTCGGCGCAGCGACCGCGGCCAGCTTCGGCCGCACGAGCCCCATCTTCGGCGCGCGCGCGCTGCCGATCGGCCTCTTCACTGTCCTCGTCGTCCTCCTTGCGGTGGGCCTCGGCGCTGCAGCGATCACCGTGCGCCGCCGCCCTGCGCCGCCCGTGGCCGCCGCCGTAGCTCCTCCGCCGACCCCGACCGCGACCCCGACCGCGGCCGCGACCCCGCCCCCGACCGCGACCCCGACCGCGACCGCGACCCCGACCCCGACCCCGACCCCGACCCCGGTCGCCCCGACCCCGCGTCCCCGTCGTCCGACTCCGCCCCCGACTCCGCCCGCGCCCGCGGCCACCCCGACCAGCGACGTGAACCGCAACGGCCTCCTCGACCGAAAATGACCCACCTCCGTCCCGTCGCGGCATCCCTCTCCCTCGCGCTCGCCCTGGCCCTCGCGGCTCCCACCGCGCGTGCCGGCGATCCCCGCGAGCAACAGCTCGCCCAGGCGCTGTTCGACGAGGCGCGGCAGCTCATGGAAGCGAAGCGCTACGCCGACGCGTGCCCCAAGCTCGCCGAGAGCCAGAGGCTCGATCCAGGAGGGGGCACGCTCCTGAACCTCGCGGTGTGCCACGAGAAGGAGGGCAAGGTCGCCTCGGCGCAGGCCGAGTTCAACGACGCGCTCAGCCTCGCCATTCGCGACGGTCGCAAGGAGCGGCAAGACCTCGCGCGTGAACGCCTCGCTGCGCTCGACGCGAAGGTCCCGCGCGTGAGCGTCGTCGTGGCGCCCGAAGCGGATGTCGAGGGGATCGAGGTGAAGCTGGACGGGCTCGTGCTGCGGCGCGCGGCGTGGGGAGTCGCCACGCCCGTCGATCCGGGCCTGCACCATGTCGAGGCGACGGCGCCGGGCGTGCGGGCGTGGCGCGTCGACGTCCCCGTCGAGCTCGCCGAACGCAAGAGCGTGCGCGTCCCGGCCTTCACGGGGCTTGCGCCGTTGCCGCCACCAGCCCCGCTGCCAGGAGCCGGAACGCCGACGGTATCGATCGCGCCGCCCACGTTTACGGTGGAGTCCCCTACCGAGAAGCCCCGCATGAACCCGCTCTTTTACGTGACGATAGGCGTCGCGGTCGTGGGCGGCGTCGTCGCGGCGGTGACCGGCGAGCTCGCGCTCAGCGCGAGCTCCACCGCGAAGGACGGCTGCAACTTCGACAGGCACTATTGCAAGGACCAGGCGTCGATCGACGCGGCGAGCCGCGCACGCACGATGGCGTGGGTGTCGACCGGCGCGCTCGTCGCGGGCGTCATCGGGGGCGTGGGCATCCTCGTCATCCCGGCGACCCGCTCGAGCGTCCGCGTCGGCTTCGCGCCGGGCCCCGGCGGCGGCGCGCTGGATCTGCGCGGCTCGTTTTAGAGCGAACCTACCGTCCGAGCGTCACCTGGCAGGTCCCCGGTGTGCACGCCATCGAGATCGTGCTTGCGGCGGCGGTGCCGGAGCACGTCTGCGGACCGCTCACCCAAGCGCAAGGTGACGAAGGTGCGTTACGCCTGCGCCGCCGGGGCCGCCTGGCAGACGCCTGCGACGGGCTCGGCGGTCTTGCCGAGGAGAAACGCCGCCGAGCGGTACGTGTCGCCCACCTTGACGAACATATCGCCGCTCGTCGTGTACGCGCAGCCGACGATGTCCTTCTCGCGCCACTCGCCGCCGCGGAAGCGGATGTCGACGGCGAACGTCATGAACGGACGCCCCGACTTGTCGAGCGACTGCGCCGCTTGCGTCACACGGACGCGGCGCTCACTCGGGGGGCGGCGTGCGCGCGAGAAGCGACTGGTTTGCGCCTCGTGGTCGGCCAGCGGCTTCACGAGCCCATCTTCCACCTGGCGCTGCGCGCGCGCAGCCGGCGGCGGCTCATCGGCCGACGCGAACGAGGGGGCGAGCGACGAGAGAACGACCGCGCAGAGCGAGAGCCAGCGGAGAGATTTCACGGAAGATCCTTGCGATGAGGGTTTTGGGTGAACGGTGCGAGACGAGCTCCGCAACGGCGGCGCTCGCGAGGACGGGGCCCCAAAGGGCGACCAAGTACGCGACGTCGGGATCGAAGCCCGCGGCGTCGAAGGCAGTGAGCAGCGCGCGGCTGGTGACCGCGACGGTCATCTGCGCAAACACGTGCGTCATCGCGCGGCGGTGCGCGACGAGATCGCGGCGGCGAGCGGCGAGGATCCCGCGCACCATGAACCACGCGATCATGCCCCCGCTGACGAGAAACCCGGCGGTGCCGAGCGCGCCCCCCTTCGCCTCGAACGCGAGGACGGCGCCGGAAGGCACCAGCGCGAGGAGGACGACGATGCCGGCGACGCGCCCGAGCACCCGATGCCACGCCGGGCGCCGCTGGACCGTCCTCGTCATCAGCGCGATGCAGAGCGGGAACGTGAACAGCGCCGCGGCGACGTGGATGCGGAGGGAGGTGAGCCACAAGGACTCGAAGCGCACCGGCAGCTTCTCGACGACGAACGGCGGGAGCGAGCCGAAGTCGAAATACCCGAGGCTGGTCGCGGTGATGAGCGCAGACCCCGCGAGCATCGCGAGCAGAAACGACCTGCGGGGAAGGTGGGCCAGAAAGTGCGCCATGCCCCCTCTGACGTGCGGGAAGACGGAAAGAGTTGCGGTAGCAGCGGAACTCGTCCGTAGGGCGATCCGCGTCCGCTGTCAGAGGTAGCGTTTCCACACCACACCGTGTCGTCGTGGCTGTGGCATTGCGGAGACCGACGATCGGAGTTGGCTACGCGCGCGTCAGCAGCCCGCGGAGCGCCACGCTGTAGAGGCCATCGCATTCGTCGTGTCAGGCGGCGCACGGCGTTCTTCGGCGGCGTTGTCGGGAATTCGCACATCGTGTGGGCGTCCCAAGGCGCCACATGAGGCGCCGGAGTGGGGCTGAGCTGGTTGCTGGCGACGTGCGCCGTAGGCAACCCGTGGCCGAGCATCCGCACGCCTGCCCGACTTGCTAGTCAAGTGGCACGCCGCTCGCATAGAGAGGGGCCGGATCCCCTCCACATGAACCGTTCGATGGGCGACGCCGCCGCGACGAACCTCGACGGCACCCTCGGGCGGTCGTTGCGGACCACGCTGTCGCAGCTCTGGAAGCAGCTCTCGCGCACGCGCGCCCTCGGACTTGGCGCCGAGATGGCGTTCTGGCTTTTTCTCTCGCTCCTTCCGCTCGCGGCCGTCGCTGGCTATGTGGCGGCCCGGCTCGCGCTCCACGACTGGTCGCTCGTCGCGCCGCTCCTCGCGGCGATGCCGGCGGATACCCGTCACGTCCTCCAGGCAGAGCTCGGGCGCGTCGCCGCGTGGAACGGCGGCAAGGTGACGCCGCTCGCGGGGGCGTTCTTTCTCTGGCTCGCGTCGACCGGGGTCCACTCGATCTTCGACGGCTTCGAGGCGCAGACCGGCACGTCGCGTTCGTGGCACGTCAAGCGCCTCCTCGCGCTCGGGTGCTGCGTGGCGTTCTCGTGCGCGTGCGGCGCGGTCGCGTTCCTCGGGAGCACGCTCGCGTGGGGCGCCGGGCATCTGCATGAGTCCGGCAGCGGGCCGGGGGTGGCGCTCGCGCGCGGCGCGCTCGAGGGCCTCGCGGGGATGACGCTCCTCTATCTCTTGATCGCCGGTCTCTATCGCGTCGGAATTCCAGACGCCGCGCGCGAGCGCATGCCGCACGTACCGGGGACGCTTCTCGTTGTGGCGTTGCACGCAGCGCTCGGTTACGGCTATCGCGCGTACGTCGCAACACTCGGCGATGGGGGCACATACCTCGCCGGGCTCGCCATCGTGGGCGTCACCATGACGGCCTTGTACCTGTTCTCGACCGCCGTGCTGGTTGGCCTCGCCCTGAACCAGGTCTTGGGTCTGAGGCGAGCAGGCCTCGCAGCCTGACCGCACGCTCGCCGTGACAGGATCGCGATGGCCGAAGGGACTCGCGTGAGGCGCGGAAACCCACGCTCGAGCGAGTCGAACGTCGGAATCGTTCCACCCGTCGCGCGTCAGACCGGCGGAGGCGGCGTGTGACGGTCGAGCCACTCGAGCACGTCGCGCGTCACCTGCGCGCGCTCGGGCTCGTGGAGCAGATCGTGGAAGAGCCCCTCGTAGATGCGTAGGGTCTTGTCCTCGGCGCGTGCGCGGCGGTAGAGCGCGCGGCTCCCCTCGGGCGGCGTCACCTTGTCGGCGCCGCCGTGCATGATGAGCGCCGGCGCCGTGAGGTCCTCCATGTGCTCCTGGATGCGGTCGATCGCGCCGAGCACCTCGCGCGCGGTCCGGGCCGGCGCCGGCTCCTGGTAGATCAGCGGATCGACGCGCCCCTCCCAAACCGTCGTTGGATCCCGGGAAAAATCGTCCAGATCGAGCTGAAACACGCCGGCGCGCGGGGCGACGGCGGCGATGACCTTCGTGCCGGTCACGGTCGCGGCCGACACGTCGCTCTGGAGGGCGGCGCCTGAGAGCAGGACGCCGCGGAGCTCCGCGCCGTGCGCCATGGCATGGAGCGTCGCGATAGCGCCGCCCATGCTGTGGCCAAGCAGGAACGGCGCTGCGTCCGGCTCCTTGGCACGGACGCGCTTCAAGAAGATGCCGAGATCGGCGAGGTAGTCGTCGAACGCGCTCGTGTACACGCGGATCCCCTCGGAGCGCCCGTGCCCGCGCAGATCGAACGCGTAGACGGCGTACCCGCGCCGGACCGCGGCCTCGGCGAAGGCCTCGTATCGGGAGCTGTGATCTTTGAGCCCGTGCACGACGACGACCACGCCGCGCGTCGCGCCCATCGGCCGCCATGACTGCTCGAACAGCTTGAGGCCGCCGTGCCCCGCGAACGATCCCGCCGCGTGCGTCACGTCGGCGGGGAGCCGCGCTGCCCTTTCCGGCGTGCGCAACGCGAAGTACGGCGGCGACGCCGCGCATCCGGTCCCACAGAGCATCACCACCACGCCCAGCACCGCGACCGCTCGGTTCATACCGGCGACGATAAATCCTTTGGGGATCTTCGCGTCACAAAGGCGTGCCGATTTGCGAGACGTGCCGCCGGATCTTGAGGGTGCCGGCGGCGAAAGCTTTGAGGATGGGCGCCATGTTCTCGGGCGTGTTGTCGTCCCACTCGTCGCCGCTGATGGCGTCGGTGGGCTGGACGGTGGAGTCGATCTTGTAAAACCAGGGGACGCTTCCCTCGTACATGTGCTGAAGGGAGAGCTCCGCGCGGAACTCGTCGACGTCGACGCGAACCAGTTGCACGTCGGTGAGGGCGGTCTGCATGCGCGCGTCGGTGAGCGCCGCGTCGATCTCCGTGCAGACGTTCGCCCAGGGGGCGGTGGTCTGCACGAGCAGCGTGCGCTTCGCCGCGCGTGCCCGCGTGAGCTCGGCGGTGAGCTGGTCGCGCAGAGGACCATCGTCGGCTGACAGATTCACGACGTCGACGGTGCCGATCGTCGCGCGGTGAGGTGTCGGCGGGGCGGTCCCGTGGGGGGAAGTGGTGTGCGTGCGCGGCGGTCCGCCGAACGAGACGTGGCCGCCCCCCGGTGGCGCCAGGATGGTGCTCACGATGAACGCGACGGCGACGATGAGGCTGACGCCGGTGCCGATGAAGCCTGTCACGATGCCGCTCGTGGCGAGGCCGGTTCCCGTCGTCAGCCCGCCCGACGCCTGGATGTGCCTGCGCGCGCTGAAGCCGAAGAGGACCGCCGGGATGCCGAGGAAGAGCCCGCCGCAGGTGAGGCTGAGCACGCCGAGCGCCAGCGACAGCGCGGCGCGGTGATCCGTCGCCTGCGGGACCATCGGCTCGCCGAAGCCGTACGTGCCGTCGTACGGGCGGTACCCGGGACGAGGAGCGGGGGGCGGCGGCGGCTGCGGAGGCGCGCCGTAGCCGTACGGGTTGGGGCGCCCCGGCATCATCCGTTCAAGGATAGCGCGCCTTGGTCACTTTCCTAGCCGGGAAGGCATCTCGGCCGCGACGCGCGATACATCCGACACGTCCACCCCAGATTTCTTGATGAATTCGCGTGCCTCCTCGTTGTCTCCACGGACGAGCTCGTCAGGTGTCCCGCTGGCGACGACCTGACCGCGGATGAGGAGGATCGCCTGGTGCGCGATGCGGAAGCAGCTCGCGATGTCGTGGGAGATGACCACGCTCGTGACGTGGAAGCGCACGCGCATCTCCTCGATGAGATCGTCGACCATGCGGCTCGTGGGCGGATCGAGGCCGCTCGTCGGCTCGTCGTAGACGAGGATGGGCGGCTCGAGCATCAGCGCGCGCGCCAGCCCGACGCGCTTGCGCATTCCGCCGGAGAGCTCGCTCGGGAACTTCTTCTCGACGCCGGGGTCGAGCCCCAGGATCTTGAGCTTCTCCATCACGCGATCGCGGATTTCCTTGGTCGAGAGCTTGGTGTGCTCGACGAGCGGAAAGGCGATGTTGTCCATGACCGTGCAGGAGTCGAGGAGCGCGGCGTACTGGTAGACCATGCCGAATTTCTTGCGGACGCGGTTCAGCTCGCGCTCGGAGAGGCCGACGATGTTCTCGCCGTCGATGAGGATCTCACCGCTCGTCGGCTGCTCGAGGGCGACGATGTGGCGGAGGAGCGTCGTCTTGCCGGCGCCCGAGCCTCCGATGATCACGGTCGTCTCGTTGCGGCGCGCGACCAGATTGATCCCCTTCAGGACCTCCTGCTCGCCGAAGGACTTTTTGACGTCCCTGAGGACGACGATGTCGTCGGTCACACGCCTCGCTCCTCCCTCACGTCTACTACGACGCACGCCTCCTCGCGCGGCAAATCCTGGTATACCCGTTGGCATGACCCCCGAGCATTTCGATGCGATCCTCAAGAACGCCCTGGCCAAGTCGGACGGCGAAAAAAACGGGTTCTCCGTGCTCCCCGAGGGGACGACGCTGACGCTCTACGTCGCGCACGACGGCGCCAGCCTCGCGGTGCCGAAGGTGGAGGCCGTGCGCAGCGACGGCGAGCTCGTGTTCGCCAAGACGCAGAAGAAGGAGACCTACACCCTGGCGCGCAGCGACGTGTTCGCCGTCTCCATGGAAGGCGGCGGCGGATCGCCGGTGCGCCGCGCTCCGGGGTTCGGCTGAGGTGACAGCCCTCGCGCTCGAGCTTCTCGCGCGCGTGGTGGGCCTCTTGCCGCTCGGCGGCGTGCGCGCGCTCGGGCGCGGCCTCGGCTTCATGGCATGGGCGCTGGGCATCCGACGCGCGCACGTGGTCGCGTCGATGACGCGCGCAGGGGTCGAGCGGCCGGCTCGGGCGGCGCGCGGAATGTACCGTGCGCTCGGCATCGGCGTGTTCGAGCTGCTGTGGGTGCGTGGGCGGAGCGGCCCCGTGGCTCCGCTCGCCCAGCTCGACGCCCCCTCGCGCGCCGCGGTCGCCCGGGCGCGGGAAGGCGGGCGCGGGATCGTCCTGGCCGCGTCGCACACCGGCAACTGGGAGATCGCGGCGTGCCGGTGGGCGGAGGACTCCGAGCTCCTCGTCGTCACCAAGCGCCTCAGCGTCCAGGGCTTTCACCGCTTCTGCTCGCGCCTGCGCTCGTCGCGCCGGGTGCAGACCGCCCACGCCGGCGATGCGGCGTGGCGTGCGCGCGCGATCCTTCGCCGCGGCGGCGCGGTGGCGATGATGCTCGACCAGGTGCCCCCGCGGAGGGACCGAGCGCTCACCGCCGATTTTCTGGGCGCGATCGCCCACGTCGACCGCGCGCCGGCGAGCGTGGCGGCGGCGACCGGCGCGTCCCTCGTCGTCGCCGTTTCGCAGCGCAACCCCGACGGCACGCACACCTTGCGCGTGCTCGATGTCCACGCCCCGCCCCCCGTGCCCGATCGCGCCTGGATCGAACGCGTCACCCGCGAGGCGACGCGCGCCCTCGACCAGTTCGTCAGGGAAAATCCCAGTGAGTGGCTCTGGCTCCACCGCCGCTGGGCGACGCCTGCGAGCTGAGGTAAGAAGACCTCGATGCAAACCGAACCGCTGGATCCTCTGGTCTTGGCCGGGAAGAGCTACGGCAGCCGCCTCATCGTCGGCACGGGGAAGTACAAGTCCGTCGAGGAGACGGAGCGCGCCATCGATGCGTCGGGAGCCGAGATCGTCACCGTCGCGCTGCGCCGCGTCGATCTGACGGACCGTTCGAGCGGCTCGCTCATGTCGCTCCTGCTGCGCAAGAAGTGGACGCTCCTCCCGAATACGGCGGGCTGCTTCACGGCCGACGAGGCCGTCCGCACGCTGCGCCTCGCGCGCGAGCTCGGCATCGCCGACATCGTGAAGCTCGAGGTCATCGGCGATCCGAAGACGCTCTACCCCGACAACGAGCAGACGCTCGAGGCAGCGAAGGTCCTGGTCAAGGAAGGCTTCGTGGTGCTCCCGTACTGCATCGACGATCCGATCGTCTGCCGCAAGCTCGAGGAGATCGGCTGCGCAGCGGTGATGCCGCTGGCCGCGCCCATCGGCAGCGGCCTCGGCATCCGCAACCCCCACAACCTGTCGATCATCCTCGAGCACGCCAAGGTCCCCGTCATCGTGGACGCCGGCGTCGGCACCGCGAGCGACGCCGCGGTCGCGATGGAGCTCGGCTGCCAGGGCGTGCTGATGAACACCGCCATCGCGCACGCGAAGGATCCTGTGCTCATGGCCGCCGCGATGCGTGACGGCGTCCGCGCGGGACGGATGGCGTTCCTGGCTGGCCGCATGCCGAAGGCCCGCTACGCCAACGCGTCGAGCCCGACGGCGGGCCTCATCGAATGAAGCTGCTCGCCGCCGCTGCGCTCGCCGGCGCGATGTCGCTGGCGCCGATGCAGTGCAAGCACGATCCCGATCCGAACAACCGGCTCGAGGACACGGCCGGAGACGCGCTCTGGGATCTGGCGGCGAAGTTCGAAGCGGAGCACAACGACGTGTCCGCCAAGGAGACCTTGCGCTACCTCGTCGACAGGTACCCGTCGAGCCGTCACGCGCCGGCGGCGCGGGCCAAGCTCGCGCAAGCGGGCTCCGGCGCCGGCCTGCCGTTGCCCTCGGCGGACGGCGGGTGAACCGGACTCCGCCGCGGCTCGTCGCGATCACCGATCCGGCCTACGCGCCTGCGGACGTCATCGCCAAGCTCGGTGCCGCGCTCGCCGCCGTGCCCCCGGGAACGCTCGCCGTTCAGCTGCGTGATCGCAGCGAGGCGGGGACCCGCCCGGAGGCCTTGGCGCGCGCCCTGCGCGAACTGACGCGCGCGCACGGCGCGATGCTCTTCGTGAACCGGGACGTCGCGCTCGCGGTGGCCATCGGCGCCGACGGCCTGCACTTCGGAGGCGATCCGCTCGACCCGTCCGCCCGCGCGGCGCTCGGCGCGGGCGCGCGCGCCTGGCTCACCGTCGCGGCGCACACGGACGACGACGTGGGGGCGGCGCTCCGTGCCGGTGCCGACGCGGTGTTCGTCAGCCCGATCTTCGCGTCGCCAGGGAAGGGGACCCCGCGCGGCGTCGCGGCCCTCGCGCGCGCCCGTGCGCTCGCGCCGGCGCTGGCGCTCTACGCGCTCGGCGGCGTCGACGCCGCAAACGTCGCGTCGTGCGTGGCCGCTGGCACCACCGGCGTCGCGGTCATCCGTGCCCTCTTCGACGCGCCCGACGCCGCGACGGCCGCGCGGGAGCTCGTCGTCCGACGTCACTAGCGGGCACCCCCCTGAGGTCGTCGCTTGATGGTCCGGTCCACGGCGTGGTACGTCGTCCCGATGAGCGAGGTCGCCCGCCACTACGAGGCACTCCTCGCTGCCGTCTACAGCTGGAGCCTCGGTGACTTCGACGATCGCGTGGCCGCGTCGGAGGCGCTCTTTCGGTCGCTCCTGGAGGGCGCGGGGTGCCTCGGGCCGCGGGCGCTGGATCTCGGGTGCGGGAGCGGTGTTCAGACCATCGCGCTCTCGCGTCTCGGTTACCGCGTGCGAGGCATCGACTTCTCCCCCGCGATCCTGGAGGAGTACCGAGAGCGGACCCGTTCGCTCCAGGCCGAGGTCAGCGTCGGCGACATCGCGACCGCGTCGCTCGGCAGCGGATTCGATGCGGCGGTCTGCATGGACGACACCGTTGCCCACCTGCCGACGTGGGATGCGGTGGCGTCCATGCTTCGCGGCGTCCATGCGGCGCTTCGCGTCGGCGGCGGCTTCGTGCTCGCTACGCGAGACCACACGCGCGTCG
The DNA here is from genome assembly GCA_025359105.1 of Myxococcales bacterium. Taxonomy (GTDB): domain Bacteria; phylum Myxococcota_A; class Polyangia; order Polyangiales; family Polyangiaceae; genus JANYHK01. The sequence goes on along the minus strand of JANYHK010000059.1, from coordinate 66,139 downwards.
TCGAAGGCGACGCCCGCTTCCTGCTCGTTCGTGCCGACGCCGCGCAGTCGCTCACCTGCTTCCTCGAGGACGCCGGCACCCACGTGCGCGTGACCGACATCCTGCATGTGGCGGGTGGGGCGCCACCGATGCACGTCAGCAGCTATTCGAAGCTCCGCGTCGGACCCGCGAGCCTCGCGTGCGCGCTCGAAGGCGCATCGTTCACCGTTCGCGAGACGCGCGCGCTCCCGAGCGGCGCGCACGTGCTCTTCGCCGTGAAAGACTCGTGAAGTTCTCGCTGGGCATCGGCCTCACGAACGCGTGCAACCTGGCATGCGACCATTGCTACCGTGCCACCGGCACCGACGAGCTGACCAAGGAGCAGGTTTACCGCGCCGTCGACGCCGTCGACACGCGCGCGGTGAATTTCGGTACCGGTGAGAATGGGCTCCACCGGGATTTTGCCGAAATCGCGACGCGCCTTTGCGATCGCGGCATCGCGGTCACCATGACCACGAACGGCCACAGCGCCGCGGTTCTCTCCGACGACGTCCTCCGCCGCTTTCGCGACGTCGAGTTCTCGATCGACTACCCGTCCCGGGAGGAGCATGACGCGGCGCGCGGCGCCGGCAACTGGGACCTCATCGCGGAACAGATCTCGCGATGCTCCCGTCTCGGCGTCTCGACCACGATCGTCGCGGTCATGATGTCGACGAACGTGCGGCAGATGCCTTTGCTCCTGGCGCTGGCGGCGGACCGCGGCGCGTTTCTCCGCGTCAACGTCTATCAGGCGGTTCACCGCGACATGTTTTCGCTCGGCTACGCAGAGTTCTGGAGCGGCTTCCGATCCCTCCTCGCGCACGGCGAGCTCCTCGCGTGCGGCGAGCCCGTCGTCCGCGCGGCGCTGGGCATTCCGCGGGTGGAGGGCGCGGGCTGCGGCGTCGAAACGCTGCGCATCACGCCGCGCGGCGCCGTCGTCCCGTGTGTATACGGGAAGGACGACGCGCTGGAGATCTCGGATCTCGAAGCGATGGGCGCAGGGGTCGTCTCGAGGTCGGGATTCGCCGCGCTTCGCGTGCTCCCTGCCGCGTGCTACGCGTGTCCCCAGCGGGAGACGTGCGGCGGAGGATGTCCGAGCCGTCGAGCCCTCCGCGGATCGCTCGATGAGAAGGATCAGTACTGCCCGTTTCTGGGCGGCGAGGAGCTACTCGGCAGCTCGCACGATCTCGGTCGCCTCCTGCCCAAGGCGGCGAGCGCGTGCACGACCATCTTCCGCGCCCGCGCCCCGGCGTCGGCGGTCTAGGGGAGTTTACGGACGCACGCGGGCGCGGCCAGCGACGCCACGGGCGCTCGTGAGCCGCCCGATCCGCGCCGCGGCGGGCGTGCCTCGCTTCTCGAGCGCCGCGACGAGCTGCGCGGCTTTGCCCTCGGGAACGGCGATCAAGAGGCCGCCCGAGGTCTGGGCGTCGCACAAGAGGAGCTGAGCGGTCTTGTCCACTTCGTAGTCCACGTGCTCCGCCATGAAGCGGTGGTTCGCGTGCGTGCCACCCGGAGCGATGCCGCCTTCCACATAGGTCTTCGCAGCTGCGATGACCGGAACGCGCGCGAGCTCGATCTCGGCCTCCAGACCGCTGGCCAGCGTCATGTTGCGCAAGTGCCCGAGCAGACCGAACCCGGTCACGTCGGTCACCGCGTGGACGCCGACCTCCAGCATGGCATCGCAGGCGTCGCGGTTGAGCATGGACATCAATCGGATCGCTTCGGCGATGGCGCCTCCGGTGTCACGGTCTTGCTTGGCCGCCGTCGTGATGATGCCGATGCCGATCGGCTTGGTCAGGACGAGGACGTCGCCTTCCTTGGCGCGGTCGTTGGAGAGGATGCGGTCCGGATGCACCACGCCTGTCACGGCCAGCCCGTAGATGGGCTCGTCCGTCTTGATGGTGTGCCCGCCCACGATGTCGATCCCTGCTTCGCGCGCCTTGGCCGCGCCTCCTTCGAGGATGCGCGCCAGCACCTGCCCATCGAGAATCTCGTCGGGGAATCCGACGAGGTTGAGCGCCGTGAGAGGCCGGCCGCCCATCGCGTAGACGTCGCTCAGCGCGTTGGCGGCCGCGATGGAGCCAAAATCGTACGGATCGTCGACCACCGGGGTGAAAAAATCCGTGGTCAGGACCAGCGCGATCTCGTCCGAGATGCGATAGACGGCGGCGTCGTCGGCGGTGGCGTTGCCCACGAGCACGTTCGGATCGACGATCTTCGGGAGGTTCTTGAGCAGCGGAAAGAGGTAGCCGGGCGGGTGCTTCGCCGCGCACCCGGCGCGCTTCGCGATCTGCGTCAATCGAACGGTCATGGTCTTCCTCGGAGCGGGGTTCGCGTGAAGTGTCGAATCGGCTGCAGCTCGGACTCCAGGCGCTCAGCCCAAGAGGCCGACGAGTGCCCCGCCCGCGAGGCACGCGCCAATGGCCAGGATGAGGTACCCCATGGGCACTGTCCTAATTTGGCCATGACGAACCCGAGAAATGACGCGCGCGTTGGCTCATACTTTGCGTATGACAATATTGCGCACGAAGGTCACATGGTCGAGAGGCCCGCTGGCATTACCTCCCTTGCGCCCGACCTTGACTGCTACCGAGCGGACGAACGCGCGTGCGGCGATCCGTCAGCTCTGGCGCCGGTTTGGTTCGTGGACGGCCCTCGCGGCCGTGATGGGGGTCCGCGCGGATACGCTGCGCCGTCTCGGCGTGGGGGATCGGGCGTTTGCGGCGGCCTACGCGCTCGCGGCGGCGCGGGTCGCCGGGGTGCACGTGGAGGCCATCCTGACGGGGGAATGGCCGCGCCCTGGCGCCTGTCCCCACTGCGGACGCGCGGGGTAGTTCTGCGGTACGATCCCTCTCGACCACATGAACTTCGCGAACACCTTCAGGATCGAAGAATTCCCCGATCACGTCATCGTCCACTTCGGCGTGAAGACCGATCCGCCTGCAATGGGCGGGGGTGGCGAGACGGCGGGGAGTATCGCGCTTCCGATCACGATCGGCGGGCAACTCGCGGCGGCGCTTTTTGCCGCGTTGGCGAGGTCTAGTGGTGGGCTCACGGTCGCCTTCACGGACCTTCAGAAGAGGTTCGCCGAACTCAACACACAGCATCCAGTTCCAGAACAGCCGGAGCAGGTCGACATGGTCCCTGGCAAATGAACCGCGCACCGCATCTTGTGCCGGTGCCAAGCGTGGGCGAGGGGGGCCCCGTTTTCTCCGGGCAGGTCTACTTCGACGCAGGGTCGCTCCGGGCGGCCGATGTGAGCGGACAGACGTTCACAACCGAGGCGCCAAGGCCGAAGCACCTGCGGCTCGTACCGCCTGTGGGGGTTTCAATGGATCCGCCTAAGCTTGCCATCTCACTCCCAGACTTTGGCGCCGGTGCGCAGCCACGGGCCGCAGAGATAGAAGACGCCGAATCGCGGATGCGCGTAGGGAACCCAGCCGACTACGAGCCAGAGTTCCGCGCGCCTTCCATCGCCGCTCGCTCGCTCGCGAAGGCGATAGCCATCAGCTTGCTCCGCAACTCGACCCTACGGACCCCGGAGTTCCTGGCTGCTGGTGACGGGGCCGTGCACTTGCGCTGGAGGAGTCCGCGTGGCGAGTTGCTAATCAGCGCACCCTTTGAAGGCGGGCGCATCGGCCAATTCTACGGACGGACGACCGAGGGGACCAGTATCAAGGGCACGCTGAGTACCGATGGAAAGAATGCGTATCTGACGCAATGGCTGGCGGGAAACGTCTGAAATACCCGAAGGAAGAGATCCTCGACGGAGAGACGCTCTTGCGCCGCGTGCCCGAACATTTGTTTGAGGAAGACGGCAGCGGCAAACCTTTGCCTGGCGCGTTCACGAACATGGGCGGTGGTATGTCAACGGACTGGGAGAGACACTCGTCCCCTGAAGCGTGCCGAGCGCGCGCGCCGAGTCCAGACAAGTTCGGGGTCGTGAGCCTCAACGTGGGGGCGATCAGACAGATCGAGGATCCGAAGCAAACGGTCGAGCACGCCCCGTCGAAAAAGAATCAGTCCCACACCGAGGTATTCGGAGAAAAGACCCCCGGCGTCGACATCGAGCTGGTCGACTTAGCGACCGTTCGCATTGGGCGTCCGTCGAAGTAGATGTGGGCAGGACAATTATTGTCATCCAAAAAGCCTTGACCGATAGCGTTTGTGTCATACAATAACGTCATGGCTAACGCGCTCTCCCGCTCCACGCAGATCGCGGTCGTCGGCGCCCTCGTTGAGGGATGCTCGATCCGCTCGACCGAACGTATGCTCGGTGTCCACCGCGACACGATCATGCGACTCGGCACACGCGTGGGTGAGGGATGCGCCGTGCTCTTGGACGAGATGATGCGCGACCTTCCCTGCGAGCGCCTGGAGCTGGACGAGCTTTGGGCCTTCGTCGGCAAGAAGCAGCGCCACGTGAAGGCGAGCGATGACTCCTCGCGCGTGGGCGACGTCTGGACGTGGGTTGCGATCGACGCGACCACGAAGCTCGTCCCTTCTTTCATGACCGGGAAGCGCGACGCGGACACCGCGAACGCTTTCATCAAGGATCTAGCTGCGCGCCTTCGCAACCGCGTCCAGGTGACGACGGACGGTCTCCGTACGTATGTCGCCCCGATCGCGGATGCCTTCGGTTCATCCGGAGTGGACTACGCGCAGCTCCATAAAACGTACGAGGCAGAACCCACCGGCCCGGGTCGCTACAGCCCCCCAAAGGTGACGGGCACGGAGAAGACCCCGATCTTCGGCTTCCCGGTCGAAGAGCTGGTCTCGACGTCGTACGTGGAGCGCCAGAACCTCACGATGCGCATGGGCATCCGTCGCTTCACGCGCCTCACGAACGGGCACTCCAAGAAGATCGAGAACCACGGCGCCGCGGTGGCGATGCACTTCGCGCACTACAACCTGGTCCGCGTTCACCAAACGCTGCGCTGCACACCCGCCATGGCCGCGGGCGTCGCGTCCACGGTGTGGAGCCTGGGAGACCTGGTTGACGCCGCGCTCGCCACGGAGGTGCCGTGAAGGCGCCGCGGATCGGCCGGCCGCCGATCGCCAAGAAGGAGCGCAAGGCGACGCTGCTCTCGGTACGCCTCACGGAGGCGGAAAGAACCATCGTCGAGCGGGCCGCCAAGAAGGCCGGCGTCGGACTCTCCGAGTGGGCACGACGTGTTCTGATTACGGAGGCTTGTGGCGCGTCTAGTGACGCCACGGTGGCCCGCGACTAGCCGATGAATCGGTTTGGGGCTAGGTAGAGATCCAGTGCGAAACCACCGAGCAAATAGGCGCCCTGGCACGGATGAACGCGCGACTCGGGAGGTCGCTCGTGAGTTTGGCGACTCCTGGGGCAACATGGCCGGCCACGCAATGCTCTGGGGATTCGTCCTCGCCGAGGTTCCGAGACAGGTGCTGGCGCACAACCGAAAGGTCAACGCCGCCGCGATGGCCCGCATTGCGGAGCTGGATCGGTACTTCCCTGGCGCTGAGGAAGTCGATGAGCAGCGAAGGCTCATCGCGAACCGGACCCTGACTCCGTCGATCGCGACACCGTCGGGCCCGGTTCCGTCCCCTGTCGTCTCGATCGTGCGCCGCCTTGTGGAGTTCCCTCGTCACGAGGCCCACGTGGATTTCGCGCTCAACCGCACAGGCGAGATCGAGATCCGGTGCATCGGCGTCAACGGGCCAAGGCTGCCAGCGATGCTCTTGCGTGGTCCGCGCGACCTCAACGAGGCGCGCGAGAAGGCGACGGTCCTGGTGGAGGCGGCGATCCGTACGCTGGCCACCGACTAGTTTGCGGTGCGCTGCCCCTCGCGGAACTCGGCGAGGATCGCGGCGCGTACGGCCATCACGGGCCCGTCCACGGGGGGCAAGTGCAGCACCACGTGGAAGCGCCGCCGCGTCCCTTCGGTCGCGTGCGACCACGCGTAGGCGCGAGCAGCGCCCTTGGGGTGCTTGGCGATGGCAAACACCTGGACCTCGCCGTCCCACACCGTAGCGCCCTCATGCGTCTCGTGGACGGCCACGCTCTCGACCCATTCGGCCGCGCAGCCCTCAAGGTGACGGATCGCGTCCAGCAGTGCGGGGAGTCCAGCGTCATCCATCCGACAAGTCTACGCGGTCCCGTGCCGAACGCAGCGCGTCACGACTTTTGAATTAGGACAGTACCACCCCATGGCCGGCCCGTGCTTGCGGAGATACGCCTCGCTCGGCTTCGCGGGGTCGAAAAACACGGTCACCTGGTCCGGAATCTCCGCAAGCTTGCGCTCGGCGACCTCGCGTTTGTAGCCGGTCACGGCGCGCGAGAGCTTGTTCGACTCGAGCTCCACGCCGTCCACGACGTAGCGGTAGGTGACCCGGGGCGTGTACCCGCCGCCGTCTCCCCAGCGCCCCGTTGTGGTGTTCCCCGAAGGCACGACCACGACGTCGCGCGCGATCACGCGGCCCGGGACGCTCTTGAACGAGCGCATGCGCCGCGCGAGCGCGGCGTACATGCTGCCGACGTACACGAACGCGAGCCCGAGGAAGAGAGCGAAGAGCTTCGTCGCCATCGAAGCGCCACAGTACCTGGCTCACGAACATCGCGCTCGCGTCAAAGCGCGGACGCGGGGCTACGGGACGAGCACGGCTCGGAAGCGAACGCGGTTCTCCATGACCTTCGTGAAGGCCTGCTCGGCCTCGTCGAGGCGGAACTTCTCGATGTGCGGGCGGACGCTGGTGAGGGCGCTGAAGTTCATCGCGTCCTCGGAGTCGATGGAGCTGCCGCTCGGCCAGCCGGCGACCGTCTTGCCGCTGAGGAGCGCGAAGGCGGAGATCGAGAGCGGCTCTCTGGGGGCGGCGACGATGAGGAGCTTGCCTCGCGGCTTGAGGCCGCCCAGCGTGCCGGAGATGGCTTCCGCGTACGGCGCCGTGGCGAGGACGAGGTCGGCTCCGCCCAGCTTCTGGAGGCCGTCGGCGGCGGACACCTTCTTCGTGTCGATGTACGCGTGCGCGCCGAGCTGACGTGCGAGCTCCTCCTTGTCCGCGCCGCTCGAGATCGCCACCGTGCGAAAGCCCATCTTCGCGGCGTATTGCAGTGCGAGGTGGCCAAGGCCGCCGATACCCTGAACGCCGACGGTGTCGCCGGGGCGCGCGCCGCTGTTGCGGAGCGCGTTGTACGTCGTGACGCCGGCGCAGAGGAGCGGACCGGCGTCCGCCGCGTCGAGGCCATCGGGAATGCGCGCGGCGGCCCGCTGCGGTACGACCGCGTATTCGGCATAGCCGCCGTCGAAGCTGATGCCCGTGGCGAGCGCCTTGGGGCAGTTGAGGAAGAGTCCGCGTCGGCACGAGTCGCACTCTCCGCAGTGACCGCCGTGCCACCCGACGCCCACGCGATCGCCGGCCTTCCACGCGCTGACGCCCGCGCCGACGGCGTCGACCCGACCTGCAATCTCGTGGCCTGGGATCCTGGGGAGCTGGAGGCCGGGGAATGCGCCGGACTTCACGAACACGTCGCTGTGGCAGATGCCGCACGCCTCCACCTTGACGCGAAGCTCGCCGGGGCCGGGATCGCGTACGTCGCGCTCCACGACCTCGAACGGACCGTTGGCTTTCGAGACTTGTACGGCCTTCATTTTCTTCGCCATGGGGGGCTCCTTCCGCAGGGATCTCCTTGGATGACAGCAGGGATCTCCTTGGATGACGAGGGGCCGATTCCGTTGCGTTCGTCGGCTGGGCAAGGACTGATACCGTAGGCCCATGGCAGCGGGGCATCGCGACGGCACGGCCGACCTGGGGGCGCTGCGCAGCGTGCACAAGGAGCGCGTCGCCTTCGTGCTCGCGGTGCTCCTCGCGATCCTGGGCTCGGCCATCGTAGGCGGGGCGCACTTCTGGGGGCTCGCGCCGTGGGTGCTCGGCCTGATCTCCGCCGTCGTCCTCACCGGCGTCGTCGCCTTGGGGACGATCGCGCGCGGGTACGTGCGAATCGATCTCCACGAGCACGGCGTCACGCTTCGCGGCCGGGCGGGCACGAGGCCCGTTCGCTTCGACGACGTGCTCAGCGTGACATCCGGCACGACGCGCCGGGGGGCGTCAGGCGCCGGGGCGCAGCGTCACGTGGTGGAGGTGCGCGGCGGCGCGCCGTTCGAATTCTCGCAGCGGTACGGCCGCGCGCCCGAGCTGCTCGCTGCACTCCAGGAGGGCACACGTGAGCGCCTCCGAGGCGAGGTGCTACGCGCGTACGACGCCGGGGACGTCGTGCACTTCGGGCCGTTCGCCATCTCCGAAGCGGGCTTGCGCGACGGCGGAGCCCCCGTGCTCGCGTGGACACAGCTCGATCGCGCGACCCTCGATGCGCCGGTCTTCAGGATGGGCGAGACGAGGTCGCAGGTGAAGGTCTGGCGCAAAGGCGCCACCGCCCCGGTCGCGTCCTACCCGTCGGAGAGCGTGCCCAACGCGTTCGTGATGGTCGACGTCGTGTCGCTTGCCGTCGCCGCGGAGGATGATCCGGAGTGAAGCGCGCCTAGATACCGTTAGAGCCCGAGGCGAGCTGCGGAAGGCCCCGAATGCGCCTAAGGACGTGCACGTCGACAACGCGCACGCGAGCCCCGCGGCCCCGCGGCCGCAGACGTCGGCCTTCCCGTCGCCGTTGACGTCGGGGAACTGAATCGTCGCGTAGTTCGCGGAGCCTGCCTTCCAACCGCCGGCGTCACTGAAGTCGGACTGCCAGAGGTCGAAGCTCCCGAACGACGTTCCGCCGGACAGGGCGCAGTAGATCCCGCTTACGCCGCGGCCCCGATCGGATCGGTCGTCGTATTTCCAGCGGCCCACGAGGGGACGCCTCCTCAGCCGTTCGCCGCGAGGTCCACACCCGCGACGAGCGTGACGAGGCCGCCCGCGATCCAGAGCATGACCAGCCGGACGCGCTGCCCGTGCGTCCGTTCCAGAGGTGCCGGGGAGGTCCATCGCGGCCCGAGGATGGCCGCGCCCGTCGCGACGACGACGAGCAAGAAGGCGATGGCCAGATCGTGGTTGCGCAGCACCGTCTCGCCGGCGATGGTCGCCGCCATCACGCTGCCGAAGAACAGGATGGACGCGAAGAACGCGATCGTGACGGCGCGCCCGAGGAACCAGACCCGCCCGCGCGGCGGCGTGACGACACCGCTGAGGCGAACGCTCGACAGCCACGCGGCAAACGTTGTGAGCGTGACGACGAAGAAGGCCATGCCCTGCGGGAGCGGCGCGCCCACGAGCCACGACGTCGTGAATTGCCCGGCCACGACGAACGACCAGAGCAGCGCCGCGAAGGTGGTCAGCGTCGGGCCGATCACCGGCCGGGGCCTCTTTGGCGGCGGGAGGGCGGGCCCAAGCACGGGGATGATCTCGAACGTGCGGTACGGGCCCGACGGTACGGGCGCCTCGGTGGGCGGTGTGGGCGGTGACTGCGGCTGCGCGACGGAGCCCGCGACGGTGACGTCGTCGGTGATGTCAGGCGCGTGGGTCGGTGCGGCGACGGGCGCGGGCGGCGCCGTCTGGTCCGGTGCGCTCATTGGAAGGCCTCCCCGGTCCAGCGAAGCTCGGTGCCTTTGTCCCCTGGCAAGATGTCGACCTCGCGCGTGACGAGCTTCATCTGGCTGCGATCGCCGCCGAGCACGAGCGCCGTCACGAGGCCGCGCGTCGGCCGCGACCCGGCGAGACCGGCGGCTCTGCGCAAACGGATGCGCGCGGTGCCTCCGCCGCGCTCGATGCGCACCGCGGCGAGCCCCATCGCCGACGCATCCAGATCGGCGGGGAGCTCGTCCTTGTCGGCCTCGCGGCGCGCAATGGACACCTCCACCTTGTCGTCGGTGAGCGGCGTGCGCACCAGGATGACGCTGGCGACGTCGGGCAGCGGCGTCTGCGCGAGCCGGCGCACGAGGAGGGCGTCGGTCTCTGGTCCCGGCGTCTTTTGCCTCGCCGTCGCGAGGAGCGACGCCGAGACGACCGAGGCCAGCTCGCCGAGCCGGCCGTCGTCACCGCGTCCGCCGGTCTGCGCGACGCGATCGAGCAGGCGGGTCGCCACGTCCAGCCTCCCGGCGCCGGCGTGCGCGAGGGCGAGGCGCAGCGCCACTGCCGGATCGTCGGGCATCGCCGCATCGAGCCGGGTGTACGCCGCGAGCGCGTCCTCGTAGAGCCCCTCGGCGCGCAGGCGGTCGCCCACGTAGCCGAGCGTCCACGGATCGCGCGGCGCGCGCTCGACGAGCTCCCCGAAGGCGCGCCGTCCCTCCTCGTCCATGCCGAGCCGGCGCAGCGTGGACGCACACTCTGCGAGCAGGCCGGCGTCGGCGAACGGATCTCGGCGGAGCTGCTCGATGGTGTCGAGCAAGCCGCCCCGGTCCTTGCGTGCCTCGAGCAGCGACAGGAGAAGGCGGCGCCCCAGGGGGCTGTGCGGCGCGAGGCGCAGGAAGCGGCGCAGGACCGCGAGGCGCGCATCGTCGGTCTTGGCCGCGCGGTAGGCCTTGTCGAGGACGCGATCGACCTTCGGCTCGTCGTCGATGAGGAGCCGCCGCAGCTCTTCGTAACCGACCGACGTGAAGCTCGCGCGGCGCATGGTCTCCTGACGCACGAAGGCAGCGGCGTCGCCGTCCCCCTCCGCGGAGATGCGCGAGCTCAGCGCCGTCGCCGCTTGCGCGTTCATGCCCGCCATCAGGATGCCGAGCAGCGTGCGACGATCGCCCCACGTCGGGAGCTCGCAGGTGCGCGCCGCGCCGAAGTAGTCGAGGTTGCCCTTCGTCTTGCGCGCGCGCCAAATGCCGCGGCGTACGGCGAGAGGCAGCGTCGACGCGACGGAGCACGACGTACGACGCGAGCTGCGGCCGGGCGGCAGCGAGATGGTGTGCGCGAACGAAATCGTGACGCCCGCGGCGAAGAACGGGACGGCGTTCACCACGACCCGGATGCAGCGATCGAGCACCGCGTCGTCCTCGTTCGGTTGCAAGGCGACGACGTTGACGCGCGTGGCGTGCCCGTTGCCGGCGATGGAGACGTCCACCTGCAGCTGCCCGGTGACGCCGGGCTTGATCGAGGCCCGCGCGTCCCGGCACGCGACCATCGCCGCGAGCGACTCCTGGATGGAGTGACGCGCGGCGATCTCGGCGGCCTCCTCGATCGAAGCTTCACCCATGACCTGGTCCGGCGGCTCGAGCAAGAGCGACGGCGGCGGCGGCGCCGGCTCCACGTGCGGCGCGAAGGCGGCGTCGAGCGACGGCGAGAGGCCAAGCACGCGGTCCTCCCACGGCGCCGACGCGTTTCCGCCGAAGAACCAGCCGGTCCACGGAGTGAGGAGCTGCGCTCTCGCGGCGAGGGCGATCGCCGGCTCGACGCCGTCGGCGCGCGTGACGGTGTCCTCGATGCGCAGCTGGGTCCAGCGGCGCGCGACGTCGGCGAAGTCGGGCGAGCGGATGATCTCGACCTGGCGAACCTCCTCGACGAGCTGCGTTCCCTTGCGGTAGCGAAGCGAGACTTGCTTCGGCACGTCGCCGCGGAGGCGGCCGGCGGCCGTGAAGGTGGCGCCGGCGGCGGCGGCGCGCGCGTCACGCGGGTAGACCCGATCGACCGTGGGACCGAAGTCGATGGACACGTCGCGCAGCGTCGGCGTGAGCGCGTCGGCAACGAGCGCGGCGCTGGCGCGTGCGGCGTCGGGGCGATCGAGGACGTCGTAGACGGGACCGGCGGCGCCGGCGAGCTCGGCGAGCATCCAGCGATCGGCGCCCTGCCCGACAGCGAACGCGCCGAGGCGCGGGACGCCGCTGGCGCGACGCGAGAGACGCTTCCGGATCGCGCGTGCGTCCGTCTCGCCGACAGTAGGGCGGCCATCGCCGAGGTAGACGACCATTCCGGTGCCGGCGCGCTCGCCGTTGCCGTCGAGCAGATCGGCGGCGCGCTCGAGGGCGAGGCCGAGGTTCGACGCGCCGCCGGCGTGGACGGCGGCGAGCTCTTTGCGCACGCGCGCGCGGAGCTCGGGGGTGACGGGCGACGGTTTGTCCGGGCCGACGATCGCAGTGCTCTGATCGGCAGCGAGGACGACGACGGAGTCCTTCGGGCCGAGGGCCTCGAGGACGCCGTCGACCGCCGCGCGCTCGGTCTCGAGGAGCGCGGGGCCCATGCTGCTCGACGCGTCGACCACGAGCGCGAGCGTCACGCCGCCGCTCTCGTCGAGCGCGGGTGCCTCGGTGCGCACGAGGAGGTAGCCGTCGTCGGTCCCCGCGCCGCGCTCGACGTACGCGCGCACCACGCCGGGCCGGACGACGGCGGGGATCGTCTCGACCACGAAATCGCCGGTGGGCCTGATGTCGGCCCGATGCAGCTCGATGCCGCCGCCCACGACGAGCGCGCCCGTGCTCGCCGAGAGCCAGCGCGCCTGCGCCTGCGAATGGACGCGCACGGAGAGGCCGCCGACCATCGGCGCGTCGATCTCGCTCGCCATCGGGAAGCGGTACGTCGCGAGGCCGTCCTTCTGCGGGAGCCACTCGACGTATTCCACGATGAGGTCGACGGACGAGCCCGCGCGAATGCCGGTGAGCGTGCCGCGCAGCCATCCGCCGCCGGCCCACTCGAGGCGGCTGCCCATGCCCGCGGCGCCCGCAGTTCGGTTGCCCACGCCGAGCGTCGCCTCGCTCTCGATCGCCCCGCCCTCGTCGAGGCGGGCGACGCGCGAGACGACCGCCCCCTCGGGGAGCGCCATGCGCACGTCGGCCTGGACGCTGCCGTCGGAGCCGTTGAAGTACGTCGTGCGCGTGCGCGTGATGGCGACCTCGCCCTCGATCGCGACGTCGACCTTGCCTGAGCGGACGACGAGCGGCGCGCCGGGGTTGGCCTCGCCGTCGCCGGCCCACAGCTCGGCGATGGCGCTGGCAGGCGCGCGCTCGCCGGACCACGGCACCGCGAGGCCGCCCGTCCAGTCGTCGAACGCCGTTTCAGGGGCGACTTTCGCGCCGTCCTTCGACAGCGTCGCCGTCTCGCCGCTCGGAACGTGCACCGATTTGCCGGCGGCCGCGAGGACGAGCTCGCCGCGGGCGCAGTAGGCCTTCGGCGCGCCGCGCGGACCTTCGTCGGCGTCGAACGCGGCCGCGCTCGAGACCACGGTGGCGACCGCGCCCTTCACCTCGACCTCGGTCCGCGACGCGGCGCCCGCTTGTACGAAAATGCGGCCACGCGCGAGCGTGATGCGCTCACCGCGGAGCTTGAGCTCGGCGTCGCCGTCGACGATGAGGACCGTGCCGTCGTCGAGGCGCATGCGCGCGCGGCCGCTCGGCCCGGTCTTCACCTCGTCGCCGTCGCGGAGGCGCGCGCTGCCGCGCACCTCGCGGCCACTCACCATGACCTCGGCATGGAGCGAGCGGAGATCGCCCACGGTGGTCCGCACCGGGCCGATGTCGACGGTCTGACCGCCGCGTGACGTGTAGCCGAGGTAGCCGGCGCCCGCGGCGCCCGCGGTGAGGACCGCGAGCGCGAGCCGGGGGCGCACGAGCGCGAGGACGAACCGGCGCAAGGTGGACCTCACGGTGCCCCCACTTTCAGGGCGCCGTTGTCGACGGTCAGAACCAGCCGCGTCACCGGCGCTGCGGTCGTGCCGAAGCCCACCTCTTGCCGCGTGATCGCCTCGGCCGGCGTGCCGCCGCCGGTGATGACCGTCACCGTCGCCTTCAGGCCAAGCCGTGCGGCGCGCGCGGCGTCCTCAGGTTCGAGCCGCAGCTCCGCGGTGGCGGGCGCGGCGTTCGTCGTCGCCTCCGCCACGCCGTACATCGGGAAGTTGTCGGGCGACGGCATCGGTGTGCCGAGCGCGGTCGTCCAGAGCGACGGGTGGAGCTCCGGGTGTGCCCACGTGACGAGGATGCGGACGCCCTTCGCGTCGGCCTCCGGATTCTGCTTCGCGCTGCCCGCCGCGAGCCGCCGCGCGCGAGAGAGGAGCTTCTCCGCGTCGTCCTTCTTGCCCGCGCGCAGCGCCTCGTCGCGCGCCCACGCGAGGAACGCAACCGCTGTGGCCCGCGACGCGCGCGACAGGGGGCTCTGGCCGTCGGGCGAGCCCGCGGCGGCCGCCTTCTCGGCCCATCCCACCGCCTCTTCGACCCGCCCGAGCCCCTGAGCCGCCGCCGCGATCAAGAGCGGCACGTCCGCGTCGTCGGGGGTGAGCGTCTGCAAGGTCAGGTACTGGCGCAGCGCTTCGTCGTACCAGCCGTGCGCGCGCAGCAGATCGCCGAGGCGCCGCCGGGCCGCTGGGTCCTCGGGCGCGAACTCCACGAGCTCGCCGAACGTCCGCCGCGCCTCCACGCGATCGCGCTCGGCGTCGACTCCGCTGCCGCGCGCCGCGAGCCGCAGGTGGTACTCGCCTACGCTCGTCCACACGTGCGCGGTCGCGTCCGCGCGCCGGCGCAGGCGACGTGCCCAGGCGCGTCCGCCGCCGTCGTCGCCCGCGTCCTCGAGCGCGTCGAGCACGCGCAGCCCGAGCTCGAGATCGTCGGCCCATTTCAGGGCGGCGGCGCGCAGCACGGCGAGACGATCGGCCGGCGTCTTCGCCTTCGCGAGCATGCCCGCGAGCAGATCGGGGTCGACCGACGCGAGGCCGAGCGCGCGGTGCAGCTCGTGCAGCTCCGCCACGTTCTGCACGCGAACGACGATGGCGCGGTACACGACGTCGGCCGCGGGCGTGAGGATGAGCGAGCGCCACAAGGCGACGCGCGCGGAGACCGTGCGCAACTGCTCGACCATGAGGAGGAGCAGCGTCGTCCGCTCACGCCACGTCGGCGCCTCGCAGTCCTCGAGCGCGCGCCGGTACACTGTGAGCGCGCCTCCGGCGGAGCCCTGCGCGCCCGGGGTGGCGAGGCGCTCGCTCCAGAGGATCCGACGGTCCGACAGCGGCAGCTCCGCGGCGACGCCACACGGGCGCGGGGCGTGTCCGATGACGGCGATGGGCCCGGTGGCCGAGAGGGTCGTCGTGATCCCAGACTCCGGCGGCACCGCGCCGTCTCCCGGCGCGAAAACGATCGGAAACGCGACGGCGACGACGCCGCCATCGGGCTGTGGAAACGACAGGTTGACGAAGCTGCGTGCGATGCACCCCACCACACTCTGATCGGGCAGGTCGGAGCCGCCGTCCGACGCCGTGGACACCGCGCCGCTGCGATCGATCACGAACTTGACGGTGACGCGGCCCTGGAGGTTCGGGTTGCTGCGGAGGCCGTTCTCGTAGCAGAGGCGAAAGCGCCCGAAGTTCTGCCGGACGATGCGCGAGATCACCTCGGGCGGCAGGCGCCCGTTCACCTGCAAGGCTCCCTGGCGAAGCGTCGCCGCCCTGGCGGCGTGATCTCCACCGAGGCGTCCGTGGCCGTTGCCGAAGGCCTGGCCGGTGCCGGCGCCGCTTCCGAGCGTTCCGACGTCGCCGAGGCCGATGCCTTGGCCCTTTCCGCCACCGCCCTGACCGACGCCGGAGAGGCCGAGCCCGCTCCACCCGAGCGAGTCGTCGACCGCGTCTGCCCATGTGTTGCCTCGCGGCGCGGTCGCCGCGGAGGCCGCCGCGGTCGCCGTGGGCGACGGCGCGACGGCGGCCGGAGGCTTCGCGGGCGCGCCTGGCATGGGCGGGGGAGGCGGCGGCGCGGCCGGGGAGTCCTTGTCCATCGCGGCGCCGCCGGCGCCCGGAGCGAGCAGCCCGATCATCCCGAACTCGGCGGCCTCGCTGAGCGCCTTCTTGCGGTCCTCCGCTCCGTCGTTCTTGGACGGGCCGTTGACCCCGTAGCGCCTGCTCGTATCGCGCGTGCTGGGGTTCCCCATCGACCCTTCTTCGCCTTTGGCGCGCGTGCCCGTTCCGCCTTCCTTGTTGTCGGCGACGGCGGCGGCCGATTCGGCGTAGGACCCGCCGCGTCCCGAGCGGGACCAAGGGCGCCAGAACCTGCGGCGCTCGATTGCGTCGGCGCGTGACTCCGCGAGCTCCTCTTGCGACGCCGCGTCGCCTTGCGCGACCTCGCGCGCCGTGGGCACGTACAAGGAGGTGTACGGCGAGACGAGGCCGTACCGGCGGCCGATGTCGACCAGCGACGCGCGCCCGGCCCCTTCGCCGAGGAGCTCGTTCATGCGCCCGAACCCCCAGCGGCGCCGGAGATCGCCCGCGTCGTCGATCGTGACGACGCGAAGCGGCTTGGTGACGACGGCGTCGCCGCTCTTCAGGTCCACCTTCGCGGGCGGCTTGCCGGAGAGGCGCCCGACCACGAGCACGCTGTCGTCGGCGCTCACCGGAGGCAGCTCGCGCGGCAAGACGCGCTCCACACCCGTGCCGAGGTCGACCGACGCGCCGACCCACGCGGGGCTCTGCGCCGCTTCGAGGAGCCGCAGGGCCGCCCGCGCCGCGCCGTACGCGTCGCCTACCGACTCGACCGGCGCCCCGCGCGCGACGGAGTCGAGCAGCGCGATGTTTGCGCGGCTGCCCACGCCGGCGGCGAAGATGCGCGTCTGGGGCGGCAACCGGAGCAGCCGCTCGCGCAGCGCCTTCGGCGACACCTCGCCCACGGACGGCAGGCCGTCGCCGATGTAGATGACCGCGCCGCGCCGCTTGGGATCCAGGCGGCTCGCCGCTTCGGTGAGGAGCGCGCCGATGTCGGTCGCGCCGCCGCGCTCGATCCCCGCGAGGCCGGACAGCCAATCGCGTCGCATGCGCGCGTCGACGGGTCCGAGCTCACCGCTCTTGTCGGCGACCGGCCGCAATGTCGCATCGCCCGCCCAGAGCGCCGCGCGATCGGCGGGGCCCAGGTGCGCGAGCAGGGCCGACGTCAGGTTTCGCGCGATCGACAGCGCGCCCGACTCGGTGGCCGCGGAGGTGTCGACGACGATCGCGAGATCGAGCCCCGCCGGCGCGCCCTCCGCCGCGGAACTGCGCAGCGGGACGAGGAGGTAGTCCGGCTCCTCGCCCGACACCTTCGCCGCGAACTTCGCGTCCGCGTTCATCGGAATGTCGTCGGCGGTGAGCGCGTGCGGGGCGCGGTAGGCGACCGGATCGGACTCGCCGCCGTCGAACAGCTCGACGGCGAGATCCGCCCGCGGCACGAAATCGAACGCCTGGATGACGACCTTCGACCCCTCGGCCTTGCCGTTCATGCCCGCGCGGACACGCGTGGCGCCGGCCTTGCCGACATCGAGCGAAACGCGGAGCTCCTCGATGCGCGGGAGCGAGCCGCGCGCCCCCTCCGCCGCCATGGGGTAGACGTACAGGCGCCGGTCGGCCTTGGGGCCTTGACGCGACAGCCACTCGGCGTAGCGCGTGACGACGCGGCGCTTTGCGCCCGGCTGGATAGGGTAGAGGCGGGCGTTGTAGACGCCGGGGCCGACCCACGAGAGGAGCGCCGGATCTTCCGTCGAGCCCTGGTAGACGTTGCTCTCGTACTGCGCCTGCGCGGCAGCGCTCTCTTTCACCTTGCCCCAGACGACGTTGCCGTCGCGATCGACGCCGAATTTGTGGAGCACCGCGCCGGGCGGCGTACGAAAGCTGAAGATGCCCTCGACCGTGTCGGAGCTGGGGTTCACGAACGTCTGATCGACCTCCGTGACGGCGAAGTCGTGGTCGATGGTGACGCGCACGTCGAGGCGCTCGATGACGAGCGAGAAGCGCGGTTTGCCCTTGTCGCCGGGCGGGCGCGCTCCGACGGTGCCCAGGCCGAAGGGTGCGGGTTGCGCCGCGGGATCGGCGGTCGCGAGGCCGCCCGTCCAGTCGTCCCACGCGACGGCCGGCGTCCGCTTCACCGAGCCGTCCGCTTCGAGCGACAGACGCTCGCCGGTGATCGCCCGCTGTGCGCTCGCTGCTGCGCGCGCGGCGCCGCGAAGCACGTAGACCTCTTCGCTCCCGTCGCTGCGTACCTCCACGCTCGCTCGCGCGCCTTCGAGCTCCACCGCGCCGCGCGGCCCGTCGATGCGGATCGGCGGTCCGTCCTCGCCGTCGACGAACGCGCGCCCGGCCGTGAGCTTCACGGCGCCTTCGTGCATGGTGAGCTCGGCGGGCCCTTCGACGAGCCACACCGCGCCGGCGTCGCGCCGGATCCATGCGAGCGCGCCCTTGCCCAACGTCACCTGGCTCCCCTCGGCGAGGCGCTCGCGCGGGTAGGGGGCGCGCTTGGCCTCCCCCGCCGCGGCGACCGTCACGTCGCCCTTGACCGTCCGCATCTCGCCGAACGTGTCGCCGTGCGCGACGAGCGACGTGGGCGGGGGCCGCTTGCACCCCGCGAGGGCGAGCGCCGACGCGAAGGCGAGCCCAACCACGACACAACGGACGGGGAATCTGGGCATGTTGTGGCTCCGACACGATAGAACCACGATTCGTTCCCGATTTCTCCCACGTCAGCCCGTCTGCCAGTCCTCTCGTGCGCAGCACGAGCGCGAAGCATCAGGGAGGGGGACTCTGCACACTACGCGCTCAGCTTTGCCAGAGCGCGCGCGACGTCCTCGACCGTCGCGAACGTGGTGAGCTGCTCGTTCGGGATCATGACGTTGAAGTGATCCTCGATGTCGGCCACCACCTCCATCACGCCGAGGCTGTCGAGCCCCAGATCGTTCTGGATGTGATCGTTCGGCCTTACGGGCTTCGTCGCGTCGACGTGCTTCTTCAGGATGTCGGTGGTGATGCGCAGCGTCTCTTCGTAGGTTGCCATCGTCGTCCCCTCAATCTTCCATCGGTCCGATGTCTTCACCAGAAAGGACGAAGAAAGCCTCGCCGTATGTCTTCAGGAGCTCGAGCGCCGTGTCCATGTCCTCTTGCGTGTGGCCGCGCGTCACGTTCACGCGCAGGCGCTCCTCGCCCGGCTTCACGCCGGGGTAGGTGATGGGGACCATGAGGACCCCGCACTCGAGCATCGCGACGTGCATGAAGAGGGTCTTCCGCTCGTCGCGGCACATGACCGGCATGATGTGCGTCGTGCTCGTGCCGAGCTCGAAGCCCGCCTCGAGCAACTTGCCGCGCATGTAATCGCGCTTCTGGTGGAGCTCGCGCACCATCTCGGGGCCGCTGGTCTCCAGCATGTCGAGGATCGTCGACACCGCCGCCACGACCGGCACCGGCAGGCTCGCGCTGAAGAGAAACGAGCGCGCCGCGTGCTGCACCATCTCGATGACCTCGGTGCTGGCGAGGAGCGCCCCGCCGATGCCGCCGAACGTCTTGGAGAACGCGGTCATGAGGATCGGCACGCGTCCGTGGAGGCCGAGCTCCTCGATGAGCCCCTTGCCGTGCTCGCCGAGCGTGCCGGTGCCGTGCGCGTCGTCGACGGCGAGCACGGCGTCGTACCGGTCGCAGATCTCGACGAACTCCGTGAGGTTCGCCCGGTCGCCGTCGAGCGAGTAGACGCCCTCGACGAGCACGAGCGCGTTCTTCCGCTCGCGCGTCTTCAGGATGCGCTCGAGGCTCTTGGCGGAGTTGTGGTTGAAGAAGCGGACCTCCGGCGCTCGGCCGGGGACGCCGGCGGCGAGGAAGGTGCCGTCGAGGATGCAGGCGTGGCTGAAGCTGTCGAGCACCAGCGTCGTCTCTTTGTCCGCCGACGCCGCGATGAGGCCGAGCATGGCCTGGTAGCCGGTCGTGAACGTGAGGCACTTCTCGAAACCGAAGAACTTCGCGAGGCGCCGCTCGAGGTCCACGTGCTCCACCGTGGTCGCCTGGACGCGCGAGCTCGACAGGCCGCATGCGTACTTGTCGATCGCCTTGTGCGCAGCTTCCTTCACACGCGGGTGGTTGGTGAGCCCGAGGTAGTCGTTGGAGCTGAAGTTGGTGACCGGTTTGCCGGCGATCGTCGTGTGCAGGCCCCCCGTCTCGAACTCGCGAAAGTACGGGTAAACCTGCTTTTCGCGGGCCTCGCGGATGCGCGCGAGCTCGAGGTGCGCCTTTTCGTCGATCCAACTCACTGGGGAATGTCTCCTACTTCGAGGGCCTCGTTTTGCACAAAACGGGCCCGTCTGCCACTTCTGCGGACGCGCGCGTCGCTACCGCCGGACGATCACCGCCGACGCATTGCCGTAGAAGCCCATCGAGGTGACGAGCACCGTCCGCACGTCGCGGGGGGCCGTGCCGCGCAGGAGCATGGCGGGCGGAGCGCCGTCGAGCCACGCGAGCGCCGCGGCGATTCCCATGGCGCCGCCCGCGCCGAGCGTCTCGCCCAGGATCGCTTTGGGGGCGGCGACGGCCACGCTCGTGCCGAGCACGGCGTCGATCGCCTTCATCTCGCACTCGTCGAACCGCGCGAGCCCGGAGACTCCGCTCGCCACGACGTCGATCGCGCCGGCGGCCAGCCCGGCGTCGGCGATCGCGAAGGTGATCGCGCGCTCCATCGCCTCGGCCGACGCGTGGATCAGGCTCTCGCTCTCCGGCGCCACGAAGGCGGTGCCGTAGCCGACGAGCTGGGCGCAGATGGTCGCGCCGCGGGCCTTCGCGGCCTCCATGGGCTCGAGGGCGAGGAGCGCGGCGCCTTCGCCGAGGCACGACGAGCGCTCGTCAAGCGCGCCGAGCTTGTGGAACGCGAGGTACAACGCCTCGCTCAGCGCCTCGCCGCCGCCGATGAGCACCGCGTCGGCCCGGCCGGTGTCGAGGTACACGTCGGCGCATGCCGCGGCGTCGAGCCCGCCGCAGTTGCCATCGGACACGCTCACGTTCAGCGCCCGCAAGTCTTCCCAGATGCTCACGTACCCGCTGGCGCTGTTGGCGACGGTGTTGGGGAACTTCGACGGGTTGATGTACCGCGCGTCCTCGAGCTTGGCGACGCGGTCGAGCTCGGTGATCGCCTCGAGGCTGCCGTACGCGTTCGAGCAGCAGATCCCCACGCGCTCAGGCGACGACGACACGTACGCGCCGTCCTTCTTGAAGCCGGCATCGTGCATCGCGAGGCGCGCCGCGACGACGAGGAGCTTGGTGAGCCGGTCGAGCGTGCGCAGCCCCTTGTCCCCCAGGTACTTCGTCGGATCGAAGCCGACGACCTCCGCGAGGCGCGCGTCCGGGTAGCGGGCGGCGTCGAACGACTCGATGGGGTGCTGGGGCTGCGTGGCGAGCGCCACCGGAGCCATCATCGCGCGGAGGAAGGCCTCGCGACCGATGCCGGCCGCCGAGACGATTCCGAGGCCGGTGAGCGCGCGCGGTTTCAGTTCGCCTCAGGCCGCGATGGGCGGGAGCTTGCCCGGCTTGGCGAAGCAGGTCACCGCGTTGTAGCCGCCGAACGCGAGCGAGTTGTTGAGGATGACGTCGGACGGCCCATGCTGGGCGGTGTTGGCGACGATCGCGATGTCGCAGTCGGGATCCGGCGTCTCGTAGCCGATCGTGGGCGGGTAGATGCCCTGCTCGATCGTCATGACGCACGCGATCGCCTCGAGCGCGCTCGACGCCCCCATGCAGTGACCGATCATGCTCTTCACGCTCGAGATCGGAACGCGCCGATCGCCGAACACGTCCTTCATGACCTTGGCCTCGGCGAGATCGTTGGCTTTGGTGCCGGTGCCGTGCGCGTTGACGAAGTCCACGTCGTCGGGCGTGATGCCGGAGCGCGTGATCGCGTCGCGCATCGCGAGGATGCTGCCGGCGGCGTCCTCGCGCGGACGGGTGATGTGGTAGGCGTCGCACGAGAGGCCGTAGCCGCGGATCTCGGCCTGCGGCTGCGCGCCGCGACGGACGACGGAGGCCTCGCTCTCGACGACCAGCAGCCCCGCGCCCTCGCCGACGATGAGCCCTTGCCGGTTGAGATCGAACGGCTGGCAGCGGTTCTGCGCGACGGCGCCGAGGCGCACGAAGCCGGAGAACTGCAGCTCCTGGATGATCTCGCTCGCGCCGGTGATGACGATGTCGGCGCGCCCGGCGCGAATGAGGTCCATCGCGAAGCCGATGGCGTAGTTGCCGGCGGCGCACGCGGCGGGGAGGGTGAGGACCATCCCTTCGGCGCCGATCGCCCGCGCGACGTGGATGGGAAGCAGCGTCGATCCGTACTTCGGGAGGAGCGCGCGCTTGATGCCGGCAGGGCCGCTCTTGATCCACGAGTGATCGAGCGACTCCAGGATCTGCGCTTCGCCCATCGTCGTCCCGAGGACGACCGCGGTGCGCGGGCCCTTGAGCGCGTCCGGGCCGATGCCGGCGTCCTCGATCGCCATGCGCGCTGCCGCGAGGGTCATCGCCGAGCAGCGCCCGGTGCGGCGCGCCTCGTTGGCGGTCAGGTGGTCGCGCGCGCGAAAGTGCTTCACCTCGCCGGCGTACGTTCGGCCGAGGCCTGACGGGTCGAACGACTCGACCGGCGTGATGCCGCTCTTGCCTTCGGCCAGGGCGGCGAAGTAGTCGCGCTTGCCGAGCCCGATGGAGCTGATCACCCCGACTCCGGTGATGTAGACGCGCGGCAGGGCGGACACGGTCAGCTTATAAGTCGGGAACCGCACCCTCGCAACGTCGTGGACTCGAAAACTACTGCGAAATTCGCTACGCGGTCCGCATCCGAGATCGGTCAACCCGGCCTTGCGCGAGGGGGCTCGGCGCAGTAAGTGCAGGCGGCTTCTGGAGGAGCGAGAGGAAGATGCCGAAGTTCGTCGCGCCGACGCTCGTGGACGCCATCAAGGAACTGTCCCACGACACCCTGCGAGGGTTCGTCTTCGTCCGCCCCGACGGCACGGAGCGCTTCTGCTCGTTCGCGAACATCCACGAGGAAGCGACGCGCCGCGGCGCGCACCTGGCCGCGAAGGGCCTCGTGAAGGGCGACCGTCTCGCCATCGTCGTCCCCGACGGCGACGAGTTCGTTCTTTCGTTCCTCGGCGCGGTCTACGCGGGCGTCGTACCTGTGCCGATCTACCCACAGCTGTCGTTCAAGAACGTCGACGCCTACCACGACACCGTCGCCCACATCGCGAAGGCGAGCGGCGCGGCCATGCTCCTCACCACGACCGCGACGCGCCCCTACGTCGATCCGGTCCTCCCGCGCGTCGACAACCTGCGCTTCGGCGTCGTCACGGTCGACGAGCACGCCGCCCCCGCGCCCGGCCCCCTCGACGTGAAAGTGACCGGCGACGATCTCGGGTTTTTGCAGTTCACGAGCGGCTCGACGTCGCGGCCCAAGGGCGTCGCGGTGACGCACGCGAACCTCGCGGCGAACAGCGAAGCGTTCATGATCCACGGCCTCGGCAAGGACAGCTCCTTCGACAAGGGCGTCTCCTGGCTCCCGCTCTTCCACGACATGGGGCTCATCGGCTTCGTCATCGGGCCGCTCTTCACCAACATCCCCGTCGTCTTCCTGCCGACGGCGAGCTTCGTCCGCGCGCCGCGCATCTGGCTCGACACGATCCACCGCCACCGCGGCACGATCACCTACGCCCCGAACTTCGCGTACGCCCTCGTCTCCAAACGCTTGAAGGAGAAGGACGTCGCGGGCCTCGATCTCTCGTGCATGCGCATCACCGGCTGCGGCGCCGAGCCGATCCAGGCCAAGACGCTGCGCGAGTTCGCCGACAAGCTCGCGCCGGCAGGCTTCAAGCCCACTTCCTTCCTGCCGTCGTACGGAATGGCGGAGGCGACCCTGGCGATCACCTTCGTGCAGCACGGCACCGGCGTGCGCAGCGACTGCATCGACGCGAAAGCTTTGCAGACCCACGACGCCAAGGCGGTAGCTCCCGGCGAAGGGACGCAGGAGCTCGTGAACTGCGGGCGCGCCTTCCCCGACCACGAGCTCGCGATCGTCGACGAAGCCGGCACGCACCTCGCCGATCGCCAGGTCGGTCAGATCATCACGCGCGGCCCCAGCGTCACCAGCGGCTACTTCGAGGAGCCCGAGCTCACCGCCGAGGCCTGGAAGGACGGCTGGCTGTATACGGGAGACCTCGGTTACACCGTGAACGGCGAGCTCTTCATCTGCGGGCGCCTCAAGGACATCATCATCATCCGCGGCCGCAACTTCTACCCGAGCGACATCGAGTGGGTCATCAGCGAGCTGCCGGGAGTACGCCGCGGCAACGTGGTCGCCTTCGGAGCCGACGTCGACGGCGAGGAGCAGCTCTTCGTGTGCGCCGAGGCCTTCCAGAGCGACGCGGCCGGCCTCACAGACGCCATCCAGAACGCGGTGACGTCGCAGATCGGCATCTCGGTGCACAAGGTCGAGATCGTTGCGCAAGGCGGCCTGCCACGCACGTCCAGCGGCAAGCCACAGCGCCGCAAGACCAAACAGATGTTCCTCGAGGGCGCGTTCGCCAAGCCCAAGGCAGGCGCGAACGACGCGGCCACTGCGTAGCGTTTTACGCAGGAATAATGAACGATTTGTGGCCCTTTTCTTGAATCAGACGTCTAAAGAGTTGCAAGAAGTCTCACGGAGAGAGAACGAACCCATGGCACGCAGTCGCGCAGACCTCCTCGACCTTTTCGAAAAGACGGCCACTGAGATCGTCGAGAAGGAATTCAAAGGGATCGACGAGACCACCGCGATCAGCCAGCTCGGGATCGACTCCCTCGGCATGCTCGAAATCGTCGGCGCGATGGAGCGCCAGCTGAAGATTCAGATCCCCGACGAGTCCCTCGCCGGCATCCAAACGGTGCAGGACTTGCTCAACGTCGTCGAGAAGCGCCAAACGGCCTGATCGCCATCCGGAGGAAGTAGACATGACCGATCACCTGAAAGACGAGCTTCGCGAGCTGATCTGCGAAATCGCCGAGGTCGACGCCTTGCCGGACGACACCCACTTCAAAGACCTCGGCATCGACTCGATGATGGGCGTCGAAATCGTCGCCGCCATCGAGCGCAAGTACCAGATCAAGGTCGACGACTCCGAGCTCCAGCACATCTCGACCTTGAACAAGTCGTGCGAGATCGTCGCGAGCAAGCTCGAACGCAGCAAGACGATCATCGCCGCCGCGGGCTGAGCTTCGCTAGTCCCTAGTCGCCGCCTAATAGCCGGCGGGCAGGACGACGGATTCGAACGGGATGGCCTTCACGCAGGTGCCCGGCTTCGAGTTGCCGTTGGCGTCCTGATCGCACTCCTGGATCGGACCGTTCAGGTACTTCAGGTAAAGATCGTGATCGCCGGCCGCCGCGGGCGCCGGGAGCGGGTGGTAGGTCGTGCCCCACGAGTTCTTGATGCGGATGAACGTGACGATCGCCTGATCGGCGAGCGCGGCCTCGAGCGCCGCGGGGCGCGTCTCGACGACGCCCGCCGGGAGCGTGCCGAAGCCGGGGACGTTCTCGACCTGGTAGTCGACGGCGAGCACGACGTGGCCGCCTTGCGAGCCCGGCTTGGCCGGCGGCTCCAGGAACTTCCCGTCGGCCGTGAGCGCGTTGAAGTCGACCTCCCAGTTGACGACGACCGGGTTGCCGTCGGCGAGCGCACGCTGGACGCGCTTCAAGAAATCGCGACGCGCCTGCTTGGTGCGCGGGTAGGCGACGTCGTTCCACGCGAACGTCCCGTTGCGGTGCTCCTGATCCGCGGCCGACTTGTGCGTGCCGAGCGCGTCGGCGAGCGTGACGGTGTCGGTCCGCTTCGTGGAGGGGTTCTTCAGCTTCACCGGAAGATCGGCTGGGCGCTGGACCATCTTGCTCGCGGTCGCGCCGGCCGTGGCGAGCGTCTTCGAGACGTCGGCGCCGAACGTCGCGTCGAGCGCGGCGGTCACCTCCGGCGTCAGCTGCCACGCCTTGTCCAGGACCTGCCGGACCTTCGCACGATCACGCCGCGCCGCGCCGGTGCGCAGGTCGCCGCTCTTCAGGGCTTCGTTGATGGCCTTCACGGCGACCGTCTGGCGATCGGACAGCTCCTTGGTCGCGTCCTGCGGGACGAAGTCCTTCGTCGCCATGACGCCGTACTTGAGCATCAGGTCCGCCGCCTCGCCCCACGAGCCGCCCTCTTCGATGACGCCGCCGGAGACGGCGCCGGCCGTGATCTGCTCGTACCAGTGCCAGTAGGTGACGTACGACTCGCTGAGATCGATGTTCTTGCCGGTGGCCGTCTCGTAGAGCGACTCGGCCCAGCCCATCGAGGCGTACGTCCAGCAATTCTCCGTCGACTGATCCTTCACGCTCGACTGCTTGACGTTCGTGACGTCGTCCTCGCCGGCGCCGGTGCTCTCGCCGGCCGACGAGCAGCCCGCGGCGACGAGGCCCGTGGGAAACGTGAGGAGGGACGCGAGCAGGAACCGACGCCAGTTGGTCATTGGGGCGATATGACACATGTAGGTACATGTGCAAGGACGTAAGGGGTAAATGGTCGCGTTCAGGGCGGCGAGGCTGGGCCTGTGACCAGGGCGATTTCCGGCACAACGCAGCGAAATGCCGCGATGTTCGCCGTCGGATCGTCTGGGTGGGGGGCGAGGACGGGCGCCTTGCACAAGAGCGCGAAGCCCGCCGTGGATGGACGCGCGGAGGCGGCTGGGCTGCGGATCGCGCACGGAAGAGGGGTCTCCGCGCCACCCCATCGAAAGCCCGGCGCGGGGCAGACCTCGCCGACGTCGAGCAGGACCGCGCCCGCGTCGGGTGAGAGCGGCGTCGCGTCGCAAGACGCGATCGTGCCCCACGGGATCGGCGCTCGCGGACCCGACGGGTAGTACGTGGGCGTGCACTTGCTCGCGTTCGGCGTGTCGCACGGCGCGCCCGTCACCCACTCCGAGAGACGGACGAGGTCGAAGTGTGGCGGTGTTCCTTGCTGCGCGACGACGACGCTCGCGAGCCCCATCGCGGCCTCCGCGCGCGAGCGCTCCTCGCGCGTCGGCAGTCTGCCGGCGAAGCGCATGAAGCAGACGCTTTGAGCGACCTCTGCGTCGACCACCGCGGCGAGGCGTCCGCGAAGTGTCCGCGGCGGGCGCGTCTCCCCGACCGCCGGATGCTCGAGCGCCACGACGGTCGGGCACTGTAGCGTCTCGTGCTCACCCGCCGAGCAGCCGAGCGGCGCCGCAGCGATCCAGAACGGCTCGAACGCCGCGCCGGCGAAGCCGAGATCCTGCGGGCACACCTTCACGAAGGGGATCCCGATGCGCTCGGTCGTGCGGCGCGCGCATGCCGCGGCGGTGGGGCCTTCCGCGTCCGTGGACGGCGGCGTCGCGTCGCGCGCGCAGGCGCGGCAACCGCCCGCCCCGAGCGCGACGAGCCCTATCGCTCCAGCGAGGAGCCCGCTTCGGGACAGCCGCACCTCACGCCTCCCGCTTCGCGCGTCGACGGCCCTCGATTAGGTGCAGCAGGGTCATGACGAGGATCCCGAGCACGAAGACCGAGACGAGGTAGGAGCCCGCGCCCGGCTCCGCGTGCGTCGTGAAGTTGCCGACCGGCTTGGTTCCCCAGATCACGGGCATGAACGGCTGGATCTTGATCGGCGCGTCGTGCGCGAGATCGTGCCCGTACCCGTACATCTTGAGCACGAACCGGAACACCGAGAACGCCGTGAAGTACAGCGCGATCGCCGACAGATCGAGGAGCGCGCGAACGTTGCCCAGCGCCGCCACGCGGAGGAGCAAGAGCCCCAGCGCGCCGAAGCCGAACGGCAGCCAGTCGAGATCGCTCAGCATCGCGCGGTCGAGCTTCTTCATCCCGATGTAGTGGTTCAGGATGTTGATCTCCGAGATGTCGCCCCCTTCGTGGCCGCCCACCAGCGTGTGCGAGTAGATGTCCAGCGAGAGCCCGTTCGGGTACTGCGGCGCCTCCATCGTGATGTGCCAGAGCGGCTTCATCAGCCCCACGACGAGCGGCACGAGCAAAAGGACGAGCACGGGCCGCGTCCACAGGAAGAGAGGCTTCTCGACGAAGGCGTAGAAGGCATCGAGCGCGCGTTTGATCCGGTCGGCCATGCTCCTCCAGAGGGTGAGGGCGGGGCAAAGCAACGACCGCGCCGCCCCGCTGGACCCGATTCACGGCGCGGGCCGCCCGGTCCCCCGCGGCGTCGCGCAGAGCCCGCGCCGTGTCGCAAGGATTGCATTCGCGGCCTCTCAAAGTTGAGTGTCGCACCTGCGGAAAGCGCAAGAGAACGGTGGTAGAACTCGCGTCCCATGCCCGTTTTCGACAAGGTCCCCGGCGACATGAACTTCCCGAAGGAGGAGCGCGAGGTGCTCGCCCTCTGGAAGGAGAAGAGGATCTTCGAGCAGACCCTGGAGCGTCCCGCCCCCAACGGTACGTTCGTCTTCTACGAAGGCCCGCCGACCGCGAACGGGCTGCCGCACAACGGGCACGTGCTCACGCGCGTCATCAAGGATCTGTTCCCTCGCTACAAGACGATGCGCGGCTACAAGGTGCCGCGAAAGGCGGGCTGGGACACGCACGGATTGCCGGTCGAGGTCGAGGTCGAGAAGGAGCTCCGCATCCACGGCAAGGCGGAGATCGAGAAGTTCGGCGTGGAGCCGTTCGTCAAGAAGTGCATCGAGTCGGTCTTCCGTTACACCGAGGAGTGGGAGCGCCTCACCGAGCGCATCGGCTTCTGGGTGGACTTGCCGAGCGCGTACGTCACGTTCCACAAGACGTACATCGAGAGCGTGTGGTGGGCGCTCTCGAAGCTGTTCGAGAAGGGCCTCCTCTACCAGGGGCACAAGGTCGTCTGGTGGTGGGCGCAGGGCGGGACGGCGCTCAGCGCGGGCGAGGTCGGCCTCGGCTACAAGACGGTCGACGATCCGAGCGTCTACGTGAAGTTCCCGCTGGTCGGTGATGCCGACGGCGCGTCGCTGGTCGTCTGGACGACGACCCCGTGGACCCTGTCGTCGAACATGTACGCGGCGATCGACGCCAAGTCCGTCTATGCCCGTGTGAAGCACGGCGACGCCACGTACGTCCTCGCGGACAAACTCGTCCCCGAGCTCGCGAAGAAGCTCAAGACCGAGCTCACCGTCACCGCGCGCGTCCCGGGCACTGACCTCGTTGGCAAGGCGTACACGCCGCCGTTCGCCACGTTCGCGAAGGACGCGCCGGAGGCGGTCTTCCGCGTCATCGCCGCCGATTTCGTCACGCTCGACTCCGGCACCGGGATCGTCCACATCGCGCCGGCGTTCGGTGAGGATGACTTCACCGCCCACAAACAACAGCTCAAGGCACACCCCGACTTGCCGCTCTTCTGCGCGGTGCGGCCCGATGGCACCTTCGGCCCCGAGATGGGCAAGTACGAGGGGCGCTGGGTCAAGGAGGCCGACAAGGACCTCGCCGCCGAGCTGAAGGAGCGCGGCCTGCTGCTCCTCCTCGAGCAGTACCGCCACGAGTACCCGTTCTGCTGGCGCTCGGATTCCGATCCGCTCATCCAGTACGCGCGCCCCGCCTGGTACATCCGCACGACGCAGGAGATCTCGCGCGCGATCGCGAACAACCAGCAAGTGCAGTGGCTGCCCGAGCACATCAAGAGCGGGCGCATGGGGGATTTCCTCGCGAACAACGTCGACTGGGCGCTGTCGCGCGAGCGCTACTGGGGCACACCGCTCAACATCTGGATCTGCGGCGAGAACGGCGAGCACCGCGAGGCGCCGTCGTCGGTGGACGAGATCAAGAAGCGCAGCCCGGCCGCGTTCAAAAAGTTCGAGGACGCGAAGAGGGCAGATCCGACGCTCAGCGAGCACCTCGTCGTGCACAAGCCGTGGATCGACGACGTCACGTTCGCCTGCAAGCAGCTGCACGAGGGCAAGCCCTGCCCCGGGACCATGCGCCGCGTCACCGAGGTCATCGACTGCTGGTTCGACTCCGGCTGCATGCCGTTCGCCCAGTGGGGCTACCCGCATCAGGGCGAGGCGGCGTTCAAGGAGAGCTTCCCGGCCGACTTCATCAGCGAGGCGATCGATCAGACGCGCGGCTGGTTTTACACGCTCCTCATGATCGCCACCCTCGTCTTCGACGACGAGACCCAGAAGGAGCAGGGCATCACGCCCGTCCGCGGGCTGCCGCTGCCCTTCAAGACGTGCATCGTGCTCGGGCACGTCTCCGACAAGGAGGGGAAGAAGGAGAGCAAATCGAAGGGCAACTACACGCCGCCCGAGATCATCCTCGACGCCGTGAAGATGGACTTCGCCGTCGTCGGCGAGGACAGGTCCAAGGAGAAGGCGGTGCAAGGGACGGCCTTCATCGCCAAGGAGGACCTCGAGGGGATGGACATCACCGACGGGGCGAAGGTGTGCCTCGAGGCGAGCCAGGCGCACAAGTCCATCGAGGTCGTCGTGAAGGCGGGCAAGGGGATGAAGCGTCGCGTCGTGCTCCTCGCGCCCGAGGATCGCGCGGCGCTCGGCGTGGAGATCACCACGGTCGCCGACGTGAAGCCGGTGGAGGTCCCGCGCATCTCGGCGAAGGAGCGCATCACGCTGGTGGACCCCGCGTCGCCGGCGCCCGGTGCCGACGCGTTCCGGTGGTTTTTCTACGCGTCGAACCCGCCGTGGAACGCGACGCGCCACTCGCTCTCGAACGTGAGGGCGCTGCAGAAGGACTTCTTGATCAAGCTGCGGAACGTCTATTCGTTCTTCACGCTCTACGCCAACCCCGATGCCTGGGAACCGGGCATGCCCCGGGGGGAGCGGAGCGGCGAGCTCGATCGCTGGATCCTGAGCGAGCTGTCGCTGCTGGTCGAGGACGTGACGCGCGATCTCGACGGGTACGACGTGTACGGGGCGACGCAGAAGCTGACCACCTTCGTCGACGCGCTCTCCAACTGGTGGCTGCGTCGCTCGCGCGACCGCTTCTGGAAGTCCGGGTGGGACGACGACAAGCTCTCGGCGTACGGAACGCTCTACGAGGCGCTCGTGACGCTGGCGACGATGACCGCGCCGTTCGTGCCGTTCGCGGCGGAGGCGATGCACCAGAACCTGGTGGTGCGCGCGAAGGTGGTAGGCGCCAAGGAGAGCGTGCACCTGTGCGACTGGCCTACGGTCGACGCCTCGCGCATCGATCGCGGCCTCAGCGCGAAGATGCGCGCGGTGCGAGAGCTCGTGAGCCTGGGCCTCCAGGTCCGCACGCAGGCCAAGCTCAAGGTCCGGCAACCCTTGCGGCGCGCGCACCTCATCGTCGGCGATCCAGCGCTCAAGGACCGTCTCACCGGCAGCCTCGCCATGGTGCAAGAGGAGCTCAACGTCCTCGAGGTGCGCTTCGTGCCGATTGACCAGGTGCGCTCGTACGTCGAGTACAACCTGAAGCCGAACTTCCGGACGCTCGGCCAGCGCGGCCTCGGTAAGCAGGCGCAGGAGCTGAAGAAGACGATGGGCCAGCTGCCGGCCGAAGAGGCGGCGAAGCTGGTCGCGTCGCTCACCGGCGACGGCAAGGCGACGTACGCGGGGATCGAGCTCCTGGCCGAGGACGTAGAGATCGCGTTCACCACGAAGGAGGGCTTCGCGGCCGCCGGCGGCAAGGTGGGCGTGGTCGTCCTCGAGACGGTCATGGACGACGAGCTCTTGGAGCTCGGCTTCGTGCGCGAGCTGCAGAGCAAGCTGCAGCAGGCGCGCAAGGACAACAAATTCGACATGACCGATCGTATCGAGATCCACTACCGAGCCGACGGTGCCGAACGAGCGAGGATCGAGAAGCACGTGGAAACACTGAAGTCGGAGCTCCTTTGCCGTGCGTTCCACTTCGTCGGCGACGACGAGGACTTCCAGGGGATCGAGTTGCTCGACGTCGAAGGCTCGACGATCGGCGTCCGGCTCACCAAAGCGCCCTGACGCTGAGTACATGTACGGCGACGGGCTGCTCGCTCCGTCCGGTGGTCACCCGCCGAGCCACCTCACGCAAGGTTTTCCCACCGAGCGTCGCCTTCGATGACGCGCGATGCGCGCGCGTTCGA
The DNA here is from genome assembly GCA_025359105.1 of Myxococcales bacterium. Lineage (GTDB taxonomy): Bacteria > Myxococcota_A > Polyangia > Polyangiales > Polyangiaceae > JANYHK01. Next base: position 34,426 of record JANYHK010000059.1, on the reverse strand, counting down.
AAGAGGTCAAGCGCTTTCTGTTGATCGCCGCACGTGGACGTCGCGCGCGCTCCCTCTGCGCGTCGTCTCGTGCGCGCGGAAAAATAGTTTCTGCGGAGCGAACGTCGCCGCTTCCGTCGGCCGTCGCTCTGGTATGGTGAAATCGAATGGCAACGCAGGCGGGGAAGGCGAAACAGACGCGACGGGGCGACGTCGAGTCCGCGCCGAAGGCTAAAGTGGTCTCACGGCCGAAGCAGGCCGGCGCCGGCGAGGTCGTCGACAAGGTGACGCGCGGTCGCTTCGAGCAAGAGCTCGATGGCGCGATCAAGCGCAAGCCGACGCCGTCCACCGAGGCGAAGCTCGCGGGCGCGCTGCGCGCCGTCGCGGTGCTCAGCCCGGGCGTGCGCACCGCGGTCGCCGAGGCGACGGAGGTGCTCGTCCGCCGCGGCTCGTTCGGGAGAGAAATCTACTGCGCCTCGATCCGCGCCCTCGCCGAGGCCGACGACAAGCGCACGACCTCGCTCCTCAAGAGCGCGCTCTCTAGCGAGGACGCCGGCGGCAGCGCGACGCTCAGCGCGGCGTGCTTCAGCAAGGACTCGACGCTCGCCCCGCAGCTCGCCAAGATCGCGGCGAGCCGGCAGTCGCACCTCGCCTTCGGCGCAGAGACCGCGCGCGTGGCGCGGGCCGAGTCGAACGGTGCGCACCTCGTGCAGCTCGCGCCGATGATCAAGGAGAGCCACCGCATCTCGCTGTGCTCCGAGCTCTTCGTCCCGCTCGCGCGCGGCGCCGCCATCCCGGTGCAGGTGTCGCCGGCGCTCGCCGTTCTCCGTGGGGCCGAGCGCCACCTGGGGCGCTGGCTCGTCCTCGCCGACGTCGCCGCGAAGGCCGGGGACAACGGGCCGTTCGAGGAGGCGACGCAGAAGGCCAGCTCGGGTCCAGGGAGCGCGCGCGCGGCCTGGTCGCTGGTCGCGTGGGCTCTCGCGGAGACCTCCGCCCTCTCGAAGGGGGAGGCGGCGCCGCCGCCGCCGGAGACCCGGCCGACGGTGGAGCTCGTCGCCCGCCTCTCCGATCGGCCGAGCGCCGATCGCGACACGACGTTCCTCTTTCGTATGGCACGCGCGCGCGCCCCCGTGTGCCGCGCCATGCTCGAGGCGCTGGTAAAGTCGGCGCCGCTGCTCGACGAGGTAGCGGTCCGCGCTGCCCTGTACCTCGCGCGCGATCACGGACGCGAGGATCTGCTGGACGCACTGGCGGACGCGGCGTCCGGCAACGCCGCCACTGGCTCCAATGGCAGCGGCGCCGCTGCGCCAAAGCGTGAGGAGCTGCGCGGCCTCGCTGCAGCGGCGTTGTGGGACGCGGGGGCGCGCGAGAAGGCTCGGGAGATGGCCGACGAGCTCGTCACCTCCCGCGTCATCGGCAACGTCGCGTGGTCCGCGCTCGTGCGCGCGGCCGCGGCCCGTGGGCAGACGAGCGGCGTGCACGAGCCCGTCCTCGGCGAGACGCCGCTGCGTTGGATCCAGTGGGGCTGGCTCGAGTAGCGCTCGGCGCGCGATGCGCGCTAGGCATTTCGTTCGCGCTCCTGTGCGCGGGTGGGGGAGCGCGCGCGGTGCCCGCGGCGGCGGCGGCTGGAACCGTTCTGTATGCCGATCGTGACGACGACGACGTAGACGGCAAGGCCGACGCGGAGGGGGATGCGGTCGCGCCGCTCGCGCGAGTCGATGCGGTCCCCCTCGACAAGAGCTTCGTCGGCTGGGAGCTCCACGCCGTCGGTGGCGCCGAGCACGCACGCCTCCTCGGACCGAACGGGCGCATCGTGCCGTGGGACAGCCCGGCGCCGAAGGGCGCGCTCCTCCAGGGCGTGTCGCCCGGCGCGGTGCAGCTCGTCGCGGCGCGTGGCGAGGCGCACAGGGCCATCGCGCTGTCGATTCGCGCGGTGGGGTTCGTCGACGGCAAGCAGCGGCGTGTCGACATCACCAAGGATCACGCCTCGATCGCGCGTACGCCGCCGGTGCGCATCGACGGCTCTGCCGATGCTCCGTACGACGATCCCGACGCGCTCCGGCTGTGGGTCGAAGTCCCCGAAGGGCACGATGCCATCGCGCCACGGCTCGGCGTCGAGTCGATCTCGGCTTCCGGCGTCTCGATCGATCTCCTCGCACAAGTCTCCCTGTCGCCGGCGCGCTGCCCCAAAGACCGTGGGGACGTACGCTGCTTCGCGTCGGCGCCGCTCCGCTTCGTCATGGACGACGTGGATCGCACGCACCCGCTCGTCTCCGGTCGTTCGGTGCGGGCGGAGGTCGGCGGCGCGGTCGTCGTGCGCGAAGGCGGCCGCAAGGTGCAGGCGATCCGTGTCCTTGGCCCCCGGGACACACCGGCGGGACCGGTGCGGCGCCTCCGCGCCACCATTCGCCCGTTCGTCCTCCGTGTCTCGCCGGGGGGGGCTCCCGCGATCGGCGGCAACGACGCGGGCGCGGTCACGGCGCTTCGCGCGGAGCTCGCGCTCGCCTCGTCGATCTGGGGGCAGTGCGGGGTCACCTTCGGCCCCGCCGCGCAGATCGACGTGCACATCACGAACCCTCCTCCGCCGTACCTCCTCGCGCTCGGCGACGATGCGGGCCTCGCCGCGACCGGTGGCGAGCTGCGCCTGCGCGCCGACGGGCACCCCCTCATGGTCCCCATCGCCCGAGGCGCGCAGCCCGATCGCGTCGCGGCCGAGGTGGCGCGTGCCCTCGAGAAGGTCGGGCTCGTCGCCGACGTGTCCCCCAACGCGCGCATCGCTCCTGGCGCCGGCGGCAGCGTCGATCTCCTCGTCCGCCGGCGCAAGGGCGGTCAGCTCGTGACGCTCGAGCCCGCCGCGCCCGGCGCGATGCTGACGACGGACGCGACGCTGGCGGTGCGCATCGGCTCGGTGGACCTCTCCGACGGCCTCCAGCACTTCGGCGACATGGACTCGGTGGCCGGCACGCTCGAGGAGCGGACCCTCCTCAAGTCGGTCGACGACGGCGATCCGCAGACCGTCGAGGTCATCATCGTCCCGTCGTTCACCGGCGGCGGGCGCATCGGCGAGAGCTTCATCGCGAGCGATCTCTCGAGCCTGCGCAACGCGGTGCTCCTCGACCGGGCAGGTGTCCGCGCGCGACGCAGCAGCCTGACGCTGGCGCACGAGCTCGGGCACGTGCTGCTCGACATGCCTGGACACCCCGACGACTACGGCCTCGACACCCCGACGCTGCTCATGGACTCCGACGCCTCCGACGCGTCCGCTTTCGGGCCGCGCCGCCTCACGCTCGAGGAGTGCGCGCGCGTCGTCCGCCAGGCTGGGCCCAAGGCGCGCGTGCCGCTGCTCACCGAGTGGGCGATTGGTCCCCTCTCGTATCCGCTGTCTACTTCACGCTCAGCTCCTTGAGCTGGGTGCCGGCGGCGTACGCGTAGCTGACGAACGCGTCGAAGCCGTAGGCGATGACGCTCACGGGCTGGTCGGCCTGCACGTGGTGTACGCCGTCGTTTTGCTTGCCGGGCTTGGGCGTCCCCGGCAGCAGCGGATCGATGACCGGGAACGAGAGCTGGCATCGGTACGCGACGTAGGCGGCGCCGCCCTTCCCGCCGGCGGCGGGGAAGGGAGCGGCCTCGCACGTCGTCGCGTCGACTGGCTGTCGATCGACGAAGACCTGCGCCCCCTTGGGGGCGGCGATCACGAGAAAATCGAACGAGTACTTGTCGGGCGTGAGCAGCACGTAGTCGCTTCGCCACTGCTCGACCGGCGGCACGAACGTCAGGCTCGGATCGCCGCCGGGGAGGCCGCGCGGGATCCCCGCCGCCTCCTGGCTCGCCTGCGTGTCGGCGACGATCACGGGCTGCGTCGCGGTGAGCACGAAGTCCTGGTGCGCGACGATCGTGACGTCGTCACCCTCACCGGGGAGGTCGAACGTGTCGAAGGGCGGCGGCAGGCTCGTCGACACGTGCGTGCCGCCGGGGCGTGAGGCGACGATGCGGTAGAACTCCGGCTCGTCGGCCGCGCCGATCGCGCCGCCGGCGGCGATGACCGCGCGCGTCCGGTTCGGCATCCGTGCGAGCGCGTACGACTTGCCGACGGCGCGGAGAGGGACCGCCTGGTCCTCGAGGTGGTCGGCGCAGCAGAAGCGGTTCGCGAGATCGCCGAAGAACGGCGCGTCGCTCGCCTCGCTCCCCGGGAAGACCACGATGGGCTCGTCGGCGTCGACAAGCGTGCCCGTGAAATCCGCGTCGAAGTCACCGGTCTCCAGGTTCAGCACCTCGAACGGCTGGAGGACGAAGTCCGCCTCGCCGTCCTTCGCCAGGCCGGCCGGCAGCGGCGTCCCGGGGATGACGCGCGCCCGAGACTTCACGTGAACGTGCGTGTCGGGGCGCACGGCGACGATGGCGAGGAAGGCGCGCAGATCGATCCCGAAATTCTGGCTGGGCACGGCGCTCGTGGCGATCGTCTGCGGCCAGCTCGCGATCACGTACGACCGCCCGCCCACGCCTCCGACCAGCGCCGCCACGGGGAGCAGCTGCGACGCGTCGTTGGAGAACACGTTGACGTTCTCGAGCGGGTTGAACTGGTAAGCGACGATGGGGACGTTCGAGCGAACGCGGTAGGCGTGGCGGGTGAGCGCGGTGCCGGCGCCGGTGTTGAACGTCCCGTCCGCCGAGCCGTCGACCTCGCGCGGGCCGAGCTTGAACACCTCGAGGTTGCGCGGCGCGACCGTGGCGGTCCCGACGACGCGCAGGGCGGCGGGCTGCCCAGGGAGGGCATTGTCCTCGTCGACGGTGATCTTGGCCGGGATCTGCGCCTCGACGTTGGAGACGACGACGGCGAACTGCTGCGACGCGGCGTTGAGCGACGTGGAGACGACCGCGTTGTCGAGATCGACGGCCCAGTATTCGCACCCGACGTTGGAACGCTCCTCGTCGGCGCGCTTGCACAGGTCTACGCAGTCGCCAGCGACGCATGCGATCCCCTTGTCGCCGTCGCAGGTGTCGACCGGCGCCGTCGCCGCTCCGGTGGCGTCGCACGCGAGGACCGTGCTCCCGTCGCAGCTCCGCGCGGCGGGGACGCACGCGGTGCAGGCGGCCAGCGTCGGCGCGCAGACCTTCTTGTCGGCGCCGCAGTCTTGCACCTTCGACGTGGTCAGCCCGTCGTCGTTGCAGCGGACGAGCGTGACCCCCTCGCAGAACGGGGCGCCGGGCGTGCACGTCTTGGTGATCGCGAGCGGGGTGTCGCGGTAGGCGGGATCGTAGCGGCACGCCGCCACCGCGAGCAGCGCGATCGCGACGCGTGCGTAAGGGCGTGCTCGCTCAGTACGTGCCATGGACGGAGTCGAAGGCGTAGGCGCTCCACGCGCCGCTGCCCAGCTGGCCGTAGCGGAGCTTCCCGTAGGAGAATCGGTCGATGCGCGCGGTGTAGATCGTGGCGTCGAGCGCGCCGGAGGGGAGGGCGAGCCGCTCGCCGGGGACGCCGCGCAGATCGGGCAGGTCGAACGTCGTCCGCCCCGCGGGCGCGATGATTCGCCAGCTCACGAGGCCGCCGCTCGCCGTGAGATCGAGCACCGCGAGGTCCCACGCGCCGGGCGCGAGGAACGCCACGTGCGTGCCTCCCCAGGTGCCCACGGCGGGCTCGGTCGGCACGGGGACCGCGAGAAAACCGCCGATCGCGACAGGGCTGTTGCCGTCGGTCGTGCGAATGCGCGAGACGACGGACGCGGGCACGCCGTTCGTGGTGCCGCTGACCGCGCTCGCGCTGACGACGTAGGCTTCGCCGGCGAGCGCGCCGTCGAGCGCAGGCATGCCGAGGAATCCGAGGTTGCCGGACACCGGCAGCATCGCCTGCTGCGACCCTGCGGGCACGATGGCGAAGGCGGACGCGCCGAGGCTCACGGCGATCTGCATGGAGAGCCGATCCGGTCCGCGCGGCCCCGGCGAAGGCGGGCTCGGCGCGAGGAGCACGCGGTGATCGAGGAGCGTATCCATGCGGATGTCGGCACCGGTCGTCCGCACCTGCGGCTCCACGCCGACGCCGCGCACGACGCCCATCACGTACGGCACGAACCGCGGCGGCGTGACGGTGCGGTCCTCGATCCCGGCGAGCGCGTACAGCGTCTGGTTCCCGGGATACGCGCCGATCGCGAACCCGTAGCCGTGCGCGCCCGCCGATTGCGGCGTGATGGCGCTCGCGGCAGGCGGAAGGCCCCACCCCTGGAGCGGTGAGCCGGCCGCGCCCACGACGTAGGCGGCCTGGCGCTCGCTCGGCCTCGTCGGCGGCGGAACGTTGGTCCACGCCGCGCGCCCGAGCTCGATGCCGCCAGGCCAGATGAGCTCGCCGTCGACCTCGCCGCCGTTCAAGCCACCCCGCCCGCCGGTGCTCGGCGGATCGCCCGCAGCGCACGACGGATCGAGCACGGGGTCCAGGTAGACGGTCACCGTGTCGACCGGCACGTCCACGAACGTGATCGGCCCGTGGCATTTCGCGGCGACGGTGACGGTGACCTTCCCCTGCAGCGCCGGATCGGAGAGATCGACCACGCCCGCCGCGCTCGTCATCCCTCGCACTGCCGTCGCCAGCGTGTCGCCGGCGAGGACCCGCGCCTGCACGAGCGGCGTCCCCACCCAGGCGTCGTAGGCGAGGACGTGGAGTGTGCCCGCGAGGGCTCCGCCCGTCAGCCCGCCGCGGTAGCCGTCAGGCGAGTCGCTGTAGGTGAAGGCGTCGCGCGCCTGAAGGAGCGTGCCGTCGGGGCTCGTCACCGTGACGTCGCGGGTGCCGGGCGCGCCGGGGGGCGTCGAGCATTCGAGGTGCGTCCGGTCGACGACGGTGACGCCACTGCACGGCACGCCACCGACGGTCGCCGTGGTGCCCGTCTGCCACGCCGTTCCGCTTCCTTGCAGCGCGATCCGCGTGCCTCCGGTGGTCCCGCCGGAGTCGGGCACGACGACGAACGCGTCGTAGGTGAAGCCGCCCCGCAGCGTGCGCTCCTGGGCGGTCAGATCGTCGCGCACCCTGACGTCGACCGGCCCCGGCGCGCCAGGCGGCGTCTGGATCGCCGCGCGCGACGGATCGCTCGCGAAAATCGCCGAGGGGTCGAGCTCCGTCCCACCGACCCACACGCGCAGCTTCGACGAGAACCCGCGCCCCGACAGCTGCGCGCGCGTCCCGCCCGTCCACGGCCCGTGCGAAGGCACGAGCCCGTCGATGCCGAACGGATCGCCGAGATCCACGTCACGCTTGGCGATCCCCGCGTCGTCCCCCAGCGAAGGACCACCGGCCGCCGCCGCGTCGGGCTTGTCGAGCAGCGGGGGCCCGGAGCCGGGCAAGCACGCGCCTATCGCGGCGAGCGTAGCTGTCGCGGCGAGCCACCGGCGCATTCTCGAAGCGTACGGAGCCGCCGCCGCACGCGCAACGACAGAACCTGCAACCGAGCTCCAGGGCCCGGCATGCAGTGTTCGACGGCGTAGTCAGGCCGTCGGCACGAGCCCCCGCAGGAGCTCGAGCGCCACGGTCTTTCGCTGGTGATCGGCGGGCCCCACGCACGCCGGGCAGCCTCCCTTGCACGGGCACGTCTCGATGAGCCGTAGGGCGCGCGCGAGCAGCACCTCGCGCTGCTCGAAGATGCGCTCCGACAGTCCGGTGCCGCCGGGAACGTGCTCGTACACGAACAGGGTAGGGGAGTACCCGGGCTTGGGGCCGCCACGAACCTTGCGCGGGGCGCCGGGGAGCGGCGCGCCGTCTTCGTCCAGGTCCGTGTCGCCCATCGTCGTGCCGAGATCGCGCGGATCGCACATGAGCGCGAGCGTCGCCACCGTCTCGAGCGCGACGCCGATGCCGCGGAGTGCGTCGATCGCCGCCGCCCTCCCCGCCGGGAGCTCCGCGCATGTGCGCTCGGGGATGGTGAGCCAGAACGCCAGCGTGTGCATCTGCATCTCCGGCAGGTGCACGTCGCCGTAGCCAGCGTTCTCGTGGGTGTGAAACTTGATCTTCTTGTAACCGACGACCTTCTCGACGAGCGACACCTCGCCGTACCCGCTCGTCCACTCACGTGCTGGCATGGCGGGCCCGGTCGCGGACTCTTCGAGCACCGCGATCTGCGTGTAGGTCATCGCGTCCGTGTAGTAGTCGGGCGCGACCTTGCGGACGAACGCCTTGTGGTTCTCGTGGTCGAACTTCTCGACCTGGAAGCACTCGCCGTCGTGCTGGTAGATGGCCTGCTCGTGCACCATCGTGTGCGCGCCGCGCCAGTCGATCTCGGCGAGCACCTTGTGCGCGCCTGCAGCGTAGGCCAGCGACTTGTCCTCGGCGGTCACGTCGACGATGACGACGTTGTCCCATCCGACGCTCCGCAAGGACACGTTGTTCGCGGGATACGAATCCGCCGCCCAGTGAAACGTGCCGCCCGACTCGTGCAGCACCTTGTGGTGCGCGAGAAAGCCGAGCGCGTCGGCCGTCTCCGCCGGCGGCAGGACGCCGAACGTCTCGCCGCGTCTGAACGGCAGCTCGAAGGCCGCGCACTTGAGGTGCTGGATGAGGATCTCGGCGTTCTCCGGATCGATGCGCGCCTCCTCGACCGGCGCGCCGAGGAGGTACCTGGGCTCGCGCGCGAGGTACTGGTCGAGCGGCGCGCTCGACGTGACGAGCACGCAGATGCTCGTGTGGCCGCGGCGCCCCGCGCGCCCGAAGCGCTGCCACGTGCCGGCGATGGTCCCCGGGTACCCGGCGCAGATCACCGCGTCGAGGCCCCCGATGTCGATGCCGAGCTCGAGCGCGTTCGTCGCGACGACGCAGAGGATCTCGCCGGCGCGGAGGCGCCGCTCGATGTCTCGCCGTGTTTCGGGCAGGTATCCGCCGCGGTAGCCCATGATCCGGCTGGGATCGACGTCCTTGGCGACCTTCTCGCGCAGGTAGCGGAGCATCATCTCCACGTTGTTGCGCGAGTGGCCGAAGATGATGGTCGGCACCTCTGCGCGCACGAGATCGGCGGCGAGCATCACCGCCTGCTTCACGTAGCTCGCGCGGATGCCGAGCTCGGCGTTGACGACGGGCGGGTTGAACGAGAAAAAGCGTCGCTCGCCGCGGGGCGCGCCGTTGTCGCTCACGAGGGTGAGATCCTCCTCGCGCATACCGAAGAGGCGCGCCGCGTGCTCCCGCGGATTTCCGATGGTGGCCGTCGCGCCGATGAAGATGGGATCGGAGCCGTGGAACCGCGCGATCCGCTGCAGGCGCCGGAGCACGTTGGCGACGTGCGAGCCGAAGACGCCCTTGTACATGTGCATCTCGTCGACGACGACGTAGCGCAGGTGCTGCATCGTCCGCGCCCAGCTCGTGTGATGCGGGAGGATGCCGGTGTGGAGCATGTCCGGATTGGTGAGGACGATGCCGCTCTTCTCGCGCGCGGCGCGCCGGGCATCGCCTGGCGTGTCCCCGTCGTAGACGACCGCGCCGCCGAGGGGGCGCCCGCACGCGGCCATCAGCTCGCGCACGCTCGCCTCTTGATCGCGCGAGAGGGCCTTGGTCGGGAAGAGGTACATCGCGCGCGCGTCGGGATCGTCGAGCAGCGCCTGCAGGACCGGGAGGTGGAAACACAGGCTCTTGCCGCTCGCCGTCGGCGTCGCCACGCAGAAGCTGCGGCCGGCCTGCGCTGCCTCGAAGGCCTGCGCCTGATGCGTGTAGAGATCACCTATCCCGCGCGACTCCAGCGCGCCCCTGAGCTCGGCCCCGAGGCCGGCAGGGAAGGGGACGCTCCGCGCCTCGGCGCCGGCGAGCAGCTCATCGGCGGTGAAGCACGGCCGGACGTAGTTGCTGTCGATCCACCGCGAGAGCACGGGATCGATGCCTTTCTCGAGGGTCCACGGGCTTTTCGTACGAGCGGCCATCCTATCGATACCTAAACAGATGTTCCGTACGGGGGCAACATCTGGTCACGTGGCTCCGCATCCGGTAGAGAACGTGGCTTCTCACCGCCAAGATGGATCCCGAGACGCACCCCAGCCAAGCCACGCCGTCGGAAACCGCGACCCCGCCCGAGGAGGTCGCCCCGAAGGAGGCGCCGCCCGCCGAGGCCACTGCCGCGCCTCCCGCGCCCGCCGAGCCGGAGCGTCTCGCGCCCGACGCCGAGCGCCTGGCGCCGTGCGTAGGCGCGGCGAAGACGATCCCCGATCCCGACACCCCCGGTCGTCCGTCGCCGCTGTTCCTCGCGGTGGTGTCGATCATCTCGCTCGTGAGCGACGTCGGAACCAAGCTCTGGGCCGAGAAGCGGCTCGACGGCTACCCCGGCATCGTCACCGTCTGGGAGAACCACCTCTCGTTCGTCCTCGCGAAGAACCGGGGCGGCGCGTGGGGTCTGCTCCAGGGAACCAACGAGAACGTCCGCCGCCCGTTCTTCCTCCTCGTGAGCGCGTGCGCGATCGCCTTCATCGTGGCGCTGTACCGGCGTCTGCAGCCGCGCCAGCGCGCGCTCAAGTGGGGCCTGCCGCTCGTCCTCGGCGGGGCGCTCGGCAACGTGTTCGACCGCATCCGGTACGGGCACGTCATCGACTTCATCGACTTTCGTGCCGACTCCTTGAAGACGGCGAACGAGTTCGTCGCCAAGTACGTCAAGGATCACGTCGTCACCGATCACTGGCCGACGTTCAACGTCGCCGACATCGCGATCTGCGTCGGCGTCGGCCTGATGGCCGTCGACATGTTCAGCGCCAAGCGCCGCTCGCCGGAGCCGGAGACGGCGGCCGCCCTGGAGCCGGCGAAAGCGGAAGGCGCTCCGGAGGCCGCGAACGAGGCCGCCGAAGCCGCGGCGCACGCCGTCGAAACCGGAAGCGAAGCCGTCAAGGTCGACGGCGCGCCCGTAGCCGCCGCCGCCGACCCCGTAGCCGCGCCGACCGCAGCCGCGCCGACCGCGGACGCGGCCGCAAACGCGCCGGCCGCGGCCCCGGCGAAGCCCGCGGATTGAGGCACGATCCCCGATGAGGCCCGAGCTCTTCCGCCTCTTCGACATCGGCTTCCCCGCGTACTTCGTCCTCCTCTTGTCGGGCTTCCTGTTCGCCACCGCGCTCGGCGTCCTCTGGGCGCGTCGCGTCGGCCAGAACCCCGACGTCGTCGTGGATCTCGGGCTCGCGATGCTCCTCGCCGGCGTCGCCGGTGGGCGCATCCTCCACGTCCTCGCCGACGGCTACTTCTGGGACTACGTGCACCTCTGCACCGATCCATCGAAGGTCGATCTCCCCGTCGGTGAGACCGAGTGTCTCAAGCGCATCGAGGGTGCGTGGGACGCGGCACGGAAGGTCTGTCACCCGCAGCAAGATTGCCTGGGCTGGGCGAAGTTCTGGGCCGGGGGCCTCACCTACTACGGCGGCTTCCTCGGCGCGTCGGCGGCGGCGTGGTTCCTCCTGAAGCGCGACAAGTTCCCGTTCTGGAAGGCCGCCGACATGGCCGGCTTCGCGGTGCCGATGGGCCTCGCGTTCGGGCGCATGGGATGCCTCCTCGCCGGATGCTGCTTCGGCGCGGAGTCGAACGTCCCCTGGGCGATGTCGTTCCCGCCGCGAAGCGCCGCGAGCGAGGCGCAGTGGAAGGCGCACACGCTGCCGTGGATGGGGATGTGGAGCCATTCCGTGCACCCTACACAGGTCTACGAGTCGGCGGCCTCGCTCCTCATCTGCGCGGTGTGCCTGCTCTACGTGCACCCGCGCAAGCGCTACGACGGCCAGGTGTTCGTCGCCTTCCTCGCCCTCTATGCGGTGGCGCGCTTCGTCCTCGAGATCCTTCGCCGCGACGATCGTGGCGGGATGCTCGGTCTGTCGACCTCCCAGCTGATCGGCGTGGGCCTCGTCGCGACCGCCGCGGCGATTCACGCGACCCGCGGGCGGAAAAAAGGCGTCGTCGCCGGGGACTGAGGGGTAATCTCCGCCGCGGAGGTCCCACCGTGAGCGCCATCATCCTCGACGGAAAGTCGCTCGCGGAGTCCGTACGCGCGGAGGTCAAGGTCGGCGTCGACGCGTTTCGCGCGAAGCACGGCCGCGTGCCCGGTCTCGACGTCGTCCTCGTAGGCGAGGATCCGGCGAGCCAGGTCTATACGCGCAACAAGGAGAAGGCATCGAACGAGGTCGGCATGCGCGGGCGCCTCCACCGGCTGCCCGCGGACTCGAGCGAGGCGAGCGTCCTCGCGCTCGTCGCCCAGCTGAACGCCGATCCCCTCGTCGACGGCATCCTCGTGCAGCTGCCGCTACCCAAGCAGGTGAACGAGCAGAAGATCCTCGATCTCATCGTGCCGGAGAAGGACGTCGACGGCTTTCACCCCATCAACGTGGGGCTCCTGGCCAGCGGCCGGCCCGGCCTCGTGCCGTGCACGCCGGTCGGGTGCATGCGCCTGCTGAAGCTCGCCGGCGTGGACTTGAAGGGCGCGCGCGCGGTCGTCGTCGGTCGCAGCAACATCGTGGGCAAGCCCATCGCGCAGCTCCTCCTCGCCGAGCACGCGACGGTCACCATCGCGCACTCGCGCACGCGGGACCTGCCCGCGGTGTGCCGCGAGGCCGACGTTCTCGTCGCCGCCGTCGGCAAGGCCGAGATGGTGCGCGGCGACTGGATCAAATCAGGCGCCGTCGTCGTCGACGTGGGCATCAACCGCGTGGACAGCGGCAAGGGCGACGGCAAGACGCGCCTCGTCGGCGACGTCGCACTCGAGGAGGCCAAGGAGCGCGCCCGCGCGATCACGCCAGTGCCAGGCGGGGTCGGCCCGATGACGATCGCTTGTTTGTTGCAGAATACACTCACTGCGGCCACCCGCCGCGCCACGCAGGGGTAGTCATGCGCATCCTCCACACGATGATTCGAGTCGGCGATCTTGCCAAGGCCAAGGCGTTCTACTGCGAGTGCCTCGGCATGAAGCTTCTCCGCGAGCAGGAGTACCCGGACGGTAAGTTCACGCTCGCGTTCCTCGGCTACGGCTCCGAAGCCGAGTCGACGGTCATCGAGCTCACGTACAACTGGGGCAAGACGGACTACGTCGTCGGCGACTCCTGGGGGCACGTCGCGATCGGCGCGGCGGACATCGGCGCGGCGGTCGAGCGCGTGCGCGCGATGGGCGGCAAGGTGACGCGCGAGCCTGGGCCAATGAAGCACGGCAAGACGGTGATCGCGTTCGTCGAAGATCCCGACGGCCACAACATCGAGCTGATCGAGCGCGCGTAGCCCGGCCACCGCCGACGTCACACAGCCACTCACGCCACACAGCCACTCACGCCACACAGCTACTCACGCCACGCAACACGGAGCGACGATGAGCCACGACCAAGACGCCGCGCGGGCGACGTTCACGAGCATGGAAGCCTCCACCCAGGCCGACTGGATGAAGATCGGCGCGCAGTTCGTCCCCTTCGCCCAGGCGCTCCCCGAGCGCGTGCTGAAGCACCTCGCGATCCTGGACGGCGACTACGGCGGCTTCCCCGTCGATCGCCTCACCCACAGCCTGCAGACGGCGACGCTCGCGCAGGAGGACGGGCGCGACGAGGAGTACGTGGTCTGCGCGCTCCTGCACGACATCGGCGACACGCTCGGGACCTACAACCACCCGGAGATCGCCGCCGCCATCCTGAAGCCCTTCGTCTCGCCCGAGAACCACTGGATGGTGGAGAAGCACGGCATCTTCCAGGGCTACTACTTCTTCCACCACCTCGGCATGGACCGGAACATGCGCGACCAGTTCCGCGGCCACGAGCACTTCGCGCGCACCGAGGAGTTCTGCGCGAGGTACGACGGTCCCGCGTTCGACGCGAAGCGCAAATCGCTGCCGCTCACGCACTTCGAGCCCCTGGTTCGCCGCGTCTTCGCGCAGCCGAAGAGCTCCATCTATGCGAAGGCGCTAGAGTAGGTCCTCCTTCGAGCGGCGGCGGGCTGCCTCGACCAAGATCGCTGACGACGGCAGCGACGGGGCTGCCTGCATTGCCGGGACGCCGGCGCCGACGTCGATGGTCACGGTCGCCGTGTCTGCGTCGAGCACGACGTCGAGCGCGAACCGCCGCCACTCGGAGGCGGTAGCGGGCACGTTCATGTCGTAGCTGATTCCGGCATCGAGGCCCTGGTCGGGGCAGCGGAAGAGCGCGGCGCCCTTCGGTCCGCCCGCGGCGTTGGCGAGGATGAAGAACGACAGGTCGCAGGGCGCGGTGACCCCGGAGTCCGGCGCGGGGAAGAGCGTGACGTCGAAGATCGTGTAGCCGTTGGTGCTGCCCACGGGGACGCCGTACGCCTCGTATTGGATGCGCGCCTGCAGGTGGTAGGCCTTGAAGAGGTCCGTGAGCGTCACCGTCAGCCCGGTGCCGTCGAGCCCGGTGGCCTGGGCGGGTCGGTAGCGTCCGCATCGCCGGTGCTCGCGTCGGGTGGAGCCGCGTCGCGGCGATCGTCGTCCGCGCCGCTGTCGACGACGGGAGGGCCGTACGCCACGTCGTCGATGCCCAAGAGCGCGCTGCACGCGGTGGCGCCAGAGGCCAGTGCCGCCGCGAGGAGGAGCTTCCGTTGCCGCAAACGCACCGCGATGCCCGCTAAGTCAGGAGCTTGTCGAGGAGGCGGTCGAGCGCGTCGAGATCGGCGTAAGGGATCGCGATCTCACCGAGGTTGCCCCGATCGCGAACCTCGACCTTCGTCCCCAGCGCGCGCGAGAGCTTCGTCTCGAGATCACGGATCTGCGTGCTCTTCTCGCCGGGCTTCGCGGCGGTGCCCTTGCCCTTCGCCTTGGCTCCGCGCACGAGCGCCTCGGTGGCGCGCACGCTGAGGCGGCCGCGGAGGACCTTCTCGGCCAGGTGCTCGATCTTGTCGGGATCGGCGCCGAGCAGGGCGCGGGCGTGCCCTTCGGTGAGCTCGCCGCTCACGATCTTGGCGCGCACCGTGACGGGGAGCTTGAGGAGGCGGAGGCTGTTGGTGATCGTCGTGCGATCCTTGCCGAGCCGCTCGGCGAGCCTCTCCTGGGTGTAGGCGTGCTCCTTCACCAGGCGGTCGAGGGCCTCGGCGAGCTCCACGGGGTTCAGATCCTCCCGCTGGACGTTCTCGATCAGCGCGAGCTCGAACGCCGTGCGCGGCGTCACGTCCTTCACGACGACGAGCACCTCGCGCAGGCCCGCCTTCTGGGACGCGCGCCAGCGGCGCTCGCCGGCGATGATCTCGAATTTGTCCGCACCGACGCTCTTGTCGCCGCTCCGGCGGACGACGATGGGCTCGAGGAGCCCGAACTCCTTGATCGACTGCGCGAGCTCGTCGAGGGCTTGCGCGTCGAAGTGCTGCCGGGGCTGTCCCTTCTGCGGGACGATCCTGTCGAGCGGGCAGAGAAAGACGCTCTTGTCGCCGTACGTGGCGCTCGCCGACGGAGCGCTCGGGAGCAGCGCGTCGAGCCCCCGGCCCAGCGCGCGCTTCTTGGTCGGATCCTGGTTCATCATGCGTTCCCGCCCGCGTGCTCCAGAAGCAGCTCGCGCGCAAGAGACAGGTACCCCTGCGCGCCCTTGCTCTGCACGTCGTACAGGATGACCGGCTTGCCGTGGCTCGGCGCCTCGCTGAGGCGCACGTTGCGGGGGATGACCGACTCGAACACGTGGAAGTGCTTTTTCACCTCGTCGGCGACCTGGTGGGCGAGGTTGTTGCGCGGGTCGAACATCGTCAGCACGATGCCCTCGACCGCCAGCGTCGGGTTGTAGCCGTTCTTGACGCGATCGATCGTCGCCATGAGGTGCGTCAGCCCTTCGAGCGCGTAGTACTCGCACTGCAAGGGAACGAGCACGCATTTACTGGCGGTGAGCGCGTTCACAGTGAGGAGGCCCAGCGACGGCGGGCAGTCGATGAAGACGTAGTCGAACGGATCCTTCTCGAGCAGCGCGGCGAGCGCGGTCTTCAGCCGCGTCGCCCGATCGGCCTCGTCGACGAGCTCGAGCTCGGCAGCCACGAGATCCTGCGTCGCGGGCGCGACGAGCAACCCCGGCACCTCGGTCGGCACCAGCACCTCTGCGAGCGTCGCCCGACCGATGAGCACGTCGTAGACGCTCCGCTCGCGGGTGCCCTGCCGCACGCCGACGCCGCTCGACGCGTTGCCCTGCGGGTCCATGTCGAGCAGGAGCGTGCGCTTCTCCGCCGCCGCAACGCTCGCCGCGAGGTTCACCGCCGTCGTCGTCTTGCCGACGCCGCCCTTCTGGTTCACTACGCAGATGATGTGCGGCGCGCCGCCGTCAGGTCTTGCCCTCGGGCCGTTTGCTTGAGGGCGAGCCATTCGCCTGTCTGACTACCACGTACTCGGGAACATTCCCACGGCCGGCGCCGCGCCGCGCCTCATGGCGCCTGGTCACGGCGCCTGATTCTTCGCGCCGCCCTTGGGGTAGAGCGCCTGGCACGCGGTCCGGCGATCCTGGTCGATCGTCGCCTCGGGAAGGTTCGGCGGCGTCATGAACGGCGGGTTCTCGAAATCGAAGAAGTCGAACATGGGGTCGGCGTTCGCGTCGCGGGCCGTCAGCGCGGGCATCTTGAACTTGGCTTCGATGAAGCGCGTGATGCTCGTGTGGTCGAACGTCTTGTGGGAGACGTACCCCTTCTTCGCGAACGGCGAGACCACGGTAACCGGCACCCTGAAGCCGAGCTGGTCGAACCGGGCACCGGGGTTGGCGGCGTCGTACGCCTTGTCCTCGTCGGTCTCGAACTCCGGCGCGATGTCGTCGGGCGCGCACGCCGAGGGGGGGGCGACGTGGTCGTAGATGCCGCCGTTCTCGTCGTAGGTGATGAAGAGGGCCGACTGCTTCCATTGCGGGCTCTTGAACATCGCGTGGACGATGTCGCTCGTGAACTTCTGCCCGTTCTGGATGTCCCCCGGCGGGTGCTCGTCGTTGCCGTCCACGTCCTCGTGGATGTTCGCGTCGATGAAGGAGACCTCGGGCAACGTGCCGTTCCTGGCGCGCTCGTAGAAGTTATCCATTCCGTGAACCTTGCCGGCGAGCAAAAACCGCCAGAACACCGTCCCCGCGGGGAGGAACGTCGCGATGCGTGGTGCGGGCAGCGCGCCGTCGACGAAGATCTCCCAGTCGACCTTGCGCCGCTGCAGCTCGTGGAAGATGACGGTGTCGTGCGCCGGGAAATCCAGGCCCTTCAAGTCAGGACGCTTGTTGGTCGTCTTGCCGCGGCTCGTCGCCGCGTAGAGGTAGTCGCGGTTCGGCCAGGTCGGGCCCATGACCGACGAGAAGTAGTGGTCGCCGATCGCGAACGTGCTCGCGAGCGAGTAGTAAAACGGGATGTCGCGCTCGTCGTACCACCAGAGGGCGCGCTCGCCGTTGATGAGCGCGGCGTCGACGGTCGGCTGCCCTTCCTCGATGAAGGACTGGTTGGCCTGATAAAAGCCATTCATCTTGCCGCCGTTGAACTCCTCGTGCGCGCCGTACCACTCGTGGTTGGTGTCCGAGAGGCATAGATCCTTCGCGTGCTGGTAGGCGTGCTGCGGGCCTTCGGGGGACCGGGTGCTCTCCGGGTTCGCCGCCGCTTCCGGCGCAGACTCGATGTCGCTGCGGCCCGTGAACTTGGCGAGGTGTCCGAAGTACGAGTCGAACGAGCGGTTCTCCTGCATCAGGACGACGATGTTCTTGATGGGAATGTCGCGGTCGATGCGGACCTCGCGTCCGAGCGTCGCGGCGGGCATCGCGCCCTTCGTGAACTTGCAGGCCTTGCGGGCGTCGGCGGCGGCGGCCTCGTTCGCGGGCCGTTCGACCGGCGCATCCCACTGAGGGGGCGCGTCTGCTTTCTGGAGATCCGCCTCCGACGAATCCGGGGGAGGGCCGGGGTCCGCGCTGCACCCGGCGAGGGCGGCGATCCACGACGCGAGAAAGGCAGTTCCGAAGGTTCGAAAGGTCATGGCGTCCCCCGATGTAAGATGGTGTGCCACATTGTAGTGCAAGAGCCCTACCATCGGGGCTTGGCGCCTCACGGACCAGAGTACGGACACTTCGCCGCGGTGATCGGATCGCCCCCGATCCGGTAGTCCAGGAAAGATCCACCGCACCGGGCATGACCCCGCCGACCAATTCCCGAAATCCGCCACGGTTTCTTGGTCGTCCTCGCACCAAGTAGTATGGTGTCGGCAGATGTAGGACAACACGATGCGAACGAACCTGGCGAACGCACTCCTAGACGACGACTCCCCGAGCACCACCCGCGTCATGCGCGCGTACTGGCTGGCCGCTCGGTCGGGGAGCGTCTCGCGCCCGGCCACGATCATTGCGCTGCCCTCCTCGAACACGACGCCGTCCCACGACCTTTCTTCGCGGAGGACTTTCAGCCCATGAGCGTGCCGAAGAATTACCGGAGCATCGAAGAGTTCGAGCGTGAGGAGCTCCGGCCGCAGTTCAAGGTCGGCTTCTCCCTCGAGGACCTCATGCAGGAGACCATCTTCGAAGGGAGCGACATGCTCTTCGACGACACCGTCGACGAGTACGATCCCGCCGAGGACGACGACGACGACGACTGACGACGGACGACGGACGACGGAATACGGAATACGCGACGACGCGATGACTTAACTTCCACGTTCCTCCCGGAACACCCGCGCCCCGGACCTCGCCTCGGTTCCGGGGCGCACCTTTTTGTGGGTCGACCGCTCAGCCGCCCGGCTTTTGTCGGGGTTGCGTGCAGACAGACGCTTGCGGTCCTGGACGCCTGGGATATGTTGCCGCTCCCCATGCAAGTCACAGTCTCGCGCATCTCTCCCGTCGTGATGGAGCTGTCCGTCGAAGTGCCCGCCGACCTGGTTCGGGCGGAGGTCGACAAGGCGTACCTGAACCTCGCGCGCAAAGCGCACGTGAAGGGGTTCCGCCCCGGCAAGGCGCCGCGCAGCGTGCTGACCCACCTGTTCGGCCCGCAGGTCGCGAACGACGTCGCCAACGCGCTCGTCAACGACACGCTCCCCAAGGTCCTCACCGAGAAGAACGTCACGCCGGTGAGCCAGCCGAACGTGGAGGCCGGCAAGCTCGCGCCGACCGATGCGTTCTCGTACAAGGCGCGCTTCGAGGTCCAGCCGGACATCGAGGACGTGAAGTTCGAGGCCTTCGAACTCTCGCGCCCGGCCTCGGCGGTGACCGACGCGATGGTCGACGAGCAGATCGAGGGCCTGCGCACGCGCCAGGCGGTGCTCAAGGCGCCCGAGCCGGCGCGGCCGAGCAAGGCGAGCGACGTCGTCACGATCGACTTCACGCTCTCGATCGGCGGCACCGAGGTGAAGGACGGCGGCGGTCAGGGCGTGCAGCTCGAGCTCGGCGTCGGGCAAGCGCTGCCGGAGCTCGACGCAGCCCTCACCGGCCACGGCGTCGGCGAGACCGTGACGGCCGAGTCCAAGTTCCCTGAAGCCCATCCGCGGGATGATTTTCGGAACAAGACGGGCGTGTTCAAGGTCACCATCACCGACCTGAAGGAAAAAGTGCTCCCGGCGGCGGACGACGAGTTCGCCAAGGACGTGGGCCAGTTCCAGACGATGGTCGAGCTGCGCGCCGACGTGCACACCAAGCTCGAGAAGATGATGAAGGATCGCGCCGAGACGGCGCTCGCCGAGCAGATCGTCCAGAAGCTCAACGAGCAGAACCCGTGCGAGGTGCCCCCTTCATTGGTCGAGCAACAGTGCCGCATGATGGAGCAGGAGATCGTGATGCAGGCGCGGCGGATGGGTCAGCGGATCACGCAGGATCAAGCCCACTCGCTCCACGACCGCGTCCACGCCGACGCCGAGAAGAAGGTGCGCGCGGGCCTGCTCATGGCCGCGATCGCCCGCAAGAACGAGTTCAAGGTCACCGACGAGGACATGGAAAAGGGCCTGGCAGAGCTCGCCGAGGAGACCGGCAAGAACGTCGCGAAGCTCCGCGCCGAATACCGCGAGAAGTCGAAGCGCGACATCCTCATCGGCATGATCCTCGAGGACAAGATCCTCGATTTCATCGAGTCCAAATCCAAGATCGTCGACGCCGTGCTCGACGCGGCACTGGACGGCGGCACCTCGAAGACCGAAAGTAAGGGCGACGAGTCCGAGAAGAAGTCCAAGAAGTCCAAGAAGGACGGCTGAGCCAACATGACGACCAAGCGAACCAAGTTTCCGGAGAACCGCCTCCAGGCCATCGCCACCCTGGAACGCAGCGAGCGGAACCAAGACTTCATCCCGTACCCTACGGTCGTCGAGACGACCCACCGCGGCGAGCGGAACTGGGACATCTTCAGCCGCTTGCTGAAGGACCGCATCGTCTTCCTCGGCACCGAGGTCAACGACGACGTTGCCAACATCATCATCGCCCAATTTCTCTTTTTGGAGAGCGAGGATCCCGACAAGGAGATCATGCTCTACATCAACAGCCCGGGCGGCGTGGTCACGAGCGGCCTCGCGATCTTCGACACGATGGAATACGTCCGCTGCCCGGTCTCTACGACCTGCCTCGGCATGGCCGCGTCGATGGGCGCCGTCCTCCTGGCCGCGGGGAACAAGGGCCGCCGCGGCTCGCTCCCGAACTCGCGCATCATGATCCACCAGCCCTCGGGCGGCGCGCGTGGTCAGGTCAGCGACATCGAGATCCAGGCGCGCGAGAGCCGTCACGCGAAGGACGTCCTCACCGACATCCTCACGAACGCGACGGGCAAGTCACGCGAGCAGATCCTGAAGGACATCGACCGCGACTTCTACATGGGGGCGATCCAGGCGAAGGAGTACGGCCTCATCGACAACGTCCTCGCGCCGAAGAAGAAGAACGAAATCGCGGTTGTAAAGGACAGTCGCGACAAGGACAAGTAGTCCGGGCCCCGCCCACTCGGGTTTGGGAGTGACAGGCGGGCGGGCTTGCGGGTCGGGAGGGGGGGGTCTAAACTTTCCCCAGCGTTGAACCGCAGATAGATAGATAGCTAGGTAGAGCGAGTACGCGAACGGGGACGCCGAGAGGATCAGGTCGAAGGCCGTGGAGCGAAGGCGAGACGATCACCAGAACGGCAACTTGAATTGCTCTTTCTGCGGGAAATCGCAGAAGGAGGTCAAGAAGCTCATTGCCGGTCCCACCGTCTACATCTGCGACGAGTGCATTGGCCTCTGCAACGACATCATCGCGGAAGAGGTCGAGAAGGACGAGCCGTACGCCGGGTCCACCCCGATCCCCAAGCCGAGCGAGATCAAGACCATCCTGGATGACTACGTCATCGGCCAGGAGCGGGCGAAGAAGATCCTCGCCGTCGCGGTGCACAACCACTACAAGCGCATCGATTAGCGCGTGGCCTCGGAAGAGGTCGAGCTCTCCAAGTCGAACATCTTGCTCCTCGGCCCCACCGGCTCGGGCAAGACGCTACTCGCGCAGACGCTCGCGAAGATCCTCAGCGTTCCGTTCGCGATCGCCGACGCGACGACCCTCACCGAGGCCGGCTACGTCGGTGAGGACGTCGAGAACATCATCGTCCAGCTGCTCCAGAACGCCGACCACGACGTCGAGCGCGCGCAGCGCGGCATCGTGTACATCGACGAGATCGACAAGATCTCCCGCAAGAGCGACAACCCCAGCATCACCCGCGACGTCTCGGGCGAGGGCGTCCAGCAGGCCCTCCTCAAGATCATCGAGGGCACGGTCGCCAACGTTCCGCCGAAGGGTGGCCGCAAGCACCCGCAGCAGGACTTCCTGCAGGTGGACACGACGAACATTCTCTTCATCTGCGGCGGCGCCTTCGTGGGCCTCGAGCAGATCGTCCAGCGCCGCATCGGCCAGAGCACGCTCGGCTTCGGCGCGGACATCAAGAGCAAGAAGGACTTCAAGCTCGGCGAGCTGCTCTCCCAGGTTCAGCCGGAAGATCTGCTCAAGTTCGGCCTCATCCCCGAGTTCATCGGCCGCTTGCCGGTGCTCGCGACGCTCCACGAGCTGAACGAGGAGGCGCTCGTCGACATCCTGACGAAGCCGAAGAACTCGCTCGTGAAGCAGTTCCAGAAGCTCTTCGAGATGGACGGCGTGAAGCTCAAGTTCACCAAGGGCGCGCTCCAGGCGGTCGCGAAGGAAGCGCTGTCTCGCAACAGTGGCGCCCGTGGCCTGCGCGCCATTCTCGAGCACGCGATGCTCGACATCATGTACGACATCCCGTCCCGCTCTGGCGGCATCAAAGAAGTCGTGATCAACGAGGACGTGATCACAAAGCGCGAGCCGCCGCTGATCGTTTACCAGAAGGAAGCAGAGCTCGCCTGAGCCTCGCCTGACCAACGCCGCGCCCCTCTGGGTGCGGCGTTCTGGATTTTGGTTCTGCAAACGCTCGGGCCCGCCGTCGTGCTCCCGCACGACTTCGCCGCCTCTTGGGCGAGCGACCGGGGAGGCTCATACGCAAAGCGTATGAGGGGGCGGATGCCCCACGAGCGTGGAAGTAGCTGTAGCTCCGCTACAGCTACGGGCAGACGTTGGCGATGGGGTCGCAGGTCTCGACCGAGCCGCCGAAGGTGCAGGTGTGGACGGTGCAGGTGCCGCCCTGGCACTCTGCTTGGGTCTTGCACGCCTGGACGCGGTCGCCGCCGTTGCAGTCTTGGCGGCAGGACGCGACGATCGGGCCGCCGTTCGACTCGAAGCAGCAGACGTCCTGGTTGGGGCAGTCCGCGGCCTTCTCACAGCGCAAGATGGCGACGGCGCCCGGGCAGGTCGTGCCGTTGGGGATGCAGGAGGCGCCGGCGTCCTGCACGCAGCAGGTCTGCGTGGAGACGCTGCACGTGGCGGCGCCGCAGGACACTGCGCCGTCACCGGCCGCGGCGGCGTCGCCGTTGAGCGCGCCGTCGGGGCTCGTCGCGGCGTCGCCACGCGGGGCGGCGTCGGGCCGTGCGCCCGCATCGCGGACGCCGCCGCTGGTGGTTCCGCTGGTTCCGCCGCTGGTGGTTCCGCTGCTGGTTCCGCCGCTGGTGGTCCCGCTGGTTCCGCCGCTCGCGCCCGACGAGCTGGCGGCGGCCTCACCGCCCGCGTCGTCGACGCCCGCGAAGAGGTTGCCGTTCGAGCCTCCGCACGCCACGACGGCGACGGAGGCGCACGCGGCGCTGGTCAAGACGAGGAGAGGGAAGATACGGCGCTTCATGAATGGCGCTCAGTGAATCAGGACGCCGCATGTGGAGGCGATGCACAGGAGGCCCGCCGCGCAGTCGGCGTTGACGGTGCAGGTCGCGCCCATCCCGCCGCCCGCGGTGCCGCCGGGGGGCGGCGGAGGCGGAGCGGGAGGGGGAGGCGCTGTGCCGCCGCCGCCGCCGCCGGGCGCGGGGGGCGGGCATGCGCCCTTCGAGACCTCGTCCTCGTGCTCGTGCTCGGCGTCGTCGTCCTTGTCGCAGTTGCCGTGGTCGACGTCGTCCTTGCCGTCGTCGCACTCGCTCTCGACCTCGTGCTCGCTCGAGCAGGTCTCCTTCTCGTCGTCCTCGCAGTCGTCGTGGTCGCACTTCCCGGAGTCGTCGCCGCCGCTCGTCCCGTCGGACGACGTGTGGACCGTGCTCGCTCCGTGATTGCCGCACGAACGGACGTCGTGGTCGCCGTCGTGCGAGCCGCTGCTCCCGGACGACGAGCTCGACGAGCCGGACGCGGCGCCCTTGCCCGATCCGGAGCCCGTGTCCACGCCGTGGTCCTTCGTCGCCACCGTCCCGCTCGAGACGGGGTGCACGAGGCCAAGGGTCACCGCGGTGCCCGTGCCCAGGCGCGCCCACGCGACCTTGCTGAGACCGCTGGACCACGAGACGCGCGAGACGATCGAGAAGGCCCCCGACTTGAGCGTGTTGGCGACGACGAGGCGGTAGGACTCGCTCGTCGGGACAGTCACCCGGAAGCTGCCGTTCGCCTGCACCGCGCCGAGGAACTGCCTTCCGCTCTGGCTCCTGGCGATCACGACCGCGTTGTCGAGCGCGTACGCCGTCGTGGAGAGCTGCCCCGTGATCGCGCGCGTGGTGGGGTTTGGCGCGCTGGTGGTGTTGCTGCTGCAACCGACGACGAGACCAACGACGGCGAGGGCCGCGAGAGGGGAGAGCGTGACGAATCGCATGGGGGATTCCTCCGTGGGTGGCGCGTTCGGGGAGGACTTTTGCAAGCCGGAGACCAGGAGGTGGCAACCGAAAATCACTGGGGATTTGGTCGATGCGAGGCGGCAGCATCTTGCCCGGGCAGCCCGCGCTGGCAGGTTCCTGCCCGCGGCTGCGGCCACTTCTGCAGCGCCGCGTAGCTAGAGACAGGCGCCGGGGATCGGCGCGCACGCGAGCACGACGTCACCGCACGAGCAGGCACGGGGCGCGCACGAACCCGACTGGCAGTCAGGCGTGGTGGCGCACGCCTCGACGCGTCCGTCGTCGCATTCGTCCTGGCAGCTCGTGGTGAGCGCGCCGTTCGTCCCGGTGGCGAAGCAGCAGCGGCGGCCGTTCGAGCAATCGCTCGAGGTGGAGCACGCGCGCGGGGCAGGGAAGCACGACGACGGGCTGTCCGCCCCGGCGCTGCCGTCGACCGGGGTGCCCGTCGTCGAGGTCGCGTCGCCGCTGGCGAGGCCTCCGTCGCGCGCGAGGCCCGGGGGCCCGGCGTCGTCGAGGAGACCCTGGCCGCCGTCCGATCCGGCCGGACCGGGGTCCGGTGCGAGGTGCCCGGCCACCTGGAGTCCGCAGCCTGCCGCCAGCGCGGCCGGCGCGGCCGAGAGCGCGGCGACGAGCCACCTGGCGGGAAAGCCGCTCATTTTTGCGTCTGATTCGTCTGGCACCCGAGGGCGACCGTGAGCTTGCCGTTGCGATCGGCCTGCGCCGTCCCGCACGCCGCGCCGCAGAGCTCGATGCGCTGCGGGTGAGCGATGTCGTCGTAGCGCCAGCCGTTCGCCGCGCCGCAATCGCTGCTGTAGACGAGCGGCGTTTCGTGGCCGTTGCCAGACGTGAACGCCACGTTGACGCGGCTCGTGTCGAGCGTCTGGCCGGCCGGCGCGGCTGGGAGCGCGAAGTCGCACGAGAGCTTCACCTGAGAGCGGATCGATTCGAGCGCCTTCTGGAGCGCGGTGGTCGTCTCCGTCGGATTCGAGACAGGCACCATGAAGGCGGCGCTCGTACCGCCCGCCTTGGCGACGGCGTCGAGCTTCTGGAGCGAGGGGCCGACACCCACCACGTACGTCGGGATCTGTGGCGTGCCGGCGTAGGCCGAGGCGGCTGCGGCCGCGACGTGCGCGACGTCGTTGTTCGCGCAACCCGGAGAGAACGTGCCGTTGACCATCAGCCCAGGCTCGCCGTCGGTGACGAGGACCACGACGGTCTTCTCGTCGGGGCGGGCTCGGCTCGTCTCCTTGGCATAGGCTATCGCGCCCTCCAGCGCCGGCAACGTCGGCGTCCCGCCTTGCGGGGCCGCCTTGTCGAGGGCAGCGACGAGCGATTGGCTCTGCCCGAGCGACGTCAGGGGCACGAGCGGCGAGGCGTAGGGCGCGGCGCACGTCGTCGCCAGATCCCCGGGCGCGGGGAAGAACTGCAGCGAGGCGTTGTAGCCGGTCGAAGACGGGTCGGCGAAGAAGGCCTTCATCCCGGTATTCACGGGGATCCACTTGGCCTTCGGATCGCCGCCTTCGAGCGGATCGCCCATGCTCCCGGACTTGTCGTACATGAGCACGAGGTTTACCGCCGGCAACGACGCGTTCTTGATGGCCGTGACGCAGGCGGCGTTGGTTCCGACCGGATCGGTGGAGAACGATCCCGGATCCCCCGCCGCGCCCGGCGCCCCGCTCGAGCCGCTCGAGCCGTTGGTCCCGTCGGTGAAGACGGATCCGCTGCTTCCGCCGCAGGCGAGGAGGCCAGCAGCGAGACAGGTGGCGAGGGCGGCAAAGCGGGGCGCGGACATGGTCGTTTCTCCTTGGTGGGGATCGAGATCGAGAGGGGACAGCGGTGACGAGGCGATCAGGGCTTGGCGCGGTCGTAGACGAACGCCGGCAGGTCCTCTTCTTCGTGCTGCATGCCGAGGAGCTGCGAGCCGTCGGAGCCGACGACGATCGTGTCGGTGCCCCACTCGTGCACCACGAAGCCCTTGCCCGGGTACTTCGGTCCGCGCGGATCGGCCGCGAGCGGCTTGGTCGCGACGGACTCGTGCTTCGTGTGGTTGGTCTCGATGACCTCGGCCAGGAGCGGCTGGGCGAAGCTCGGGTGACCGAGCAGACCCATCGCCCGACGCAGCCGCGGCTCGGCGAAGCGACCGAGCGACGCGAAGTGGGCGCGGGCAGCCGGTGCCGACGCCGGCGTCGCGAGACCGCGGAGCGCCGTGATGTCCGTCCCCTCGAGCTCGGGGGTCACGATCTCGACGCGGATGACCATGACGCGCTTGCTCGACTCCGGCGCCGGTGAGACGTGGAGCGGGATCGACGCGTCGGTCCACGACTGCGGAGCGATGTAGAGGAGGCGCGGGCCGGGTGTCCGGAACCACTGGCGCTTCCAGGTGTTCACCATCGCGGTGGCCTCGTCGTCGTAGAGGCCGTTGGCGTCGAGGGCGGTGCGCACGCTGCGGGCGAGCGCGTCGGCGTAGGTCTCGACGTCCTGGGCGCCGTCGAGCGACGGGATGGCGCCGGTGAGCGCGCCCTTGCCGGCGATACCGGCCGGGGCGGCCGTGAACGCACCCTTCGAGCCGTCGGCCGCGACGTTCAGGAAGAAGACCGAGCCGATCGCGTCGGTGATCTGATTGTGGAGCGCGAGCTTGCCCTTCTCCTGGGAAGTCACGCGCACCGGCAGCGAGAAGTTGCCGACGCCGCGGTAGAAGAGGAACTTCTCGAGCTGGCCGCTCTCGGCGCGGACCGGGTTGGCGGCGACCTGACGCGCGAAAGACCACGTGAAGCGATCCAGGCTGGCGGCCGGGAGCTTGGCGTCGACGTTGGCGTCGCGAGGAAGGACGTCGAGCGTGCCCCAGTCGAGCAGGCCGTTGTTCGCGCCGACCCTGCCGAGGACGTTCGAGCAGACCTTGGCCTTGGACTCGGGCGCGGTCAGATCCTTCTTGCCGACGAGCGGGTAGGACGTGGCGACGGCCGGGTACCACTGCGTGAGGACGCCGTCGGGGAACTCCACGGACGCGCGCACCTTGAGGGGCTTGTCCGAGTAGAAGTAGGTGACCGGGGTCTCCATCTTAACGCAGTCCCAACCCTCCTTCGTCAGCACCGCGACCTTGTCCTTCTCGCAGGCGGGCCCGCCGGGCGGAGGCGTCGTGCCCGGGGGGGGCTTCACGCCACCGCTGCTCGTGCCACCGCTGCTCGTGCCGCCGCTGCTGCCGCCGCTGCTCCCGCCGCCACCGCCGGGAACGCAGTCCGGGACCGGCGCGTCGTAGAGGCGCGCGGCGACGAGCTTGGAGCCGTCGCCCTTGCACTCGAGGACCGTGGGCTTGGGCGGGAGGCAGAGCGGCGTGCCGTCGCCGTCGCCGGTCTCGCCGCCGCCGCTGCTGCCGCTGCTCGCGCCGCCGCCGCCCGTTCCGCTGGCGCCGCTGCTCGCGCCACCGCCACCGCCGCCGCTGCTTGCGCCGCCGGTTCCGTCGCCGGTACCGCCGCTGCTCGCGCCGCCGCCGCTGCTCGCGCCGCCGCCGCTGCTCGCGCCGCTGCTGCTTGCGCCACCGCCGCCGGTGCCTACGCCGCCGCTGCTCGTGCCGCCGGTTCCGTCACCGGTTCCGCCGCCACCCGGCGCGCCCGAGGTGCCAATGGTGCCACTGCTGCTGCTGGCGCCGCCGCCGCCGCCAGGGTTACCGTCCGTCGTCCCGCCGCCGGCCGGGGGCGGGCCCACGATGACGCCGCCGCCGGTGCCGTCCGTCGTCCCGCCGCCTGCGGGCGGGCCCTGGATGTTGCCGATGGTGCCGACGCCGATGGGGCCGCCGTCGCTCGTCGTGCCGCCGCTGACGGGGATGGTCGCCCAGCGCAGCCGGCCCGGCCACAGGATGCGCGACTCGACCGAGGAGCGACCGGACGCGCGAAGATCCGTGAGGAAGAGCCGGTAGGTGCGCCCGACCGGCACGTCGAGGCGGAACGCGCCCGTCGACTGCACTGCGGCGGAGAACGTATGGCCGGCGACGTCCTGCGCGACGACGCTCGGCACGTCGAGCGACGCGAACGTCGACAGGGCCAGCGAGCCCTCGACCGTGCGCATCGGCGTGGGTTCCTGGTTCGAGCTGCATCCCGCGGCGCAGGCGAGGAGCGTGAAGAGGGCAGAACGGGAGCGCGAGATGAGCATGGGTCGAACCTCCACACGCTCTCAATGCAGGCGCGATGCCATCACCAGATGTCTTGTTTTCTAGGGGATCGTAGGCGCGCGCGCGGGCAGGAAGTTGCCGCGGCAACCCGCGAGGGCGAAGAGCCGCCATTGGTGCGCGCGCGATCCACGCGTGCGGGCGTCTCGCCGCGCGCGTGGTGGACCGCGGGCGATCCAGCCGCAGCGAGTCGCCGCTACTTCGCCTTGATGCCGAGGCGGTTCATCTTGTACGCGAGCGTGCGGCGGGGCAGCCCGAGCAGCTCCGCCGCTTGCGTCTGGTTGCCGTTCGTCTTCTGAAGGGCGTCGACGATGCGCTGGCGCTCGAAGTCGCGAAGATCCTCGCGGACGTCGTCGCCCGGGGAGCTGGCGGCGGTGCTGCGCGTCGCGCGAACGGAGTCGGGCAGGTGCTCGGGGAGGATCGAGCCGTCGCCCTGGGCCGCGAGGGCCGCGGCGCGCTCGAGGACGTTGCGCAGCTCCCGGACGTTGCCGGGCCAGCTGTGGCGCTCGAGCGCTTCGGTGGCGGCAGGCGACAGGCGCAGCTGCGGCGCGCCGAGCATCGCGGCGGCGCGGGAGAGGAAGACCTCGGACAGGCGAGGGATCTCGGCCTTGCGCTCGCGCAGAGGCGGGATCTTGAGCGTGCAGCCGTTCAAGCGGAAGAGCAGATCCTGCCGGAAGCGCTTCTCCTGGACGAGCTGGTCGAGATCACAGTTGGTGGCGGCGACCACGCGGACGTCGATCTTGCGCTCGGTCGTCGCGCCGACGCGGCGGACGACGTGGTCCTCGAGCACGCGAAGGAGCTTGGCCTGCATCGTCATCGGCAGCTCGCCGATCTCGTCGAGGAAGAGCGTGCCGCCTTGCGCCGACTCGATGAGGCCGGCCTTTGCCGCGGCCGCGCCCGAGAAGGCGCCGCGCTCGTGGCCGAAGAGCTCGCTCTCGAGGAGCTGCTCGGGCAAGGCCGCGGTGTTCACGCACACGAGCGGCCCCTGCCGGCCGCTCGCCATGTGGATCGTACGCGCGAAGATCTCCTTGCCGGCGCCGGTCTCGCCGATCAGAAGGACCCCGATGGGGCTCGCGGCGATGCGGCGGGCCTCCGCGTAGAGGCGCGTCATCGCCGGATCGGTGACGATGGGCTGCTCGCTCGTGTCGGCTTCGTCCTCCTGCGCGGAGAGCAGGGACTTGAGGGCGCCGTTCAGGAGGTCTTCGGCGTCGCCGGTCGACTCGGGCGCGAGGCCGGCCACGGCGTCGATGCCGGCGAGGCGAAGCGTGCGGCGCGACGCGGCGAGCATCGTCGACGCGTCGGTGCGGGCGACCTTGACCGCGAACGCGACGATGTAGTCGTTGTACGAGCCCACGTACGCCGCGTGCGCGAGCTTTCCGATGAGCTCGCGGGCGGCGCGCATCTCGTACCATCGCTCGGGCAGCTGGACGACGAACAGGTTCGGGCGCTGCCCTTGCGCGATGTCGATGTCGAGCCGCTCGAGCAGCGCGCGGTGCACGAGCACCGAGATCGCGCCCGCCGGCATGGCCGATTTGCGGAACAGGGCGAGGCGCGCGTCACCGATGCCGATCTCGTCGCCATGGCCGACCTGCACCTGGCCGGTGATGCGGCCACGGTTCACGAACGTGCCGTTGCGCGAGCCGAGATCGTCGAGCACGCCGCGCTCTCCGCGCATCTCGATCCGGGCGTGGGCGCGCGAGACGCCGCCGCTCACGAGCTGCACGTCGGCGTCGCTGCCGCGCCCGAGCTCGACGAGCCCGCGGCTCGGCAGCTCGACGACGAACGAGTGGTCGGCGACGAAGGCCGTCGCGCACAGCTTGTCCTCGCCGGTGGGAGGCAGCCCATGATGGTGCTCGGTGATGACCGATTGATCGCCGCGGCTCACGAAGCGGAGACTACACCAACTACGGCGTGAGTTCGCGGGCGTGGCGGCGCGGCGGGTTGGCGGCGGCTGGCGCTAGTTCTGCAGGTTGGCGGTGATCGTCGACCCCGCGGCCGGGTTCTGGAAGTTGAACGTGTCCGTATCCTGGGCGCTGCCTACGCAGCCGGCCGTGCAGGTCCACGTTCCCTTGGGGTTGTTGTTCGCGCGGAGTCGCACCTGGCCAACGGGGATGCAAAGGGACCCCGGGTTCGGGGGAACGAGCACTCCGCCCGGCTCGGCGGTGACGGTCTCGACGTTGCCGGTGACGGTGAGCGTGACCAGCGACGTGCCCACCGGGCACGCGAAGGTGTCGACGGCGGTGTCGACGAGGCTCGTTCCGTCGGACGCCGCGCCGTCGCGGGCCGCGTCGCCGCTCGATGAGGATGCGCCTGCCTCCGAGCAGTCCCCCCTTGGGCAGTCGTTCACGTCGTACTTGTCGACGCCGGTAAGCGCGCTGCACGCGCCGGCGAGGATCGCGAGCCCGAAGGCGAAGCTGGACGCGCCGATCCTCACCTTGGCCATGATAGCGCGACGCTCGCCGGTCGCACGCTCGGTCGCGTCAACACCTCCAGGATCGCCACCGCTACCCCCACACCGGCGACGATGAACGCCACCGTGGACACGGTGCCCATCGTGCGGGCCGCGTCGAGATCGCCCTGCGCGGCCCGCGCGCAGTGGGAGCCCGTGCACTGGCCCTCGAGGTTCGCCGCGCTCGTGAAGGCCATGATGCCGGTGACCGTTCCGATCGCCGCCCCGAGCCCGGCGACGGTGAGGCCGCCGTAAAACCAAGCGTCGCGCGACACGTCGCCGGTGCTGGGGCTAGGGGCGGACTTCGTTGCCGCGTCGCCCGTGGAACGCGTCCCCTTTCCGGCTCCGAGGGAGAGGACGACGGGGCGGGCCTCCGACTCGCCGAGCTCGAGCTCGGCGGTGGCGCGCTCGCCTTCGAGCTCCGCGACGACGACGTGCTTGCCAGGATTCAGCCGCCGTGCGGCGCTCAGCGCCTCCCGCGGGACGACGACGCCGTCGATGGTCACCTTGGGCTCGCCGTCGGGCTTCGGATCGAACGAGACGTGGACGGACGGAATGCGACCCCTGATCTGCTCGGCGAGCGTGCGCGCCTCGACGCGCGCGTTGGCGGCCTTCTGCGACTCCTCTGGCTTCGGCGGCATGCGCTCGATCGAGAGGAGCGCCTCCCGGGCCTCGAGGAGCTGACCCACGAGCATGTGCGCGCGCCCCAGCTCGAGCGCGGTGATCGGCGTGGCGGCGAGCGCATACGCACCGCGGAACCGCGCGAGCGAATCTGCGAGCCGACTGCGATCGCGCAGCTCGAGCCCCTCGACGTACATCGCGCGCGCCGTCTCGACGTCGGCGAGCGTCGGCTCGGCCGCGTACGCAGGCGGCGCCGAGGCACCGGAGGCCGCGAGGACCAGGCACGCGATGGCGACGAACCTACTGAATCGTGTCGTCATAGCGGGGACGAGGCGTGGGCGCGGAGCTCGGCAACGTACGCGGCTTCGGAGTTGGCCTTGGCTTCGGGCTCGCTTTGGGCCTGGGGCCAGCCACCGGCGCTCGGGCCGTGGCCACCGGCGGATCGCCGAGCTCGACGGTGGCCGTTGGGGTCGGGGTCGCAGTCGGGGTCGGGGTCGTGGTCGGGGTCGGGGTCGGAGTCGGGGACGTGGTCGCGGTCGTGGTCGTGGTCGGGTTCGGGTTCGGGTTCGGGGTCGTGGTCGTGGTCGTGGTCGCGGTCGCGGTCGCGGGCAGCGGGACGGGGAGGGGGGCCAGGGTCGGTGCCGTCGACGTGGCGACCACCGACTCGCGTGGCCCTTGCGCCACCCGCCACACCACGCCGACACCGATGATCGCCACGGTCCCCGCCGCCACGGCCAACGGCACCCAGAGCCGTTTCGCCCGCGTCGGCGGAGCGATCCCGGCCGAGCTCACAGCCGCGAGCGTCTCCACCCTCTCCGGCTGCGGCGCGGGAGCGTCCATCACCGGAATGTCCATCGTCGGCATCCCCGACGCGCCGGTCTGCGGACGTCGCAGCCGCTCGCGCAGCATCGCCCCAGCGTTCTTCGGCGCCTCCGCCGCGTCCCCCTCCGACAGGAGCGAGTCGCCGAACCACTCCACCACCGTGTCGGGCGTGACGCGAAGGCCGCATTCGTCGAGCGCCTGCTCGAAGCCGCTGCGGAGCGCGGCGGCGGTGGGCCACCGCTCGTCCTGGTTGCGCGCGAGCGCCTTGCGGATCACGCGCTCGATCGGCGCCGGAACGCGCGCCGTGAACGGCGGAGCTGGATCGTCCCCGAGCAGCCCGTAGATGCGCGCGAGATCGTTCGGCCCGTCGAACGGCGGCCGCCCCTCGATCAGATCGAACGCGACGGCCCCCACCGACCAGATGTCCGCGCGCCGGTCCACCGACTTCATCGTCGCCTGCTCGGGCGCCATGTACCGGACCTTGCCCTTCGCGAGCCCGGTCGACGTGTCGCCCGCGAGCCTGTCGTTCGCCTTGGCGACGCCGAAGTCGATGAGCTTGCTCACCCCCTTGTCGCTCACGAGGATGTTCTGCGGCGACACGTCGCGATGAATGAGCTCGAGCGACTTGCCTTCGCGCTTCACCTCGTGCGCCGCGTGCAGGCCCGCGCACGTGTCGGAGAGGATCCGCACCACGATCTCGACCGGCAGCTTGCGTGCCTGACGCTCCGCCAGGTTGCGCAGAATATGGAGGGGCCGCCCGACGACGTGCTCCATCACCATGTAGAGGACGTCCCCCTGCTGCCCGAGCTCGAAGATGCTCGCGACGTTGGGGTGATTGATGTGCGCGGCGAGCCGGGCCTCGTCGAGGAACATGTTGCGGAACGACGGGTCCGTCCCGATGTCCGTCCGGATCATCTTGATGGCGGCCCGCTGCTCGAATCCTCCCGGACCCGGCAGTCGCGCGAGCCACACCGACGCGAAGCCGCCGCGCCCGATCTCGCGCACGAGCTCGTACCGGCCCAGCAGGGAGCCGGCGCGGAACTCTTGGGCGGCCGCAGGCATCCCTGTGAGTATCCTCACAATTCCCGCCTGGGACAAGCGAAGGCGGGTAGGGAGCGGGTTGACGATACCGCCGCACGCGTGAAGAAGTATGGGCTACCCTGCCATCGGCGTGGTCTTTGGATAGGCCCGATTTGCCTGCCATCGCGTGCGGTAGGCCCCCCTCGCGGAGTCATGATGTTTTTCAAGAACGACGACGGAAAAGGCGGCACCCCAGGCGGTCGGAAGCGCGTGGTCCCGCTCCTGCCGCTCCGCGACATCATCGTGTTTCCCCACATGGTGAGCCAGCTCTTCGTCGGTCGGGAGCGCTCGATCAACGCGCTCGACGCCGCGATGACCCGCGACAAGGACATCTTCCTCGCCGCCCAGAAGAACGCCAAGACCAACGAGCCGTCGCCCGACGACATCTTCCAGGTCGGCACCCTCGGCACCGTGATGCAGCTCCTCCGCCTCCCCGACGGCACCGTGAAGGTCCTCGTCGAAGGGAAGAAGCGCGCACGCACCAAGAAGTTCGCCCAGACCGACGAATTTTTCATGGTCGAGGTCGAGGAGATCCCCGAGCTCACCCAGAAGACGGTCGAGGTCGAGGCGCTCATGCGCAGCGTCCAGGCCGCCTTCGAGATGTACGTAAAGCTGAACAAGAAGGTTCAGCCCGAAGTCCTGATGAGCGTGCAGACGATCGAAGATCCCGCGCGCCTCTCCGACACCATCGTCGCGAACCTCCCGACGGTGAAGCTCTCCGACCGCCAGAGTCTCCTCGAGACGGAAGACGCCAGCAAACGCCTCGAGCGCCTCCACGAGCTGATGCAGGCCGAGATCGAGATTCTCCAGGTGGAGAAGAAGATCCGATCGCGCGTCAAGAAGCAGATGGAGAAGACGCAGAAGGAGTACTACCTCAACGAGCAGATGCAGGCGATCCAGCGCGAGCTGGGCGGCGGCGAGCGCGACGAGTTCAAGAACGAGCTCCAGGAGGTCGAAGAAGCGCTCAAGACCAAGCGGATGAGCAAGGAGGCCACCGCCAAGGTCAAGAAGGAGCTGAAGAAGCTCAAGATGATGCACCCGACGAGCGCCGAGGCGACCGTCGTCCGCAACTACATCGACTGGATCTTGCAGCTGCCGTGGTTCGACAAGTCCGAAGAGAACTACGATCTCGTGAAGGCCGAGGAGATCCTCGAGGAGGATCACTACGGCCTCAAGAAGATCAAGGAGCGGATCCTCGAGTACCTCGCAGTGCAGGCTCTCACGAAGAAGCTGAAGGGCCCGGTCCTGTGCTTCGTCGGACCGCCGGGCGTCGGCAAGACGAGCCTCGCA
>JANYHK010000042.1 GCA_025359105.1 Myxococcales bacterium | reverse complement strand
CTTCCCGGTCGCGCCGGATAGCGACGGACTCGGCGACGCGGCGATCGCGCCAGGGGATCTCGCCGCCCGCGCGCGCACCGACGCGGCGAGCGCGGGCTCGGGCGCCGACCTCGCGGTCGCGGGGGCTCCCGACCTTTCGGCGCCTGGCGCGCGCGACTGGATCGCGCACCCCGCGGTGTTCGCCTGGCACGGGGCGGTCGACATCTACGCGATGGGCGACGTGCACGGCGATCCGGCCGCGATGGTGCGGACCCTGCGCGGAGCCGGGCTGATCGCGGGCAACGGGCCGTACACCTGGGCCGGCGGCGCCGCGCTCCTGGTCGTCACCGGCGACGTGATCGACAAAGGCACCGACGCGCTCGGCGCGATCGACATTCTCTCGTCGCTGGAGGCGGACGCCGCGGCCCACGGCGGGCGCGTGGTGGTCACCCTCGGCAACCACGAGGCCGAGTTCCTCGCCGATCCGCTCAACAGCAAGGCCGCCGGTAAGGACGGCATCGACCCGCAGCTGGTGAGCCTCGGCCTCACGCCGCAGGCGACGGCCGCGGGGCAGAACGACGTGGGGGCCTTCATCCGCGGCCTCCCGATCGCGGCGAAGGTCGGAAGCTGGTTCTTCGTGCACGGCGGCAAGACCGGCGGCAAGTCCGTCGCGCAGCTCTCCATGGATCTGGTGACCGGCATCGACGGCGCCGGCTTCGGCGCGCCGGTCCTCTCCGCGACCGACTCGCTGCTCGAGGCGCGCCTCTCCGGGGCGGGCCCGCAGTGGTGGGACGCGACCGGCAACCCCACCGCGCTCCTCACGACGTGGACGCAGGCGCTCGGCGTGAGCCACCTGGTGATGGGTCACCAACCGGGCAGCGTCGGTTTCGCCGACGGCAGCACGCGCGGCGCCGATCAGATGGCCCAGAAGTACGGCGGCCTGCTCTTCCTCGTCGACACTGGCTTGAGCGTCGGCGCCGACGCCACCGGCGGCGCGTGGCTCCACGTGACCAAGCCCGGCGCCCCGGGCGAGGCGTTCGAGGAAGTGTTGCCGACCGGCGCCACCAGGGCGCTCTGACCGCGCGGCCGCTTCAGCGGATGAGCGAGACCAGCGCGGCGACGGCTGCGGCAAGGCCGACGCAAACCGCGACGGTGCTGGCGACCTGGCTGCGCGCATAGCGAGGGGCGCGGGGGGCGTCGTTGCTGGTGGCGTCGCGCGCGACGGGTGTGGGCTGCCGCACGTGGACACCGCTGTCGTCCTCGAGCCCGCCGTCGTTGGCCGCGTCTCCGTTGAGCGCGCGCTTGCTGTTCGCGATGGCTCCGTGCACTTCGCCCCAAAGGGAGAACAGGTCGTCGCGCGAGAGCTCCACGTACGAGACCGACTCGTCTTTCGCGAGCGCGTCGAGCACCTCTTCATCGGGTCGCGGGGTCGTCGCGGCATCGACGAGCAACTCCGTGACGCGGAGCAGGTGCACCAATTCGGCGACCGCACCTCCGACCCGGTACGCGCGCGCGAGGTGGTGATGCAGGCCGATCGCCTCGGGCACCGGGGACGGCACGTTCCACACACGCAGCATGTGGCCCGCGAGCACGCCGTGGTCGAAGCCGAGCGCCTCGCGCTCGCGGAGGTGGATGGTGTCGCAGTTGCCGTCGTCTCCGGCGAGGAGCGCGGCGTACGTCTCGTCGCCGACTTGAAGCTGCATCAGCTTGCCGATGTCGTGGAGCAAGCCGCACGTGAAGGCGTCCTCGACGTTCATCTCGCACTTCTGCGCGAGCCGCTTCATGACCGCGGCGGTCGCGAGCGCGTGCTCGAGGATGCCGCGCGCCTGGCCCGAGGTGTCGTCGAAGAGATCGAGGACCGCGCTCGCCATCGCCAGCTCCGCGATGCGCTTCGGCCCCAGGAGGGTCACCGCGTTCTTCGCCGACTTGCACGGCACGCGCAGGCCGAACGCCGCCGAGTTCACCAGCCGCAGCACGCGCGACAGCAGACCGGGATCGCTCTCGAGGATCTTCGCGATGGCCGCGACCGGCGTCTCCGGCTCCTTCGCCACACGCGCGAGCTTGCTCGCGGCGACGGGCAGCGGCTTCAC
Organism: Myxococcales bacterium; assembly: GCA_025359105.1. Classification (GTDB taxonomy): domain Bacteria; phylum Myxococcota_A; class Polyangia; order Polyangiales; family Polyangiaceae; genus JANYHK01. Next base: position 54,042 of record JANYHK010000042.1, on the reverse strand, counting down.
CCCGTGGACGCGCGCGACGAGCGCCGCGACGGACTCGGCGGCCGCGTGTTCCGTTTCGTCGCTCGTGCCCTCACCGAACCAGAAGTCCTCGAGCGTGGAAGTCGCGAGCGGGAGTGCCATCTCCTAGTGGAGAACGGCTCGGGGGCCACGAGACTTTAGGGCAATTCGAGTCTAGGGCCTGTCCAGTTGCGTACGCACCATCGTGCGTCCACATGGAACACACGCCGCCATCGATGGAAATAGCGTGCAGTGTGCACAGCATTTTCCGGCGACCACACCATCGATCTGGATCGGGCACGGGCACGGGCACGGGCACGCGTACGGGGAAGATTCGCTTCGCGAATATGGGGACAGGCCCTAGACCCACACCGGGCGCGGCGCTCCTGCGCGACGGGGCGATCGACGACGGGTGGAATGTCTTCCGGCGTGCACGACGCGACGGCCCGCTCCCCGCCGCCGCACTCCGAGTGCGCGGAATCGTCGCAGACGCGGTAGCCGAGCTCGACGCTCCCAGCGTCGCTGCGCCGTCACGGCGTGGAGGACAACCTTCCCTTCGCGTCCACCTGCGCGCTGGTTTGGCTGCGGATCCAGTCGATGAACGGCAGCGTCTCCGCCGACGTCGGTGGCATGCGATCGGTCTTCGAGATCCACGATCCGCCCGTCGCCCGGCTCATCATCACCGTCTCGTCGTACGAGAGGCGCGCCTCGAAGAGCTGCTCCCTCCGCACGACGAAGCCGTCGCTCGGTCCGGGGTTCCACACGCGCACCGTCCCGTCGGATCCCGACGACACGAGCCGCCCGTCGGCGAAGAAGTCGACGCTGCTCACGGAACCCACGTGACCGGCGAGGCGCGTGACCCGCTCGCCTGCGACGTCCGCGCGGTACACGATCCCGTCGCCCCCGGCGGCCGCGACCTCGCTGCCGTCGAGCGAGAAGCCGACGAACCAGAGAAGCGCGCCGGTGCGCAGCGGCACGTGCTCCGCGCCAGTGGACAGGTCCCAGACGTGGACCGTCCCGTCGCGCCCGCAGGCGGCTACGCGCCTGGCGCCTCTCGAGACCGCCATGGCGCTAATCCTGTCGGACATCCGGCCGAGCGGGCGCGACGTGCCGGTGGCGACGTCGACGACGCGCACGCCGCCGTTCTCGTCGGAGAGCGCGAGCGTCGCGCCGTCGGACGAGAGCTGCTCGGCGACGACCGCCGCGCCTTCGTCGTACTTGCCTAGCAGGTGGCCCTCGCGGCGGGCGACGTCGAAGATCACCAGAGTTCCAGTGGCGTCGGGGAACGCCGCCACGCGACCGTCGCCGGAGATCGTTCCGCGCCCCGCCCACCGCTTCGGTCGCGGCCCCGAGGCGTGGACACGGACGCCGGTGTCGGCGTCGAGGACGTCCACCCCTCCGTCGGGGATTGCGAGGAGGACTCGCGTTCCCGCGGCGATGCGCTCCATCGGGTCCTGCTCGAGGCGGGTAACCCGCTCGAGCGGCCACAGGCGGACCGCGCCATCGGTGCTGACCGATGCGAGCAAGCTGCCGTCGGGCGAGAATGACGCGTCGCCGATCGCCGTGTCGTGGCCTAGGAGCGTGCGAACGCGGGGGAGGAGCGGATCGTGGATGGCCACGCCACCGCCGCGCACCGCCGAGACGAACTGCGTGCCGTCGGACGAGAACGAAAACCCCTGGCGCGTGCAGCGCTCGCCGGTGGTGAGGAGTCGCGGCGTCGCGCTCTCGACGTCGAAGAGCCAGAGCCCCAGCGGCAGGCTCCAGCCGCAGGTGACGAAGAATCGACCGTCGCCCGACGCGGTGACCAAGCGCACCGCGTCCTTGCCGACAGAGATAGTGCGAAGGGCATTCGTCGTCGGGTTCCAGAGGGTGAGCTTGTCGATGAGCGACGCCGCGAGCCAGCGGCCGTCGCCGGAGGCCTGCAGATCGAACGGGGCATGCTCGAGTTGTACATGCGCGAGCACACGGCGGGGAATGAGCTCGATGTGCTCGAGCGTAGACCCTCGCGCGCAGTAGATGGTGCCCGGGCGCGTCGCGAAGGCGATGAGCGCGTCACCGCCGCAAGGGAGGTCGATCGGCTCGCCGGTCGCGACGCGCCACAGGCGCGTGAACCCTCCCGAGCGCCGCCCGAAGAGCATCGAGCCGTCGGGAGAGAACCCGATGTTGCCGATGTTCTCGCCTGGCAAGCGCACCGACGTTCCCGCCGCGAGATCCCAAATTCGCACCGCCGTGCGGCCGTCCGTCGTCGCGGCCCGGGCGCCGTCGGGAGTGAAGACAATTCGCTTGCCCACGCCGTCGGGCTCGCGATAGGCGCGCTGCGCCTCGGTGGCGACGTCGAGCAACGTGAGGGTCCCGTCGTCGCTGCCGGCGGCTACCGTTCGACCGTCGGGGGTGAACGCGACCGAGCCGAGCGGCCGGTTCAAGGTCCACACCGTGCGCGCCACGCCGCGCGAGACCGCGTCGGTCGCAATCCTCGTGCCCTCGCTCCATCCGCCCGCCGTCGGCGGGTAGCGCTTCAGCCAGGCCAGCGACGCGGTGGGATCGCGCGTGAGCTCGGCGCGCGCCTGGAGGAGTACCAGCGCCTGGTTGCGCTCGGTGGCCTCGCGTCGCGCCGCGTCGGCGGCGGCCCGCTCGGTCTGCGCGGTGTCGCGCTCGCGCACGATGCGGCGCACGCTCACGAGACCGCCCGCGAGGACGATCGTGCCCATGGCCAACGCGACGATCGCCGCGGCGCGATGGCGCGCGAGCCAGCGCCGAGTGAGCTCCGCCCACGAGTAACGCCGAGCGCCGATGAGCTGGCCGGTCTGGAAGCGATGCAGCTCTTTCGCGAGCTCCGACGCGTTGGCGTAGCGGTCGCCGGGCGCGCGGGAGAGCGACTTGGCGGCGATCGCGACGAGATCGCTCGGCGCGCTCGGCGCGTTCGCGGCGATGCGCGCCGGCGAGAGATGGTCGACCGCAGCGTCCTCGCTCCACGGCGAGGGGCCGCGGCCGACGAGCAGCTCGTGGAGGATCGCGCCCAGGGCATAGACGTCGACCCGTTCGTCGACCCCCTGACCGCGCGCTTGCTCCGGCGCCATGTACCCTGGCGTCCCGAGCACCGAGCCGAGCTGCGTGTCGAGCACGTCGGGAGAAGCCATGACCGGCGACATCTCGTCGGCGGTGTCCGGATCGTGGAGGCGCTTGGCGATCCCCCAGTCGGCCACGAACGTCTCGCCGAAGCTCCCGACGAGGATGTTCGCCGGCTTGAGATCGCGATGCACGACGCCGCGGCTGTGCGCGAACGCGACCGCGTCGGCGGAAGCGATGACGCTCCCGAGGAGCGAGAGGCGCTCTTCCAGCGTGCGCGCGGCGCGCAGACGCCGGTCGAGGGGCTGCCCGCGCACCTGGCGCATCACGTAGAACGGCTCGCCGCTCGGCCACACGCCGCTGTCGTAGACCGGCACGATGGCCGGGTGCTCGAGCCCGGCGGTCACTGCGCGCTCGCGCACGAAGCGCATCACGTTGTCGGCGCGCTGCGCGAACGCTATCGGCAGGAACTTGATCGCGACGCGCCGTCCGAGCTCGAGGTCGTCGGCCTCGTACACGCGCCCCATGCCGCCCTTGCCTAGGAGCGACAGGATGCGGTAGCGGCCGAAGGTCTCGCCTGTGGGATTGTGGATGGGGACCGCGGGCGCGCTGGCGACCTCTCGCATGAAGCTGTCGGTGTCGGAGCCTGCCTCCTCCTCGGTGGGCATTTGGGAGGAGGATCGGGGATTCGGTGGATGCATACAAGAGGCAAGCCTTCGCTGCTCCGGCCTCAGTCGCCAAGATCCACCTCGCGCGACGAGGAGCGCGGCGTGTGCGGCGTCGGGCTCCGTCGGCCATCGCCGTCACCTCGCTCTGGTGAACACCTACGAGCGAACCATGCCCGCGGCGAGGGTGGCGCCCGAGGCGGGATCCAGGAGCAGGAAGCTCCCGGTCTCGCGCCGCGTCGCGAACGCGTCGACGGGGACGGGGTCGGCGGTGCGGAGCTGCACGCGTGCGATCCCGTTCATCGTCAGGCCGCCGGAGGCGCCGCTCGTGTGCGCGCCCGTCGCGACGTCGTACACGTGCACGATCGCGCCGAGGACCGCGCGCACCTCGCGCGTGCCGTGCTTGAGGAGGTAGGGCACGCCGACATTCGCCTGCGACGGGTGAACCCACGCGAGATCGGCCTCGATCTCGCGGGAGAGCGTGGGCTGCGCCTCGCCGTCGACGCTGATGAGATCGCCGCGGCCGACGTCGTGATCGCCTGCCAGGTGCACGGTGAGCGCCGTCCCCGCCGGCGCGAGCGCCAGGTCCCCGTCGAACGTCTCGAGGCGTACGATCGTCGAGTGCAGGCCAGCCGGCCAAACCGTGACCGCGTCGCCCTTGCGCAGCGCTCCGGAGAGGACGCGCCCGGCGTACCCGCGGTAGTCGGGATGTGTCTCGTTCTGCGGACGGATGACCCACTGCACCGCGAAGCGCGCAGGCCCGCGCGAGGCGCGCTCCTCGACGTCGAGCCCCTCGAGGTAGGACAGGAGCGTTGGGCCATCGTACCAGGGAGTGGCCGACGAGCGCTCCACCACGTTGTCGCCCACGAGCGCCGACACCGGGAAGAACGTCACCTCGGGGATGGGACCCGGCAGCGGGAGCGCAGCCAGGTAGCTCGAGATGTCCTCGCGCACCTTGGCGAAGACGTCGTACGCGTAGCCGACGTGGTCCATCTTGTTCACGACGACCGCGATGGCGGCGACGCCGAGCAGGCGCGTGACGAACAGGTGCCGCCGCGTCTGTTCCACGAGACCGTGGCGCACGTCGACGAGCACGATGGCGACGTCGGCCCGCGACGCGGCGGTCACCATGTTGCGCGTGTATTGCACGTGTCCCGGAGCGTCGGCGAGGACGAAGCGTCGCGCCGGCGTCGCGAAGTAGCGCCACGCCACGTCGATCGTGATCCCCTGCTCGCGCTCCGCGCGCAGGCCGTCGGTGACGAGCGCCAGGTCGGTCCGCGCATAGCCGCGGCGCCGGCTCGCCTCTTCGACGTGCTCGAGCTGGTCGGTCATGATCGCCTTCGCGTCGAGGAGCAGGCGGCCGAGCAGCGTGCTCTTGCCGTCGTCGACGCTGCCGGCCGTGGCGCACCGGAGGGCGCGCCGGCGTGGCGCGGGCGGGAGGAGATCGGTCGTGCTCTGCTCGGTCGCCATCAGAAGTACCCCTCGCGCTTTCGGTCTTCCATCGCCGCCTCGCCGATTTTGTCGTCCGCCCGGGTCGCGCCGCGTTCGGTCACCGTCGCGGTGGCCGTTTCGCGCAGGATCTCCTCGAGCGTGCGCGCGCTCGAGCGGATGGCGCCGGTGCACGTCATGTCGCCGACGGTGCGGAAGCGCACCTCGGCCTCGATCGGCACCTCGCCCGGCAAGCGCGTCACCGCCGACGTGGCGGCGTAGAGCAGGCCGTCGCGCGCGAAGACCTCGCGCGTATGGGCGAAGTAGATCGACGGCACCGCGAGCCGCTCCCGCCTCACGTATTCCCAGATGTCGAGCTCGGTCCAGTTGGAGAGCGGGAACACACGCAGGTGCTCTGCCCCGCGGACGTGCGTGTTGTAGAGCTCCCACAGTTCGGGGCGCTGGTTCTTCGGCTCCCACTGCCCGAATTCGTCGCGCAGGCTGATGATCCGCTCCTTGGCGCGCGCGCGGTCCTCGTCGCGTCGCGCCCCGCCGAACGCGGCGTCGAACTTGTGGGCGGCGATGGCGTCAAGCAGGGTCACGCTCTGCAGCCGGTTGCGCGACGCGCGGGGGCCGCGCTCCTCGACGACGCGCCCGTCGTCGATCGATTTCTGCACGCTGGCGACGACGAGCGGCTCGCCGACCTCCGCCAGGCGAGCGTCGCGGAAGGCGAGGACCTCGGGGAAGTTGTGCCCGGTGTCGACGTGCATGATCGCGAGCGGAAGGCGGGCGGGACGAAACGCCTTCACCGCCAGGTGCAGGAGGACGATGGAGTCCTTGCCGGCGGAGAAGAGGAGGACCGGTCGCGCCCGGGTCGCGACGACCTCACGGAGGATGAAGATGGCCTCGTCCTCGAGCGACGAGAGGTGCCCGCGCGTCAGAGTCATGGATTGTGTCTAGCATAAGCAACAGCCGTCCGCTATAACGAACACCGGACGGTTTAGCGAACATGACCACGGCCGACCTCTCGAAAATCCCCCTCCCTGGCCCCCTCGAGGCCGCCGCCCTCGCCGCGCGCTTTGCGTCCGCTGCGCCGTACGAGCTCCTCCGCTTCGCGCTCGCGACGTACGGCGACGGGCTACGGATCGCCTGCAGCCTCGGCGTCGAGGACATGGTCGTCCTCCACGAGGCGGCGCGCGCCGGAGCCGAGCTCGGCGTCGTGCCGCGGGTGTTTCTCCTCGATACCGGGCGCCTCCACCAGGAGACCTACGATCTGCTCGATCGCGCGCGCGAGAAGTATGGCGTGCCGATCGAGGCGTATTTCCCGGACACCGTGCGCGTCGAGGAGCTCGTGCGGCGGCAGGGCGCCAACGGCTTCTACGCGTCGATCGACGCGCGCAAGGAGTGCTGCGCGGTGCGCAAGCTCGGACCGCTCTCACGCGCGCTGGCGGGAGCGCGCGCGTGGGTGACCGGGCTCCGCCGCGAGCAATCGCCGACGCGCGGCGGCGTCGAGATCGTCGAAGTCGACGCGCAAGCGAAGGACCGACTGAAGCTCAGCCCGCTCGCCGCGTGGACCGAGGCCGAGGTCTGGGCCTTCGCAGAAGCGAAAGGGGTGCCGACACACGCGCTGCACGCGCGCGGGTTTCCGTCGATCGGGTGCGCGCCGTGCACGCGCGCCGTGGAGAAGGGCGAGGACGTCCGGGCGGGCCGGTGGTGGTGGGAGTCGCCGGAGCACAAGGAGTGTGGGCTGCACGCGCGCGTGGGGAGATCGTCGTGAGCGTCGCGCCCTACCCGCTGTTTCTTCACCTGGAAGGGCGGCGCGTGCTGCTCGTCGGCGGCGGTCCCGTCGCGCGCGAGAAGGGGCTCGCGCTCGTCGAGGCTGGCGCGCAGGTCCACGTCGTCGCCCCGCGGGTCGACACGGAGCTCGCCATGGCCGCCGCGCACGTCGAGGTCCGCGCCTTCCTTCCTGTGGATGTGGACGATGCGTGGCTCGTCGTCGCCGCTGCGCCGCCCGGAGTGAACCGCGAGGTGAAGGCGGCGGCCGACGCGCGCTGCCTCTTCTGCCTGGCCGTGGACGACGTGAGGAGCTGCTCGGCCATCGGCGCGGCACGGCTGCGGCGGGGCGCGATCACCGTCGCGATCTCCACGGGGGGCGCGGCCCCTGCGCTCGTCGCGCTCCTGCGCCGCGCGATCGACGCGCTTCTGCCGGACGACATCGGCGCGTGGGAATCGGTCGCCACGGAGGCCCGCGCGGAGTGGAAGCGTGACGGGCTCCCGATGGCAGAGCGTCGCCCTCGTCTCCTTCAGGCACTCAACGCGCTGTACGCGCAGGACGGGAGGCTTCCATGACGCGCATGGGACGGGTGTGGCTCGTCGGCGCAGGCCCTGGCGATCCCGATCTGCTCACCCTGCGCGCCGTTCGCGCCCTCGAGCAAGCGGACCTCGTCCTCTACGACGCGCTCCTCGACTCCCGCGTGCTCAGCCATGCGCCGCGCGCTCAGCGGTTCTGCGTGGGCAAGCGCGCGGGCAAGGCGAGCGTCGCCCAGGAGACGACGCAGAGGCTCATGATCCGCGCTGCACGCGCGGGAAAGCGCGTCGTTCGACTCAAGGCCGGCGATCCCTTCGTGCTCGGCCGCGGGGGTGAGGAGGCCCTCGCACTCGGCGCCGCCGGCGTCCCCGTGGAGGTCGTTCCCGGGCTCTCCAGCGCGATCGCGGGGCCGCAAGCGGCGGGCATTCCCGTCACCCACCGCGGCGTCGCGCAGGGCTTCCTCGTCGTGTCCGCGGTTCCGGCGGAGGCATTCTTTCGCATCGTCCCCGCGTCGCCGCCGGCGGGGCTCACCGTGGTCGTCCTCATGGGCCTGGCCGCGCGCGCGTCGCTGGCCCAGGGCCTCGTCGCGCGCGGCTGGTCGCCCGCCCACCCCGCGGCGGTCGTCCTGGGCGCGCACACGCCGCGGCAGTGGTCGTGGACGGGAACGCTCGGCGCGCTCGCGTCCGTCGAGTTACCGGACGACCGCGCAGACTTGCCTGGAATTGTCGTCCTCGGCGACGTCGCGCACCTCGGACCTCGCATCGCGTCGGTGACCGCCGCCATCCCCGCAGAAATCGTCCGACCCATCCGTCAACCAACTCTCGCTCGCGGAGCCATGAAATGACTGCCCCTGAGACGACCCTCGGCCACGCCTCGCTGGACTTCGCGGATCCCAACGAGATCGACACCTTCGTCGAGACGCTCGGTCGCTTCGAGCGCGGCGAGATCGGGCCCGACCAGTGGCGCGCGTTCAGGCTCGTCGCTGGGACGTACGGCCAGCGGCAGGAGGGGGACTGGGCGATGATCCGCGCCAAGATCCCCCAGGGGATCCTGCGCGCCGACCAGCTCGAGGCGATCGCGACGGCGACCGACCGCTTCTCGCGTGGCTTCGCGCACGTGACGACGCGCCAAAATTTTCAATTCCACTTCATGCACCTCGATCAGGTCGGCCCCGCCATGCAGGCGCTGGCCGAGGCGGGGCTGACGACGCGCGAGGCGTGCGGCAACGCGGTCCGCAACGTCACGACCAGCCCGACCGCGGGGGTCGCACTCGACGAGGTGTTCGATCCGACGCCCTATGCTCGCGCGTTCACCCGCTATTTCCTGCGCCATCCGCTGAGCGCGACGCTGCCCCGCAAGTTCAAGGTCGCGTTCTCCGGCGGCGGCGCCGATCACTCGTTCGCGCACGTCAACGACCTCGGACTGTTTGCGCGCGTCCAGGAAGACGCGTCGGGCAAGAGCGTTCACGGCTTTCGCGTCGTCGTCGCGGGCGGCACGGCGCTCATGTGCAAGACGGGCCTCGAGCTCGTCGACTTCTTGCCGGCGCCGGAGATCTTCGCCGTCGCCGAGGCGGTGCTGCGCGTCTTCCACGCACGCGGCGATCGTGTGCACCGTCACAAAAACCGGCTCAAGTTCCTCGTGAAGGAGATGGGGTGGGACGCGTTCAAGGCCGCCGTCCACGTCGAGCTCGCCCAGGTGCGCGCCGCCGGGACGCCGCCCTTGCCGTTCGATCCCGACGCGCCGCCCATCGAGGAAGCGCCGACGTCGCGCGCGCCGCTGCCGACGACCGCAGAACTCGACGCGCTCATCGGCGCCGACGCGCCCCGCGGGCCCGGCATCGTCCCGCGCTTCTTGCCGGTGCTCGGGGATCCGGGCGCCGACCGATTCTTCCGCACCAACGTGCGTCCGCAGCGGCAGGCGGGCTTCGTCGTCGTCACGATCACCCTCCCGCTCGGGGACATCTCGAGCGGTCGGATGCGCGCGATCGCGCTCCTGGCGCGCAGCTTCAGCGACGGCACCGTGCGCACGACGGTGGGGCAGAACCTGCTCCTACGCTGGGTGCCGCAGGCCAGCGTCCGCGCCCTCTACGCGCAGCTCGCTCACATCGGCCTGGCCGAGCCGGATCCGGAATCGCTCGCCGACGTGTCGAGCTGCCCGGGCGCCGAGAGCTGCAAGCTCGCCGTCACGCAATCGCGCGGCGTCGCCGAGCTCGTGTCCGCGAAATTCCAGGTCAACCGCGCGCTCGTCGATCGCGCGGCCGGCCTCGTCGTCAAGGTGAGCGGCTGCCCGAACGGGTGCGGTCTGCATCACGTGGCCGGCATCGGTCTGCAGGGGGGCCTCCGCAAGATCGGCGATCGCGCGGTGCCGCAGTACTTCGTCTACGCCGGCGGCGATCCCTCCGGCGACGCCGCGCGCTTCGGCCGTGTCGTGGCGAAGGTGCCGGCGCGGCGCGTTCCGCAGGTCTTCGAGCGCCTCATCGCGCTGTACGAGGAGAAGCGTACTCCGGGTGAGTCGATCACGGCGTACCTCGTGCGCGCGCCGGTCGCGGAGCTGAAGGCGCGCCTCGCGGATCTCGAGAAGCTCGACGCCTCGACGGCCACGGACGAAGACTTCGTGGACATCGGAGAGACCGCGGCCTTCAAGCCGGAGACCAGCGAAGGCGAGTGCGCTGCGTAGAATGGGGGTGTCGGCGGGCCGTGGTGCGCACGGCCGCAGGACTCACGGCGCGGCGAAGGCCCGGGCCCCTCATCGTATTGAGCGCCACCGCTGCGCCCGCCGTGAGGAGCGTGAGGCGAATCGCCGACTGCGCTTCGTTGCTCGCGACGGCATGCAGGTACGCGTCCATGCCGCGCGAGAGGGCGCCGGCGACGACCGCCGCGACCGGCACCAGCAGCACGACGACCAGGAAGAGCGCGACCACTGTGCCGACGACGATCGGCGCAATGGGGCGGCGCTCCGGCGGCTCACGTGCGCGCCACCCTTCGCGCCGCGCGGCGCTGGAGCACGTTGACGGCGAGCAGGAGGACGAAGGACGCCCCCAGCATCACCGTCGCGATCGCCGCGGCGCCCGCGTAGTCGTACTGCTCGAGCTTGCCGACGACGAGCAGCGTCGTCACCTCGGTGCGCATCGGCATGTTGCCGGCGATGAAGACGACCGAGCCGTACTCGCCGAGCGCGCGGGCGAAGGCGAGCGTGAAGCCGGTCATGACGGCGGGCCACACCACGGGGAAGATCACCCGCGCCCCAGCTCGGCGCCGTCTTTTCCCGCGAAGCTCAGCGCCAGCGAGGCCACGTCGCCGATCAAGTAGAGGACGGGCAGAACCGGCCGAGCGTCTTGTCCGCGTCGAGTGCGTTGAGAAACGCCCTGCGCAGCAAGAACCACACAGCCGGATAAACGCCGGCAGTGACGAAGGTGAGCGCGATGCAGAGAAGCACGGACCGCCGCTCGTCCGAGTAGGAGCCAATCGGCCCCCGTTCGCCAGCGCCCGGTCCAAGCTCCGCGCGCGGCGGGGCGTACGGATTCGCGCTCGGCTCCGTCATTCGCTCAGCCTATCCCGGTGAAGCCAGCGGCGCACCCTCTGTCGAACGTCCTTGCCGTCAGAATTCGAAGTAGTGCTGGATCGTGACGTAGCGCTCGCCGGTGTCGCCGAAGATCGTGACGACGCGCTTGCCCGTCCCCAACTCTTTCGCGATCTGCTGCGCGACGTGGAACGCGGCCCCGGCGGAGATCCCGACGAGGATTCCCTCGCGAGACCCGAGCAGCTTCATCTTCTCGAAGGCGTCCTTGTCGGAGACCGTTCGCACCTCGTCGATCACCTTGCGATTGAGCACCTCGGGGATGAAGCCGGCCCCGATCCCCTGGATGCGGTGAGAGTCGCTCTTCCCTCCGCTGAGGACCGCAGATCGCGTGGGCTCGACCGCGATGATCCGCACGTTGGGGAGCCGGGCTTTGAGGACCTCGCCGACGCCCGTGATCGTGCCCCCGGTGCCGACGCCGGCCACGAAGGCGTCGATCTCTCCTCCGCAGGCGTCCAGGATCTCGACCGCCGTGGTCCGCCGGTGGACATCGGGATTCCACGCGTTCTTGAACTGGAACGGCACGAACGACCGCGGGGTCTGCGCCGCCAGCTCCTCGGCCTTCCGGACGGCGCCGGCGAGGTCCTCGCGCGCCGGCGTGAGGACGACCTCCGCGCCGAACCGGCGGAGCAGGAAGATCCGCTCGAGACTCATCGAGTCGGGGATGACCACGATGCACCGATAACCGCGGGCGGCGCAGACCATCGCCAACCCGATGCCGGTGTTGCCGGAGCTCGGCTCGATGATCACGGTGTCCTTCTGGACGAGCCCCGCCTTCTCCGCTTCCCGGATCATGTTGAGCGCGACGCGATCCTTGACGCTGCCCGTCGGGCTGAAAAGCTCCAGCTTCGCGAGGATGTCGGCCCAGGCCGGCTCGTGCAGCCGCTGGATTCTGACCATCGGCGTGTTGCCCGTGAGCTCCGTGACGTCGTGGGCGATCGTCTGGCCTGTCTTCTTGGATTGAGCTTCGTCCATCTTCACCCGGTTCTTCTAGTCGAACAGCGAGACCAACGTCGCGACGAACCCGGCCGCGAGCAGCGGCGTCACGATCCAGTAGACAAGGATGCGGCGGATAACGCGATGCCGGAACACCTGGTAGGAGCCTTCTTTTGCGAACGCGATCGCAAACACCGCGAGCGCGTGGGCTTGGACGATCGACTGGGAGATGCCCAACCGCGAGGTGGTCAGCACCAGCGACCCGACGACGATGTTGATGATCGCCGCGGAATAGAGCCCGAGTGGGACCACGTCGTCGCTCATCGTCTTGGCCGGCGACAAGAACGATGCGCCCAGCCCGAACACCGGCGCAAAAAGGAGCATACCCGTGCTGACTTTGAACACTCCCGCGCTCGCCAGCGGTGCGACGACGTTGGCGACATGGTTGGCGCCCGCCGCCACCGCCAGGTAACAGGACGACGCGACCACGAGCAACCGCAGCTTCCATTCGTGCTTGGTGAGGTGCTCGTAGAAACGGTAGTTCCAGCCGCGCAACGGATAGAGTTGCCGAGCGATCGCCAGCGTGATGAGGAAGGCCGCGATCGGGACGCCGATCCACGCCGGCAGCAGCTTGTAGAATATCGTGTGCGCGTTCAGGTTGTGTCTCATCAGGCCCAGGCTGATCAGGCTGAACACCGTCACCCACACCGTGGACTCCGGGACCTTCGCGAAGTTGGCGACGAACAGCGCGGCGCTCGCCGACGCGGTGATGATGAGCGCGGTGTGGCGATCGATCGTCGACGAGGGGACAATCGAGCTGCCGAGCGTCTGGGCGACGTGCCCGCCGATGAAGAACGCGCCGACGCCGAGGCACGCCGTGAAGAGCAGGACCGCGTAGCCGCGACGGATCTGCTTGGCGCCGATCGCCGCCGAGAAGGACGGGCTGAATCCCGCGCCGCCCATGTTCAACGCGAAGAACACGGAGAACACCAGGAGCAGGATGTCCGAGACCGCGGGCACCGTCACGTGCGCTTACCTGGCAGCATCCACGATCAACATATCCGTTGTCGGTTCCGGGATCGGATCGGATTCAGTCGACGCGCGCGAGGAGCCGTCGGAGACCGACGTAGGGTTCTTCCGCAGGGAACAAGGGGGGGTGCCGGAGGAGGGAGTCGAAGGCGGGGACGCGGAGCGGGCATCGCTGTTTCTCGAAGAATCCGAAGGGTCGACGCGTGTAGAATGCACGGAAGGGGCGAGATCAGGGGTCGATCGGGAGGGGTTTGGCCCAACGATTGGCCCAACCGTTGGACCAGTCGAGGAGGCGCTGGCCACGGCGCTGGTCGCGGCGAGCTCGGCCGGGCAGTGGGATATCGTCGCGGCGCTGGCGCGCGAACTCGAAGCGCGGCGCTTGGCGGCGGCGGGGAACGTCGTGGGCATCGGCTCGGCAAGGCGAAGGACGTGACGCGACGATGGTGCCGTAGCGTCGTGCGTGCGGGCGGCGGCGGCGACTTGCACTACTTCGCGCCTGGTCGGTAGATCTGGTCGAACAGCGCGCCGTCCGAGAAGTGGGCCTTCTGCGCCGTTTGCCAGCCGCCGAAGACGTCGTCGACGGAGAAGAGGGCGAGCGCCGCGACGGGCGGAGCGTCCTTGGCGGACCGCCTGGGCCGGTAGCCGTGATGGCTGACGATGCGCTGCCCCTCGTCGGAGTAGAGGTACTCGAGGTATGCCTGCGCGACCGCGCGGGTCCCGCGGCGATCGACCACATTGTCGACCACCGCGACCGGCGGTTCCGCCAGGACGCTCTCCGTTGGCGCGACGATCTCGACCTTGCCCGCGCTTACCTCCTTCACCGCCAGCTGCGCCTCGTTCTCCCACGAGAGGAGCACGTCGCCGATGCCGCGCTCGGTGAAGCTCGTCGTCGCGCCGCGCGCGCCCGAATCGAGCACGGCGACGTTCCTGTAGAGCTTGCCGACGTAGTCGCGCGCGCTGGCGTCGGTGCCGCCGGGCTGCCTCTTCGCCCAACCGTACGCGGCGAGGTAGACCCAGCGCGCGCCGCCGCTCGTCTTCGGGTTGGGGGCGACGATCGAGAGCCCCTCCTTCGCGAGGTCCGCCCAATCATGGACCGCCTTGGGGTTGCCCTTGCGTACGAGGAACACGATCGTCGACGCGTACGGCGTGCTGTTCTCCGGCAGCTTTTTCTGCCACGCCCGATCGAGGAGCCCCGCCTCGGCGATCGCGTCGATGTCGTAGGCGAGGCCGAGCGTGACCACGTCGGCCTCGAGCCCGTCGATCACGGCGCGCGCTTGTTTGCCCGAGCCGCCGTGCGACTGGTTCACGGTGACGGTCTGTCCGGTTTGCGCCTTCCAGTGCGCCGAGAACGCGCGGTCGAACTCCTCGTAGAGCTCCCGCGTCGGATCGTACGACACGTTGAGGATCTCGACCGCCTGCGGCACCGCGGACGAAGCGGGACGACCGCTCGCGTGCGACTCGTCGCCGCGCCCGCAGCTGCCGGCGATACCGAAGCTGACCAGCGAGGACAAGAAGAGGATGGGTCGCCAGTTCATCGGGAAGCTCCTGCTAAAACTGCACGCCGAAGCGGAGGCTCAGCTCGTGCAGCGAATGCCCGCCGTCGCGCGCCCGATCGTCGGCCCCCTTCGACAGGCCCTGCGCCGGCCCGACCGCGCGCTGGTTCGCGCTCTGCACCGGGCCGCCCGTCGCCGTCGCGCCGAGCGGCGCGCTGTCCGGGAAGAGGTAGGTGACGTAGTTGAACGAGACGCGCACGTGCCGCGTCGCCCAGTAGTTCATGCCCAGCGACAGCGACGTCATGTCGATGTCCCCGTTCGGTGTCTTGGCGTCGAGCGCCCCGCTCCGCGCCGCTCCTGCGTACGACAGGTGCAGCTGCTCGACCTTCGCCAGCACCTGGACGCCGTGCTGCGGCTCCTTCGAGGGCGTCGTGAGGACCAGGTGCAGCGGCTTGCCGTACCCGGGCATTCCGATCACGTCGCGCGACCCCAAGACCCAGAAGCCCGCCTGCGCGTAGTACGCCCAGCCCTTCAGCGTGCCGAGGCGCTCGGTGAACGGCGTCAGCTGCAGCCCGTCCAGAGTCTCCCGCGTGTCCTCGTGCGTGAGGACGATCTCGGCCGTCACGTCGAAGCGGTCGACAGGCATGAAGACGTCGGCCCCGAACGCGCCCTGCTCGCCGCTCGGCAGGATGTGCATCGTCCGCGACGCCGAGTCCGTGTACGTCGCCTTCCAGAACGCGTAGCCGCCCTGCGTCGTGAGCGACGGACGGTCGTACCCCACGAGCTTCGCGTCCCGCGTACCGTAGCGCCCGGAGACGCCGATCTGCGCGCGCTCGAGGAGGGAGCCCTTGCTGGCCACGAAAGGCCGCGCGAAGACGCGCCCCACGAAATCGAAGCGTGCGTCCGCGTTCGTGCGGTTCGGGCCGTCGCCATTGAACACGCCGACGGAATAGTAGACGAGCTTGCTCGCCGGCTCTCCCCAGACCGACGCGCCGATGTCGCGCGTGAACGGGGTTCCGAGGCCGCGCGACACGATCGACCGCTCCAGGAACGGTGTCGTGTTGTCGCTGACCGGGTTCTCCATCGTGAACGGCACGAGGTACTGCCCGACCTTGAGGTTCGCCCACGACGCTGGCGCGAAATTCACGAACGCGTCGGTGAGCGCCGGCCTCACGAGCGGCGCCTCCACCGTGCTCGTCCTGTCCGAGCACGTTTCGGCGCCTGTCGTCGCGTCCACGGTGCAGTCGCGCGTCGCCGTCCGCGCCGTCGGGTTGTCCGTGGACGTCGGCGCAAAATCCGCCGACACCTGCCACTGCCAAAGCTTGAGGAACTCGCCCGCGATCTCCGTCCGCGCGCGCCGCAGGAAGAACGTCGACTTCAAGGCGTTGTCCGGCCCCAGCGACGAGACGCCCGGCCCCGCCCACACGATTCCGTCCGCGTGGACCCGCCCCTGCACGTAGAGGCGATAGTCGTCGGACGCATCCCGCAGAAAGAAGACGCCGTCGTGCCAGCCTGTGAGCCCCGCGGCGGGATCGGCAACCATCGCGGCGGATGGCGCAGCTGGCGGCTCGGACGGAGCGGGAGGATCGGGGACCGTTGCATCCTGCGCGCGCGCGGCCGTCGAGAAGTGCAGAAAGGCGAGCGCACGCCCGAGCGCGCGAAGGCGAGGGAGTCCCATGAACTTTGCTCATCGCGGACTCATCCAGTGGCCTCGTCGGGGTTCCATGGAAGGCCGCGCCACGAGTGCCGCGCGGGCAGGTTGGTCGACGTGCGGTCTTCTAAAAGAGATATACGTCTACTATAGCGAACGGTCAAGGGTCACGGC
The DNA here is from genome assembly GCA_025359105.1 of Myxococcales bacterium. Classification (GTDB taxonomy): domain Bacteria; phylum Myxococcota_A; class Polyangia; order Polyangiales; family Polyangiaceae; genus JANYHK01. The sequence continues at coordinate 37,719 of JANYHK010000042.1, read as the reverse complement.
GGAACCCCCTACTTCGGCTCAGCGCCAGGCGTTTGCGAGGGCCACGGTGCGGGCGTTCTCCGGGACCTGCTCGAGGAAGCTCTTTCGCAGCGCCGGGTCCCGCAACCGGTGGGCGCGCGCGTCGAGACGCGCGTGGGCCGCGAGAATGGCCGCGCGGGCCCCTTCGACGTCGCCGGTCTCGTGAAGCGCCTCGGCGTGGACAAGGCGAACGAGCGCCTCGCCCTCCTCCAGGCCGCCGAGCGACTCGAGCAGGCTCATCGCGCTCGTGGCGGCGGCGAGGGCTTCCGCGCGCGCGCCCCGCGCCAGCAGCACCTTCGCGAGGACGCCGGACGCGACCGCGAGGGTCGGGGGAATCGATTTGACCACCTCGATTGCCGCCCGGACCTCGCGCTCCGCTTCGACGTGCTCGTGGCGCATTTCGTGGATCATCGCCAGGTATACGAGCGAGCCGCCCATGATGCGCGGATCTCCTTGCTGCTTGGCGAGCGCGACCGCGTCGGCCTCCACGGCCATGGCCTCGTCGAGCGCGCCGAGGCGAGCGAGGACGAGGCCGAGGTTGTGCTTGGCGGCGGTCATCACGTAGAGCAGGCCCGCGCGCTCGGCGTTCGCGAGTGCCTCGCGCAGCGCGCGTCCAGCCTCCGCGAAGGCCCCGCACTTCATGAAGGCGTAGCCGGCGTTCACGCTGGCGATGCACACGTTGCGCGCCGCGCCCACGCGCTGGAAGCTCTGGATCGCCGAGCGGACGAGGCCGAGGTAGCGCTCGTCGTCGCCCGCCACCATCGCCATCGCCGCCCGCGCCTCGTGGGTACGCGCGAGCGCGATCGGGTCGAGCGTGACGTCCGACGTCTCGAGCTCCCGCGCGGCCTCTGCAGCAAGCTCCGGATGTCCCGCAAACAAGAGGACGGGCACGGCCCGCGCGAGGGCAGTGATGCGGCGTGGCTGCGCGTTGCGCGGCGCTGCCTTGATCGCGCGCACGGTTTCGATGAGACGCGCGTGGTCCTGCAGACGCCCGTTGGCGACCACCGCCTCAGCCGCCGCGCTGTACCAGAGCGCTCCGCCCGGCGTGAGGTCGGCCATGGCGTCGGCTGCCCTCGCTGCTGCCGCCGCGTGCTCGCCGCGCCAGTTGTGGGCTTCCGCCGCCAGGTAGTTGCACGAACCGAGCGTCGCCTCCGTCGCGCCGCACGCGACCGCCTTGGCGCTTCGGGCGATCGTCGCCTCGAGATCGCTGCCGTCGAGCGCCTGCTCGGCGGCGCGGTGGTACCAGGCGACCGCGCGCGCTGGCTCGCCGCCGCGCTCGAAGTGCTCGGCGAGCACCGCCGCGTTGCGCTCGCCGGCGCCTTCGAGCCACTCGCCTGCGAGCTTGTGCCCTAGCTGCCGATCCTCGTCCGTCAGCATCGCGTTGGCGGCCTCGCGGATGAGGGCGTGGCGGAAGACGTACTCCTGCTCCCCAGGAAATTTAACCTCGCCGCGTCGGGCGAGCAGCTCGTTGTCGCACAGGCTCTTGAACTGCTCGGTCAAGTCGAACGAGCGCTCCTGCCCACCCAGGAGCGCCATGACGCCCCCTTTCCAGAACGTCTCGCCGAACACGCTGCCCGCGCGCAAGAGGAGGCGCGACGGGGGATCGAGCCGCTCGAGGCGGGCCTGCGCCATCGCCAGGACGGTCTCGGGAAGCTCGTCGCCGCGGCCCTGGGCGACGCTGCGGATCAGCTCCTCCAGGTAGAACGCGTTGCCCTGCGCGCGCTCGACGACCCTGCGCACGTCGTCCTCCGGCGCGGCGTCGCCGAGCATGTCGCGGGCGAAGCGCGTCGCCGCCTTCTTGCTCATCTCGCCGAGGCGCATCGTCGTCACGGCGCGCCCCGACCACAGCTGCGGGAAGAGCTCCGACACCTCCGGCCGGGCGAGCGCGAGCACCATCACGGCGCGGTCACGCGCTTCGCGGAGGAGCGCGTCGATGAAGCGGACGCTCGGGAGATCCCCCCAGTGCAAGTCCTCCATCACGAGGAGCACCGGCTGCGCGACCGCCTCGGCGATCACGAAATCGACCCACGCCGCGCGCATCTGGTCGCCCATGAGCATCGCGTCGGTGCGGGCGACGCGGAGCGCTTCGCTGTCGTCGTCCGCGAAGGCGATTCCGACGACCTCGCCCAGGAACTCCGTGACCCGCTGCACGTCCTTCGGCGCGACGTGGCGGCCGACGCGCGCGCGGAGCTTGCGCTGGCGGGCGTTGAGGGGCTCGCCGTCCTGCACTGCGGCGGCGCCGAGGATCAGCGGCGCGATCATGCCGAAAGGGGACCCGGCGCTCATGGGATCGCCGCGGGTGAGCCACGTCGCCACGTCGTCGCCGCGCTCCCGGAGGCGCTGTACGAGCTCGTAGCGGACGCGGCTCTTGCCGACGCCGCTAGGCGCGGTGATGACGACGGCTTGCGACGTCGGCTCGGCCACGCACTCCTCGAAGATGCCGACCAGGGTGGCCAGCTCGCGCTCGCGCCCGTAACACGGGTAGGGGCGCCCCATGAGCGTGCGCGTCGCCTCGACGACGGTGCGCTCGCCCACGAGCTCGAGGCCCGCTGCGTCACCGCGCACGTCGAAGCGCGCGTCGAGGAGGCCCGCCGTCGCCTCGTCGATGCGCACCGGACGCGCCTGGCCCGGTTGCGCTTCTTGCGGTGGGTGATCGCGGAGCAGCGTCGCGGCGCGATCGATCGCGTCGCCGACCGGGAGCCGCCTCGTGAGCACGCTGCAGCCGGTGGCGAGCCCCATCGCCGCGCCGTGCACCACTTGCCGCATCGCCAGCGCGCACCGCGCGGCGCGCGCGGCCTGGTCCGTCGCGCTCGCGGTGCTCGCGAGCGTCGCGATCACCGCGCCGTTCGCCAGCGACTCGACCTCGGCGCCGAACGGCACCGCCACCTCACGCACGGCGGGGCCGATGTCGCCGAGGTGGCTCCACGTCGACTGCTGCACCGTGCCGTCGGGATCGGACACGCCGTGCGGCGCCACGACGATCACGCTGACGAGGCGCCGCTCCTGCGCGGTGGTGAGGACGTTGGGCGGGATGCTCGTTTCGCGCCGTCGCGAAGGCGGCGCGTCAGGTAGCTCCCCGAGCGCCGCGAGGAGCTCCTCGACCTCGGCGCCGTTCCTCGGGCGCCGCGACGGGTCCTTGTCGAGCATGCGCGCGACGAGGGCGTCGAGCTCGGCGGGGATGTCGGGCATCGTCTCGCGCAGGCGCCGCGGCTCCTCGAAGAGCACGCGCGCGAGAACCGCGACGGCGTCCTCGCCCTGGAAGGCGCGGTGCCCGGCGAGGCAGTGGTAGAGGACGCATCCGAGCGAGAACACGTCGGCGCGCGGATCGACGTCGCGCGCGCCCCGGGCTTGCTCGGGCGCCATGTATCCCGGCGTCCCGACCATGATGCCGGTGAGCGTGAGCCCTGCGCCGGTGTCGCTCGCGCGCGCGATGCCGAAATCGAGGACCTTGGCCTCCTCCTCGCGCCCGCCCGTCAAGAACACGTTGCCCGGCTTGATGTCGCGGTGGACGATCCCGCGGCCGTGCGCGTACGCGAGGCCGACGGCGACTTTGCGCGCCAGAAGGACGGCCCCGCGCATCGTCAGGGGTGCCCGCGTCAGCCGCTTGCCGAGGTCCTCGCCCTCGAGCCACTCGAGCGTCAGGTATGGCCGCCCCGCCGCCGTCACGCCATGCGCGATGTAGCGCACGATCCCGGGGTGCCGCAGCTCGGACAGGAGCGCCGCCTCGCGCTCGAAGCGGACCGTGCTCTCCTCGCCGGGGAGGCGCAGAACCTTCAGCGCCACGGTCTCGCCGGTCGCGCGATCGCGTGCCCGGTATACCGAGCCCATGCCGCCGCCCCCCGCGCGCGCGATGACCTCGAACCGCGCGGCAAGGACGTCCCCGGGCTTCAGATCCATGCCGAATGGAGTATATCGACATGTCGATGGATGTGCCGGGCCTGCGCGAGAAGATCGAGGGGCACCTGCAGCGGGCGGAGGGGCGCAGAATAGGCGTGGCCGTGGCCGAGGTGCTCGCCGGCGGCGCTTGCCAGGAGAACATCAAGGTCGAGCTCGAAGGCGGCGAGCGCTGGGTGCTCCGGAGCGACGCGCGCTCGTCGCTCACCGGCAGCCTCGATCGCGCGCGCGAGCTCGAGGTGATCCGCGCGGCGGTGGCGGCCGGGGTGAGGACGCCGCCGCCGAAGTGGCCGGCGACGGGCCTCCTCCGCGAGGGCGCGACGTCGTACTTCCTCGAGTGGCGTGAGGGCGAGGCGATCGGCCGCCGCGTCGTCAAGTCGAAGGAGCTCGAGGCGGCGCGTGGCACGCTCCCCGCCGAGCTCGCGCGCGAGCTGGCGAAGATCCACGGCATCCGCCCGGCCGACCACCCGACGCTCATGGATGGCGCCGCCGCCGCTGCACCGTCGTTCGACCCCGCCGTGGCCTCGCTCGCCCGCCTCCGCGCGCGCATGGATTCGCTCGAGCCGAGCCCCTCGCGCGAGCTCGTGCACCGCTGGCTCGCCGATCACCTGCCGGCGAAGGAGGACGCCGTCCTTTGCCACGGCGACTTCCGCACCGGGAACTTCCTCGTCGCGCCGGACGGCCTGTCGGCGATCCTCGATTGGGAGTTTGCGCATTGGGGCGCCCGCGCGTTCGACCTCGCGTGGATCTGCGTGCGCGACTGGCGCTTCGGGCAGCTCGCGCTCCCCGTCGGGGGCTTCGCGGGCCGCGAGCCGTTCTACGCGGCCTACGAGGCGGCGAGCGGTGTTCACCTCGACCGCGCCCGCCTGCACTGGTGGGAGGTCTTCGGCAACCTCGCGTGGGCGGTGGGCAGCGTGCAGCAGGCGCACCGCTACATCTCGGGGGCCGAGAGCGACCTCGAGCTCGTCGCCATCGGCCGCCGCGCCGCCGAGATGGAGTTCGAGGCGCTCCGCCTGATCGAGAAGGGGAGGATCTGAGCCATGCAGGACCCGCCCGAGAAAGAGGCGCTCCTCTTCGCGATCGCCCGGTTCCTCGAGGAGGACGTACGGCCGCTCGTGAAGGATCCGCGCGTGAACTTTCGGCTCCTCATCGCCACGCACCTGGCGGCGACGGTCGCGAGCGAGTGCCGCACCGGCGCCGCCCACGAGGCCGCGGCGCTCGCGCGCTTGCGTGCAATCTACACGGATGCGGAAAATGTTCCGTACCGCACGCTCGAGGCGCGCCTCGCGTCGGACATCCGGCAGGGCGACCTCCGGCAGGGTGCGCTCGCCGGTCGCGAGGACGCCGTCCGTGCACACGTGAAGGCGACGCTGCTCGCCAAGCTCGCCGTCAATAGCCCACGCTTCGACACCCGAACGGAGATCGAGTGATGTTCGACCTGCCCAAAGAGCTCGACGAGCTCCGTACGCGCGTTCGCGCCTTCGTCGACGAGCGTGTGCTCCCGAACGAGGCGAAGGTCATCGCGGAGGATCGCGACGGCAAGCGCGACACCTTGCGCGCGCTGCAGGCCGAGGTGCGCGCCGCCGGACTGTGGACGCCGCATCTGCCGAAGGAGCTGGGTGGCCGCGGACTCGGCGTCATGGGCATGTGCGCGCTCTTCCGGGAGATGGGGCGCTCCCCCGTCGGTGCCGCGTCGTTCCATTGCGACGCGCCCGACCAGGGCAACATGGATCTGCTCGTGCAAGTCGGCACGCCCCACCAGAAGGAGCGCTACCTCATGCCGCTCGTTCGGGCGGAGGTGTCGAGCGGCTTCTCGATGACGGAGCCCGCCCCCGGCGCCGGCGCCGATCCGTCGAACCTGAAGACGCGCGCCGCGCCCGACGGCGACGGCTGGGTCATCGACGGCCACAAGTGGTACACGACCGGCGGCGCCGCGGCGGGCTTCCTCATCGTGATGGCGCGCACGAGCGAGGACGGGAAGAACGGCGCCACGATGTTCCTCGTCGATCGCAACGCCCCCGGCGTCGAGATCGTGCGTGACATCCCGGTGATGGCGCCGCCCATCCTGGCGCACCGCGAGGCGGAGATCCGTTACACGAAGGTCAGGGTCGGTCCCGAGGCGGTGCTCGGCAACGTGGGCGACGGCTTCAAGCTCGCGCAGACGCGCCTCGTCCCCGCGCGCCTCACCCACTGCATGCGCTGGCTAGGGCTCGCCGATCGCGCGCTGCACATGTGCAAGCCGTACGTGCTGACGCGCGAGAGCTTCGGCAAGACGCTCGCGCACCACCAGTCGATCCAGAAGATGCTGGCGGAGGCCGCGAGCGGCATCCACGCCGGCAACCTCATGACGCTCCACTGCGCGTGGATGCTCGAGCAAGGGAAGACGAAGGAGGCACGCACCTACTCGTCGATGACGAAGAATCACGTGGCGCGCCTCCTCTGCAAGACGCTCGACGACGCCATCCAGATGCACGGCTCGCTGGGCTACAGCGAGGACATGCCCTTCGCCACCTGGTACCGCTTCGCCCGCGCCGCCCGAATCGCCGACGGACCCGACGAAGTGCACGAGATCGTGGTCGCGCGCGATTTTTTGCGTGGCGCCCTCCAAACGCTGGTCTGAAGCCGCGTCCTCCCTTATCCCAGGGGGATGAGTCCCATGAACCGTCCCCAAAGGACGCTCGCCGCGTTGGCCATGCTCTTCGTCGCCGCGGTCGGCGCCTGCGACGGAACGACCGACGCGGGCCTCTACGTTCCGGACGCAGGAGACGGCGGCCCGGCGAAGGACGCCACGACCACCGACGCGAACGGCGGCAAAGACGCGCCCGACACCGATGGCACTGGCGGCAACGACGGCGCCGCCGATGTCGCGGTCGACACCGGCATCGACGCGGGCAAGGACACGGGAACGGACACCGGGACCGATACCGGCACCGACGCCGGCTCCGACGCCGGCACCGATGCCGGCTCCGACGCCGATGCCGGCTCCGACGCCGACGCCGGCTCCGACGCCGCCGACGGCGCCCCCATCTGCAAGACGACCTTCGCAGTGACCGCCCTCGACACCGGCTCCTACCAGATCGACGGCGCGAACAACCCGACGCTCGACGTCTGCAAGGGCGACACGGTCACCTTCAACGTCAGCGCGCCAGGCCACCCGTTCTTCCTCAAGACGGTGCCGGGGACCGGCTCGAGCAACGCCTACAACGTCGGCGTCACGAACAACGGCACCCCCTCGGGCGCGATCGTCTGGATCGTCGCGGCCGCCGCGCCGACGCCCCTCTTCTACAGCTGCGAGTTCCACGGCGCGATGACGGGGACGATCAACGTCCACTGACGGTCCGCTTCCGCTGGCACTGTAGCCACGAAGCAGGCGCTTGCCTCCGCGGGCGCATCGGCCAACCATGCTGAAGTGAGCCGCTTGCGCCCCCTTCTGCTCGTCGCGCTGCTGGCCAGCCCGTTCGCCTGGTTAGGGTGCAACGCGCTCTCGGGCGTGGACGATCTCGTGCAAGTGGACACGCCGCGCGACGCGGGGCGCGACGCGACCTCGTCCGCGGACGCGCCGTCCGAGTCGGCGGCGGACGCGCGCACCCACGATTTCGACGCGGCCGATCCCGGCGACGGCGCGCCGCAGCCGCTCGCGGACGCGGGCGTCGTCGACGCCAACGCCGGCCTCTGCGACGGGTTGACGATGCTGCTGCGCCTCGACGGGACGACGGCGAGCGCGCAAGGTGCGCTGCCCAAGTCGTCGACCGGCGTGCAGTTCGCGGCCGGCAAGTTCGGCCAGGCGCTCCTCGCGAACACCACGCAGGTCGACTACGATCCGAAGGGCGGCGCGGTCGTCTCGCCCCGGGAGGGGACGGTGTCGATGTGGATCGACTCGCAGTGGGAGCTGCCGTGCAACAAGCCGCATCCCTTCTTCGGCGTCGACGACACCGGCGTCTACATGGACTGCGAGCCGCCGGGCTACCTCGGCGTGTACGTGGACACGTCGCCGTCGACCTCCGTGTACGCCGCGATCGCACCCGCGAGCGGCGCCACGGTGTGGTCCAAGGGCTGGAACCACCTGGTGGCGACGTGGTCGACGTCACCGCCGTCCCTGACGATCACGCTGAACGGCACGGTCGGGCAGCAGACGAACGCGCCGTGGAATCCGCCCGATCCCGTACCTACCGTGTTCCACCTGGCCAACTCCGCCTACCCGGCGGCCGCCAACGTCGACGACGTCGCGGTCTGGACACGCCCGCTCAGCGCGGCAGAAATTCAGACGATTTACCTCGCCGGCGCGTCCGTCGGCGACGTCTGCAAGCTGAAGTAGAGGCGTTCGCCTTCGGCAGGGACCGAGGTCGCCCGCTTTTCGTGCTCGGAGACACCTGAGGGCGGAGGGGCGACCGGCAGAGGCCGTTCGTGGATCACTCGCCGGGGATCTGACCCTTCCACGCGAACGCGCCGTCTTGGGCGCTCACGTACCCCACGCTGGGGAAGGGGAAGTGCGGCGCGAAGACGAGCTCCTTGTCCTTGGCGAGCTTCTCGAGGCGCGCGCGGCGCACCTTGGCGCCGAGGGCGGTGTCGCCGTCGAACCCCATGGTCCACTCGGGCTTGGCGAGCGAGATGACCGAGCTGTGGACGAGATCGCCCAGGTCGAACAGGCGATCTTTGCCGGACTTCACTTCGTACCCGAGGTGTCCCGGCGTGTGGCCGTAGAGCTCGACGGCGGTGATGCCGGGCACCACCTCGGCGCCCGGCTCGAAGCCCTTCACCTTCGGGGTGATCACGGCGACGAGCTTGGCGAGGTCGGCGTTGGCCTGCAGCGCCGTCCACTCCTTGTTCGAGAGGCGGATGGTGGCCTTGGGGTAGGTGAGGCTCCCGGCCCCGGTCACGAGCCCGCCGACGTGGTCGAAGTGGCTATGGGTGATGAGCACGTCGGTGACGTCGCCCGGCGCCACGCCGGCGAGCTTGAGGCTCTCGACGAGCGCGCCCTTCGGGCCGTCGCCGAGGCCGCTGTCGAGCAGCACGGTATGCTTGCCGGTCTTCACGAGGAGCGCGCCAACGTTGAGCTCGATGCGATCTTCGGGGAGCCCCGCCTTCTTCAGCTCGGCGCCGACCGTGTCGACGGTCTGGCCCACGCCGATGACCTTGGTGTCGTTCGCGGCCAGGAAGGTCGCATCGCGAAGCGCGACGACGGTGAAGGCGCCGAGCTTGAAGGATTTCGCCTGCGGGCTCGCCGGCACCGGCCCGGTCTTCACGCCGGGCGGGGCGGGAGGCGTGACCGGCGGGGTCGCCTCGGGCTGGGACGCTACGGTCGCCGTCGCGCTGGCCGCCGGCGGCTCGGGCGCCGGGGCGACGGGCGCGGGCGTGCTTTCGCCGCACCCGAGGACGGCAAGGGTGGAGATACCGATGAGAGAAAGGACGGGCTTGGTCCAAACGGGCATGCGCCTTGGATGCCGCAAAGGGGTTCCCTGCGTCGCGGGATCGACATCGTCGGCGACTCCGGGAAGCGCGACCACGCGCCGCCGCGGGGCGTGACGTTGACGGCCGTGTCGCACATCCGGACGCACCACGATAGCGCCAGATGCTAGCGTGGAGAGGTGATCGTGGGTCCTTGGAGCTCGACGCTCCAGAGCAAGCGCGCGACGGCGTCAGACGGTACCGGTATCGCCTACGAGGTCCTGGGCCGCGGCGACAAGACGCTGATGCTGGCCAACGGCCTCGGCGGCCGGCTCTACGCGTGGAAGCCGCTGCTCGACGAGTTCTGGCGCGGCTACCGGCTCATCACCTGGGACTACCGCGGCCTCTTCGACTCCGAGTCCCCGGCGTCGCGGCGTCAGCTCTCGGTGCCGCATCACTCCGACGACGCGCGCTCGATCCTCGATGCGGAGCAGATCGATCGCGCCGTCTTCGTCGGATGGAGCATGGGGGTGCAGGTGTCGCTGGACTTCGCGGCGACCTTCCCCGACCGCGTCGCCGGCCTCGTGCTCATGAACGGGACGTACGGGCACGTGCTGTCGACCGGCTTTCAGCCGCTCTTCTCCATTCCGTTCTTGCCGAAGCGCCTCCACGCCATCGTCGAGTACATGCAGAAGCGGCCGCAGCTGGCCGACTCGTTCGCGCGCCTCAGCCGATTCGCCCAGGTACCGACATTCGCGATGCTCGCGCTCACGACCGGGACGCGTGCCAAGGAGCTCTCGCCGATGGTCGGCCGCTACATGGACGACGTCCTTGGCCCGAGCTTCGTGAACTTCCTTCGCCTCTTCCAGGAGCTCGACGCGCACTCCGTCTACCACGTGCTCCCGCAGATCACGCAGCCCGCGCTCATCGTGAGCGGGATGCTCGATGCGCTGACGCCGGCCTACCAGAGCCGGGAGATGGCGCGGCGCATGCCCAACGCCGAGTACATCCCGCTCGTGCGCAGCGGCCACTTCGCGATGCTCGAGCGCCCCGAGGTCGTCTTGCCGGCGATGACGCGCTTTTTGGATCACCGTGCGCATTGGCAGGCGCGCTGACCCCGAACGAACACATCGTCAGCCCTGGCGAGCGCGCATCTCGGCTTCCGGGACCTCTTGCGTATATCGTGGTGCAAATGGAGGTGTGCGGCGCCTGTGGTCTCATCGCGCCGACCGAGCGCCGGTCGTGCGACGCGTGCGACGCGCCCTTCGCGACACCTCGCACGCAGGTTCCGCCCCTCGCCGAGGATGCGTACTGGGTCTCGGTCCGCTGCGAGCACCGCTGCCGCGCGTGCGGCCTTCCGACGCCGCTGAACGAGCTCGATGCCGACGGTATCGTCGGGTGCGAGCGATGCGGGATCGATCAGGCGCTCGACATCCGCGAATGGGCCGACCTCTTTCGACACGCCCACGAGGTCGGCGATCTCGCCGGACCGGATCCGAGCGGACGCAAGCCCGCCACGGACGCCGACATCGGCGCGCAGAACTACTTCAAGACCACCGGCGTGAAGCACGGCGCCGCGCCATCGGCCGATCGCGGCGAAGGGCACGCGCACGTCACCGCAGGGCCGGGCCACCCGCTATGCAAGCGCTGCCACGTGCCCCTCGTCGTGCCGATCGACGCGAAGGTCTTCCGCGACTGCCGCGCCACGGCGACGTGTCCGTCCTGCAACGAAGCAATAACGTACGATCTGCCCAAGAACGCTCGGGCTGCGTATCCAGCACTACGCGCGGTCATCGCGGCGGGGAACCGCTCGGACCATGGGCGCGCCGTCGTCTCCGGGAGCCCCGGCCAGACGATCGTCCTCCACTGCTCCAACTGCAGCGCCAACCTCCCCGCGTTCGACGCGACACGCCACGTCACGTGCACGTTCTGCAAGGCGGTGTCGTTCGTTCCGGCCCGCGCATCGGCGCGTCACGGCGGCGCGGCCGTCCCGGGCGAGGCGTGGTGGCTCCTCTTCCGCGGCCCGTCGGCTCGGCGCACCGCGCTCGAAGATTCCGTCCGTGAGCACAATCGACGCGCCGCGCGCCAGGCGGAGCGCGACAAAAAGACGGTCGCGCGGCACGAGGCGAAGCAGCAGGAGCGTGCCCGCGAAGAGGCGGCCAAGGCCGCGCGCGATGCCGCCGAAGCCGCGGAAGCCGCCGAGGAAGAGCAGCGGGAGATCGCCGAACGGAAGCGCAGCGACGGCCGGAACAAGCTGGCCGTCCTGGTGGCGCTTCCGCTTCTGTTCGGCGGTGTGATCGCCGCCGCGATCTACGGTCAACACACCCGCGAGGCCACGCGCCTGGAGAACGGCGGCTGCAACAAATACGATCGCCGGCCTTGCTACGACGGTCCGGCGAAGACGCGCGGCCAGGGCAAATGCCGCGATGGCGAGCAGCTCTGCGAGTACCTCCGCGGCGACTGGGTTTGGGGAAGGTGCACCAAACAGGCGCTGCCCGAGTCACGCGAGACGTGCAAAAACGGCCTCGACGACGATTGCAACGGTGCAATCGACGACGGCTGCAAGCCGACGCGCTGACCCGAGCTGCTTCTCGCCACGGCTCGACGGGCGGCTCCGACAACTCTCAGCGGCGCTCGGCACGGTCGGCCTGGGCGAGGACGTCGGCCATGAAGTGGACGAGCGCCCACTTGTCGGTCGCCGACGGCTCGCCCTCGAGCTCCACGTGCTGGATGGCAGGGCTCACGAGCACGTCCTTTGCGAGCCCCGCGGGCACGTCTCTCGCGAGCCACAAAGTCTCGCTCGCCGGAATGACGGTGTCGCCTGCGCCGTGGAGGAGGAAGACCGGCGCGCGCAACCCGGCCATGTGACCGCGTGGGGACACCCGCGCCGCTTCGTCCACGTGAGCGTGGAGCTCGGTGAGCATCTCCTCCGCGATAGAGTCGATCTTGGCCGAAAAGAGCCGCTCCATCTTCTCGCGGGCGATCGGCCCGAGCGCAGGCAGGCGCGCGCGCGCGGCGTCGCGATCTTCCCAGAGCCAGAGACGCAAGGCCTCGCGGGCGACGGCGACGTCCTCCTTCGGAAAAAAATCCTCGATGTGCGAGTAGACGAGAACGAGCGCGCCGTACTCGTGTGCCTTGACCGGCTGCGGGTTGCCATCCGGATCGGTGATGTGGCTCGTCGCGAAGAACTCCGACACGCGGGTGAGATCGTCGTGCGCGCCGACGGCGACGACGAAGCCGATGTGCGGGGCGAATCGCGGGTCCGCGGCCGCGAGCAGCGACAGGCCGCCGCCGAACGACAGGCCCATCACGCCCACTGTGCCGCGATGCACTTCGCCAGAGAGCGCGCGCGCGGCGGCCCCGATCGTGTCGATCGAGCGCGGATCGACGTGGTAGTCGCGGAGCTCCACGATCTCCGGCGTCATCACCACCACGCCGGTCGCGGCGATCGTCTTCGCGAAGCGGACGAGGCGTGGCTCGTCGATGCCGGTGTGATGCACGCCGTGGACGAGCACGACGCCTGGCGCGTCGGCCGCACTCGCGTCCACAGGCGAATAGACGCGCGCCGGCACCGGGCCGCGCTCGGTCTGTACCGTCATGGACCTCTCCGCGACCACGTGCTTGCCGTAGCGCGCGACCACGCCCAGATCGCCTGGCGTCTGGAAACGCGTGAGCAGCGACGCCGCCCGCATGTGCGCGCCGGCCGGCCTGAAGAGGAGCACGATCGCAGCGATCACTACCAAGAGCCCGAGCTTGCGTCGCGTTGCGCGCTTCATCCGGGGTCAGCATACCGCGGCAGCATCGCGTCAACGGAAACGCCCGGGCCGGCGGGGTCGTTCCCGGCTACATTGTCGGGGTCGTGCGGCAGATCCTCCACATCGACATGGACGCCTTCTACGCGTCCGTCGAGCAGAACGACGATCCGGCCCTCCGGGGAAAGCCGGTCGTGGTCGGGGGCCCCTCACGCCGGGGCGTCGTGTGCGCGGCCTCGTACGAGGCACGTCCGTTCGGAGTGCACAGCGCGATGCCGATGGGAGAAGCGCTGCGCCTTTGCCCGAAGGCGATCGTCGTCGCGCCGCGCATGGCGCGCTACGCCGAGGTGAGCGGCATCGTCTTCGAGATCTTCGGCCGCTTCACGCCCCTGGTCGAAGGGCTGAGCCTCGACGAGGCGTTCCTCGACGTCACGCGAAGCCAGTCGCTCTTCGGCGATGGCGCCGCGATCGCCCGGCAGATCAAGGACGCGGTGCGGCGCGAGACGGGCCTCGTGGCCTCGGCGGGCGTCGCGTCGTCCAAGTTCGTCGCCAAGATCGCCAGCGATCTGAAGAAGCCCGACGCGCTCGTCGTCGTTCCCGCCGGGGAGGAGGCAAGGTTCCTCGATCCCCTGCCGATGGAGCGCATGTGGGGCATCGGCAACAAGACGGCGCCGCGCCTCCGCGAGGTGGGCCTCCGCACGATCGGCGATCTCGCCCGCTCCGATCCCCGCCGCCTCACGGGGCTCCTCGGGAGCTGGGGGCGCGAGGTGCACGCGCTCGCGCGCGGCGACGACGATCGCGACGTCGTCCCCGACGTGGCCCCCAAGTCGATCGGCTCGGAGGAGACGCACGAGTACGATCTGACCTCGCGGGAGGCCGTCGCCGAGAGCCTGCTCGACCGCGCGTCGCACGTCGCCCAGCGCCTCGTGCGCGAGGGATACTGGGCGCGCGTCGTCACGGTGAAGCTGAAGTACGCGGATTTCACGCTGCTCACGCGACGCGCGAGCCTGAGCGAGGCGGTGAGCGACACGCAGTCACTCTACGAGGCCGCGTGCGGGACGCTCGATCGCTTCCCCCTCGACGGCGAGCGCGTGCGGCTGGTCGGGATCTCCACGAGCGAGATCACCGACGTCGCGCCGGGCCCGACGCTCTTCTCCGACCCGGCGGCCTCGAAGCGGCGCAAGCTCGAGGAGCTCGTGAACGACGTTGCGGTTCGCTATGGCGACGTCGGCATCACCCGCGCGACGCTGCTGCGGCAAAAGTAGAGCGCCAGCGGACGCGCTGACGCACCGCGTTTTCCAGGGCAGAAAGGGCCGTTCGCGCGTTGCGGGATTTCCCTGCGCGCCGCGAGCGGTCACAGTCTCTCTCGCGAGCGCTGCTGGGTCGCGACGCTCGTGGGGCAGGGGACGGCACGGTCATGGTGATCGTGCCGTCTCGTGTCCAGTTGCCGCCACCGCGTACGCGACGACGTGGGCTAGAAGATCCGTCCACGGCACGGTGGACGACTCGACGGAGATGCCCGGCCTGGCGATGGCCTCGCCTTGGCGGATGCGCTTCATCGTGACGAGGCGCTCGTCGAACGGGACGTGGGGCATGCGCTCCCGCAACAGGCGCACCGTCGTCCCGAAATTCTGGACCTGCGAGTGCCCGCGATCCGCGCCGAGCGCCGCGTAGCTCGTGCCTGTCTCCCTCAAGATCCAGGGCGCCTCGCCGTTTCGCCGGAACAGGTAGAGGACGCCGGTCTTCTCGTTGGCCTGTGTCCGGACCTCCCCGGTCTTGGACTTGGTGAGCATGAGCCCGCCCGTCGCGATCGCGCGCATGGCCGAAAACTGCTTGCCCTTCACCGGCTCGCGCGTATCGGAGTCGAAGCGGTGGACCGCGCGGATGAGCGCGAGCACGTCGGCGAAAGGCAGCGTCTTGTCGGGTTGGTCGTCGAGCCCGATGCCGGCGGCGTCGAGGCGGAAGCGCTTCATCGCGGTCATGTCGTCGCTCGAGACGACCTTCGCTGTGTCGAAGGCGAGCACGCGGTGCCCGAACGCGCGGAGTCTGGCAGCGATCTCCGCGGCGCGCGCCTTCTCCGGCGTCGTGAGCACCAGGGCCGGCACCCCCGCGGCGAGCTCTAGGCGCATGTCGTACGGCGCCTTGCCGAGGACCGGCGCGAGCGCAGACGCTGCGTCGTCGACCGTGCCCGCGAGCTCGGTGATCGCGACCGCGAACATCGTCACTTGACGATCGTCTTGCACCCGAGGACGACCTCGACGTCGCCGCTCGGGTTCTCCTTCAGGTCGTCGCACGACTTGCCGTGGAGCACGACCCTGGTCGGGGCACTGGGGACATCGTACGTCCAGCCGTTGGTCTCATCCTCCGGTACGACGTGCTCGGTGCCGTGCGCGTCGGTGAAGACGACGTTCACGAGCGACGGATCCACGAGCCCGCTCTTGTCGAGCAAGAGCTCGCACGAGGTCACCGTCGCCCGGATCTTGTCGAACGCGACCATCATCTCGAGCTCGAGCTGCGTCGCGTCGCTGCTCGCGAGGGGCGTGATCTGGAAGTGGCACATGTTGCTCGCGTAGCGGATCTCGTAGGGCTGGCACGGCTGGTTCGGCGCGCCGCCCGCCAGCGCGAGCTGGGCCATGAAGAGCGGATCGTAGACCTGCTGGTTCAGCGGGAACGTGTGGCCTATCCCCACCGCCATGGTCGTGATCGGTCCCGCGGGCGCCGCCAGCGCGAACGCGTCCTTCGCGGCCTGGATGCACTTGGGCTGCTGGATCGCCGCGTCGGGGGTCGGTATGCCGTCGGTCATCAGCACGAGCACCTTGTGGCCCCGCTCGGTGAGGAGCGGCGCCGCCGGAACGTACTTCTCGAGCAGCGCGTACTGCCCGCTCATGACCGCGTACGTCGGCGTCTGCCCCCTGGGCAGCGCGAGGCCGACGCGGAGCTTGAGCGCCGTCGCCTGTGCATCGTCGACGTACGCGATCGGCACGTCGATCTTGTCGTACGGCCCGGCGCCGCCCGTCGGATCGAGCGTGTCGCTGAAGACCGTGAGCCCGAGCCCGAAGGACCTGTCCGCCTTGCTCGCGAGGCCGTCGATGAAGGCCGAGAGCGCGGGCCCCACGGCCTTCCACTTCTTGTCCTCCTGCATGCTCCCCGAGCCGTCGAGCACGAAGAGCATGTAGATGGGGTCCCGCTGGATCGGCGCCTTGGCGGTGGCGCAGCCCGAGCCCAGGATCGTGCCCGCCTCCTCGCTCGGCGCGAACTGCCCGGAGTCGACGGGCCTCGCCGCGTCGACGTCCACGCCCGCGTCGAGCTCGATGAATCCCGGGGTCGCCCCTCCGCGCGCGGCGCACCCGAAGGCCAGCCCTAGAGCCGACCCCGCAAGCGCCGCGCCGTAGAGGAGCCCGCGCATGACACGCGCCTCAGGTCTTGCCGAGCGCGTCGAGGCGCGCGGCGAGCTGCTGCTCCAGCGCCACGAGCGCCTTGCTGAAGCCGGCGATTCCCTCGTCCAGCTTGTCCTTCGCCATGCGGTTCTTCTCGTGCATCGCGCGGAAGATCTTCTCGTCCATCGCGATGCGCTCGATCGGCAGCGTCTTCGCAGCGGCGGCGTCGAGCTTGCGGACCAGCGGCTCGTCCTTCGCCTCGAGCTCGCTCAGGAGCGTCGGCGCGATCGTGAGGAGATCGCAGCCGGCCAGCTCGATGATCTCCCCGATGTTGCGGAAGCTCGCGCCCATCACCTCGGTCTTGTGGCCGTGGCGCTTGAAGTAGTTGTAGATTTCCGTGACGCTCGTGACACCGGGGTCCTCCGCCGGCGCGTAGTCCTTCTTGGTCTCCTTCTTGTACCAATCGAGGATTCGCCCCACGAACGGCGAGATGAGGGTGACGCCCGCCTCCGCGCAGGCGATGGCCTGGTGCAGCCCGAAGAGGAGCGTGAGGTTGCAGTGGATCCCCTCCTTTTCGAGGATCTCGGCGGCCTTGATGCCCTCCCAGGTGGAGGCGATCTTGATGAGGATGCGCTCCTTCTTGGCGCCGGCCGCTTCGTACTGGCCGATCAGCTGGCGCGCTTTGGCGACGGTGCCCTCCGTGTTGAAGGAGAGGCGGGCGTCGACCTCGGTCGACACGCGGCCCGGGACGATCTCGAGGATCTTGAGCCCGAACTCGATGGCCAGGCGATCGATCGCGCGCTTGACCGTCGGCTCGCTCGCGCCGCTCGCGTCTGCGTCTGCGGCCTTCTTCGCCCAGAGGAGCGCGCCGTCGACGAGCTTGGCGTACGCCGGCATCTGCGCGGCGGCGGCGATGAGCGACGGGTTCGTCGTCGCGTCGCGAGGGCGGAATTTCTGGATCGAGTTGATATCGCCGGTGTCCGAGACGACGACGGTCATCGTCTTGAGCTGATCGAGGAGGTTGGTCATCGCCCCACCTGTGTCCTTGTCGGTTTCGTAGGCCCTCACGATAGCGCCATTCAGAGCGAAAAAGGCGAGCGGCCGGGGAAAGCTGGAGCGTAGATTGGCGTCCACATGAGCAGGCGCAAGAGAGTCTTGAGGTGGGTGCTTGTCGTCCTCGCTGCGATCGCGGCGGTCCTGTTCGCGGGATTCCTCTTCATCGAGATCCGCGGCATCCCCAGCTACCCCCTCGAACGCATCGAGCTCAAGGTCGAGGTCACCCCCGAGCGCGTCGCGCGCGGGAAGAAATGGGCGAACCTCCTCTGCTCCGAGTGCCACGGCGATCCGACGACGCAGCGCCTCACCGGCAAGCTCATGGTCGACGCGCCGCCGGAGTTCGGGCCGCTCTATGCGAAGAACATCACACAGCACCCCGACAAGGGCATCGGCAAGTGGACCGACGGCGAGATCGCCTACCTGATCCGCACCGGCGTGAGCCGCACCGGCAAGTACGTGCCGCCGCCGATGCCGAAGCTGACCGGCCTCGCCGACGAGGACCTCGCGTCGATCATCGCGTTTTTGCGCTCCGGTGATCCGGCCGTCGTCGCCGCCGACGTCGACGATCGCGAATCGGAGCCGACCTTCCTCGTGAAGTTCCTCTGTCTCGTGGCCTTCAAGCCGAAGCCGTACCCGAAGCAGCCGCTGGTCGCGCCGTCGACGGGCGACAAGCTCGCCTTCGGCAAGTACCTCGCCGACAACCTCGAGTGCTACCAGTGCCACTCCAAGGACTTCAAATCGAACCGCCAGCCGCCCGAGACGAGCGACGGCTACATGGGCGGCAGCAACATGATGCTCGATCTCGCCGGCAAGAAGATCTACACGCCCAACATCACGATGGAGGAGGCGACTGGCATCGGCAAGTGGAGCGACGCGGAGTTCCGCCGCGCGATGAAGGAGGGCTTCCGCCCCGACGACTCGCCGGTCCTCTACCCGATGCCGAAGTACGTCGAGCTCACGGACGACGAGCTCAATTCGATCTACGCGTACCTGAAGACGGTGCCGAAGCTCACCGCGCGCCGTCCGCCTGCGGAGGCGCAGCCGCGCACCGACCTGAAAGGCGGCGAGGCGACGTTCTACAAGTACCGCTGCGACTCGTGCCACGGCGAAACGGGAGTCGGCTCTTGCGATCTCCGGCAGAGCGGCAAGAAGTTCCCGACGCCCGAGCTGCTCACGGCCTTCATCAAG
The DNA here is from genome assembly GCA_025359105.1 of Myxococcales bacterium. Classification (GTDB taxonomy): domain Bacteria; phylum Myxococcota_A; class Polyangia; order Polyangiales; family Polyangiaceae; genus JANYHK01. Next base: position 19,049 of record JANYHK010000042.1, on the reverse strand, counting down.
AACCCGCAGAGCGTCGTCCCCAACGCGAAGATGCCGCCGTGGGCCAAGGTCATCAAGGACGAGGAGCTCGGCCCCCTCGCGGACTACGTGCGATCGCTCGGCGAGAAGTAGCCTCGAACTTGGCCGCGCTGCGGCGCGTCCGGTAGCGATCGAACACGATGGGACGTTCCTCGTGGCTCGTGGTCGCCTCGATCTTGTTCGCGTGCTCCGCGGACGCGGCGCCAACTGCAGCGACGGCGCCGATCGCCATCGGCGAGGTGACGAGCGAGGTGACGCGCGAAGGCGTCGATGTCGTCCTCGAGCTACGCACCGTCGTCGAGCAAGAGCTCCCTGCGGTCGACATGGCCGGCAGGCCGAAGCCCCGCCCCGCCATCCTGAGCGTCGCGCTGGTACGCATGGAACGCGTCGCCTCGGCGGACAAGAAGACGACCGTAGCGTGCCTCGTCACTGCCACGGTTCGCGACAAGAGGAAGGGCGCGATCGTCGCCGTCCTCGAAGGCCGGGCCCGCGCCGAGAACGAGGACCGCTTCGCGCCGTTGCTGGAGCACGCCGTCATGAAGAGCGCCGTGCGCGGCGCCCTGGCCCACCTCCCCGAAGCGCTCGACGCGGCGCGGTAGAGATTCCGCGTTCGGCGCGCCGCCCGCCGATTTTAGGTAAGCTGCTGTGGTGGACGAGATCCCGCTTCTGCTCGTCGCACGCCTGCTCGACCTCGTCGAAGTGCAAGCCGTGGTCGACGCTGCGCTCCGCGGTCGCGTCGCGCTCGTGCCGCTCGAGGATCCGCCGCTCTCCGGCGAGAAGCACGCGCTCGTCGTGCACGCGCCCGGACTGCCCGAGCCCATCGTGCTCAACGCGGTCCTCGCGGGCGAACCGACCGGCGGCCTCTTTCCGCTGACGTTGTCGCCCACGGGCGACGATCAGGTCGCCGTCCTCAAGAAGCTCCTCGGGGACCGCAGGACCACGCGGCCGCCGCCGCGCTCGACGCGTGCGCGCGCGAGCAAGGTCGCGGCGCGCTCGAGCCGCCCGCCGCGCGCCTCGCGGCCCGATCGCGAGGAGAAGACGCTGCCCGACGCGCGCGCCGATCCGCTCCTCGGGTTCGTCCTCGGCAACGGCAAGTACGAGATCGAGTCACCCATAGGGGTCGGCGCGTACGGCAAGGTCTACCGCGGGCGTCACCGGGCGCTGAACAAGCCCGTCGCGATCAAGGTGCTCCAAGGCCTGATGGAGCGCGACGCCGACTTCGCAGCTCGCTTCCAGCGCGAGGCGCTCGCGGCGAGCAAGCTCGACCACCCCAGCGTCGCGAGGGTCCTCGACTACGGCGAAGAGGCCGACGGGATGCTCTACATCGTCATGGAGCTGCTCGAGGGCAAGACGCTCCGCGACGCCCTGAACGAGAGCCGCCCGCTCCCCCTGCCGCGCATCGTCGATCTGATGACCCAGCTCGGGGGCGCTCTCGCCGCCGCGCACGACGCCGGGATCATCCACCGCGACATCAAGCCGGAGAACCTCGTCCTCATTCGCAAGAGGAACGACGACGGCGAGATGAAGGAGCTGCTCAAGGTGTGCGATTTCGGGATCGCCGCGGTCCAGAAGGTCGACGTCGACGGAGCCCCCGAGTACCTGTCGTCGGGCGGCACGACGGTGACCGGCACGCCGGAGTACATGGCGCCCGAGGCGGCGCGTGGCGAGAAGGTCGACGCGCGTAGCGACATTTACGCGTGCGGCGTCCTGCTCTACGAGATGGCGACGGGCATCGTGCCGTTCACAGGGGCCACGCCGGTTGCCATCCTCGTCGCGCACGTCTCCGACGCGCCGCGCCCGCCGTCCCAGCTGAATCCACGGCTCGACAAGCGACTCGAGCAGATCATCCTGCGCGCACTCTCCAAAAATCCGAAGGATCGCCCGAAGACGATCCGGGAGCTGCGCGCCGACGTGCGCGCGCTGCTCTCCAGATCGGGCGAGCTCGGCGCCGTCCGCAAGCCGGCGATCGCGCGGCCGATCCCGCGCGAAGACGACGACGACGACGCAACGCCCACGCCGGCGCTGCTCCGCGCGCCTGTCGACCCGACTCCGTCGATCCTTCCAGCGGACGTGCTCGAGCGCACGCTGACCTTGCCGCCGCAGCGCGCACCGACGTTCGAGAGCAAGCGTCCGCCGTCCGCGCGGCCGCCTCCGCCGCCGGAGGACGAGACGACACCGCCACAGTGGAGCATGGACGAGCCGCCGGCGGCCGTCGTGCTCGACGCCGCCGCGGCGCCCGACGAGCCTACCAGCGCACCGCCTCCTCCGCCCGACGCCGGGCCGCCACCGGAGCCGCTCACCGATCCGAGGATGGGCTTCTCCGAGTTCTTGAGCGCCGTCACTTCGGCCGTCGCGCGCACCACGTACTACGAGCGCGCGCACCCCGAGTTCGCGCGCTCGCTCGCGCAGCTCGGCGCCGTGATGGGCCCGCCCCTCGCACGACGGGCCGAAATTTCCTTCGCGCGCCGCGACCGCGACACCCACGAGCTGGTCGTGATGACCGGTATCGGCGAGACGATGGACCTGGTCAAGGCGGCGCCCGGCGGCGTCGGCGCGAGCTGCGCGCAGCGGCTGGGAGACGTGTTCGCGCGCCGCGGCCTCGTCTCGCTCACGTTCAAGGAGGGGCTGGACGAGCGTGAGCTCGGCGACGCCGTGGAGCTCTTGAGCGGCCCGGAAATCTCGGCCACCGAGCTCCAGGCGCAGTTCGCCGCCCGCGGCCTCACGCGCGTCTCGATCCTCTTCGTGACCGACATGCTCGGCCGCGACCGGCGCCTGCCGTGGCAGGTGATGCTGTGCATCTCGCGCGTCGCGCGCGACCTCGATGCGATCCCCAGGATCGTGCGGGCGGCGGAGCCCGAGCGCCGAAAGAAGCTGCGCACCGCCCTGACGGCCGACGTCGTGCGGACGCTGAAGACGCCTGAGCACGTGAAGCTGCTGCTCACCAGCTGGGACCTCGTGGCCGAGCACGTCGGCGAAGGCGCGGAGATGCCGGGGCTTGAAATTCCCGTGCTCCTCGTCGCTGCGCTCGCGCACCCGATGCTCCTTCGCGTGGCCGGGCTCATCCTCGCGGAGATGGAGAAGCAGGCGACCGTGAGCAGCTCCGGCTCAGGGAGCTCGCCACCGCCGGGGACGAGCGTGCGCCAGCTGATGCAGGTCGTGGGCAACCGCTTCGTTCGCGAGCGCACGATCGAGTCCGACGAGGTGCTGCGCGAGCTGCACTCGCGCGCGGTGCTGTCGTTCCCCGAGCTGCCGGAGGACGTGCAGGTCTGGGTCATCGCCGAGCAGCAGGCCGAGAAGCTCGCGACTGATCCGGAGCCGATCCTGCGCCTGCTCGACTCGATCTTCGAGCTGCCGCGCTACGCCCGCGAATCGGCCACCCTCGCCCGTGCGATGCGCGTGCTCGCCCGTCGCGCGGCGGTGGTGCCGCTCTTCGCGATCGTCGTTCGCCTCCAGCAGCGCCACGCGCGCGGCGCGGCGCCCAGCGAGGAGACGCGCGAGGGGCTGGCGGCCAAAGCGCTGGATTCGATCGCCGACGCGGAGGTCCTGGACCCCGTCGCGGTCCTCCTCTTGTCGGGGGCCGGGGCGACGCGTGATCCGGCGCAAGGCATCCTCGTCGCGTGCGGCCGCGCGGGAGCTCGCGCGCTCTGCAACGTGCGCCTGCGCGGCGGCGAGCTGGTTCGCATGCGCTTCGTCGAGGCGATGAAGGAGATCGGCAAGCCCGCCCTCGAGCCGCTCGTCACCGTGGTGGAGCAAATCGCCGCCGCAGCTCCCGACGACGACGACGCAGCCCTCGCGGAGGACACGCTCCGCTCGCTCCCCGAGATCCCCGACGAGCGACTGGGCATGCTCGTCGCGCAGCTCCTCCGCCACAAGGCACCGACCGTACGCCGCGCCGCCGCGGCGGCCCTCGCGGCGCCGTGGGGTCAGAAGGCGCGCTCGGTCCTGTTCGGCGTGCTCGACGATCCCGACGAATCCGTGCGCGTCGCCGCGCTCACCGGCCTGCGCAAAGTGGGCGCGATCGACATGGATGTCGTGCGTCGCGCCGCGAAGATCCTGGACGGCACCGCCGCCGGCGGAGACAACGCGTGTGCCGTCGCGGCCGCGCTGCTCACCGACGCGGTGCCGGAAGCGCGCGACGAAGCGGTGAAGGTGCTCGTGACGGCGCTCGCGCCCCCCGCACGGGGCGTCGTCGCCCGCCTCACCGGCGCCTCGCCGCTGCCCCGCGAGTCGCCCATGGTGGTCGAGATGCTCGCCCGGTCGCTGCTCGCCATCGGAGGCGCCAAAGGCCGCCAGATCGTCGAAAAACGTGCGGGAAAGGGCACGAGCGACCTGCAGCGGCGCCTCAAAAGTCTCCTCCAAGGCCCCTGATCCAGCGACGGGCGGGTGGTGTACCATCCGCCGCGCATGGCCAAGGGGGCGACGACCATCGGCATCGACCTGGGGACGACGAACTCCGCCGTCGCCGCGATCGTGGCGGGAGTACCCACCGTCCTCCTCGATGCGCAGCAGCGGAGCACGATGCCGAGCGTCGTCTCCTTCCCCGAGGCGGGCGCTGCGCTGGTCGGTCACGAGGCGCGCGCCCGCCTCGTCGACGCGCCGCACGACACGGTCTACTCGGCCAAGCGCCTCATCGGCCGCGCCTTCAATGATCCCGCCGTCCGCGCAGCGCGCGCGTCGCTCCCCTACGAGATCGTGCAGGACGAGAACGGCCAGGTCGCCGTTCAGACGCGCGCCGGACTGGTCTATTCGATCGTCGAGATCAGCGCGATGATCCTCCAGGCGGTCGCGTCGCGCGCGCGCAAGCAGTTCGGTGGCGGGCCGCTGCAGGCCGTCATCACCGTCCCGGCCAACTTCAACGACGCGCAGCGCGAATACACGCGCGTGGCCGGCAAGGTCGCCGGGCTCGAGGTGCTCCGCATCGTCAACGAGCCGACCGCCGCCGCGCTGGCCTTCGGCTTCGACGGCAAGAAGGACGGCATCGTGGCCGTCTACGACTTCGGCGGCGGCACGTTCGACATCTCGCTCGTCGAGATCAAGGGCGGCGTTTACCGCGTTTTGTCGACGGCGGGCGACGCCTTCCTCGGCGGCGACGACATCGACGTGGCGCTCGCTGGCCAGATCGCCGATCGCTTCCGCCGCGATCAGCGCGTCGATCTCCGCCGGTCGCAGGCCGAGTGGCAGCGCCTCCTCTTCGCCGTCGAGAGCGCCAAGTGCGAGCTCGCGTCGGCCGAGAGCACGACGGTCGCCGTCGCGGAGGCTGGCTTCGGCGGCGAAGGCGCGGTCGACCTCAGCATGAAGGTCACGCGCAACGAGCTCGCGAGCGTCGCGTACGCGTTCGTGGAGCGCTCCATCGAGCTCACGCACAAATGCATGCAAGCGGCGGGGATCAACCTCCCCGACGTGAACGACGTCGTCCTCGTCGGTGGCACGGCACGCGTTCCCCTGGTCGCATCGGCGGTCGCCGAGTTCTTCGGCCGAACGCCGCGCCGCGACGTCGATCCGATGCACGCGGTCGCCCTGGGCGCGTCGATGCACGCCGCCCTCCTCACCGGGACCTGGGTCAACAGGCCCAAGACCGCGCCGGCGACGTCCCTCCTCGTCGACGTGCTGCCCCACTCGATCGGCATCGCGGTGGCCGGCGGCGGCGTGGAGTGGCTCCTCAAGAGCAACTCCGTCGTCCCCACCGAGGAGAAGCGCCGGTTCACGACCTGGCGCGACGGTCAGGATGACATGCGCTTCGTCCTCCTGCAGGGCGACTCGGCGAACGCCGCCGAGAACACGCGGCTCGGCGAGTTCGTGGTGCCCGAGCTCCGCAGCGCGAAGGCCGGCCAGATCGAGGTCGAGGTCTGCTTCGAGGTCGACGTGAACGGCATCCTTTGCGTCACCGCGCTCAACCTCGACAGCAAGCGCGAGACGTCGCGGCGCCTCAAAATTTCTGGTCCGTCGCAGCGCGACGTCGAGAAGAGCGCGAAGCGCCTGGCCGCCACCCAGGGCCCCGGCGACGAGGGTGACTCGTGACCGCTCGCTGCGTCGTATGCGTCGTGTGCGCGAGCAGCGTCACGCGCGCGCTCCTCGCGTCTCTCCTCGGATCGACAGGGACGGACGTACACCCGTTCGACTCCCTCCCCCGCGCGCTCTCGGGGATGGTCGGCGTCGTGCCCGACGTGGTCGTCCTCGACGCGCAGATCGCCAGAGCGAACCCCGAGACCGTCGTCCGCCTACGCGAGGCGTGGCAGGTCCCGATCGGCGTCGTCCTGGCCGATCGCGCGTACGTCGACGAGAACCGCGGCGCCGAGGAAGCGCGGGCCCTCGGCGCGAACACGTACGTCGCCATCCCGCCCGACCCGGGCGCGCTCGTCGACGCGGTGCGCCGCGCGCAGGGCCCCTCGTCGCGCGCGGCCATCAGCGCGCCGCCGCCCTCCATTCCGCCCGAGGTCGAGTCGTCGCCGCCGGTCGACGCGGCGCAGATGTCCCGCTACGTCGAGCGCCTGTGGTCGCGCCTCGACACGCTCGACGCCTACCAGACCCTGCGGGTCTCCACCGACGCGACGATCGAGGAGATCCGCAACGCCTTCCGCGAACGCGCGCTCGAGTTTCACCCCGATCGCCTCCACCCCGGCCTCGACGACGCGGCGCGCGAGCGCATCTACCAGATCTTCAAGCGCGTCTCGTGGGCCTTCCGCAAGGTGGGGGATCCGAAGTCCCGCCGCGAATACGACGCTTCGCGCAGCCGCAAGCCCGGCTGACTTGAGTCACCGCGCGATCGCCGCTACATGGGCGGGCTCATAGGAGTCCACATGAGCGTGCGCGTCGAATCGGACAGCATGGGCAACGTCGAGGTCCCGTCGGAGCGCTACTGGGGCGCCCAGACGCAGCGGAGCCTGCAGAACTTCAAGATCGGCGGTCACCGCTTCCCGGCCGCGATGATCCGCGCGTTCGGCGTCGTGAAGAAGGGCGCAGCGCTCGCGAACCACGCCCTCGGCAAGCTCGACGACGCCAAGACGAAGCTCATCACCCAGGCGTGCGACGAGGTGATCGAGGGCAAGTGGAACGACGAATTCCCCCTCGTCGTCTGGCAGACCGGCTCGGGCACCCAGAGCAATATGAACGCGAACGAGGTCATCGCCAACCGCGCGAACGAGCTCGCCGGCGTCGGCCTCGGCAAAAAAGCGCCGATCCACGCCAACGACGACGTGAACAAATCGCAGTCGTCGAACGACGTGTTCCCCACGGTCATGCACGTCGCCGCCGCGACGCAGATCGAGGGGGCGCTCCTCCCCGCCGTGGCCAAGCTCCGCCTGGCGCTCGCGGCGAAGAGCGAGCAATACCGGGACATCGTCAAGATCGGCCGCACGCACCTGATGGACGCGACGCCGCTCACGCTCGGCCAGGAGTTCAGCGGCTACGTCGCGCAGCTCGAGTTCTGCGAGGAGAAGATCCGCGAGTCGCTCCCCGGCGTCTACGCCCTTGCCCTGGGAGGCAGCGCGGTCGGCACCGGGCTCAACACGCACCCGAAGTACGCCGTGACCGTCGCCGCCGAGATCGCGAAGCTCACCGGCGCGCCCTTCACGAGCGCGCCGAACAAGTTCGCGTGGCTCGCCGGCCACGAGGCAATGGTGCAGGCGAGCGCGTCGATGCGCACGCTGGCAATGGCGCTCTTCAAGATCGCGCAAGACGTCCGCCTCATGGGCAGCGGTCCGCGCTGCGGCATCGGCGAGCTTCACCTCCCCGAGAACGAGCCGGGCAGCTCGATCATGCCGGGCAAGGTGAACCCGACGCAGGCCGAGGCGATGACGATGGTGTGCGCGCAGGTCTTCGGCAACGACGCGGCCGTCGCGTTCAGCGGGAGCCAGGGGCACTTCGAGCTGAACGTCTTCAAGCCCGTCATCATCCACAACGTGCTGGAGAGCGCCAAGCTGCTCGCCGACGCGTGCGTCTCGTTCACCGACAACTGCGTCGTCGGCATCGAGGCGAACACGGACGTCATCGCCAAGCACCTCACCAACTCGCTCATGTTGGTGACGGCGCTCAACCAGGTCATCGGCTACGACAACGCGGCCAAGGTCGCCAAGACGGCGCACAAGGAGAACATCACGCTCAAGGCGGCGGCGGTGAAGCTGCAGCTCATGAGCGCGGAGGACTTCGACAAGCACGTCCGGCCCGAGAAGATGGTCTCGCCATGAAGCTCGGAGTCGTCATCGCGAGCACGCGGCCCGGTCGCGTCGGGCTGCCTATCGGGAGCTGGTTTTTCGAGCGCGCGAAGGCGCACGGCAAGTTCGAGGTGGAGCTGCTCGATCTCAAGGAGATCGGCCTGCCACTCCTCGACGAGCCCAAGCACCCGCGCCTCGCGCAGTACGAGCACGCACACACCTTGGCGTGGAGCGCGAAGGTGAAGTCGTGCGACGCCTTCGTCTTCGTCACGCCGGAGTACAACTTCGGCTCGCCACCGGCTCTCCTCAACGCGCTCGACTTCCTCTACGGCGAGTGGTGCTACAAGCCGGCCGCCTTCGTCAGCTACGGCGGGGCGTCGGGCGGCACGCGCTCGGCGCAGATGACCAAGCAGGTGCTGACGACGCTCAAGGTGATGCCCATCCCCGAGGCCGTGAGCATCGCGTTCTTCTCGAAGCTCATGGCCGCGGACGGCACGTTCACCGGCAGCGACGACCTTGCGAAGTCCGCCGCCGGCATGCTCGACGAGCTCTTCAAGTGGTCGGGCGCGCTCGCGCCGCTGCGAGCCTGATCCCCGCGGCCGGGCGCGCACCGCTGCGCGCGGGAATGCCGGGAGGGGGAGCCGGTGTTAGGATCCGTAGATGGATCTCGACGCGAACTCCTTCCTCGCCTCGATGCTCGTGGGCTCGATAGGGTTCGTCGCGTTCGCCTACGGCAAGCGCCAGTCGCGGGTCCCGCACATGCTCGCGGGGGTCATCCTGATGGCCTACCCGTACTTCGTCCCGAACGTCGCGCTGATGCTCGGCATCGCCGTCGTGCTCCTCGCGGCCCTGTGGGGCGCGGTTCGCTACGCCGGAGCCTGAGCCCGCTGGGCCTCGCGTTCGCTCGTCTTCGCGCGGCGAGGGAGCGGAGGAGGATTTGTCGGTTTGGGAAACGAGCACCATGCTCTTCGCCCAAAACCCTCCTCCGCTCCCGCGCAGCGCGGAGACGTCGACCTTGGCCTTCGTGTGTTCTGACGCCGTCCGCGAGTATCTGTCGCAAACATTCGACCAAACATTCACCGATAGTTTTTCCCCGACCCCGAAGTGGGTTCTAAAACACCCAGAAACATGGTCCTGCTCGAGACCGAAGTTGCGCGATCACAAGGCTGGGATGGCGTAAGCCTGTCCCCCGTCGAGGCGTATACGCCGTAGTTCGTGCGGCCGCCTCACCGTGAGGGATCTCCCCGAGGCGGCCGCCGCGCGCTCCGCTCTCACAGCTCCGCCAGCTTCGCGAACGCATGCCGATCGCGCTCGCCAAGGGAGCCCAGCGTTCGCTCGGCGATCGTGCTCACCGTCACGGAGGCGTCGCGCACCAGCGCCTTGCCGCTGCGCGTCAGCACGGCGAACGTCGCGCGGGCGTCGGTGGCGTCGGTCTCGCGCTCGACGATGCCGCGCCGCTCGAGGGGGGCGAGCAGACGCGTGACCCCCGAGGGGGTGAGCGCGAGGCGTCGCGCGAGATCGACGCGTCGCAGCCGGCCTCCCGTCGCCTCCGCGAGGTGATGCAGCGCCGCGAAATCGGAGAGGCCGATGCCGTGGATGGCGCCGAGCTCGGCGTCGGCGCGGCCCTCCCACAGGGCGATGGTGCGGCGGATTCCCAGAAACTCTTGGAGGGTGCTCATGACGTGGAGTATGTGGATCGATACATGACTGATCAAGTGTCGGTCAGCTATCCGCATCGCAGATCGCCGCCGGTGCTCCTACGTGTCGGGAGGATCCTCACCGACCCAGGTCAGATCTCTCACGCGCGTCGATCTACGGCTGGCCGCGGCGAATGCGCGGTGCCAGACTGCCGCCCATGGCTCGCCGGCTCCGCCCGTTGCCCGCTTCGCGGCATCTCTCCCTTCGCCTTCTTCTTCTTCCATTCGTCCTCCTGCTCGCGATCCTCGTCGCGTGTGGAACGACCAACCCAGGGCAAGGCTTCGCCGATCCCGACGCGTCCGTCGAAGGAGGCAGCATCCCGCCTCCCCCCGGACCGACGTTCGGCGACGGTGGCGACAAGACGGTCTCGTCGATCGCGATCGATCCGCCATCGGCGACGATCACCGTCGACAGCGGTGCGCAGGTGACGCAGCAGTTCAAGCTCGTCGCGCACTTCAGCGACGGAACGACCGGCACGGTCGCCGAGGCGCTGCCGTGGTCGGCGACGAACCTGCAGGTCGGCACCATCAGCCCGACCGGCCTCTACACGTCGACAGGCGCGATGGGCGGCGTCATCGCGATCGGCGCGTCGTACAAGGGGCAGAAGGCGAAGGCCCAGCTCACCGTGAAGCTTCACGTCGTCGAGAACCCGGGCGCCGTCGATCCCGGTACGCAGGGCACCCTCAAGGGCGCGATCAACCCGGACCCGACCGTCGTGTGGGCGTACCCCTACGACGGCACAGTCTTCCCGCGCGGCCTCGCGAGCCCGCTGATGCAATGGAACAACAGCCTTGCGGACGATCTCTACTACGTCCACATCCAGAGCGCGTCGTTCGAGCTCGAGTCGTTCACCAAGGTCCCGCCGCCGTCGCGCTACGCGTTCGCGGCCGGCACGTGGGACAAGTTCGTGGGCTCGACCTCGGGCGCGACCACACTCTTCGTCGCGCGGCTCGCCGGCGGCGTCGCGACCGTGATCGCCAAGCACGCGTGGACGATCGCGCCCGCGTCAATGCGCGGCACCATCTACTACTGGGCGAACAACCTCGGGCGCGTCATGCGCATCAAGCCGGGCGCCGCCGCGCCCGACGACTTCAGCGCGGCGTACATCAGCGGCCCCGGCGGCTGCACGATGACGTGCCACACGGTCTCGGCCGACGGCTCGACGATCGTGAGCGGCGGTGACGTGTTCGGCGGCTCGTACGATCTGCTGACGAACAAGATCATCCACGACGTCGGCGGCACGCCCGGCGACGCGACCAAGCGCAGCTGGTCGAACCCGGCCCTGTCGCCCAACGGAAAGTACCTCGTCGAGAACTCGTCGCCGCTCCCCGGCCCGCCCGGCGCCGCCGACGGACTGTGGAGCACCGCCGACGGCTCGAGGATCGCGAACAGCGGCCTCGACGGCGCCCACCTCGGGATGCCCAACTTCGCCCCCGACGGGACGAAGCTCGCGTACGTCGGCATCAGCGGGGCGGGCGTCGCCGGCTCCCTCAACGTCTTCGATTTCACGCTCGCCACGCCCAAGGCCGGCGCGACCCTCGAGCTCGTCCCGCAGGGCGCCGGCGCAGGCATCGCGTGGCCGACCGTCAGCCCCGACTCGAAGTGGATCCTCTACCAGCGCGGCGTGCTCGACACGCGCTACGGCGCCGGCGATCTGTTCCTCTCGAGCGCCCTCGCCCCGAACCAGGAGGTGCGCCTCGCGAAGCTCGACGGCGACGGGTATCCGTTCGCCGCCGGCGCGCGCGATCTGGCGTTCAACTTCGAGCCGACGTTCGCGCCGGTCCCGTCGGGCGGGTACTTCTGGGTCGTCTTCACGAGCCGCCGGACGTACGGCAACACGCTCCTGGGCGGCAAGGACGCCGTGAAGCAGCTCTGGGTCGCCGCGATCGATCTCGCGCCGGCCGCCGGCAAAGATCCGAGCCACCCGCCGTTCCTCTTGCCCGGCCAGGACGAGACCTCGCTCAACATGCGCGGCTTCTGGGCGCTCGATCCCTGCAAGGGCGACGGCCAGGGCTGCGCGACCGGCACCGAGTGCTGCGGCGGGTTCTGCGACGGCAACGGCCCCGACGGCGGGCTCGTCTGCAAGTCGGCCGGCACCTGCGCGGCCGACGGCGATCACTGCGAGAAGACGGCGGACTGCTGCAACGTCGGCAACGGCTCGACGTGCATCAACCACGTCTGCGCCGAGCCGACGCCGAAGTGACGCCCCTCAACCCTTGATCGCGCTGTAGGTCACCTCGGCGGCCTTCTCGGCGATCAGCGATCCGGCGATGGCGCCGATGAGACCGCCGACCGTCGAGCAAACCGGCGCCGCGGGGCCGCAGACGACGCCCGCCGCGATCCCGAGCTGCGCGCCTGCCCAGGCGCCCGCGAACGAGGCCCCCTGCTTGACGGCCTCGCCGACTTTGTCGTCGGCCGTCGCCACCTGGTAGATGGCGATCCCGATCGCGGCGGCGAGCATCACCTTGCCGACCGCGGGCGCCACCTTGGCTGCGGCGTTCACGCCCTCGTTGGTCATGCCGGACTTCTCGGCGATCTTGAGGCAGAGGCGGCCCTGCTCCTCCACCGTGAGGCTCTTCACGGGCTTGGCGAACATCGACGCGGCGTACTTGTCGACCAGCGCGGGCAGCGTCGTGCCCTGCTCCTTCAGGTAGCGCGAGAGGGCCTGCCCGGCGGGGCTCATTCCCTCGCGCGCCGTCTTCAGGGACTGGTTGCGGAACGCGCTCGCCGCGTACGCCGCCTCGCCCTCGGAGATCTCCCCGCGCGCGAACCGCTGAAGCGTCTGGTTCGCGAAGTCGTGGGTCTCCGCGACGTAGCGGGCGCGAAGCGGCGCGTCGTGGGCGAGCTCGCCCGCGACGTGGTCGGCGGCGTTCACCGACTGCTGCAGGAACGTCGAGACGCGCGCGTACGCTTCCGGTGACGGGCAGCGGTTCGGCACGTCGGTGTGCGCGGCGATGACGCCTTCGAACCGGAGGCACAGGCGGTCGACCGTCACGTTGTCGGGCGACCCGGTCGCAGGGAGCCCCTCGGCGCGCTGGAACGCCGCGAGGCGCGTGCTCGCCTCCGCGTCCCAGGCGCCGGTGCCCCGGAGCGGCGTTCCGCTCAGCTCGGAGAGCATCGCGCGGAGCTCGTCGGGATTGAGCTCGCTCGACGTGCGATCGGGGATCTCGGGGCACTCCGAGGTGTTGCGAGTGCGCTGCGTGCAGCCGGTCTCGATGTCCATACGCCCCCATCGCCACCCTCGCGCCGAAGTTGCGCGAAAAAGCGCGCCGGCGAGCTGGCCGCGGTCCTGCGGGAGCCCCACATGGAGGCGAAAATCACCCGCCGCTGCGCTAGGATGCCCCCGCCATGCCGAACAGCTTTTCCGCCCAGGCCACGCTCAAGGTCCAAGACAAGACCTACACGATCTACCGCCTCGACGCCGTCGCGCAGAAGGTGAAGGGCGCGGACGTCGCGCGCCTCCCGTTCTCGACGCGCATCCTGCTCGAGAACCTCCTGCGCACCGAGGACGGCCGCTCCGTCCGCGCCCAGGACATCGAGGCCATCGCGAAGTGGGACGCCAAGGCCGAGCCGAACAAGGAGATAGCCTTCACCCCGAGCCGCGTGCTCCTGCAGGACTTCACCGGCGTTCCGGCCGTGGTGGATCTCGCGGCGATGCGCCAGGCGATGAAGAAGCTCGGCGGCGATCCCAAGAAGATCAACCCGCTCCAGCCCGTCGAGCTCGTCATCGATCACTCGGTCCAGGTCGACGACTTCGGCACCGGCGTCTCGTTCTCGCGCAACGCCGAGCTCGAGTTCTCGCGCAACATGGAGCGCTATCGCTTCCTCAAGTGGGGGCAGAAGGCGTTCAAGAACTTCCGCGTCGTGCCGCCCGACACCGGCATCGTGCACCAGGTCAACGTCGAGTTTCTCGCGCGCGTCGTCTTCACGAACGACGAGAACGTCGCCTACCCCGACACGCTCGTCGGCACCGACTCGCACACCACGATGGTCAACGGCCTCGGCGTCCTCGGCTGGGGTGTCGGTGGCATCGAGGCCGAAGCGGCGATGCTCGGCCAGCCGGTGAGCATGCTCATTCCGCAGGTCGTCGGCATGAAGCTCCACGGCAAGCTCCCCGACGGCGCGACGGCGACGGATCTCGTCCTCACGGTCACGCAGATGCTCCGCAAGAAGGGCGTCGTCGGCAAATTCGTCGAGTTCTTCGGCCCCGGCCTCGCGGCGTTGCCCCTCGCCGATCGCGCGACGATCGCCAACATGGCGCCCGAGTACGGCGCGACGTGCGGCATCTTCCCGGTCGACGCCGAGACGCTCCGTTATCTCCGCTTCAGCGGCCGCAGCGAGCACCAGGTCGCGCTCGTCGAGGCGTACTACAAGGAGCAGGGGATGTTCCACGGCCCGGGAACGCTGGACGCGGTCTATTCGGACACCCTCGAGCTCGATCTCGCGAGCATCGAGACGAGCATGGCCGGCCCCAAGCGCCCGCAGGATCGCGTGCGTTTGCCCGATGCGAAGAAGAGCTTCGAGGGCGCGCTCGCCGAGCTGCCCGCTTCGAGTGGACCCAACAAGACGGCCCCGCGCGGCAAGGCCGGGCAGGAGCTGACCCACGGCTCGGTCGTCATCGCCGCCATCACGAGCTGCACCAACACGTCCAACCCGTCGGTGCTCATCGCCGCGGGCCTCGTCGCCAAGAAGGCGAGCGAGCTCGGGCTCCACACCAAGCCGTGGGTCAAGACGAGCCTCGCCCCCGGCTCGAAGGTCGTGACCGAGTACCTCGCGGCCGCCGGCCTCGACACGTACCTCGACGAGCAGCGCTTCAACCTCGTCGGCTACGGCTGCACGACGTGCATCGGCAACAGCGGTCCGCTCCCCGACGACGTCTCCAAGGCCATCGAAGCGGGCAACCTCATGGTGTGCGCGGTGCTCTCGGGCAACCGCAACTTCGAGGGGCGCGTCCACGCCGAGGTGCGCGCGAACTACCTCGCGTCGCCGCCGCTCGTCGTCGCTTACGCGCTCGCCGGCACGCTCGACATCGATCTCTCGGTCGACCCGATCGGCAACGGCAAGGACGGCAAGCCCGTCTTCCTGAAGGACATCTGGCCGACGCGCCACGAGATTGAACAGACGATCGAGAAGGCGCTCAAGAGCGAAATGTTCACGAGCGTTTATGCGAACGTCTTCGAAGGCGACGCGCAGTGGCGCTCCCTCGCGGTCCCGGAGGGAGACCTCTACCAGTGGGAACCCGCGTCGACGTACGTGAAGCACCCGCCGTACTTCGAGAACATGGCCAAGGAGCCGGCGCCCGTCACCTCCATCGCGAAGGCGCGCGTCCTCGCGGTGCTCGGCGACAGCATCACCACCGACCACATCTCGCCGGCCGGCAACATCAAGAAGACGAGCGCGGCGGGCACTTACCTCCTCGAGCACCACGTCGAGCAGAAGGACTTCAACTCGTACGGCGCGCGCCGCGGCAACCACGAGGTGATGGTGCGCGGCACGTTCGCCAACGTGCGCCTCAGAAACCAGCTCGTGCCCGGCGTCGAGGGGAGCTTCACCCGGCATTTGCCGAGCGGCGAGCAGATGTCGATCTTCGATGCGTCGGTTCGCTACGCGTCCGAGAAGGTGCCGCTCGTGGTGCTCGCCGGCAAGGAGTACGGCTCGGGCTCGTCACGCGACTGGGCCGGCAAAGGGCCGATGCTCCTCGGCGTGCGGGTCGTCATCGCCGAGAGCTACGAGCGCATCCACCGCTCGAACCTCGTCGGGATGGGCGTCCTCCCGCTGCAGTTCAAGGCAGGGGAGAACGTCGCGTCGCTCGGCCTCACCGGCGAGGAGACCTTCGACATCGACGGCCTGCCCGGGATGCTCTCGAGCGGCTTTGCCGGCGGCAAGGTGATCAAGGTGAAGGCCACCGCCAAGGACGGAAGCGCCAAGACGCTCGAGGCCACCGTGCGGATCGATACGCCGCAGGAGATCCTCTACTACCAGCACGGCGGCATCCTGCATTACGTGCTGCGCCAGCTCCTCGCGAGCTGACGAAGACGCATCGCCGGGCGGCGGCTACGGCTTCTGCCCGATGGCGTACAGCGTGCCCTTTCCCGTGCCGACGTAGATGGTTCCGTCCCCGCCCATCACCGGCGCACCGGAGATCTCGCTGTCGAACGCGAGCGACCACATGACGTGGCCTTCGCGATCGACGGCGGCGAGGTGTCCGTCTGCGGTTCCGGCGTAGACGACGCCGGCGCGATCGATGAGGGTCGGGCGCATGACGCCGCGGCCCGGATCGTCGCCGACGTGCGCGCTCCACACCGGCATGCCTCGCCGGTCGACGGCCAAGACCTCGGCCGCGGGGCCGCCGAGGCTGAGCGTTCCGTCCATGGCGACCGAGGGGCCGGCGAGGATCGTCTTGGTGTACGGCGACGACGTCACCGGAGCGCGCCAAGCCACCGTGCCGTCGTTCGCGTGGAAGGCGACGAGCTCCCCCTGACCGCCGATCGCGACGAGCCCGCCCACGAGCGTCGGCGCGCTGAAGAGGGCATGTCCTGGAGCCACGTCGGCGCGCCACTTGACCGAGCCGTCGGCGCTGCCGAGAGCGGAGAGCCCGCCGCGATCGTCGCCGATGTAGAGGCTTCCGTCGGCGCCGAGCGCCGGGGAGGACGCGAACCCCGATTGGCCCGCGCCCACCCAGTTCTTCGTCCACTTGCGCCGGCCATGCGCGTCGATCGCGATGAGGTCGTTCGCGCGCGAGCCGACGTAGACCGTCCCATCGTTGCCGATCACCGGCGCGGTCATGACGGCGGTGGCGGACGGCCAGGCGCCGGGCTGCGGATGATGCACCCATCGCAGGTTCCCGTTCGGCGCGAACGCGTAGAGCCCGTCGGTGCCGACGTAGATGGTGCCGTCGGCGCCGAGCGCGGGCGAGGTGTTGCCCTGCCCCAAGCCTTCCCCGACGGGCATGCGCCACGCGACCGTGCCGTCCGGCGTCGCCGCGACGAGCGAGAGGCGCGTGAGGACGTAGATCGTCCCGTCGGCCGCGATCGCCGCCGAGCTCAGGATCGGGCCGTCGCCCCGGTCGTTCCACGTCCCGAGCGGCAGCGCCCAGCGAATCGCGCCGACCGTCGGTCCCGCCTCGTCGCTCCGTCCGCGGTGGGACGGGCACCGGCCGAGCATCGGCCAGGGCGAGCCGGGTTGGAGGCCGCCTCCGGTGCAGGTGACGTCGAGCGAGCCCGCATCCGTAGACGCGTCGACATCCCTCGGCGGGTTCTGCACGTCGGCTCTCGTCCCTGCGTCGCCGTCGCGGTTCGCGCCGCTGCCGTTCGTGCCGCCGCCGAACGCGTCGCCGCCTGCCGACGGATCGAGCCGGCCGCCGCACGCTGCGAAGGCAAAGGGCAGGAGCAGGGCGACGAGGCGGGCGACCGGGCGCTTGGAAGTAAGCATGAGCCTCGCCTCAGCAAGGACGGTGCCGGCGCCGCACGCCCGCCCACCTTCCGTGAATCCGCCCGAGAGCCCGCCGCATCCGGGACCGCGAGGTGCGCCCCGGACCACACCTGTGAACTTCTGTCCCGCGGGCCGCTATGCTCGTTGCGCCATGACGACGCCGCTCGCCGACGGGACCGTCCCCATCACGTCCGAAGCCGAGCTCCGCGAGCTCGTCGGGCAACCCTTGCCGCGCGCCGTCACCAAGGAGCGCACGCGCCTGCACGCGATGGACAGGGCGTGGCTCGCGCGCTCACCGTTCTGCCTCATCGCGACCGCGGGGGCGGACGGCACGTGTGACGTGTCCCCCAAGGGCGATCCGCCGGGGTTCGTGCGCGTCGTCGACGACGCGACCCTCGCGATCCCCGATCGCCCCGGCAACCGCCGGGTCGACGGCTTCCGCAACGTGCTCGTGAACCCGCATGTCGGGCTCATCTTCCTGGTGCCAGGCCGCACAGAGACGCTGCGCATCAATGGTTCCGCGCGCCTCGTCCGTGACGCGCCGTTCTTCGATCAGATGGTCGTGAAGGGCCACCGGCCGACGCTGGCGCTCGTCGTGGCGGTTGAGGAGATCTTCTTCCACTGCTCGAAATCGTTCCTGCGCTCGGAGCTCTGGCAGCCGGAGACCTGGAAGCCGGAGCTCTTGCCGAGCCACGCGACGATCGTGAAGAGCGTGCAGGACACCCCGCAGACGCTCGAGGAGCTGGAGCAGTACTACGGGCCGGAGTACGCGAAGAAGCTGTACGGGTGACCTGGAGTCGGGGTCGGAGTCGGAGTCGGAGTCGGAGTCGGAGTCGGCGTCGGAGTCGGAGTCGGCGTCGGCGTCGGCGTCGGAGTCGGCGTCGCGGTCGCGGTCGCGGTCGCGGTCGCGGTCGCGGTCGTGGTCGTGGTCGTGGTCGTGGTCGTGGTCGTGGTCGCGGTCGTTGGTCGTGGTTGCGGTGTCCCCGGACCGCGTCGGCCTGTCCGGGGACGGCCGTCGCGTCTTGATGTGAGCCAAATTTCCCCCATTCGCGGCCGGCACGCGCGTTGCGATGGTGTCTGGGCATGGGGCCGCCCGCTGCTAGACTTTTCGTGATGTCGATCGTTCCCGATCAGGTCCCTGCAGGGGAGTACGTGCCGACCGCCGATCAGCGGATCGTCATGCGTGCCTCCTGGAAACAGTACGAGGCGCTCCTGGATCTCCGCGGCGACGTGGCGGGGCCGCGCATGGCGTACCTGGATGGGGTGGTCGAGCTGATGAGCCCGTCGAAGGACCACGAGCGGGTCAAGGCCTACATAGGCCGGCTCATCGAGACGTTTGCGCTCGAGCGCGGTATCGAGCTGTCGCCGTACGGGGGATGGCTGCAGAAGTCGGCCGACAAGAAGGCCGGCGTCGAGCCGGACGAGTGTTACCTCGTCGGCGAGGACCAGAACCGCAGTCGCCCGGACCTCGCCATCGAAATGGTGTGGACGAGCGGTGGCATTCGCAAGCTCGAGATCTACCGCCGCCTCGACGTGCAGGAGGTCTGGTACTGGAAGAAGAGCGTCGTGCAGATCCACGTCCTGCGGGGCGGGCACTACGTGCGTACGGACGTGAGCGAGGTCTTCCCGGGGCTCGACCTCGCGCTCCTCTGCTCCTTCTTCCGCGCACCGACGTTGACACAGGCGATCAAGGGCTACCGCGCCGCGCTCGCCTCGAAGTGATCGAGCTTCGGCCCCGCGCAAGAGCTAGCG
>JANYHK010000038.1 GCA_025359105.1 Myxococcales bacterium | reverse complement strand
CTCGGCGCCAAGAAGGTCGGGAAGGTGCGCACGTGGTGGGTGATGGAGGCGCCGACGGGCCACCGTTTCTGCGTCGTGCGCGCGCGGGTCGATCTCTCCACCGCCGCCGGCGCGACGACGTGGCCGTGACGTCTTAATCGCCCTGTTTCCCCGACCGTTTCAATGGTCGGAGGAGCAGCCGTGGCCGGGATGGAGACAGTCGAAGCCAGAGGGCGCGTGCGTTGGATGGAGTTCTGCGCCATGGGCAGCGCCATTTCCGTCGTCATCGAAGACGAGGACCGCCGCGCCGTGCTCGACGAGATCCCGCGATGGTTCATGCGCTGGGACCGCGCCCTCAACCGCTTCTTCCCGCAGAGCGAGCTCGCCCGCCTCAACGCCGAAGCCGGCAAGCCTCGCAAGGTGAGCGCCACCCTCTGGAGCGCGCTCGAGACGGCGCTCTGCGCGGCGCACTGGTCGGAGGGCCTCGTCGCCCCCACCCTCCTCGACGCCATCGAGTCCGCCGGGTACGACGGGAGCGCCGGCTTGCTCGGCGAGGCGCCCCCATCGTCGATGGAACGCGCCACCAAGCGCGCGCACGACTGGCGGCGCATCCAGGCCGACCCCGCCACGAGGTCGGTCACGCTGCCGACGACGGCGCGCGTCGATCTCGGCGGCATCGCCAAAGCCTGGGCCGCCGATCGCGCGTGCGCGCGCCTCGCGGCGTTCGGTGCGTCGATGATCGACGTGGGCGGGGACATCGCGATCAGCGCGCCGCGCAGGAACGGCGCGCCGTGGCCGGTCATCGTCGCTGACCCTCGCAACGCCGGCCGCGAGCTGCGCGTCTTGCACGTGTCGAAGGGAGGCGTCGCCACGGTCGGTCGCGACTTCCGCAAGTGGCAGCAGGGTGGCGCGTGGCAGGAGCACATCCTCGACCCGCGGACGCGCACGGCGACGGCCACCGACGTCCTCACAGCCACCGTCGTCGCCGAGACCGCGGTGGAGGCCGACGTGGCGGCAAAGTCGATCGTCCTGCGCGGCGCCCGCGACGGGCTGCGCTGGGTCGAACAGCAAGAAGGACTCAGCGCGATCGTCGTCACCGACGCCGGCGAGGTCCGGATGAGCGCGCGCGTCTCCCCCTACCTCGCCGCCTGATCGGCGAGCGCGAGGAACGCCGCGCGATCGAGCGACGTCGGATCGGCCGGCAGCCGACTCGACGGGACGAGCACGCCGCTCGCGTACCGCCACGCGCCCCCCTCGCGAACGAACTGCGAGAGCTCTGCGAAGGAGCAGTCCTCCCCTCGCTCGTAGATCCGCGCGTAGAAGAGGACCTCGCCGCGGTCGCCGTCTTCAGCCGTATGCACGATGGACAGGTCGAGGAAGCGCTGACGCTCCTTCGCCCGTGACAGCTCGCGCGCGAGCTCCGCCTCCGGGAGCGCGCGCTCCGGGTGCTCCGCTGCGAGGGTCCTGACGAGATAGCCGCCGAGGCCGCGCGCGAACGCCGAGAAGCGCGAGCGCATGAGCTCCTCCGGTGTCCCCGCCACCGCCTCGCCGGCGTGGAGCGGACCGCAGCAAGCCTTGTACTTCTTGCCGGACCGGCACGCGCACTCGTCCTGGGGCTTGGCCACGCTGCAGCGTACCAAGGCTCACTCCTGGTACGGCAACCGTTCCATCCGACGGACGATTGCTATAACGACGAAGGAATGTCGACGGTGCCGGCGAAGACCACGCTCAGGGACGAGCTCATCAAGGTCCTCTCCGCCGATCTCGAGGCCGCCGAGCGCGCGCAAGCGACGACGCGCGCCGGCGCGACGCATGAAGAGGCCAAGCCGGAGAACGACAAGGACACGCGCGCCCTCGAGCAGTCGTACCTCGCGCGCGGGCAGGCGATGCGCGTGGAGGAGCTGCGCGCGGCGGTGGTCCAGGTGAAGGGGATGCCGATACGCGCCTACGACGACGCGCAGACCATCGCGCTCGGCGCGCTCGTCACCGCCGAGGAAGAAGAGAAGGACGGGCCGCCCGCGCGCCGCCGATTCTTCCTCGCCCCGCAAGGCGGCGGGGCGAAGCTCGCGGCCGGCGAGGTGCTCGTCGTCACCCCGAAGTCACCGCTCGGACAGGCCCTCGTGGGCAAGAAGGTCGGCGACGCGTGCGAGGTGAGGCTCGCCGGACGCACGCGCGAGCTAGCCATCACCGGGCTCGCGTGAGCCGTGATCACCCGATGGCGTCGTCGGGTTCGGCCCGTGACGAGTAGTACCGGAGCACGTCCTTCGGCGAGATGATCCCGACGAGGCGCCCGCCGCGAACCACCGGCAGGTGGTGAATGCTCCGTAGCCGGAGGAGCTTGATGACGTCGTCGGTCGTCGCAAACTCGTCCACGGTCTCTGCCGGGCTCGTCATGATCTCGCGCGCCGGGGTGGCCGGAGACCGACCCGCGAGGAGGGCTGTCATCACGTCGGTCTCACTCACGAAGCCGATCACCTCGTGGGATGCGTCGACCACGGGCAGGCCCCCGATCCCGACGTCACCTATCGTGTACGCGAGCGCCGCGATGGGCGTCTCGGGGGACGCCTGCGTCGTCCCGTGCGTCATCAGATCCCGTGCGTGACCCTTCATCATGCGCTCCTTGCATCGACGCGCAAACGGTGCGCGCCGGGCCGCCGGAAGACGTGATCAGCCGGCGCGCCCTAGGTGTTGCTTCGCTACCTTCAAGAAACGTGCTCGCGACGCCGCGTGGTCGACGATGGGCCGCGGGTAGGTGACGCCCAGCCGGACGCCCGCCGCCGCCAGCACCTCGGAGGGCGCCGTCGACGGTTGATGAATGTACTTTGCAGGCATCTTGGCGAGCTCGGGGACCCACCGGCGCACGTAGTCCCCCAGCGGATCGAAGCGCTCCCCCTGGCTCGTGGGGTTGAACACGCGGAAGTAGGGCTGCGCGTCGCAGCCGCACCCGGCCGACCACTGCCAGCCGGCGTTGTTCTGCGCCCAGTCGCCGTCGGTGAGATACCGGAGGTAGTGCGCTTCGCCTTCGCGGTACGAGACGAGGAGGTGCTTGGTGAGGAAGCTCGCCGAGATCATCCGCGCGCGATTGTGAACGTAGCCCTCGGCGAGGAGCTGGCGCGCCGAGGCGTCGACGACCGGGTAGCCGGTCTCGCCGGCCGTCCATGCGTCCCACTGCGTCGGCTCGGTGCGCCACGGAAAACCGGCGAAGTCGCGGCGAAATGGCTCCTTCAGGAGCTCCGGGCGCGTCCACATGAGGCCGTGCGCGAACTCGCGCCAGAGAAGCTCGTCGTGGAACTTCGCGAGCTGGTCGGCCGCCCCGCCGAGCGCGTCCTTCGCCGCGTTCCACACTGTGCGCACGCTCACCGTGCCGAATTTCAGATCGGCCGAGAGGCGGCTCGTGCCCGCGCGGTCCATGCGGTCGCGATCGGGGACGTAGCTCGCGGCCGGCCCTGCGAGGAATGCCTTCAGCCGGTCGCGGCCGGCGCGCTCGCCCCCTTCGAGGAGACGCGGGTTGTCGGCGAGGCCGAGCTCCGCCAGCGTCGGGATCGCCACCTCGTCGGCGACGACGTCGTCCGGGACCCGGGAGATCTTGCGCGGCGCAGGGATCGGCGACGAGACCGCGCACTGCACACGAAACGCGCGCGAAAACGGCGTGAAGACGGCGAACGGCGTGCCGCCCCCGGTGAGGACGGATGCCGGCGGCGCGAGCAGCTCCCCTTCGTAGAGGACGAACGGCACCTTCAACGCCGCCTCGACGCGGCGATCGCGCTCGCGTCCGAACGGCTCGGTCCACCGGTGGGCGACGACGCGATCGACGCGCCACTTCGCGGCGAGCGCGGGCACGACGTCGGTGCTCTTTCCGGCAACGACGACCAGTCGCGAGCCCAGGTGCGCGATGTTCTGCGCCAGGCGGGCCAGCGACTCGAGGAGGAACTGCATCCGGTGCGGCAGGGCCGCCGCGCGCTCCTTCGCGAAGAAGTACGGGTCGAGCACGAACAGCGGCACGACCTCACCCGCCGCGAGGGCGTCGCGAAGCGGCGCGTGATCGCTCACGCGCAGGTCCTTGCCGCGAAACCAGACGAGCGACCTCACGTGGCGCTCAGCGGCGCTCGAAGCGACCGCTCCTCTCGGAGAGGACGATGCGGTAGGCGATCGGGCGGGTGACCTCGGGCGATACGCCGAGCAAGCGCAGCGCCGCCGCCTCGGCCTCGCCCGAGAGCTCCTCGTATTTGCCCCACGCGACGACCGTGCGCCAGCTCGCGACGTCGACGATGTGCTCGACCTCGAAGCACACGTCGGGGTTCGCGCGCATCGTGCGCACTTTCAGGCCGTCCGCCGAGTGCGCGAAGACTGCTTCGCCGTCGTACACGTACGAGACGGGCACGATGTACGTGCGTCCCTCGGCGTGGCAGCCGATGCGGCCGACCCGCTCCGCCAGGAGGACGTCCTCGATCTGTTCCGCGTTGAGCTCGCCGTGCATCGCTGGCGATCCTACCCAAGACGATCGCCCCTTGCTATACGCCTATCGTGAGCACCTCTCAAACGCGGCGGGCCTGCATCGTCGTAGGCGGAGGCGACGCCCCCGGCGTCAACGCCGTCATCCGGGGATTCGTCCACGCCGCGCGCCGCCGCGGCATCGAGCTGATGGGCTGCCACGACGGCTTCGAGGGCTTGCTCGCACCGAACGGCCTCAGACCGCTCGACGTCGCCGACGTGCGCGGGATCCTGCCGCGGGGAGGCTGCGCGCTCGGCTGCTCCACGCGGGTGAACCCGTTCTTCGTCCCGCAGGGGGACGGCGAGGAACCGAAGAACGTGGGCCCCGAGGTCGTCGCGCACCTCCGCGCCCTCGGCGTGGACGTGCTCGTCCTCGTCGGCGGCGACGGCACGATGCACGCGGCCAAGCACTTCGTCGCGCTGGGGATGCCGAGCATCGGAATCGCCAAGACGATCGACAGCGACGTCGAGGGCGCGGACGTGACCGTCGGCTTCGACACCGCCGTCGCTGCAGCCACGCACGCCATCGACGCGCTGCACTCCACCGCCGAGGCGCACGCGCGCGTGATGGTCGTCGAGGTCATGGGCCGTCACGCCGGCTGGCTCGCGCTCCAGTCCGGGGTCGCCGGCGGAGCGGACGTGATCCTCCTGCCCGAGCTTCCCTACCACCTCGATCGCGTCATCGCGAAGATCCGCGAGCGCGAGTCGCTCGGGTTGCGGTTCTCGATCGTCGTCGTCTCGGAGGGGGCGCGCCCCGTCGAGGGCGATCTCGCCCTGGTCGAGCCTCCCCGCCCCGGACACCTCGCGTCTGGGAGGCGCCGGCCAGCGCCTCGCCGACGCGCTCGAGCGCTCGAACCTCGGGCACGAGGTGCGGCTGACGGTCCTCGGTCACTTGCAGCGCGGCGGCTCGCCGACGGCGTTCGACCGCACGCTGGGGACACGTCTCGGCGCGCACGCCGCGGAGATGTGCGCGCTCGGCACGTTCGGGCGGATGGCGACGTTCAAGGACGGCAAGATCGGCTCGGTCCCGTTCGACGAAGTGAAGAACAAGCGGGTCGACCTCGCCGGATCGCTCATCGTCGCGGCGCGGGACCTGGGGCTCGAGCTGGGGGGCTGAACGTGGCGAAGGGCGCCAGCGTGTGGACGTTCACGGCCACGATCGGCCGCTTGGGCATCCTCTATGTCGCCGAGGTCCCGGCCGCCGTCAGCCGCGCCATCGGCACCGCGCGCGCACCGGTGATCGTGGAGGTCGCCGGCGCCGACCCCGTGCGCACGATGCTGAACCCGAGCGGCGGCGGGCGTCACCTCGTCTACCTGAACGGCACCGTTCGCCGGCAAGCTGCGGCGCACGAGGGCTCCAAGGTCCGGATGACGGTGCGGCGCGACGAGGCGCCCCTCGTGCGGCCCACCCCCGACGATCTCGCGCGGGCGCTGGACGAGGAAGGCGTGCGGCAGGCGTGGAACTCGATGCCGCGAAGCAACAAGAACGAGATCGTGCGCTGGATCGACGCCGCTGTGCACGAGGACACACGCGCGCGACGCATCGCCAAGGCCCTCGAGCACGCGCACGTCGCGCGCGAAAGAGCGCAGGACCGCGCGCTCATCGCCAAGGCGCGCAGGTCGAGGTCATGACCCACGAGCCCTCTCCTCTCGTCGTCTACGGGATCGGTGGCCTCGCCGTGCTCGTTGCCTCTCTCGTCGTCGCCGGCTTCGCGCGCGCCGGAGTGGGCCGCCGCGGCCTCGCCGTCGCCCTCGCGGCCGCGTGCGTATGGCTCGGAGCCACTGGCCTCGCGGCCGCGAGCGGCGCGCTCCTCGACGTCGACGCGCGACCGCCGCCGCTGATGCTCGTCCTCGTCGCCTCGGTCGGGTTGGGCGCATTCGTCGGCTTCTCGAGGCTCGGCGCCCGGCTCGCGCGCGGCGTTCCCCTCGTGGCGCTCGTCGGCCTTCACGCCTTTCGGCTGCCGCTCGAGCTCGTGATGCACGAGGCCGCGGCCGAGGGCGTGATGCCGGTGCAGATGTCCTTCTCCGGTTACAACTTCGACATCGTGAGCGGCGCGGGTGCGGTCGTCGTCGCGCTCCTCCTCGCCACCGGCCGCGCGCCGCTCTGGATCGTCGGACTCTGGAACGCGATGGGTGCAGCGCTGCTGCTCACGATCATGACGATCGGCGTCGCGTCGACCCCCCTCTTCCACGCGTTCGGCGCCGATCCGGCGCACGTGAACACGTTCGTCGCCCACTTCCCGTTCGTGTGGCTCCCGGCGGTCCTGGTCGCGACCGCCCTCGCGGGACACGTCGTGATCGCCCGCCGCCTCCTCGCGACGCCCCAGTAGGCTCCTAGTGCGCGTAGAGCGTTCTGCAGCTGCGGCCGATTTCGAGCTTCTTCATGTGACGCGTCACGTTCACCTTGGCCAGCACGTTGCCCTTGTCGTCCACCAGCGTGACGGCGAGCGTCCCGTCGCGCTCCCGCGGCGCGCTCCCGCTGGCGTCGGACATGAAGCGCCCCAGGCTCTCGGTCTTGAAATTCGGCGGCTCGCCGTACGCGAGGAGGGCCACGTCGTGGCAGAGGTTGGTGACCTCCACAGGCGGCCGCGGTCGATGCGCCTCGGCCGCCGGCTCCGCCGTCGCCACCGCACCCGCCCCCGAATCGGCCGGCGCCTCCGTGGCCACGGGAGCCGGAGTGGTCGCGGTCGGCGGCGCGGAGGCGCACGACATCAGGACGACGAGGCTCGGAAGAACGATGGCGCGCATCCCCCGAGTATAGACGCGGCCGCCGATTCCGACGCCGATTCCGACGCCGACCCCGACGCCGATTCCAACGCCGATTCCGACGCCGACTCCGACGCCAACTCCGACCCCGCCCCGGCCTGCGGCCATCCCAGATGCTTCCCCGCGGTCGCCGCCAGCGCCCGGTCGAGTCGCTGCTCGTTGTAGGTCCACGCGGCTGCAACACCTGCCACGCTTGCATGCAACGCCCAAGGTGTTGCGATTTCACCGAAAGAGCAGCGCGACGCGGTCTCATCCGTGTGGCCTGGTTCGTGCTCTTTGCGATCGAACATGCCGAGCCCCCAGCCGCTGCGCGCCGCGCTCCTCGTCGGAGGTCTCACCCTCCTCACCGCCGACGGCGC
Source organism: Myxococcales bacterium (assembly GCA_025359105.1). Taxonomy (GTDB): domain Bacteria; phylum Myxococcota_A; class Polyangia; order Polyangiales; family Polyangiaceae; genus JANYHK01. The sequence continues at coordinate 58,775 of JANYHK010000038.1, read as the reverse complement.
CTCTGCGCTGCCTCCGCCCGGTCCTGGCGGCGGCCCCGGTGGCGGGCCGCGGACGTGCACGCCAACCGTCACGCTCGACGCGCACGCCACCACGATCGATCTCGGGGAAAACTGGCCGGGCGCCTCCTACAACGTGACCGGCGGCGCGCCGCGCATTCGTGCGATCGACGACGACTGCACGACGACCTACTACCCGGTGGCGCGCGCGTTTCGGTTGACGCAGAAGCCCGCCGGCAGCGCCGCCACCCTCGCGGTCACTGGGCCGGTCGCAAAGCTCACGACCGACAAGCTCGGCGTCTACGGCGTGGCGGTCGACCTCTGCCCGAACGGCTGCACCGTCCTCGGCAAGACGTTCCCCGTGCGAACGATCTCGTACAAGATGACCGCCGTCTCGACCAAGAACCTCCCGCCGCAGACGCGGCCCGTCGTCGCCAAGCAGACGCAGACCACGCAGACACCGTTCTGCCACCAGGACGCGTGCGGTCCCTCGCCGTTCGTCGGGGAGAAGAACGTCGAGATCACCTGCTCCTTCGGCAGCGTCTCCAAGGCGCAGTGGGTCACCGTCGAACCGTTCCACGGGCCACAGAATTTTCGCCTCGTCGAGGGTTGGGCGGACACGTCGGGGGTCGCCGGCAACGATCTCTGGCTGAACCACGACAGCAAGGACGTTAACTTCGACGTCGCGCCCGACCCGCACGATCTGTTCCTCGCGGCCCTGCAGTCAAACGGCGGTGGAATGGAAGTCGAGTGGGAGCGCGACAGCATCCCCGAGCGCTTTCGCCCGTACCCCGGCGACCGCGTCTCGGTGTGGGGCTACTACATCCACGATTGCGGGCACCCGCCGTACAATACCGAGATCCATCCGCCGGTCGGCGTGGCGGTGCATCGCGCGCGCCCGATCCGGCTGCCGAGCGACGCGCAGTTCGATCTGCCGGGCGGGCGCGGGACGGTGGGGACGAACGTGTGGGTCCCCGGCATCGTGACGGACATCTGGTTCAACCGCGACGAGGGGGGAATTCTCGGGGACTCGTTCAAGGCTCTTCACCAACCTGCGTCGCGCGTCGCCGGACCCCAAGGCGCGCCGCCGCTCGCGCGGGAGGGCGACGCGATCCGCGGCCCCGCCTCGCTCGACAGCATCTTCACGTTCCACGTCTACCTGCCGCCCAGCCCGGCGAAGCTCTACGGGGACCACGCACCGATCCCGGTCTTCACGCAGGTCGTGCCGTTCGCGGGCACGCCGGCGAACTGGCCGGTGCCGAAGATCGTCGAGTCGACCGATCAGGATGGGACCCGTTTTTTGACGGTGACGCTCGATCTGCGCGGCTTCAGGGCCGACACCTACCAGTCGCGCATCGTCGCCGGCTGGGTCTACCCGAGCGCGAAGAACTGGGCGCTCAAGGCGTACTCGGTGAAGGCGAAGTCGTTCGACGTCCTCGACACCGGTGACTTCGGCAGCGGCGACTGGCGCCTGTGGCTCGACGTACCGAACGCGAGCAACGTCACCGACGGCGTCGAGTGGCTCAAGCTCTTCGACTGCAACGGGTGCATCGACGAGGGGACGCTGTCGCCTTCGCGCTGGAGCCGGTCACTCACCGATGTGGACGGACGCATCCGCGAGCCCGTTCGCCTCTTCCCCGGCGACACCTTCCGCGTGCGGACGCTCGGCTACGACTCTGACACCATCTGGGACGACGACATCGGCGGCGTCGACGAGGACTATTCGTACGAGGAGCTCGGCGATCGCACGATCGACGCGACCTACCAGAGCTCGACGGGGTTCTACCGCTTCAACTACGAGATCGCCCCGGCGCCGGCGGTCGGGCAGGCCGTGCTCAGCCCGGGCGCGACGCGCCTCTTCGACGCCTACGCCATGAAGGGCTCGCCGATCGCGCCCGGCGTTCTCTCCGGCGGCAATCGGGTCGTGCTCAACGGCAGCTCGGCGCCGGCGCCCGGCGCGCCGCCGGTCAAGGCGACGACCCTCGGCGATCTGCGCTTCAAGGGGACGAAGGAGCGCAACATCTTCACGATCACCGACGCCGAGCGCGCGCAAACGCTCACGGACCCCGTCGCGCGGCAGACGCTCGAGAAGGATCTCCAGAAGCTCCGCCAGCGCGTGTGCGGGCGCATCGGGACGCCGCAGATGCGAAAAAAGACGATGGACGAGCTCTCGAAGGTCAAGGGCGGCATCCCCGCCGACCTCTGGCAGCGCGTCTTCGGGGATCTCGAGAGGGGTGGCAGCTGCGCGCCTCCGCCGCCCAAGACGGTGCGCGACCACCGCATCCTGACAACGCCTTGAACGCCTGTCGCCCGCTCATCGAGCGCGCAGAGTGAACCGCATTGGCCCTAGCGGAGGGGGCGCCTCCCGGAAGCCCTGGCGAAACGGGGCAGCGACCCTATGCTAGGAGGCCATGGGTTTCTTCTCCGACGCCAAGCTCCGCATGCCGACCCCCGAAGGCGCGCTCCCCGGCCGCAACGAGCGCATGGCCGTGGCCAAGACACACACCGTCACCGGCGCGCCGATGGAGGCGCCGTTCCCCGACGGCATGCAGCTCGCGATGTTCGGGATGGGATGCTTCTGGGGCGCCGAGCGCAAGATGTGGAATACGCCCGGTGTGTATTCTACACAGGTCGGGTATGCCGCGGGCCTCACGCCGAACCCGTCCTACCGCGAGGTCTGCAGCGGCCGCACCGGCCACAACGAGGTCGTCCGCGTCGTCTTCGATCCGAAGGCGATCACCTACGAGCAGCTCCTCAAGGTGTTCTGGGAGAACCACGATCCGACCCAAGGCATGCGCCAGGGCGGCGACGTCGGCACGCAGTACCGCTCCGGCATCTACGCCTTCGGCGCCGAGCAGGAGGCCGCCGCGCTCGCGTCGAAGGAGGCGTACGGCAAGGCCCTCGCCGCCGCCGGCCACGGCGCCGTCACGACCGAGGTCACCCTGGCACCGGAATTCTACTTCGCCGAGGACTACCACCAGCAGTACCTGGACAAGAACCCCGACGGCTACTGCGGCCTCGGCGGCACCGGCGTCGCGTGCCCGGTCGGGCTGCGCGTCTGAAGCTGAGGCCTGAGGCGGCGGTCTGAAGCGCGCGCGGCTACTCCTCACCGCGCGCGCGCGCCAGCATCCGGTGAAAGCTCGTGCGCGGCACGCCGGCGAGCTCCGCGGCCTTCGACACGACGCCGTCGGCGCGCGAAAGCACGGCGGGCAAGTACGCGCGGTCGAACGCCTCGAGCGCCCGGCGCTTCGCCTCGTGGTACGGCTGACTCGGGTCCACACCCGACGCGTCGCATCGCCTCACGGAGCCGAGGAGCTCTTCCGGCGTCGCGCTCCCGAGGGCGATCCAGCGCTCGATCGCGTTCCTCAGCTCGCGGACGTTGCCTGGCCAGGAGTGCTTGCGCAGGAGCTCGAGCATGTGGAGCGGGACGTCGTCCTTCGTCCCGGCGAGGCGCTGGTAGAAGAGATGCGCGAGGGGCGCGAGGTCCTCGGGACGATCGCGGAGCGGCGGGATGTCCACGCGCAGCACCGACAGGCGGTAGTACAGGTCCTCGCGGAAGCGGCCCTTCCTGACGGCCTCCTCGAGATCCACGTTCGTCGCCGCCACGATGCGAACGTCCACCGGAGTCACCGTACTCGAGCCGACACGCTGGATCCGGCGCGACTCGAGGACGCGGAGGAGCTTGACCTGCTGGGAGAGCGGGAGCTCGCCGAGCTCGTCGAGGAAGAGCGTGCCGCCGCTGGCGCGCTCGAAGGCACCGACGTGCTGCGCGAAGGCCCCCGTGAAGGAGCCACGCTCGTGCCCGAAGAGTTCGCTCTCGACCAGGTTCTCGGCGAGCGCGGCGCAGTCGACGACGACGAACGGCCCGCGGGCGCGCGGCGAGTGCGAGTGAAGGGCTTGCGCGAGGACCTCCTTGCCCGTGCCGCTCTCACCTGCGAGAAGGACGGTCGCGTTCGTCGTCGCCGCCCTCGCGAGCGTCGCGAAGACGTGCCTCATGGCGACGGACTCCCCGATGGCGTCGCCGAACACCGTGGCGCGCGAGACCTCGAGCGAGAGCATCGACTTGGCCGGCCGCACCACCAGCCTGCTCTTGCCGGCGATGATCTCGGTGCGCGTGTAGATCGTCCCCTCCCGCACGCGGCAGCCCTGGACGAAGGTGCCGTTCCGCGAGTCGAGGTCGCGCAGCAAGATGCCCTCGCGCGTGGCCAGCAGCTCGAAGTGACGGCGCGACATCTTGTTGTCCGCGACGCGGAAGTCGGCGTCGTCGCCCGAGCCGACGCACACGTTGGCGCGCCGCATGCGGTGGTTGTCGCCCACTGCAGGCCCCTCGACCACCTCGATGATCGCGCCGTCGAGCTTCAGCGTGCTGATGCCCTGCGACTCGGGGTCGATGGTCCGTGTGGAATCTTCCGACGCCATGATGCCTCGTGTCCTCAACCTGTCACATTCACAGGACAGACGTGCGGTCGATCGTTTCACGTCCCGCCGGAAAACCTCGCCTCGAGTCCGGAGCCGCCCCCGTGGCGCGATCGTTGCAAAATGTGTGCATATGGTCCGTCGGGAGAAGTCGCGCACCGAAAGGCCCTCCGAGATCCGGGTGCGGAAGGCCACCGACGACTGGGATCGCGTGGTGAGCCTCTGGCGTGAGGCAGGGCTCGGCGAACGGCCCCCCAAGTGGCTCGAAGAGTTCCCCACCGAGGCGGGTCGCCTGGCGAGCGAGGCCCTCGCGTGTGGGCGCGTGCCTGTCGGAGAGGGCGGGGGCGGGCGTCGAAGGTGAGCCCGCGCGGCCCCTGCGCTGGGGCCGCGAGTCGCATATGCTGCGGTCTCAGATGCCCCGCGCGTTCGAGCAGCTGCGGTTCGAGGAGCTCCCGGAGAAGCCGACGCGCCCTCACGACTTCGAGTCGACGGCGGCGCGCGAGATCACCGTCGACTCGCGCCCGTTCGGGAAGATCCCCATCCATTACCGGGAGCTGGGCGACGGCCCGCCCCTTCTTCTGCTCCATGGGCTGATGACGACGAGCTACTCGTGGCGCTACGTCGTGCGCCGGCTCTCGGCGCGCTTCCGGGTGATCGTGCCCGACATGCCCGGCTGCGGGAAGAGCGGGAAACCCGACGCCCGCTACGACGCGGCGTCGCTCGCCACCTGGGTGGGAGAGCTCGCCACCGCGCTCGATCTCCGCGGGTGCAGCGCCATCGGCAACTCGCTGGGCGGCTTCGTGATGATGCGCGCGGCGCTCGGCGACGCAGGGCTCGTCTCGCGCCTCGTGAACATCCACTCGCCTGCGTTCCCCGAGGCGCGCTACTTCGCGCTGCACGCTGCGCTGGCGGTGCCGGGGGTGCGCGCTCTCCTCTCGCGGAGGATCCGCAAGGAGCCCTTGCGGTGGGCCCACAAGAACGTCCACTACCACGACGAGACCCTCAAATCGCTCGAGGAAGCGCGCGCCTACGGCGATCCGCTGGCGACGCCGGAGGGTGCGCGCGCCTTCATCGGCTACCTCGCCGACGCGCTCGCGCCGCACGGCTTCGCGGAGCTCGTGGACGCGCTCGCGGAGCGGCCGTTCCCGGTCCCGCTGCAGCTCGTGTACGCGACGACCGATCCTCTCGTACGTCCGGAGAACGGCAGGCGTCTCGCCGCGCTCGTGAAGGGCGCCGAGCTCGTGTGGCTCCGGGACTCGAGCCACTTCGCCCACGTGGACACCCCGGACGCGCTCGTCGAAGCGGTGCTTCCGTTCCTCCTCGCGTGATCGGCCTTCTATCGAAGATTCACCACGTGCGATTGGGTGGGGGTGGCGGCGCGGGCAGGTCCTTCCACGGATCGATGGGGTCGAGTGCCGCCTTGGGGCGGTGAGCGCGGTGCTGCATGTCACCCGGCGCCGACGAGGGAGTGGCCGGGACGGCGGTCACGCGGGCCGCGGGGGCCGGCGCCGCGGCGAGAGCGACTGGGCGCGCGACTGGCGGCGGGGGCTGCTGCGCCGACCACCGCGCAGGCGCCTGCAGGGCGATGATCTGAACCGCCGCCGGGGATGCGAGATCGTCGGCGAGGACCTCCGGGAGCTCCGCGCCCGCCACGTGGGTGGCGAATGCTTTTTGCCGTGCCTCGGGCGATAGGCTCCCAACGCCATCGACCGCGAGCGTTCCCCTCGTCGCGAGCGTCACCGAGATCGCCACGACGGTCCCCGCGAGCACCGCCGCCAGTCCGACGCGCGCGGCCCGGCTCGGCGAACGCGGCGCGGGAGGGCTTGGCTCGGCCAACGCAGGCGCGGCCGCGACCTCACCATCGGCGACGATGGGGCGGAGCGATCGCGAGGTGCTCGAGCGCGAGCTGTTTAGCAGCTCCATGCTCAAGGGTTGCGCGCCGCGCGCCGCCTCCTCGACGACCGCCTTCATCTGGCCGCGCTCCTTCTCGAAGAGCCTCGCGGCAAGGCGACCTAGCTCGCCGCGCAGACTGGCGCGCTCCTGGCGGGCGATGCACAGGTCCAGATCGACCTTGAAGGCATCGGCGGTCGGGTAGCGCGCGTCGGGCGCGTGCGCGAGCGCCTTGGCGCAGATGCGCTCGAGCTCCTCGGACGCGTCGGCCTTCACGGATCGAAGGTGCGTGTTGTAGGCGCCCGAGACGAGCGCCGTCGCGATCTCCGCCTCTTCCATCTGCCCCCAGAAGCGCTTGCCGACGACGGCCTCCCAGAGGAGCAGCCCGGCGGCGAACACGTCGGCGCGGCGATCGATCGCCGCCCCGGTCGCTTGCTCGGGCGCCATGTAGCGGATCTTGCCCTTCACGATCCCCTGTCGCGTCTCACTCGAGCGGCCCGCCGCCTTGGCGATACCGAAATCCATGACCTTGATGTGGCCGCCGTACGTCACGAAGATGTTCTGCGGGTTGACGTCGCGGTGGACGACGTGCAGCGGCGTTCCGTCGTAGTCCGCGAGCTCGTGCGCGTGGTGCAGGCCCGCGAGCACGTCGGAGACGATGAGCAGCTCGGCGCCGCTCGGGAACGCGGCGCCCGCCGTGCGCACCCGCAGCTGCACGCGATGGAGCGGTTGCCCGTCCAGGAACTCCATCGCGAGGTAGTAGGACTCCCCTGCTGTACCTACCTCGTGGAGCTGGACGACGTTCGGGTGGCTGAGGCGCGCCGATATGCGCGCTTCGTCGAGCAGCATGCTGACGAAATCGGGATCCTCGGCGAGGTTCTGGCGGAGTCGCTTGATGACGCCGAGCTTCGAGAAGCCCGAACCCTCCGGCCCCACGACCATCGCGAGAAACACGTCGGCCATGCCGCCGCGCCCGAGCTCGGCGAGGAGCCTGTACTTGCCAAATGTGGCTTCACCGTCCACGTACGGAGGTGGATCATGCAAGATCCGTGTCTCACCGAGATCGGGAGCTTACGACGCCACTCGTGTGGACCAGTGGTCTACTGGTCCACGCTTCGCGAGGGGGCGAGAAGCCGCTACCTGGGCGGAGGGCCCTTGCAACCGAGCAGCACCGAGATCGTGCCGGACTGGTCCGCCCCGACGGTGCTGCACGTGGTCGGGCAGAGGAGGATCTTGGTCGGGCTGGTGTTGTCGTCGTAGTACCAGCCGTCGGTGATCGCCCCGCACTTGGACGCGTCGGTCACCTGGGTCAACGTCTTCGCCGGGCCGCCGGAGGGAGTGAACTGGACGACCACCTTGGTCGGATCGATCGTGCCGCCGTCGGACTTGGGGAGCGCGAACTCGCAGCCGAGACGCGTCACGAGGCCCTTGGCGATGTTGTCGAGGACGCCCGAGTAGTCGGTGTTGCACACCGAGTCGACGATGCCGCCGGTGAGCTGGCTCAGGGTCTGGTACTCGGAGCCGTTGTTCACGGCGGTCGAGCACTTCGGCCCGCTGATCAGGGCGGTGCCCGTCGTCCAGCCGACGATGCTGTTGAAGATGTACTTGCGCTTCGCGGCGGTGCCGAACATCCCCGCCGGAGCCTTGGCGAGGAGCTGCGGATCGAATTGCGCTGCCTTGACGGGGCTGCCGTAGATGCCGGCGTTGTCGTCGCTGACCTCGACGAAGACCTTGTAGGCGTCCATCCGGACGTAGTTCTTCCACGCGCTGTCGTAGGTCGACAGGGCCAGCGTGAGCGAGTCGTCACTCTGAACGTCCTGGTTCACGTGGTAAAACGTCGGCGGGTTGTCGGCGCAGTTGGCCAGCGCGAGCGGAGGAGGCACGCAGATCGTGTTGCCGCTCGTGCCGCGGCGCACGACGAAGATGACCCGGTAGTCGAGGCCGCTCTTGCCGATCTTGCCCGCGAACGTGTTCACGTTCGTCTTTATCTGCGTCATCTCCGCCGTCATGCTGCCGGAGTCGTCGATGACGAAGATGATGTCGACCTGGGCCTTCTGGGCCGTCGTCGTCGTCGCCGCGCACGTGGTGCTGCCGTCGCCGCTCGTCGCGTCGCTGCCGAGCAGGCTCCCCGAGTCGTCCCCGCCGCCACTGCTGCCGCTGCTACCGCTGCTGCCGTTCCCGCCGCCGTCGCCTCCCTGCCCTTCGTCGAATCCGCTGCGCGAGCCACTCCCGCCGCAGGCTGCGACGGCCGCCACACCGACGAGACTGGCGAACGCTACTAGGAGAGAGAGCCGTCGACGCATTGGACCTCGGGAGCCGGGGGGCGCGAAGAAACCGACCTCATCTGTGTGCCACACCATCCCCCGACGATCCAGCGTCGCGCACACTTCGGGAGGCGGCCCGCCGCCCGTGGCCGTGGCGCGGAGGCGGCCTTCGCGTATCTTCGGTGCGTGAATCGGCTTTCCACGCCGCTCGCCCTGGCCGCGAGCCTGTCGGTCGTCGCCGCGGCGTGCGTGCTCTTCGTGCCGTCGGGGGAGGGGCTGGGGACTGCGTGCACCACCGCCGGTGCGGGCACTGCCTGCGGCGCCTGCATCGCGCGCGCATGCCAGTCGCCCGTGAACGCGTGCTGCGGCGACTCGACGTGCGCGAGCCAGGACATGGCGTCGGTCGACTCGTGCGCGACGGGGCAAGGGTGCCGCGCGCTCCTGTCGGCCAAGGGCGCCGCCGCCGCCGCGATCGCGACCTGCGTGCGCGCGTCCTGCGCCGACGCCTGCTCCAGTCCTGCCGACGGCGGGCCGAGCCCCGACCTCGTCACTGCGTGCGTCAAATTCGGCTCGGACGTGTGCCGCTGCACGAGCGCGTCGCCCTTCGCCGACAGCGGGGCGGCCGACGCCGATGCGGGCAGCGTCGCCACGACGTCCTGCGACCAGGGCTCCTTCGCCACCGCGTCCGCCTGCTGCGCGTTCGGAGGGTGGGCCGACGGCGGCGCGGGGAGCTGCGTCTGCGAAGCCGTGCGCTGCCTCGAGCTGAAGAGCAACCTGAAGAGCTGCGTCTGCGGTCTCTACGCGAAGGGGGCCGATTTCATCGATACGCCGTCGTGCTCCCTCGGGCAGCCCTGCTGCGAGAAGGGCGGCGGATGCTCGTGCAACGAGCGGGCGTGCGCGACCGGCGAGACCGAGGTGCCCTTCTGCGACGCCGAGCGAACTGCCAAGCAGGTCGGGTGCGAGAACGGCTCACGCGTCAGCGGTTGTCTTTGAGCGCGTGCTCGAGTCGTATAAGCCTCGCTAGTTGGAATCTCCCGCCGACCCCCCCGAGTGCCTCGCCTGCGGCACGTGCTGCTTCTCGCTCCTCGAGACGTACGTGCCAGTGAGCGGGGACGATCACGCGCGGCTCGGCGACGACGCGGCCCTGCTGGTCGTCTTCCACGGCAACCGCGCGTTCATGCGCATGGAAGACGGACACTGCGCCGCGCTGCGGGTCGACGGGGCGGCGGGGAGCTTCGTGTGCGGCGTCTACGAGCGGCGGCCCGAGACGTGCCGCGCGCTGGCACGGGGCTCGGGCGCGTGCGCGGGGGAGCGGGCGACCAAGCAGGACCGCCCCGTCGCGGCGCTCTTGCGCGCTCGCCGGCGCGACAGCGGGACCGACGGCGCGCCGCCCGTGTAACCTTCGGCGCATGAAGCAAGCGCAGCCGCGGCTCCCCCCCACGCGCAGCATCGGTCTCGAGAGTCACCCGTTCCAGGACATGTACCACTCGGTCCTCACGTCCTCGTGGGGCGCGTACTTCGGGGGCTTCGTGGGCTCGTTTCTCGTCGCGAACGCGCTCTTCGCCCTGCTCTACGTGGTCGCGCCCGGATGCATCTCCAACACGGCGCCGGGGTCGTTTTACGACGCGTTCTTCTTCAGCGTGCAGACGATGGCGACGATCGGCTACGGCGCGATGTCCCCGGTGACGCCGTACGGGCACGTCGTCGTCACGCTGGAGGCGATCGTCGGCATGCTCGGCGTCGCGATCGTCACCGGCCTCACGTTCGCCAAGTTCTCGCGTCCGACCTCGCGCGTCATCTTCACCGAGAAGGCGGTCCTGTCGAAGCGCAACGGCGTGCCGCACCTCATGTTTCGCATGGGCAACGCGCGGCGGAACATGGTCCTGGAGGCGCAGCTACGGGTCATTCTGCTCGTGGAGGATGTCAGCGAGGAGGGGCACGTCCTGCGCACGCCGCTGGAGCTACCGCTCGTCCGCGACAGGACGCCGATGTTCTCCCTGTCGTGGACCGCGATGCACAAGGTCGACGAGAAGAGCCCCTTCTTCGGCGAGGACGCCATGGATAAGCTCCGCGCCCGGAAGGCCGAGATCTACCTCTCGCTCATGGGCTTCGACGAGACCCTCGCGCAGTCGATCCACGCGCGCTTCCACTACGACCTGACCGACATCGTGGAGGGCGCCCGCTTCGAGGACGTCCTCACCATCGGCGACGACGGCGTTCGCGTCATCGACTACCGCAAGTTCCACGGTCTCCTGTCGGATCCGAAGGGCTGAGGTCAGCCCTCGTGCTTCGTGTCCTGTTTCTTTTGATGGTCACGGAGCACGCGCGACGCGTTCTTGAAGACTCCGTCGACGGCGGCGTGTGCGTCCTCGCCGATGGGGCTCGTGTCGTGGTTGGAGACGACCAGCTCGGCCCCAGGCACGACGACGTCGACACGGACGCGGAAGTGGCCGCCGTGTCGGTGGTGCGGGCTCGGCGCCTCTATGGCCACCTTGCATCCCAGGATCCGCCGATGAAACGTTGTCAGCTTCGCCGCGTGCTCGCGGACCCTGTCACTCAGCGCCTCGGAGGGAGGCATTCCCCGGTACGTCACCTGGAGCGGGACTTCCATACGATCACCTCTCCCCGAATCCACTCGCATGCGCCGTGCCGGCGGGCAATCGCCCGGTTTCGTGCGTCGGGGCCCGGCGTCACGCGCAGCGTCTGCGCGAGCTCGCAACGCTTGCCGCCTCGCGGTCGCCCGGCGCCTTCGCGCGCTTGCCGACGATCTCCAGGGCCGCGACGCGGTAGCCCTCGGCCAGGGTCGGGAAATTGAAGGTGTTTTCCACGAAGACGTCGACCTCGAGGCCGCCGAGCATCGCCATCTGGCCGGTGTGCACGAGCTCGGCCGCACCCTCGCCGATGATGTGAACGCCGACGATCTTGCGCCCGGTTGGATCGCAAACGAGCTTCAGGAGCCCGTCCTTGGCTCCGGCGATCTGGCCGCGCGTGAGCTCGTCGAAGCGCGCACGACCAACGACGGCGCCGCCGTAGCGGAGCTTGGCCTGGTCCTCGGTGAGGCCGACCTGGGAGATCTCGGGGATCGTGTAGACGCCGATGGGGCTCAGGTCGGCCGCCGTACCGGCGGGGAGGCCGAGCGCGTGGCTGACGGCGCGGCGCCCCTGCTCCATCGAGGTCGACGCGAGGGAGGGTGGGCCGATGACGTCGCCCGCCGCGTAGATGCCAGGCACGCTCGTCGCGCAGAACTCGTCGACCGGGATGACGCCGGCAGCGTTCACGGCGAGGCCCACCGCCGCCAGATCGAGGCCCTCGACGTTGGCGACGCGTCCGAGGGCGCACAGGAGCTTCTCGCTCTCGACGACGGTACCGTCCTCGAGCTTCGTAGCCACCGTGCAGAACCCGTCGTATGCGACGTCCGCGGCGCGTGAGCGGCCGAGGAAAGTGCCTCCCACCCGCTCGAACGCCTCGACGAAGCGCATCGACATTTCTGGATCGAGGAACGCCAGAGGCCGCTCCGCGCGATCGATCATCGTGACCTTCACCCCGAGCGCCGCGAAGGTCGCCGCGTACTCGCTCGCGATGACACCGCCGCCGAGGACCGTCAGGGACTTCGGCAGGTAGCGCATCGAGAGGATCGAGTCGCTGTCCAAAATGTGCTCGTGATCGATGGGAATTCCAGCCGGCGAGCGAGGCCTCGACCCGGTCGCGATGAGGAGCAGGCTCGCCGACGCGTGGCGCACGTCGCGGTGGACACCGGCCACTTCGACCTCGATCGCCGAGAGGAGCCTGGCCTTACCGCGCCACCGCTCGACGTTGTTGCGCCCGAGCTGGTCGTCGATGAACCGCTCGTGGGCCACGACGACCTCGTCCATGCGCGACAGGAGGCTCGCGACCTGGAGCGACTCGGGGACGTCGATGTCGATGACGTGCCCGCTGCGACGGCGAAACGACGTGATCGCGAGCGCCGTCTCGCGCAGCGTCTTGCTGGGGACGGTGCCTCGGTGCACGCACGCGCCGCCGACCCCGCCCTCCTGCTCGATGACGAGCACGCGCTTGCCGGCCTTCGCCGCGCAGATGGCCGCCTTCTGGCCGGCGGGGCCGGAGCCGATGACGATCAGGTCCCACGTCGTCTTGCTCATCCTAGCTCCTCGACCTGGGCGGCGATCTTTTCGGCGAGCCCGAGGAGCCGCTCCACGTCCTCGGGGTACAGGTTGAGCGGCCCGAGGGCCGGGTGCATGAGGATGTCGACCTGCGGCGCGTCCGGATCGAGGCGGTGCGCGAGATCGTCGGCGAGGCGGACGGTGAGCGCACCTTCGCGGTTGGCGGGCGCGGCGGCCGGGTTGTGGTGGTGGGCGATGGCCTCGCCCAGTCGATCGGACAGGCCCCACTGCCGAGCGAGCTCGCCACCGACGTAGGCGTGGAGCGCGCCGACCGACTCCTCGACGTCGTCCTCCGAGAACGGCGTGGTCGTCGTGAAGTCGGTGAGCGCCTGAAGCAGCACCGGGCGCCCCACGTCGTGGAGGAGGCCGGCGAGGAACGACTCCTCGACGTTGGAGCGGCGCGCGCGCGCGATCTCCTGCGCGTAGAGCGCGGTCGCCAGCGAGTGGCCGAAGAGCTTCTTCAGCTGCTCCTCGCGCCCGTGCACGCGAAAGACCCTGTTTTGGCAGGAGATCACGAACGCGAACTGGCGAACCATCTGCATGCCGAGCCGGCTCATCGCCTGCGTGAGCGAGGCGACGTGCACGACCGCGCGGTTCGTGGCCGAGTTCGCCATACGCAGCATGTGCCCCGCCATCGCCTGATCGCGGCGGACGATCTCGGCCAGCTTGCGTATGTCGCACTCCTCGTTGCTCGTCAGCGCGACCACCTCCGCCGCCACCGTGGGGAGGATGGGCAGGTCGAGGTACCCCGAATCGACGAGCTCCTCGAGTCGCTCGCGCAGGGAGCGCCCTCCGTCGGGAGGCGGCATCGTCGTCGGCAAGGGATCGTGGTGAATGTCGAGCGCAGCCATACGTGATGACAACGGTTGCCCCCTGTTCGAGTTAATGGGCCTCGAGCGCCGTGGCGACGTCGCGGCGCCAGTCGTCGAGGCGGCCGTGCAGACCGAGCGCGAAGAAGCGCGAAGGATCGAGCCGCGCTGCGCCCCCGCTCCGCTCGTGAGCGAGCGCGTCGGCGACGTGGGCAATGGATCCGAGCTGAGGGCTCATCGGGAAGAACGGCGGCGGATCGTGGTGATCGGCGACCCCCTGCACGATCGCGCGCGGCAGCCCCCACAGGCCCAGGAGGTGCGCGCCGATCTCGGCGTGGGTCGTTCCCCAGCGCTCCTTCTCGACGACGTGCGGCGGGATTTCCCGCCCCGCCGCCGCGTCCAGGATCTCGAACTGCATGTCGGGGGTCATCGTCGCGACGAGGAGGACGCCGACGTCGTGGAGCATGCCGACGGTGAAGGCGTCGTTTGCGAGCGCCTTGCCGGCGATGACCTGCGCGATGCGGCCGACCAGGAGCGAGTGATCGTGGTGCGTCTCGATCGCAAGGCGCGCGCCGGCCGGGAGCTGCTTGAACGACCGGAAGACGTCGGCACCGAGGACGAGGTTCTTCACCATGTCGCGGCCGAGCAAGGCGATCGCCTGGTGCACGCGCGAGACCTCGCGCCGCACGCCGAAGAGGGGCGAGTTGACGACGCGCAGCACCTGGGCGGTCATCGCTGCGTCCTGCTCGAGCACGGCGGCGATCGCTTCGACAGACACCTCGGGATCGCGCGTGGCCTCGGTGAGCGCGAGGTAGGTCAAGGGCGGCGAGGGCAGGCGCATCGTTCCCGCCACGAGCGCCTTCATCGTCGGGTGCAGCTCCGCGACCGAGATCCGCACGCCAGCCTCGATCGCGTGCTCGAGCGCGGCCCGCTCGCACGGCTTCACGAGCACGCGGTGCGCGGAGGCGGACATGCGGAGCGCCGACGCGAGATCCATCTCGCCCCCCAGCACGATGCGCCCGGTGAGAGGACGCTGGCGGCGGATCTGCTCGAGCAGCTGAGCTCCGTCCATCCCTGGCATCGCCAGGTCGCTGACCACGACGTCGTGCGGATCCCGGTGGAACTCCGCCAGACCGCGCTCCGGGCCGAGTGCGAAAGACATTTCCCACCTGTTGCAGTTGGGGCGCAGGCCCTCACGCAACCCATCGAGAACGTGGGACTCGTCGTCGACGAACAGGATCCTGGGCATCATGGCGGCCGGTCCAACAGAACGTCATTTCGCCCGAAAACTTGAGCCTCTTCGCCGATGAGGCAGAATTTGAGGAGGAGTAAAAACGCTTGGAGAAGCAGTCGTGGTCTCCGGTCCTCTTGGCTTGCTCTCTCGTGCTCGCGGCGTGCTCGCCCGTCCCCCGTGACGGTCCGCCCGCCGACGCGCCACTTCCCGACGCGCCGAGCGCGCGCGCTTCGCCCGATGACGTGAAGCCCGGAGCGCTACAGCCGCAGGCGCCGGCGATGTCGTTCGTGCTCCAGGGGCCACCGCTCGAAGACGACGCGGGCCCCTGTCCTCACGAGATGGTGCTCGTCGACGGCAACTACTGCCCCAACGTGAAGCAGACCTGCGCCGCCTGGGTCGACCCCCCTACGAGCCCGTACCCCTTCACACGCTGCGCCGAGTGGAAGAACCCAGCGACGTGCGAGGGCGCGCGCGAGCATCGCCGCTATTGCATCGACCGCGAGGAGTTCGTGCGGCCGCCCGACACGCTTCCGCTCGTCCACGCGTCGTGGACCGACGCGGAGAGCGCATGCACGGGCAAGGGTGCGAGGATCTGCTCGGAAGCGGAGTGGCAGTTCGCGTGCGAGGGCGAGGAGATGCTCCCCTACCCTTACGGCTGGAAGCGGGACAACACCGCGTGCAACTTCGATCGCACCGATCTCGGAAAGCCGAACGAGGGTCTCACCGATCACCGCTTCCCCGCCGACGCGTTCCCGCGCTGCGTGAGCCCTTTCGGCGTTCACGACATGGTCGGCAACGTGGACGAGTGGACGCTGCGGGTGGGCATGAGCGCGCCGAACCGCTCGGCGCTCCATGGCGGATGGTGGCTCCCGGGCCGCAACAACTGCCGGCAAGCCACCCTCGCCCACGCCGAGAGCTACATGGGCCCGCAGGTCGGCTTCCGGTGCTGCCGCGACGCCGATCTCAAGGAGTGACCTTCGGATCGCGCCCGCGCGTCAGCATCGCCCCGAGGCGCTCGAGCAACTCGTGCGGGGTGAAGGGCTTGGCGACGAAGCCCGCGAGCCCCTTGCCGGCGAAGCGGCTCGTCGCCTCCTGCTCGGAATAGCCGCTCGCGAGCAGGACGCGGACGCTGGGGTCGATCTCTCGAAGCTCGTAGAACGTCTCCTCGCCGCCCATGACCGGCATCGTCAAATCCAGGACGACGGCGTCGATGCGCTCCTGTGCTTCCGGTACACCTCGAGCGCCTCCCTCCCGTCGCCCGCCTCGAGCACGGTGTGCCCTCGAAGGGCGAGCACGCGCTTGATCACCGCGCGCACGTTGGGCTCGTCGTCGACGACGAGGATGGTGGCCGTCACGGGCACGGGCGTCGGAGTCGTCTCCGTGGGCGACGCATGCGCCGCGCCGCCGGCGGCCGGGAACAGCACCTGGAACGTCGACCCCCGACCGGGCTCGCTGTGAACCTTGATGGCGCCGCGGTGGGCGCGGAGGATGCCCAGCGCGGCTGCGAGGCCAAGCCCGCGGCCCGTGAACTTCGTGGAGAAGAACGGGTCGAAGATCTTCGCGCGCGTCTCCCGTGTCATGCCGACGCCGGTGTCGGTGACCTCCAGGCAGACGTAAGAGCCCGGGGTCAGCGGGTCGTCGAGGAAGGTGTCGGCGAACGTGGCCCGGTCGGCCTCGACGAGGCTCGTCGCGACCGTGATGACGCCGCTGCCCTCGCCGATCGCGTCGGACGCGTTGGTGATGAGGTTCATCACGATCTGTCGGATCTGGGTGGGGTCCCCTTCGATCGCCGGCAGCTCCCCGGCGAGCGCGTATTTGACGACGACGTTCTTCGAGATGACCGCAGAGAGCAGGTGCGCCATCTCCTGGACGATGCGGCCGAGGTCCAGGCGCGCGATGACGAAGCGCCCGCGCCCCGAGTAGGCGAGGAGCTGTCGCGTGAGCTCGCTCGCACGCTGGGCCGCCGTCTGGATGTCCTCGACGACGACGCGCACCGGCGACTCGGGCGGCAGCTCCATGAGCGCGAAGCCGGCGTTGCCGAGTATGCCGACGAGGAGGTTGTTGAAGTCGTGGGCGACTCCGCCCGCGAGCACGCCCAGGCTCTCCGCCTTCTGGGCGCTCTGCAGCTTCGCGCTCAAAAGGCGCGCCTCGGTGACGTCGGAGATGACCACCAGGATCCCGTCCTTGCCGTTCTCCCCCACCTGCGTCGCCCACGACGTGTACGTGACCTCACGCCCTTTGCGCGTCGTCAGGTGCGTCTCGTACCGCGTCGTCGTCCCCGAGAGACGCGCCGCGAACTTCTCCTGCAGCTGCCCCTTGTCGACGGAGCCGGCAAGGAAGGCCCCGAAGTGGTTGCCGAGCAACTCCTCGACGGTGAAGTCGAAGATCTCCGCGCAGCGCCGGTTGCAGTAGGTCATGACTCCGTTCGGATCGACGATCAGGATGCCCTCGTGCGTCGTCTCGACGATCTCGCGGTAGCGCTTCTCGCTCTCGCGCAGGCGCTTCTCCACGAGCTCCTTTTCCGCGAAGAGGCGCGCGTTCACGAGCGTACCGACGGCCAGATCGGCGATCGCCTTGAGGAGGGCGAGATCGTCCACGGAGAGCTCGCGGCGCTCTCCGTAGGTGAGGACGTTGAGGTACCCGAACACCTCGCCCGCGCGAACGAAGCAGGCATACGCGACGGAACGGACGTCGCGTTCCTTGATCTCGTCGGCATAGAGGAGGTCCGGTCGGGCCTGCATGTCGACGATCTGCTGCGGGCCCTGCGCGGCCGTCTGCACGACGAGCGCGTAGGGTGCGACGAGGAAGTCGCTCCCGCTGCTGGAGATGCCTTGCCCGTAACGCGCGACGACCTCGCCCGAAGCCGGGTCATAGAGAACGGCGAGGACGGACGGCGCGGCGAGCGCCTGGGCCGTCTCCTCGCACACCATCTTCATCGCGTCGTCCAGCCCCACCAGCGCGCTGAGCTTTTCGGCGACGCGCGTCAGCGTGTCTGCACGTTTCGTGGCCGCCGTCAGCGCCGTCCCCATCGACACCAAGCCCCCTCCCTCCCGCCCATGCTCGAGCCCGCCGGCGCCAGGGCATTGACATAGTCAAACCCGTGACGCAGCCGCAAGCCGCACGCCCCGGAAATCGACCGTTTCGGCGGGCGATTGGGCGGAGCCCCGGGGCGTGCGGATTGCATCGCACGAGGCATGCCCGTGAACCCGCGACACCTCGTCGCATCGCTCCCCTCGTGCTCCCTGGTCCGCGGTGAGACCGTCGCGAAGGACGGGCTCATCGTTCACCGCGACGCGACGGGCCGCGTCCGGGCCGCGCGAAATCGCTGCCGCCACATGGGCGGCACGTTCCAGCGCGAGCACGGCTGCAAGCTCCGGTGCCCCCGGCACGGCTGGACGCTCGACGCCTCCACGATGCGCTACGACAACCCCCGGGGCGACCTGGCGCAGCCTGAGCTCGAGGTCGAGGCCTCCGAAGAGGCCGTGCACGTCTTCGAGCGGAGCTCGCTGCGCCCGTGGTCGGAGCGCCTCCCGCGCGAGGCGCTGGCGCGCGGCGAGCTCGTCGTCCGCTTCCTCGCGCACGCGTGCGTGGAGATCACCTGCGGCAAGACGCGTATCGTGACCGATCCGTGGCTCGTCGGCCCGGCGTTCGCGCGCGGGTGGTGGCTTTCGCACGAGCCGCCGGCGGACTGGCTCGAGCGCCTCGTCCGCGCCGACGTCGTCTACGTCAGCCACGATCACTCCGACCACTTGAACGAGCACACGCTGAAGCGCCTCGCCGCGGTGCGCCCCGACGCGCCGATCGTCGTCCCGGCGTTCGCGAGCGGCCGCTGCGAGCGGCTGCTCCGCGCGCTGGGGCTCACGAACGTCACCACCCTCCCCATCGGGCAGTGGCGGATGCTCGGCGATGCGACGCGCATGATGATCCTCGCCGACGGCGCCGGCCGCGAGGACTCGGCGCTCCTCGTCGAGCACAAGGGGCACACGGTGCTCGACACCGTCGACTGCATGAACCCGAACCACGGTGACCTCCCGACGGTCGACGTGCTCCTCTCCCAGTTCGCCGGCGGCGCGAGCGGCTACCCGGTGTGCTGGGGCGAGCTCTACGGCGACGAGCGCATCGCGAAGGTCGTGAAGAAGAACCGCGCCCAGACCCGCGCGTACGTGCTCGACCTCGTCGCGGCGACCAAGCCGCGCGCGTGGATGCCCATCGCCGGCTACTTCGTGGAGGCGCACCCCGCCGACGCGGAGATCGGGAAAAAGAACGGGAAGAACGATCCCGACGAGATCGCCGACGCCGTCTCCTCGCGCTTCCCTCTCGTGCGGACGCACCGCGCCGTGCCGGGCGCCGCGATCGATCTCGCCGCGACGGAGGAGCGCGATCCGCTCTCGGACACGCGCGCGCCGCGCCCCGCGCACGACTTCGCGCCGTACGTCGCGGCCATCGCGAAGGACGCGCAGGCGCTGGAGCTCGCAACCCTCGAGGGCGTGGAGCGCTACTTCGCGTGGGCGGGCTTCCGAGGCGACCTCGTGCTCCACGTCATCGAGACGACGGAGGACTTCCAGGGGACCGTGCGCGAGCTCTTCGTCGACTTCACGACCGGCAAGGTCACCGCCGAGCGCCCCCCCGCGTGGACGCGCTACGAGCGTATGCGGGTGCGGAGCGACGTCTTCCGCCACGTGCTGCTCCGCGGCGCGTCGTGGGAAGAGATCAGCATCGGGTTCCAGGCGCGCTTCTACCGGGACCCGGACGTCTACAACATGGACTTCTGGATGCATTTCCAGCACGCGCTCCCGGAGACCGCATGCTGGGGAGCACCACGCGGCTAGCGCCTTTTTGCCATCTCAGTCGCGGAGGTCATGCCGTGCGGCGACTACCTCGTGGCGTAGTGGCTCGCTGGACGGCACGATCTCTTGCCCGACGACGCGAGCGGAAGCTGCTTGCCGGGCGATGAATCCAGGCGTACCGGAGCTGAACGCTAGCGCGGGCACGCCGCGGGGTAGAGGAGGTACTTTTCGCGCTTCACGCGGAACGCGGCGAGCTCCTTCTCCCACGTCGCCTCGATCTCGGGGAGGCTCTTGCCCTGCGCGATCGCGTCGAGCGCGATGCGGCTCGCCAGGAGTCGGTTCACGTCGTCGAAGTGCCATTTCTGTGGGTACAGCGCGCGGAGCTCGCTCGCCATCGCGACGCCGGTGCGCACGGGCTCGAAGCGCGCGCGATCGGTGACGGTGACGCGCACGCCGCCGCAGCGCTCCCCCTTGTACGGGCTCGCCTGCGGCGTGAACGAGGCGGCCGCGAACGACACGCCGGGTAGCGCGCGGCGGGCGAGCGCGGCGGCGAGCGACGGGCCGTCGATGAACGGCGCGCCTGCGACCTCGAACGGTGTGTCGGTGCCGCGACCGACGGAGAGGTTGGTCCCCTCGAGGAGCGCGACGGCCGGGTAGAGGAGCGCCTGGGTCACGTTGCGCAGGTTCGGCGACGGGTTCACCCACGTGAGGCCGGTCGCGTCGAAGTAGTCTCCGCGGCGCCACCCCAGCGCGCGGACGACGTCGAGCTTGCCGCCCAGGTGGTCCTCGGCGTCGAACAAGAGGGCGAGCTCGCCGATCGTCATCCCATGGCGAACCGGCAGCGGCCCGTGATGGACGAAGCTCCTCGACGCGGCGTCGACGACCGGCCCGGCGACGTCGACGCCGTCGATCGGGTTCGGGCGATCGAGCACGAGGAACCCGAGGTGCGCGTCGGCCGCCGCCTTCATCGCGCGGCGCAGCGTCGACGGGTACGTGTAGTAGCGCGTGCCGACGTCCTGCACGTCGAAGACGAGCGCGTCGAGCCCTTCGAGCGTCTCCGGCGGCGGGGTGAACGTCGCGCCGTAGAGGCTCACGATGGGGAGGCCCGTCGCCCCATCGCGCCCATCGGCCTGCAGCCCCTCTCTGTCGGCGCCGAGGCCGTGCTCGGGGCTGAAGATGCGCACCAACTCGACCTCGGGCGCCGCCTTCAGCACGTCGATCGTCCGTGCGCCGTCCTTGGCGCGCCCCGACGCGTTGGTCAGCAGCCCGAGCTTCTTGCCTCGGACGCGCGCGAAGCGCTCGGCCCGCAGCACGTCGATGCCCGCGAGCACGTCGCGCCCGTCGTGCTCGCACGGGGACGGCTCGCGCGGGAGCCCGGCGATCTCGGCGGCGATCGTGCCGATCTTGCCGGCGAGCTCGTGCACGGCCCCCTTGCCGTAGGGGTGGACGCGGTTGCTCAGGAAGAGGACGAACAGGTTCGCGTCGGGATCGATCCACAAGGACGTCCCGGTGAAGCCGCCATGGCCGAACGCGCGCCGCGAGAGCCCCTCGCCTCGGTGCTTGATCCCTGCGCTCGCCATGTCCCAGCCGAGCGCGCGGATCGCCCCCGGGACGTCGTGCGGCGCGAGGAACGTCGCGAACGTCGCGGGAGAAACCACACGCGCCCCCGGGACGCCGCCCTTGCCGAGCCATGCCTGCGCGAAGCGCGAGAGATCGCGCGCCGTCGAGAAGAGCCCGGCGTGCCCCGCGACGCCTCCCAGCGCGTACGCGCGCGGATCGTGGACCTCGCCCTGCATGAAACCCGCGTCGGGGCGGATCTCCGTCGGCGCGGCGCGCGCACGGAGCGGCTCCGGCGGCGTGAACGACGTCTCGCGCATGCCGAGCGGCGTGAACACTGCCTCGGCCGCGAAGGCCGCCACGTCCCTGCCGCTCACGCGATGCACGAGCTCGGCGAGCACCATGAACCCCACGTCGGAGTAGACGAGCCGCTCGCCGGGCGAATAGCGCGCCCGCGCGTCGAGGATGCGGCGCCACGCGTCGTCGGGCCCGTTCGCGAAATCGCTCATCGGGTTGTCGGCGACGAGGCCCCCCACGTGGAGGAGGAGCTGCCGCACGGTGATGCTCCCCTTCCCCGCCCGGCCAAACTCGGGGACGTACGTGGCGACCGGCTCGTCGAGCGCGACCTGCCCACGGTCGACGAGCACCATCACGCTCGACGCCGTCGCGATGGGCTTGGTGAGCGACGCCAGGTCGAACACCGTGTCCTCCTGCATCGGCAGGCGCGACGGCTCGAGCGCGCGCTGCCCGAAGGCGTGCTTGTAGAGGATCTCGTCCTTGCGCCCGACGACGACGACGCAACCGGGAGCCTTGCCCTCCGTGAGCGCGGCCTCCACCACCGGCGCGATCGCCGCGAAGCGCGGATCTTCGACCGCCGGCCCGGCGAACGGATCGACGAGCGCGGCGTCCTCCGCCTGCACGACGGCGCCAACCTCCGACGCGTCCAAAAACGACGCGCCGGCATCCTCCATGCGAGGAGGACCCGGCGCGCGGGGTGGCGGCGACTCGGCGCAGAACGTCAGGAGCGCGCCGAGCGGCACGACGACAAGAGCGGCGCGAAGCGCGCGGGCCACGACTTCAGCGTAGCACCGCCCGGCTTCGTAGGTCGGCTCAGGCCGCTTCGGTCGCTTCAGCTCATTTCGCCGTGCACTTGCCCTGGGCGTTCGACCACTCGAGCTGCACCGTGAAGCCATTGGCGGTGCCGGTGGTGCCGTTGCAGATGTCACCGATCTCGCCGTTGGCGTTGTCGTACCAGGCCAGCGGCGGGCCGGCCGTCTTGGCCAGGCCGACGGCGGCGTCGGTCACCGCTTCGATCATCTCGTGGGAGGAGACCTCGGAGACGTTGGCCTCGGGGGTGCCGGCGCCGCATCCGCCCTGGCAGCCGTCGTGATCGAGGTCGGGGATGACGCCGTAGAAGACGTACTTGCCCGAGGTCTTGAAGGTGCCGTGGTAGGCGCAGAACTGCACGCACGACGAGCCTGCGCCGCCCGGACCGGTGATGTGCATACCGGGCGGGAAGTGGATCATGTAGAGGTTGTTCGCGCCGTCGGTCTTGGGCAGGTGCCCGGCGGTCATCTGCTTCGTCAGCTCGCGCTGGATCGTCTTGTCGGTGATGCTCTTCGACGTCGTGCTCGGCGTGATCACGTGCGCGCCCTGGAAGGTGCCGCGTCCGATGGACTGCGTCGGCGTGTTGTATTCCTTGAGCCAGTCGAAGTACGTGCTCTGCACGACCGACCCGTAATAGGAGTTCAGGTACGCTTGGTGTGCGGCGGCGGCGCCCCAGTAGACGGCGATGACGTTGACCTTCGAGATGACCGGTCCGCCGAAGTAGGTGAGGTGCGCGCCGGCGGGCGCCGCGGTCTGGAGAGCGCTCTCCTGGCTCACGCTGCGGAGCGGCATCGTGTGCACGCGATCCGACGACTCCATGTCGAGCGCCTGATCGAGGGCGAGGTCGGAGTCCGTCGACGCGGCGTTCTCCTGACCGGGCGCCGACGCGCACGCGGAGACCGTGAGACCGAATCCGACCGTCACGACACCAAGGCTCTTGAACGCGTGTTTCATGTCTTCCGCTCCTCGAAACGAGTTGGCTGCTGGGCTGCGAGCGGCGGCAGCTAAACGCCGATCGTCGGTCGCCGTCCATCGTGTTTCGCAGCCGAAAAGCCGTTTGGTGGGGTACAAGGCGCGTGTGTCTTCCATGGCCTCCGATGTGAGCGTTCAGCCCGACGCGAAAGAAACGGCCAGCGTGGTACGCGCGGGAAATTCCGGGTCTTCCGGCCTCGCCGCGACAAGCGTGGGCGACGCGCGCACATGTCGCCTATCGGGCAGGGGCGAGCTGACGGTGGCCATGACGCGCGGGCGATCGGTGATCGTGCGCGCACGCGCAGAGAGCCCGCTGAAGCTGCTCTTCCCGCGCAACCACGGCGTCGCGCAGTGGGTCTTCACGGCGACGTACGGCGGCGGCCTCGTGGACGGCGACGCGATCCTGCTGGACGTCGCCGTGGAGGCGAACGCGGCCGCGCTCCTGTCGACGCAGTCGTCGACCAAGGTCTACCGGTCACCACGCGGCACGTCGCAGGCGCTGACGGCGCGCGTGGAGGCGGGTGCGCTCCTCGCCGTCGTGCCCGATCCGGTCGCGTGCTTTGCGGGCGCACGCTACCGGCAGTCGGCCGACATCTCGCTGGCCGAGGGCGCGTCGCTCGTCTTCGTCGACGCGCTGACGTGTGGGCGCGCGGCGCACGGCGAGCGATGGGACTTCGCGCGTTACGAATCGCGGAGCGTGATCGCGCGCGCGGGGCGGACCCTCGCGATCGACGCGACGCTCCTCGCGCCGGCGGACGGAGCGCTGCGGGCGCGCTTCGGTCGCTTCGATGCGGTCGCGACCGCGTTCGCCTTCGGCCCGCGTGCCCGTACGGTGCGCGACGCCTTCCTCGCCGCCGGCGCGGCGCGCACGGTGCCGAGCGCGGAGACGGTGATCGCGGCGAGCCCGCTCGGCGACGACGGCGCAGTGCTGCGCGTTGCAGCGTCGAGCACCGGGGCGGTCCTGCGGGCCCTCGGCCTGGCGCTGTCGCCGTTGGCCTCTCTCCTCGGCGACAATCCGTTCGCGCGCAAGTGGTGAGGAAGCACGACAGCGTCAGCGCTTGGAGAACGCCCGGTCGACGCTGGCGGCGAGCGTCGCCGCCGTGAACGGCTTCGCCACGACCTCGGTGAGGCCCGCGCCGGCGGCGATGGCCTCCGTCAGGTCTCCGCCGTAGCCCGTCGTCAGGAGCACGGGGAGCAGTGGATTTTTCTCGTGGATGCGACGAGCCAGGTCCGTGCCCTTCATCCCCGGCATCGTGAAATCGGTGATGACCAGCCCAATGTCGCTCCCCTGTTGCGTCGCCAGGTCGAACGCGACCGTCGGGCTGGTGGTTCCGGTCACACGGTAGCCTAGCCGCTTCAGAAGCCGCTCGCCGACGCGCACGAGCGCCGGCTCGTCGTCCACGAGGAGGATGTGCCGACCGTCGCCGGCGGGCACGATCGAGGCGACGGTTTCGGCGTGGGGCGAGGCGGTCTCGGTGGTCGGAAGGTACACGTGGAACGAGGCTCCGCGGTTCAGGTCGCTCTCCACGTGGATGGCGCCGCCGTGGCCGCGGACGATGCCGTGCACGACGGCGAGCCCGAGGCCGGACCCCTCACCCGGTCCCTTGGTCGTGAAGAACGGGTCGAAGATGCGCGTGAGCAGCTCGCCGGGAATGCCGTGCCCCTCGTCCTCCACCGAGAGGTGCACGTACGGTCCCACGCGCAGCTCGGGGCTCCGCGCCGCGTAGGCTGCGTCCACATCCACGCGCCCCAGGCGCAGCGTGAGCACGCCGTTCTTGCCCTTCATGGCGTGCGCGGCGTTCGTACAAAGGTTCATGATCACTTGATGCAGCTGCGAGGCGTCGCCGAGAACGGTCAGGCTCCCGTCGTCCAGCTTCGCGTCGACGCGGATGCTGGCGGGCAACGTGGCGCGTACCATGCGTACGGTCTCCCGCGCGATGGAGGCGACGTCGGTAGGCGCGCGCTGCGCCTCCTTCTGGCTCGCGAACGTCAGGATCTGCCGAACCAGGTCACGCGCGCGCACACTCGCGACGAGGACTTCTTGCAGGGCCTCGACGACGGGGTGCTCGGGCGGGACCTGGTGCTGCGCGATGTCGACGTTGCCGACGATCACGGCCAGGATGTTGTTGAAGTCGTGCGCGATCCCGCCGGCCAAGGTTCCGAGCGCCTCCATCTTTTGCGACTGGTGAAGCTGCTGCTCGAGCTCGACCCGCGCGCGAGCGCCTTCGGTGCGCTGGACCTCGATGCGCTGCTGAAGAAGGACGCGCGCGCTGACGTCCTGGACGATCCCGGTGAGGGCGAGCGGCGCGCCGGCGGGGCCGTGCTCGAAGCGCGCGCTCAGGGCCATCCAGCGAACCTCGCCGCCCACGAGCACGCGCGTCTCGTGCACCAGCGTCGAACGCCCGTGGCGCGCGGCGCCCACCGCCACCTCGAGCGCCTCGCGATCCTCGCTATGGACGCGTTCGAGCAGCTGGGCCCACCTCGTCCCGGCGGGCGCGAGCTCCCACCGGTCCGCGTACCCCTCACCGAGGGTGACGACGTCGCTCGCGACGTCCCAGTGGAGAGAGCCGGCCCCCGCAGCCCGAAGAGCGTCGACGCGCCGCTGCTCGCTTGCGCGCGCGGTGGCCTCCGCGTGCACGCGCTCGGCCGTGAGCGCAACGATGAGCAGGTGGAGCGTCGCCGCGGTACCGAGGTATCCCTCGAGGAGGAAGAGTCCGTTCTGGCCGGTCCCGAACGGGCCGCGTCCGAGACTCGTCGCCACCACCGCGATGGCGCCGACGACTAGCATGACCCACGCCGAGCGAACGCCGGGGAACCGCAGAGAAGCCCACGCCAACGGGAGAAAGGCGAGGTAGACCAGCGGCAGACCGTCCTGCACGAATGTGGCGGCCGCCACCGTGGCCGCGAAGACGACGACGAACGCGAGCTCCGCGCGCGCGCCGCGCGGGGTCGGTGCCGCGGGCCCTTGCCCCAGCCCGAGCGCGACCGGCCCGACGACGAGCGCGCCGATGACGTCACCCGCCCACCACGCGGCCCACCCGGGCACGATCGACTCCACCGGCATCGCGCCGACCAGGAGGAGCGCGACGACGCCGACCGTGGCCGGCACGACGAGACCGGCCACCGAGGCGAGCGCGTATCCTGCCGTGTCACGCCGCTCCTGGAACGTCGGCCGGAAGGCCAGCCGTCTCAGGAGGTGGGCGGCCAGTAGCGGTCCCCCGGTGTTTCCGCACGCGATGAGGACCGCGGACGACGCCGGCGGCCCCAGCGTGAGATTGACGGCGAGCGCCCCGAGGAACACGCCGACCGCGAGCCGCGGCCCGCGGCGGAAGAGGTAGGCGATCGCGATGCCGGTGGGCGGCCACACCAGGGTCACGCTCGTGCCCACGCTCGCGAGGAGAAGCCCGAGCTTGCCCGTGCACAAATAGAGGACCGCGCACGTGACGACATCGAGTGCCCAACGACCTCGTTGAGAGAGACGAGGGCGAATCATCGACCGGAAGGATAGGCGGAGGGGAGGCGCCGGCATAGTGCAGCGACATCGGCGTTCGCTGAGGCGCCCGTCTGCTCTAGAGTCCCCCGAGATGCACCTCTCGCCCCGCGACCTCGACAAGCTGCTGCTCCACGGCGCGGGGGTCCTCGCGCAGAAGCGCCTGGCCCGCGGTCTTCGCCTCAACTACCCGGAGGCCGTCGCCCTCCTCGCGACGCAGCTCCTCGAGCTCATTCGCGACGGGCGGACGGTCTCCGAGCTCATGGAACTTGGGCGCCACATGCTCGGCCGCGCGCAGGTGATGCCTGGAGTCGCGGCGATGATCCACGAGGTGCAGGTCGAGGGGACGTTCGCCGACGGGACCAAGCTCGTCACGGTCCACGAGCCCATCGCGCTCGAGCAGGGGGACCTCGCCCTCGCGCTGCATGGCTCGTTCTTGCCCGTCCCCGTGCGCACGGCGTTCCGCTACGATCCGGCGAACGATGACGGCCCCGCGCCCGGCGCGTTCGACGTGCGGGAAGGGACGATCGAGCTGAACTCCGGCCGCGCGGCGACGACCCTGTCGGTCACCAACACCGGCGACCGCCCGATCCAGGTCGGCAGCCACTACGCGTTCGAGGACACGAACAGCGCCCTCAGGTTCGATCGCGCCGCCGCGAAGGGCAAGCGCCTCGACATCCCCGCCGGCACAGCGGTGCGCTTCGAGCCCGGCGACGAGCGGACCGTCGAGCTTGTCCCGTTCGTGCAGGGGTCGCTGTGAGCCGCACGATCGATCGCCGGCACTACGCGGACATGTACGGCCCGACGACGGGCGACCGCGTGCGCCTCGGCGACACCGGTCTCGTCCTCGAGGTCGAGAAGGACTTCGCCGCGTACGGGGACGAGTGCAAGTTCGGCGGCGGCAAGTCGCTCCGCGATCGGCAGGGCCAGCGCGCCGGCGCGAGCGACGCCGAGGCGCTCGACTGCCTCATCACCAGCGTGATCGTCGTCGACTGGACCGGCATCTACAAGGCGGACGTCGGCATCAAGAACGGCAAGATCGCGGGCATCGGCAAGGCGGGCAATCCCGACGCCATGCCTGGCGTCACCCCGGGAATGATCTTCGGCGTCACGACCGAGGCGATCAGCGGCGAAGGGATGATCCTGACGGCCGGCGGGCTCGACACGCACATCCATTTCATCTGCCCGCAGCAGGCGTTCGAGGCGATCGCGTCGGGGATCACGACCATGGTCGGCGGCGGCACCGGTCCCGCCACCGGAACGAACGCCACGACGTGCACCCCCGGCTCGGTCAACCTCGCGCTCATGCTGCAGGCCACCGACGCGCTCCCCGTGAACATAGGCCTCACCGGCAAGGGGAACTCCAGCCGGCCGGAGGGGCTGCTCGAGCAGATCCGCGCGGGCGCCGTCGGCCTCAAGCTCCACGAGGACTGGGGGAC
The DNA here is from genome assembly GCA_025359105.1 of Myxococcales bacterium. Lineage (GTDB taxonomy): Bacteria > Myxococcota_A > Polyangia > Polyangiales > Polyangiaceae > JANYHK01. The sequence goes on along the minus strand of JANYHK010000038.1, from coordinate 30,653 downwards.
GACGCCGCCCGTCATCGACTGCGCGCTCGGCGTCGCGGAGGCCGAGGACGTGCAAGTCACCCTCCACACCGACACCCTGAACGAGTCGGGCTACGTCGACGACTCGATCGCCGCCTTCAAGGGCCGCACCATCCACGCTTACCACTCCGAAGGCGCCGGCGGCGGGCACGCGCCCGACATCCTGCGCGTGTGCGGCGAGCCCAACGTCATCCCCAGCTCGACGAACCCGACGCGCCCGTACACCGTGAACACGCTCGACGAGCACCTCGACATGCTCATGGTCTGCCACCACCTCGACAAGGGCATCCCCGAGGACGTGGCGTTCGCCGAGAGCCGCATCCGCGGCGAGACGATCGCCGCCGAGGACGTGCTGCACGATCTCGGGGCCATCAGCATCATCTCGAGCGACAGCCAGGCGATGGGGCGCGTGGGCGAGGTCATCACGCGCACCTGGCAGACCGCCGACAAGATGCGTGGCGTGCGCGGGCGACTCTCCGGCGAGCGCGGCGAGAACGACAACCTGCGGATCCGCCGCTACGTGGCGAAGTACACGATCAATCCGGCCATCGCGCACGGGATGGCCCACGCGATCGGCTCGGTGGAGGTCGGCAAGGTGGCCGATCTCGTGCTCTGGCGGCCGGCGTTCTTCGGCATCAAGCCGGAGCTGGTCCTGAAGAGCGGCTTCATCGCGTGGGCGCAGATGGGCGATCCCAACGCGTCGATCCCGACGCCGCAGCCGTCGTACATGCGGCCGATGTTCGGCGCGATGGGCGGCGCGCGCGGCAAGACGAGCATCGCGTTCGTGTCGCGGCGCGCCATGGCGGAAGGTACCGTCGCGGCGCTCGGCCTCCACAAGCAGCTGATCGCGGTGGCGGGCTGCCGCGGCATCGGCAAGAAGGACATGAAGCTGAACGACGCCCTCCCCCGCATCGAGGTAGACCCCGAGACGTACGAGGTGCGGGCGGACGGCGTGCACATGACGTGCGAGCCCGCGAGCGTGCTGGCGCTCGCGCAGCGCTACAGCCTCTTCTGAACGGTTCGCGGCGGGCCCTCCGACTCGGCTAAGATCGCAGCACGATGGCCGGCGAGCGCGATCACACCCTCGAGAACCTGCGTCGGCCGGCGCCGCAGACGGTGCGGCGGCTGTCGGTCACCGTGACGCGCGGCCCCGACGCCGGCCGGAACGTGGAGCGCGGCGCGGGGGACACGGTGAGCGTCGGCAGCGCGGCCGACAACGATCTCGTGCTCGCCGACGGGACCGTCAGCCGGTACCACCTCGAGCTCGCCCCCAGCGCCGACGGGATCGTGGTGAAGGATCTCGGGAGCCTCAACGGCACCTCCTGCGGAGCCGTGCGCATCCGCGAAGGAGTCATCGCGAAGGGCTCGCAGCTCAAGATCGGCGACAGCACGCTCCTCGTCGACGCCGCCGAAGCGCCCACGCCGGCGGAGGAGCCCGCGGAGATCCCCGGCGCGGTCTTCGAGAGCGAGGCGATGCGGGCGCTGGGGCGGCGCGTGCGGTCGCTGGGGGCGTTCGCCGGCGCGATCCTCATCCAGGGCGAGACGGGGACCGGCAAGGAGCTGATCGCGAGCGCCCTGCACGCGCTGAGCCCGCGGCACGCGGCGCCGTTCGTCATCGTCGACTGCGCTTCGCTCCCCGCGACCCTCGTCGAAGCGGAGCTGTTCGGTCACGAGCGCGGCGCGTTCACCGGGGCGGACCGCGGGCGCGCGGGGGCGTTCGAGCGGGCGAACGGCGGCACGATCTTCCTCGACGAAGTGGGCGAGCTTCCGCCCGCAGTTCAGCCCGCGCTCCTCGGCGTCCTTCAGCGCAAACGATTCCACCGCGTCGGGGGCGACAAGGAGATCACGGTCGACCTTCGCGTCGTGGCCGCCACCAACCGCGACCTCCGCGCCGAGGTGAACCGAGGTGCCTTCCGCGCCGACCTCTACTACCGCCTCGCGGGCGCGCGCGTCGTCGTTCCACCGCTCCGCGAAAGGCCCGAGGACATCCCGGTGCTCGTGAAGCACTTCGCGCTCGAGATCACCGGCTCCGCCGACTCCCCGTTCTCTCCGGAGGCCCTGGAGGAGCTCCGCGCGCAGCACTGGGCCGGCAACGCGCGCGAGCTCCGAAGCGTCGTCGAGCGCGCCATCGCGTTCGGAGGCCAGAGCGTCGGTGCTCTCCTCGACCCGCACGACGCGCCGGCAGAAGCGGCCTCGGCGGCGGCGCCCGCTCGCCTCGAGCGCTACCGCGACGCGCGCGCGAAGGCCTTGACCACGTTCGAGCGCCACTACCTCACGACCCTCATCGAGGCGGCCGGTGGGAACGCCTCGGAGGCGGCGCGGCGGGCCGAGATGGACAGGCCGTATCTCCTCTCCCTCCTCAGAAAATACGGGCTCAGGTAGCTGCGGCGCGCGCGTCAGCGTTCCGCACGACGCGCCTCGCTCTTCTCGATCGCGCGCGTCACCCAGACCGGATCGAAGCCGGCCTTCACTTGCCCGTCGATGTCGAACATGGGAACGCTCCGGCCACCGAGCTTGCGAAAGGCCGCGGCGGCGGCGGGATCGGACTCGACGTCGCGTTCCTCGTACGTGATCTTGTGCTCGTCCAGCCACCGACGCGTCGCGCGACACGCGGGACACCATTTCGTCGTGTAGACCTTGATCTGCGCGGTCGACGCGCCGGTGGTCGTGTCCGCGGCCGTCGTCTGCGCGGTCGCCGCGCGTGCCGCATCGAGGACGGCTCGCCCTGCGACGAAGAGGACGGCGATGGCCACGGCGCACGCGAGCGTCACCGCGATGAGACCGCCGAACCGACGGGACGAGGCCTGTTGCGCGCGTCGCCGGCACAGCGTGCACAGGCCGTCGGGGGCGGTCGCGAGCCCGTGGGCTTCGCAGCGGTTCATCACGACGCCTCCCCGCGCGCGTCCCGCAAGCACGCGGCGACGCCAGCGAACCCGACCACCGCCATGAGCGCGAGGATCGCGTTGGTCAAGAGTGACGGGCGCTGGCACCCACACCCGTGCCCCAGGACGATCGCGAGCAGCGGATACACGGCGATTCGCTTCCACACATCCATCCCGATCGAGGCGAGACTGTCGCGCATGTCGAGGCCATCGCAAGGTTCGTGCTCACGCGGAATTGCCGGCCTGGAGGCCGGGAGCAGCGCGAGACCGTTGGGGACATCCCACGGCTGTTGGGCCGCCCCAACAGGCCCGGCTCACCCTCGTCACGCCCCGGCTGCGCTCGTCACGCCCCGCCGGCCCTCGCTCACCCTCGCGCGCCGCGCTCGACGCGGTGGCGCGCCCACAGGAGAGCTCCGCCGAGCGCGGCCGCGGCCACCAGGGTGACGGTGACGACGGCGCTCGGCCTGAAGAACACACGCGCGATGACCAGCGCGACGAGCGCGTAACCGACGATCCGCTTGGACACCGCGATGGGCAGCACCGCCAACCGCTCGATCCACGCCGGTGCCGGCGCGGCGCGGCGCGGCCGGTGCTCGGCCGGGGCCGCGAGCGCGGGCGACGTGGGCTCGAGCGCCAACGCGGCGGGGGCGGTGGTGGCCGACCGAGACGGGTGCGGGCGCGCGAGCGGGCGCTCCACCTCCTCGAGCTCGAGGCGGACGTTGGGTCCGTCGTCGTCGAGCTCGATCTCCCGTTCGGACGAAGGAGGGCGCGCCGGGAGCGGGGCGCGCCCTGGAGCCGCCGCCGGCACCTTCCCCTCGAGCGCGCCGACGAGCGCGGCCTCGAGCTCGGACATCGTCGCGAAGCGCGACGCAGGATCCTTGAAGAGGCACCGCCCCACGATGGCCTCGAGCGCGGGTGAAATCCCCGGTACCCGCTCGCGCACCGAGCGCGGCGTCACGCTCAGGTGGTTGTGCACGATCGTCGCCACGTTGTCGGCTTCGAAGGGAGGCCGCCCCGTGAGCATCGCCGTGAGCATCGCCCCCAGCGCGTACACGTCCACGCGGCCGTCGATCTCATCGCCACGAATTTGCTCCGGGGCCATGTAGTCGACGGTGCCGACGAGCATGCCCGACTCGGTGAGCTGCGTTCCGCCGCCGAGCTTCTTGGCGACGCCGAAATCGACGATCTTGACGCGCGCGTCGTCGGCGCCGCTGCGCACGAGGAGCACGTTGGCGGGCTTCAGATCTCTGTGGACGATCCCCGCGTCATGCGCGACGGCGAGCGCAGCGCAGATCTGGGTGGCGATGTGGACCGCGAGCGACTCGGGGAGCCGGCCCTCGCGGCGAACCCGACTCGAGAGCGACTCGCCGTCGAGCAGCTCCATGACGAAGAAGGCCTCCCCTTTTTCGGTCTGCCCGAAGTCGTAGACCTCGACGATGCCGGGATGGCGGAGCTGCGCCGTTCGCTTGGCCTCCCGCAGGAAACGCTCCTTCTGAGTACCGCCCTCCGCGACGTCGGGGCGCACGAGCTTCACCGCGACGGGTCGCTCCAGGCGAAGATCGACGCCGCGATGGACTACGCCCATCCCGCCCTGCCCGAGCACCTCGCCGAGCTGGTAGCGGCCCACAAGCACGCGCGCGTCGCCCATCTCGCCGTCCAGGCTACACCCGCGCACCTGCTCGCGCTCAGGGCAGCGAGCGACGTCCGTAGGCCTCCACGGCAAGCCCGCATCGCGTAGTCTACCCACATGGGGCCAGGACTGCGCGTAGCGCTGACGGCCGCGACGCTCGCCTGTGGCGCAGCGTGTGGGCTCACGCTCACCGGCACTCGGGGCGACGTTGCCGCCGACGATGCGGGCGCCGGCGACCAGGGTGAGGGCTCGGCGCTCAGCCCCTCCGCCGACGCCACGGTCACGGAGGACGGCTCGTTTGCCCAGGACAGCTCGTCCGACGCAACCTCCGGGGTCGACGCTTCGAAGGATGCCGCCGACGCCGGCGGGAGCGACGGCCAGTCCCCGCGCGACGCCGGACTCGACTCCGCCCCGGACGCGGCAACCGTGATCTCTTGCCCGGTAGGCGGCACCGTGACGGACTGCGCGCAATGCAGCGGCTACCCGCTCCTCTGCGCGATGTGCAAGACGGGGGCGGTCGAGTACATCTGTGTCCCGAAGGGCTCGGGCTGCTACGACACGTACCGGACGAGCGGCTACGACTGGTGCAGGTGCTCGGCGGGAAACCCTGCAGCGTGCGTGCTCCCGCAGCAAGAGTGCAACTCGTACGGCGGCGGCGTGTGCGTCACGTGCGGAGAGCGACAGACGCAGGGCTTTCCGTGCAAGGGCGGCGGGACCTGCAACGAGGGCATGGCCAAGTGCCAGTAGGACGTGGGACGCGCGGCGGTCGGCATTCGGTCGCGAACGAACGGCGCTTCTACTAGAGTCCGTCGGCGGATGAACTGGCTCCTGCTCCAGCTCGCGGATTCGGCGTTCCCTACCGGTGGCTTCGCGCATTCGTTCGGGCTCGAGGCGGCGGTCCAGCTCGGTGAGGTGGCGAGCGCCGCGGAGCTCGCGTCGTTCATGGACGACGCGCTGACCCAGGCCGGCCACCTGGCGCTACCCTTCGTCGGCGCCGCGCACGACTCGCCTTCCGAGGTCGCGGCGCTCGACGCCACGTGCGACGCGATGCTCACGAGCCACGTCGCCAACCGCGCGAGCCGAACGCAAGGGCGCGCCTTCGCGGCGACGTGCGCGCGCGTGTTCGACGCCGCCGAGCTCGCGTCGCTGGACGACGCGTGCCGTACGCGCGCGCTTCATGCGCACCTCGCCCCGGTGGTCGGCGCCGCCACGCGCGCGATGGGCGTATCGCGCGACGATGGCCAAGCGCTGCACCTCCACGGAACGCTCCGCGGCCTCGCGTCGGCGGCGGTTCGCCTCGGCCTGGTCGGTCCCCACGAAGCGCAGCGCCTCGTCCACAATCGCGCGGCGACGCTCGACCGCGTGCTCGCAGACTGCGGCGCGCTCGGCGTCGAGCAAGCGCACCAGACGGCTCCGCTCCTCGAGCTTTTCGGGGCGACGCACGATCGGCTTTATTCGCGCCTGTTTCAGTCCTGAGTGTGCCCATGAACCACGACCACGACCACGACCACGACCACGACCACGACCATGGCCACGTGCATGAGCACCTCGCGCATCCGGGGCTATTCCGGGACCGCGAGCCCGTGCGGCCGCGGGACTTCGGGCGACGCGCGTTCACCGTCGGCATCGGGGGGCCGGTCGGGAGCGGCAAGACGGCGCTCGTCCTCGCTCTCTGCAAGAAGCTCCGTGACACGGTGCGCCTCGGCGTCGTCACCAACGACATCTTCACGCGCGAGGACGCCGAGTTCTTGCAGCGCAGCGAGGCCCTCCCTCGCGAGCGCATCCGCGCCGTCGAGACCGGCGGCTGTCCCCACGCGGCCATCCGGGAGGACATCAGCCACAACCTCGACGCCCTCGAGCAGCTCCACCTCGACGCGAATCCGGAGCTCCTCCTCCTCGAGAGCGGCGGCGACAACCTGGCCGCGCAGTTCAGCCGCGAGCTCGTCGACTACACGATCTACGTGATCGACGTCGCCGGCGGCGACAAGGTGCCTCGCAAGGGGGGGCCCGGCATCACGCAGAGCGATCTGCTCGTCGTCAACAAGATCGATCTCGCGCCGCACGTCGGGGCGAGCCTGGACGTCATGAAGCGCGACTCCGAGAGGATGCGGCAGGGCGGCCCGTTCATCTTCGCGCAGTGCCGAGAAGGGACTGGCACAGACGAGATCGCACGTCACGTGCTGGCGGCGCGCAGCGAAGCGCTCGGGCGGAAGACGGCGTGAGCACGCTCGGCGCGCTCCTCGCCGACGCCACGCCACCGCCGGCGTCGACCGACGTGCGCGCGTACCTGGAGACGCTGACGACTCTGCCGAAGGACGCCACCACCGTGGAGCGTGCTGCGCTCGCGGGCGCGCGCGCCGACCGCCTGGGCTACGCGTTCGCGGGCGGCTACCACGCTGCGCTCACGCGGCTCGTTCCCGGCGTCGGTCGGGCGTGCCTGTGCGCGACCGAGGCGGGCGGGGGGCACCCGCGCGCCATGCTGACGCGCCTCGCGCCGCGCGAAGACGGAGAGCCGGGCTTCACGCTGACCGGAACAAAAACGTTCGCGACGCTCGCGCGGGCGGCCGAGGCGCTCCTCGTCGTCGCCAGCGTCGGCGAACACGGCGGCAAGAACGAGCTTCGCTTGGTGCGCTTGCCTGCCGATCGCGCACATGTAGAGTACACTGATTTGCCGGAGACCCCGTTCGCGCCCGAGATCCCACATGCAGCTGTGCGCTTCGCTGGCGTGCGCGTGGAGCCGGCCGACGTCCTTCTGGGCGACGGCTACGACCGGTACCTCAAGCCTTTCCGCACGATCGAGGACGTGCACGTCCTCGCCGCGGCGATCGGCTACGTGGTGCGCACCGGGCTGGCGTACGGCTTCGGGCGCGTGACGATCGAGGAGCTCTTCGCCCACCTGGCCGCGCTGATGACGCTCGGTGAAGCCGACCCGCTCGATCGCGGGGTGCACGTGGCGCTCGCCGGCGTGCTCGGCGGAGTCCGCACGACGCTCGCGGACGGGGTGTCGCACTGGGCAGGCGCGCCCGACGAGGTGCAGCGACGGTGGCTCCGCGACGCGCCGCTCCTCGCTGTCGCCGATCGCGTGCGCGCGGCGCGTACCGAGGCCGCGTGGGTGCCCAGGGCGCGCCGGTCATGAGCGCGTGGCGCATGGCCTGCGCCGGCGTGCTCGCGTGCGTCGCTGCCACGGCGTGCGGGGGCGCGCCATCTGCCAGGGAGGCGCGAACGACCGTGATGTCGCTCGACGGCCTCAGCGGCGCCGACGACGGCCTCGCGCTCGCTCGGCGCCTGGGGTCGCGGCGGGGCGTCCTCGATGCCCGCTTCCACGTCCCGCGGGCGGAGATCTCCGTGACGGCGCCGGCAAGCATCGACGCCCTCGCCGAAGCGCGGTTGCTCCAGGACGGCGACTACCGCGTCCTCCCCGGTCCGGGGCGCGGGAGCTACCTCGCCTGGACCAAGCCGCCCACCGGCACCGACGTCCTCACCCTGGTCGCAGGCGGCGAGGACGTCGCCGACCTCGCCGCGCTCGCCGTCCCCGGCAAGATCACGCTCTTCGATTTCGCGGCGAAGTGGTGCCCTCCGTGCCGCGACCTCGACGGGCACGTGCTCGGCATCCTCGTCGCGCGCAAGGACGTGGCGTACAGGAAGCTCGAGATGGTCGACTGGGACTCCCCGCTCGCCAAGCACTACCTGCGGGGCGGCGTGCTGCTCCCGTACGTCGTCGTGTTCGACGCATCGGGCAAGCTCTCGGGCGTCGTCTCCGGGCTCGACCTCGCGAAGCTCGATCGCCTCCTCGGCGACGGCCCCGCGCGGTAAGCTTCCGCCGCCATCCAGCGCGCGAGCTTCCGCCCCATCCGCAGCGAGGACGACCCGGCCATGGCCGAGATCATCCGCACGGTGATGCCGGAGTTCGGCGCGAGCGGTCCCGGGTTCGCGATCATGGATCCCGAGGTCGACGCCATGACCGCGGCGTACTCGGTTCCGCGCAGCGTCTACTACGTCGTCGAGGCGGACGGCCGCGTCGTCGGCGGCGGCGGCGTCGGGCCCCTCGCGGGCGCGGACGCGACGGTCTGCGAGCTGCGAAAGATGTACTTCTTGAAGGAGGCGCGCGGGACCGGCGCCGGCAAGTCGCTGCTCCTTCAGTGCATCGCCGCGGCCCGGAGCCTCGGCTACCGCACGATGTACCTCGAGACGTTGACCGGCATGGACGCCGCACGCGCCGTCTACGAGAAGGCCGGCTTCGCCCGGCTGGACGCGGCGATGGGAACGACCGGGCATTTCGGCTGCAACCGCTTCTATGCGCTCGCCCTGGAAGGGGAGCGAGAGGGCTCATGATCGATCTCCGAGACAAGACCTGCCTCGTGACCGGCGCCTCGGGAGGCATCGGCGCGGTGATCGCCCAGACGCTCCACGCGCAGGGGGCGAAGGTCGTCCTCCACTACCACCACGGCAAGGACGCCGCGCTCGCGCTCGCGCAGAAGCTCGGCGCGCGCGCGATCCCGCTGCAGGGCGAGCTCGGCACCACCGAAGGGCCGACCACCCTGTTCCGCGAGGCGCTCGCGAAGGCCGGTGCGATCGACGTGCTCGTCAACAACGCCGCCACCATGCCGGAGGCCCGCGTCGAGGGGACGCTGGCGGCGTGGCATGCCGGCTGGAGCGAGACCTTGCAGGTGAACCTCGTCGCCGCGGCCGACCTTTGCCGCGAGGCGATCGTCCATTTCCGTACGAAGCAGGGCGGGATCATCGTCAACGTCGCCAGCCGCGCGGCGTTCCGCGGCGACAGCCCCGAGTACATGGCCTACGCCGCGTCGAAGGCCGGGCTCATCGCGCTCACCCGGAGCATCGCGCGCGGCTTCGCGAAGGAGGGCGTCCTCGCCTACGGCGTAGCGCCGGGTTTCGTCAGCGTCGGCATGCCCGCCGAGTACTACCGAACGCACGGCACGGCGCGCATCGTGGCGGAGATCCCGCTCGGCGAGATCTCCCCGCCCGAGGACGTCGCGAACGTCGTCGCGTTTCTGGCGTCGGGCCTCGCGCGGCACGCCACGGGCACCACGATCGACGTCAACGGCGCGTCCTACGTGCGCTGACGCGCGCTCAACGGCACACGACGCTCGGCCACCTGCCCTCGGGCCACCCCGCCGACAGCGCATGGGCACGCGCGAGCACGCCGGCGCACGTGTCGACGCGCGCGGCGAGCGTGTAGGGCACCGGGTCTTCGTCGGCCTCGGCCGGGCTGGCGGCGGGGTCCCCGCTGCGCTGTCCCTCGGTGCCTCGCGACACGATTCCGACGACGTCGCCGGTCTGCCGTGACCAGACGGGCCCGCCGGAGTCGCCCGGACGCGCGAGGCCGCTGACGACGAACGCGCCGTCGAGCACGGCCGTCGTGACGCCGCTGTGGTAGCCGCGGAAGAGCGCGCGTTGCGACCAGTTGGTGTCGGGCACCACCTTCGCGCCGTCGTACGATCCGAAGCCGGACGCGAGCATGTCCTCGTCGAACATCGGCTCGGCGACGACCCGCGCCGGGCGCGCCGCAACCTGCATGGGCAGCTGCGTCTCGAGGACGAGGGCCGCGATGTCGCCGCGCGCCGTCTCGTTCCAGCACGGGCACCGGACGATGGCGACGACACCCACGCGCCCCCAGGGGAGGTAGTCGCCGCCGAGCTCGACGCGAACGTCGCCGGGCGCGAGGCGAACGAGGTGGTCGTGCGCGGTCACGCAGTGCTGCGCGGTGAGGACGACACCAGGCTCCACGAGCGCGCCCGAGCATGAGCCGTCCTTGGCGACGACGTGCACGATCCAGTCATCCGGCGCCGTGGCGTCGATGTGCGACAAATCGAGCAGGTGCGTGTCGGCCTCGAGGCGCAGGCTCGTCGAGAGCGACAGCCGCGGGTAGTGCGCGCAGCTGGCGGCGAAGAGCGCGAGCACGAGGCAAGCCCTCCGGAGCATGCGCGACGAACTTGCAAGCCTCGCGCCCCTCGGAGGGACGCGATGCCTCTGGCGCCCGTGAGCCGCGGGCGGGATCGGGCGCCTCTCCTCTCTTTCGAACACGGGCGCTTGCGCCCCGGCGACCGGTATCGCACCCTCTTAGCGAGATGCCTGACGAGCCGGCCCCCGACGTCGTCTACCTCCACAGTCCGACCGAGGACGGCGACGGCGTCCGAGTGCTGCGCGCCCGTCAGGGGAAGGTCGAGGTCGGTGAGGTGCGTCCGATCGAAGAGGGCAAGCCGCTGTCGGGCGAGCTCGTCACCTTGCGTCCGCGCGAAGGCACGCCGCGTGTGTGCGACGTGAAGGTCGAGTACACGCCAGAGCCCGATCCTCGCGCGGCGCGCGCCGACGCGACCAAGGGCCCCGCACAAGTCGCGACCGCGAAGTACCGCGACAACTGGGAAGCGATCTTCGGCGGTCGCCCGGTACACGGCGCGAAGAAGCCTGCCGCCCTCAATTGACGATCGCGCGTGCGGGCGTGCGATGCTCGCGTGCGTGATGCTCTCACTTTCCCGCTCCCTCGCCCTCGCGACGTCCCTCGCGTGGCTCGGCTGCGTGCCGCCAGCGACTCCCCCCGGTGGCTCCCCCGCACCCTCGGGCGTGCCCGCGTCCGCGATCGCCCAGGCGACCCCAGCCCCGCAACCCCGGGCGACGCCCGGACGCCGGCCCCGTGCGCGCGACCTCGGGATCCCGTTCGACGGGACGCCGGCGCCGCTCGGGGCCATCACCGACGTGGCCGGGGTCGAGGTCGGGCACCGCACGCTCATCGAAGGCGATCGTGTGCGCACCGGCGTGACGGCGATTTTTCCGCGCGGCAGGTCGTCGGCGGAGGGCGTCTTTGCCGCGTGGGCGACGCTCAACGGCAATGGCGAGATGACCGGAACGACGTTCATCGACGAGACGGGCTGGCTGGGCGGGCCGGTGCTCCTGACGGGCACAGGGAGCGTTGGCCTCGCGCGCGACGCGGCGATCACGTGGATGACGAAGCACTACAAAGAGAAAGAAGTGAGCCTTCTGCCCGTCGTCGGCGAGACGTGGGACGGATGGTTGAACGATCTGCTCGGCATGCACGTCCAGGCCTCCGACGTCTTCGCGGCGCTCGACGCGGCCGCGCCAGGGCCGGTCGCCGAGGGGAGCGTGGGCGGCGGCACCGGCATGGTCTGCCACGGTTTCAAGGGGGGCATCGGCACGACGTCGCGGCGCGTGCACACCAAGGTCGGCGACTTCGTCGTCGGCGTGCTCGTGCAGTGCAACTACGGTCGGCGATCGCAGCTCCGCATCGCGGGGGTGCCTATGGATCCCGGCCTCGCGGCGCCGCCCGATACGCGACCGAAGCCAGAGCAAGGGTCCATCCTGGTGATCGTCGCGACCGATGCGCCGCTCCTCCCGACGCAGCTGAAGCGCCTCGCCAAGCGGGTTCCGTTGGGGATCGGGCGCATGGGGGGAATCGGCGGCATCGAGTCGGGTGATCTCTTCCTCGCGTTCTCCACCGCGAACCGGGACGCCGCGACGAACGAAGGGATCGCGACCATCCGGATGTTTCCCGATCCCGAGATCGACCCCTTGCTCGAGGCGACGATCGAGGGAACAGAGGAGGCGATCGTGAACGCCATGATCGGCGCCGACCGAATGACTGGCATCGACGGGCACACAGTCGAACGCTTGCCGCACGACCGCGTGCGCCAGCTCCTGCGCGCGCACGGACGGTGACTGAACGACGCCACAAGGGCATGGAGCGACATCGGCGTTCGGTGGCGCCAAGACGTTGAGATTTTCGTTTGAATCGACTCTCGAGGTCGTCCGTCTGATGGGTCGTTCGCGGTGCCCGGCCGACGAGGCCAAACAAGCCCTCTTGAACAGAGACACACGGCTTCCTCACTCGGGCCCCCTGGACAAACTCTTCCCTAGTGCTCACGTTCACTCCGTGGCTCGGGGCCGAAAAGGCCCGCGCACCAAATCGCGCCGGCCACCCCGCGCAGCGCCCCTCGCGCGCGCTCCTGACTTTCGACAATTCGCATCGGTCCACGGCGACGCGCCACGTGCGCGACCGCCCTCATGCGCCCGCGCTTAGCGCGTCGCGCAGCCGGGGAGCCACGTTGCTCCACGCGCCGATGCACCGTTTTCCCGCGCCCATCCGGCAAGGCCCCACAAGCAAGCTCGGAAATTACGGGTTCGACTCCCGTCGGCTGCTCTGCGTCCTCGGACGCCTCTACTGCAGCCGTAGCCTAACGGTAAGGCACCGGCCTCTTAAGCCAAAAGCCATGGCTTTCCCACTCGGGCGCGGGCCATTTTTCAACAGCTCGAGATCACCGCCGCGCGACGCCAAACGTTCGCGCCCCCGAGCCGCAGGTTAAATCGGGAGCACGAACGGCGGCCGCGCGTCGCGCGGCGGGGATCTCTCACTTTCCGCCCGACGCCGACGCCGACCCCCACTCCGACTCCGACCCCGACGCCGACGCCGACCCCGACCTCGACCCCGACCCCGACCCCGACCTCGACCCCGATTCCGATCCACGCCCCAATCCCCTACTCTCCCCCTTCCCTCGGAGGTGCTCCCATGAACACGACCCACGCGCGCGCCCCCCTGCCCGAGTCGCAGCTCGGACCGGCCGAGCGGCTGCTCGATCTCGTGCTCAACGCGTCGTCGCACCTCTGGCACAACCGCCCGGGGCTCGACGTGAACGGCGTGTGGCACGCCGCGCGCGCGAGCAAGCAGCGCGGCACGCCCGTGAAGCCGGGGCTCTTCGTTCCCGCGGCGCGCGGTCTCTACGCGCGCCTCCTCGAGATCTACAAGCTCAACGCCGATCTGATGGCGCACTTCGCGTCGTACGCGCTGCTCGAGAGCGAGTGGCGCGATCTCAAGGTCGCGAGCGCAGCGCTCATGCTCGTACAGGGCAAGAGCGGTCAGCCGATCAAGGAGGACGACGTCAAGGGAGGCCCCGTCGCCTTCTACGACGACGACTACCGCGCGATCGGCGAGGCGATGCTCCTCTTCTACGCGAAGAAGAGCACCCGGATGCTCACGCCCAAGGGCGTGCTCCGCGTCGCCGAGCTGCTCGAGGCGCCCGAGATCGCCGCCATGAACCGCGCCGCCGGCTTCGGTGACGCGGCCGGTGGCAAGGCGCCGCTCGGACGCTGGAAGCGCGCGGCCACCAAGTGGCTCGCCGCGCGCGAGAAGAACCGCGTGATGCTCGAGGGCCTCGTGCGCGCCGGTTACAAAGAGACCATCAAGAAGATCGCCCGCAAGGCCGGCTACAAGCCGGAGACGCAGGCGTTCTTCGAGATCCTGGGCTGGAAGCAGAAGCAGGCGGAAGGAGGCCACCGCGAGGTCGGCCTCAAGGACCTCAAGCTCGAGAAGCGCGAGCGCTTCGACGGCGTCAGCGAGGCCGAGATCTGCGAGCGCATCGAGCACGATCGCCTGTCGTACAAGGACGTCGTCGGGCGACTGCCCAAGGACGTCGGTCTGACCCCGGCGATCATGGTCGCGCTCCTCCCGTCGCTCAGCGATCGCGACCTTCGCATGCTCACCCCTACCCTCGAAGAGCTCGGGCTCATGACCGAACCGAGCATCCGCGAGAAGTGGGAGAAGGCCGTCCTCTCGTCGACCGACCAGCGCTCGCTGAGCACGGCCAAGAACGTGAAGAGCAAGGTGCTCAAGGAGAAGCTCGAGGAGGCCGCCGACAACGCCGCGAAGAACGCGGTGAGGGCGGCGACCAAGGACGCCGACGTCCGCATCATGTTCCTCGTCGACAAGTCGGGGAGCATGAGCGGCGCCATCGAGCAGTCGAAGGAGGCGCTCTCGCGCATCCTCGCCGGCTTCCCGGGAGAAAAGCTGCACATTGCAACCTTCGACACCATCGGCACGGTCCTCCGTCCGAAGGCGCCGTCGCGGGCGGCCGTGCAGCACATGCTCCAGGGCATCACCGCCGGCGGCGGGACGATGCACGGCGCGGCGGTGCGTGTTCTCCACGAGGCAGGCGTGTCCTTCCCCAAGGAGAGCAAGCTCGTCGTCATCGTGGTCGGGGACGAGGCAGGCGAGAGCGGCGAACAGCTCGCGCACGCCTTCCGCGCCTTCGGCTTCGACGTCGCCGCGCTCGCGCTCATGCTCCCCTCGCAAGCGGGCCGTGGCTTCACGGTCCGCCACTGCGCGACGGCGCTCGGCGTGCCGTTCAGCGAGGTCACGCTCGACCAGTTCGACGATCCGTACCAGGTAACCCGCGTCCTCACGGCCCTCCTCGAGGCGCCGCTGCTCGCGGGCCCGGTGAAGCAGTCGGGCTGGGTGGAGAAGGTCATGAAGACCAAGCTCCTCGAGCTCCCGAGCTGAGACACGAAACCGGAACGAGAAGCAGGGGCAGTAAAAGAGGAGGAGGAGCTCTTGGCCGACTACCGAAAGTTCCTCTCCAAGGTCGAGACGTGCGTGCTCCCGTATTTCGGGGGCACGCGCGTCGACACCTCCTCACGACGCTTGCGTCTCCCGAGCGCGCTGGACGCGCCCGGGTGGTACACGTTCGAGATCAAGGGGCGTGAGGCCTCACCGAAGGGTCCGGCGGACGCGCCGGATCTCTCGGACCTTCCTGCGAAGCGCGGTCACGTCGTCGGGCCATGGCTCGTCGGCGACAACGCGAGCGCGCGAGAAATGGAGCTCTTTCCTGAGGACGAGCCTCCCGTGCTCTCGCCGTGCCGGGCACGTGTCTGGCACGGCGGCGAGTGGCTCTTCGACACGCTCGACTTCGAGGGCGAGGCGGAGGTCCACGCGCGTGAAGCCCTCGAAGACGGGCGCTCTTTGGACGCCGTCAAAGGCGTCAGCGCGCAGCTTCGGGCCGCGTTCGCTTACGCCCTCCTCGCGCGCGCGTCGCGTGAGCTCACCATCGCGTTCTCTCCACGCGAAGTACGAAAGGACGTACTCCCGATTTCCCAGGGCGGCCCCGATGCCGCCGCGCGCGTCTTGCGCCGCCTCGAGCACGAGCGGCGGATGTGGCGCGCGCTCCACCCCGAAGATGCGCCCCCGCGTGGCCAGGCGCCTCCGCATCGTCACCGCGGTCCCGAGCCGACGCTCGAGAACGCCGAAGAACGCGCCGAGAGCGCCCTCGAGGCGGCCGGCGCGCGCCTCCTCGCCGTTCGGCGAATGGGCGGCGGGCAGCTGGAGGTCGGCTACCGCTTCATGGACGAGCGCTTCGTCACCGTCTGCGACGCCATCACGCTGCAGGTCCACGACGCCGGCGTCTGCCTCGGTCACGGCGCCGAGCGCGGCGATCGCTTGCTCACGCTCGAGAGCCTCCCCGCGGTCATCCGCGAAGCGATCGACACCGAGGTCCTCGTCATCACCCGGAGGTTTGCCTGATCGCGCACTCGCACCCGGTGGGTCCCCTAGCCTTCTCGCAGGAGGACGAGACGACGATGGAGGCCCTCGGCAGCGCGCTGGCGATGCCGCTTCGCTTCTCCGTCGTCGCGCCAACGGGCATGATCCGGCGTGAAGAAAACCGAGACTCCCTCGTCGAAGAAGAACCCTGGTGGGCCCCGCTCCTGCGGGCGACCTCGGGAATGACCTGACCGGCGCCTCACCCACCTCACACACTCACCGAAGAAAGGCGGTATCCCCATGGCGATCCTGAACATCACGTACAACGGCCTGTCGGCGGACTACCCGCTCGACATGAACTACGACCTGACGGACGCGGACGTGCGGCGCATCGCCGTCGAGGTCGTCCGCTCGGGCGGCGTGCGCGGCCTCCAGGTGGTGAACCTGGACGAGCGCGCGTTCGCGAACTACGTCGTCGACCGGTTCCAGGGTCAGGACGGTGCCCCGCGCATCTACCTGCGCCCGAAGGTCCCGTTCGGCTGAAGGTCGACCGAATGGCGCGCGCGTTTGCGTGCGCCATTCGCGTTCGACGTTCTCTCCGGGTCCGAGCGCTCCTTCAGCGCGCGGACCATAGCGCGCTCAGGCCCTTGGTCGTTTCGTCGAGGACGGCCTGGCGCCGCGTCGCGAGGTCGGAGGGCACGTCGGCGGGAGCAAGATCGCGCGTTCCGAGGACGTCGTCCGCCATCGTCCCAGCTGCTCCGTGGCAACCGTTGCACGCCAGGCGCTGGCGGTCGTCGCGCGTGAAGAAATGGTTCTTCGGGAGGTGCGGGACGTCGGCCACTTCGAGGCCGGCGGCCTGTCCGCAGCGAAGGCGCGCCGGGCTCGAGAGGGCGACGCACGCGGGCGCGTCTTGCGACGTCCCGCGGCGCACCTCGATGGATCCGACGACGCGCGTGACGAACGGGGCGCCGCGATCGTCGACGGCGATCAACTGAGAGAAGTTCGCGTGGAGCGCCGGCGTCCGCACGAGGCGAAAGACGCGCGTGTTCGCGTGCACCAGCTCGTGGAACAGGTGCGGCGCGCGCGTGCGCTCGACCCACGCGCCCTGCGGGCCCAGCCAGCGCGCGAGCCCTGGATCGGCGTCGAGCGACTCGGGCCGGGCCCCGGCCGGGAACGCGAGGCGCCGGACCAGCGCCATCGCGCGAACGGCGCGCGCATGCTGCTCCGCGTGCTCCGCGGCGAGGGCGACGAAGAGCGCCGCGTTCTGCACGGCGACGCGCTCGTCGACGCCGAGCGACTTGAGTCGCGCTTGCTCGGCGAGCTCCATGGCGACGTCCAGCCGCGACCACCACTCTTCCGGCGGCGGATTGTGTCGCGCGGGGATCTCCGTCAGGAGCTCCGCGCCCACGACGAGCGGATCGGCCGGCGCGGCCGCGCGCGCGTCGGCGCACGTCGTCACCTCGGGCGCGAGGCCCACGCAGTCGTGGACGACGAAGCGATCGTTTGCGGTGTCGGCGCCCGTCGCGGCCCCGAGCGCAGCGGGCGTCTGCGCGTCGGAAGTCGTCGTCGACGCACGGCTCCCCCCGCAGCTGCGGCCGGAGCACGCGACCGCGGTGGTCACCGCGAGCACCAGGGCAGCCAAGGAGCGCATCGTCCACCTACTAACAGAGGAGTCCCGCGTCGGCTTCCGCGAGCGCGTGCACGTCGGAGGCGCCGATTCCCCCACACGACCCTCTACGAAAAAGGGTGAGCACTACGCAGCTTTTTCAAACCTTGGACGTGCCTCGCGGGCTGCGTATACTTGAGTTTCGCGGGGGATCCATCGCGCGCGTGCCCAGGCGTGGGACGTGCATCAAATGGGGGCCCGTGAGTTTGTCCTGCTAGCCGCCCTTCTCCGAGGTTCCACAAGAACATGAAGTTGCCCTGGCTCTTTGTCGTGAGCGCCCTCCTCGGGGTCGCGGCGTTCGTGGCGTACGGCTGCGGAACCGACAAGCTCGGCTCCCCCGAATCCGCTGGCCTCGGCAACACGCCGACGGGCACCGGCGCCGGAGGTTGCAGCGACGGGCAGACACGCGACTGCCACCGCCTCATCGGCGAGCACGGCGGCGTCCGCTCGTGCGCGAACGGAACGCAGACGTGCAAGGCCGGGGCATGGAGCGAGTGCGGCGGCGCGAACCAGAGCATCAGCACCCTCGCGCTCCCGCCTGGCGCGCACTTCCTCGGTGGCGCGGCGCCCGCCGCGGGCGGACTCCATGCGCTCTCGCTCAGCTCGCCGTCCCCGGACGCGGGCATCTGCGCGAGCAACCCGTGCGACGCGTACTGCATGGGTTTCGACGAGTGCGATGGCGGCGCGTCGTGCACGTTGGTTGCCGAGGGCGGGCCTCCCCCCAACTTCGCCGGCAACCCCGGCAACGGCGGCATCCCGGCGGGGCAGGAGAGCAACCTCTTCCAGGACGACACCTACGGAAGCCTCATCGACAACTGTGCCAGGAACCCGATGTTCTCGCACTGCCAGGCCGACACGTATTGCTGGCCGGACCGGGACATGTTCTCGGGGGCAAATACGATCATCGACGAGACGACCCCGCCCAACATACCGCCCGGCAACAATGCAAACTGCACCCACTTCACGCAGGGCAACCACTACACGGCCGCGACGTGCCCGGGCGTCGATCTCACGGTTCAGATCGCGTGCGCGGCGACCGGCACGATTCCCCCCAGCGTCCCCGCGGGCAACAGCGTCGTTCCGATCTGCAATCGGGGTAACGCGGCGATGCCTGCCACGACCGGCGTCGGCCTGACGTTCGTTGCCAGCGCGGGCGCCGCCGGCTTGCCGCGCGACGTCCCGCCCGCGGCGTGCTTCACCAGCACGACGGCCGACTGCACCGTGGACCTCCCGGCTCTCGCCCCCGGAGAGTGCTACCCGGTCGACATCGCGGCGACGACCTGCGGCTCCAAGAGCGGCTTGAACTACTACTCGGTCAACCAGAACAGCGCTGTCGCCGAGTGCGGGCTCGACAACCCCTACTTGCGGACCCCTCAGGCAACGCAGCTCGGCTGCGCGGACAACTGGTCCGGAGCAAACTTCAGCTCGGTGCCCAATTGCACGTCGTACGGCGCGCCGTCGGCGGGGACCGCGACCTCCAGCCAGACATACACGGCGGTCTGCTCGAATCCGTCGACGGCCCCGCAGTGGACGCTCCTCACCTACGACACCGGGGGCGCGGCGACCGTGTTCTCCAACGCCAGCGGGAGCGGCTCGCTGATCATCAAGGCGTCGACGGCGACCGCCCTCGGCGGCCCCTACGGCACCGTTGTCACCGTCGTCGACGCGTGCGACAGCGCGAAGGCCAATTGCGTCGCGGCCGTGAGCCCGCCCGTGGGCGATCCCGGCCAATGCCTGATGACCGGGCCCGCGACCTGCCCGTCCATACCCGACGCCGGCGGTCCGGCTGGCCCTTGCTGCCCGAAGTCGCTCTTCACGGCGCTCGGCGCAACCGAGGCGAACAACGCCTACCTCAAGCTCGACTTCACGGCCAACACCACGCCGGACGGCGCAAAGTCGCCGACGTTGAAGACGTGGTCGGTCGCCTACTCCTGCGTCGCCGTGAAGTGAAGCTCGCCCCCGAGGGCACGCCTCTGCGATACTTGGGCGCGAGTGGTCTCGACGTCCGCCGCCTGGCCTGAACGCCTCTTCCGCTTCGTCGACGGCGGCGAGGCGGATGCGGACTCGCGCGTTGGGATCGTTCGCACGTTCATGATGCTGCACCTCGCGGTGCGCTTCTGGGTGGTGCTCGGCCAGGGATCGGAGTCCTGGGAGTACGGCTTCGCGCTCGCCATGACCGCCGCCGCCGTCGCGAGCTTCGTGCCGCCGGTGTCGCGCGCGGGGGTGGCGGTCGCGGCGGCGCTCATGCTCGGTATGGTCGTGCGCCACATGCCGACGACGGCGAACCACGAGTTTCTCGAGCTCTTCCTCGTCTCGCTGCTCGCCTTCTGCGACCTGCGAATCGCGGCCGAACGCGCCCTTTTCATACGCACGGCGCGGTGGCTCGCGATCCTCGTCCTCTTCTGGTCGGGCACGCAGAAGGTGATCTTCGGGTCGTATTTTCACGGGGAATTCCTGTCGTTCTCCGTCGCCGCGTCGGATGCGTTCCGCGACACGCTGGGCAGGCTTCTCCCAGACGCGGAGGTCGCACGCCTCCGGAGCATCGACCCGTTCGGGAGCCCCTCCGGCCCGTTCCGCGTCGGCGCCCCGTTGTTCCTCGTCGCGTCGAACGGCGCGTACCTCGGCGAGATCGGGCTCTCGCTGGCCCTCGTCTTCCCGCGAACGCGCGTCCGCGCCGCGGTCGGCATGATGGTGCTGGTCGTCCTCATCGAGATCGCGGCGCGTGAGGTGTTCTTCGGCGGGCTGTCCATGCTCCTCCTGATGATGTTCGTCGCGCCCCGCCTCAGCCGGCGGGTGCTCCCCCTCGTCCTCGTCGTGTACGCGGCCGCGCTCTTCAGTCACTTCGGCCTCTTGCCGGACTGGACGTACAAGCCGTGAAAGTGCCGGCCGAGACGGTCCCCGAGTCGCCCGCCCCGAGCGCCACGCGCGCCAAGACCCGCGTGCTGATGGTGCTCCTCGGCCTCCTGGCCGTCTGGCCGCTCGTCCACCACGCCCTCGTCCTCCGCTGGGATCTGAGCCCCTGGCACTACTGCGGCTTCGCGATGTACTGCCTGCCGCGGCCGCGCCTCCGCATCGACTTCGAGGGCGGCGGCAGGCCCCTCGATGCGACGATCAAGAAGCGCATCCACCCGTGGGTCGCCGCCTACGCCGACAAGCGCCAGGCGATGGGCGAGCTCGCGGAGCCCGACACCGTCGCCCGCGCCATCCTCGCCACCGCGCCCGAGCTGGCCTCGTTCGAGATCGTCGTGACGACGTTCTACTTCGACGTCCCCTCGGCGAGCTTCCTCAAGAAGGTGCGCCGTTACCCCTACACCCGCTGACCTCGGCCCCGCGCGCGCGAAACCGCCAAGAACGGGCCACACGGTGAAAGTCGACGTAGAATGACGCTCATGCGCAAGCTCTCTTCTCTTCGCGTCGCGCTCATCGCCGGCGCCTCCCTCTTGATCGCGGTCGCGGCGTGCAGCAGCAACTCGCATCCGCCCACCGCCGGCGGCGGCACGAGCGCGTCCTCCGGCTTCGCGTCCAGCGGAGCGAGCGGCGCAAGCAGCGGCACCAGCGGCGCAAGCAGCGGTGCCAGCGGGACCAGCGGCGCGAGCGGAACCAGTGGCACGAGCGGAAGCAGTGGCGGCGACGGAGGCGGCGGGTGCTCGGCGGTGACCAAGGATGGAACGAACGTTCACATCACCGAGGTTGCGGCGAACACGCCGGTCGCCACCGGCGGCGCGATCACCCCCGGCAAGTACATCTTGACGAAGTACGAGCTCTTCACCGGACCTGGCGGCCCCACGGGGGTGGCGGAGGACTACCAGAACGAGACCATCGTGTTCGCCGCCGCAACCGCCAACGCCTACTTCGAGTCGGGGACCGCCACGGGGCCGCGGTACAGCGAGAGCCAGAGCCGCACGTACGTCCTCAACGGGACCGACCTGGTGTTCACGGACACCTGCCCGGTGGGCCGCCAGGGCGTGTCCGGGAGCTACAGCGTCCAGGGCAACCTCATCCTCATCCAGCAGGGCCCCGCTCGCCTCCTCACCTATACGCGCCAGTGACGAAGGCCGCCCTCCTCCTCCTGGTGCTGACGCTCGTGGCGTGCTCCTCGGGGGGCCCGGCAACCGGCGGCGACGGGCTGGGCACGCCGCCGCCGCCGCCCACCGACGCGGGACCGCCGGTGACGACGCCGCCGGGCGCGTGCACGACGGAAGGAGCGATCGGCACCTGCATCACGCTGGCCGATCGGAGCGGCGACCTTGTCCTCTGCACGCCCGGCACGCGCAAGTGCACCGGCGGCGCGTGGGCCGCCTGCGTGCCCGCCGCCGCCGCCAACTGGTACCCGTCGACCGCGATCTGCGGCGCCTGCCCGGGCGACGGCGACACGCGCGTCTGCCAGATCAAGCTCCCCGATCAGGGCAAGGTCCACGTCTGGGCCACCGGCAAGGAGACGTGCACGGGCGGATTCTGGAGCACCTGCCAGTGACCGAGGCGCAGAAGCGCATCGTCTTCTGCGGGGTCGGCGCGCTGGGCTCCACGGCGGCGCTCTTCTGCAGGAACCTCGACGCGACGCTCGCGTTCGTCGACTTCGATCGTGTCGAGGCCAAAAACCTCCTCGCCCAAGCGTACGTGAAGCCGTCCGTCGGGAAAAACAAGGCCGATGCCTTGAAGCTGCAAATGCTCAATTTCTACGGCATCAAGGCGGAGGCGTTCGGTGTGCGCCTCGGCGAGGACAACGTCGCGGCGCTCCTAGGCGCGGCGGATCTCGTCGTCGACGCGTTCGACAACCAGGCGAGCCGGCTCGTCCTGTCCACGTACGCGCGCGGCGCCGGCAAGGCGCTCGTGCACGGCGCGCTCTCCGGCGACGGAACGTTCGGCCTCGTTCGCTGGGACGAGCGCTTCGCTCCCGACGCCGAGGACGCCGCCGGGCAAGCCACCTGCGAAGGGGGCGAGCACCTCCCGCTCATCGGCCTGCTCGGCGCCGCGCTCGCGCGCACGGTCCAGGACTTCGTGAAGACGGGCGCGCGCCGCGACTCGATGGTGAGCCTCGCCTCGGTAACGCCGACGTTCCCTTGACAGGCCCGTGACTCACTCCACGAGCGCGCGCAGTCGCTTGGCGAGCTTGGGGCCGCGTCCCTCGTCCTCGTGCTTGAAGAAAACCCACGCCTCTTCCCAGCCCTGCGCGCGGATGTCGCTGGCCCAGGCCCTGAGCTCGGCGTTCGTGTACGCGGCGTCGCGCAGGCGCAGGTAACCGAACGGTGCGGTCGCGACGAGCGGGGACTTGCCGTCCTCGTTGTGCACGGCGCACAGGGCGACGCTCTTTGCGCGGAGCGCGGCGTACACCTCGTCGTCGAACCAGGACGCGTGGCGGAACTCGATCGCCGCGCGCACCGACTTCGGCAGGAGCCCGAGCAGGTGCCGGAGGCGGGCCATGTCCTTCTTGAAGTTCGGGGGCAACTGGAAGAGCAGCGGCCCTTGTTTCTTGCCCAGCTCGCCGGCGACCTTGAGGAAGGCGCGGACCGGTGCGGTCACCGCCTTTAGCCGAGAAAAATGGGTTACTTTCTGCGGCGCCTTGAGGACGAAGGCAAAATCCGCAGGCACCTGGTCGGCCCAGGCCGCCACCACCTTGCGCGTCGGCATCCGGTAGAACGTGTTGTTGATCTCCACCGTACCGAACTTCGACGCGTAGAACGGGAGCATCGCGTCGGCGGCGATGGTCTTGGGATAGAAGCTCCCCTTCCACTCCTTGTACCCGTAGCCGCTCGTGCCGACGCGGACCTTCACGACAATGGCGCCGCGACGGGACCGAGGTGCGCGAGGAGGAGGGCGTTCACCTCCGTCGGGGCGTCGACCTGCACCCAGTGCGACGCGTTCGGAAGGAACTCGACGCGCGCGTTCGGGACCCAGCGGGCGTCGGGGCGCGCCATCTCCTTGCCCAGGAAGGCGTCCTGCTCGCCCCAGATGACGAGCGTGCTCGCCGGGATCGGGCGGTACGCCGGTCCCCGCCCCCGCGCGGCGCCGCGCATCGCAGCGCGGTAGTAGTTGATGGGGCCGTTCATGCCGCGCGAGCGGCGGGCCGCTTCGACGTACTTGTCGACGTCGGCGCGCGGGTAGCCCTTGAACGTCTTTCGCAGGTAGAGAAAATCGTTCCGCGCGATGAGCCGCTCCGGCACACCCGGGAGTTGGAAGAAGAACATGTACCAGCTCTTCTTCAGCTGGGCCGGGCGGCGCAGGCCCTTCAGCATCTCGACGGGGTGCGGCACGTTGAGGATGGCGAGGCGGTCGGTCATCTCCGGGCGGCGCATCGCGAACTCCCACGCGACTACGGCGCCCCAGTCGTGGCCGACGATGTGCGCCTTCTCGCGCCCGAGAGCGCGGAGCAGGCCCGCGACGTCGCCGACGAGCTTCTCGATGCGGTACGCGTCCACGCCGACCGGCTTGTCACTCAGGTTGTAGCCACGGAGATCGGGCGCGACGACGCGAAAGCCCGCGGCGGCGAGCGCGGGGATCTGATTGCGCCACGACCACCAGAACTCGGGGAAGCCGTGGAGCAGGACGACGAGCGGCCCCTTCTCCGGCCCGGCGACCGCGCAGTGGAGCCGGACCTCACCGACGTCCACGTGGATGTGCGTGATCGCCGGAACGCTTGTGGAAGCAGAGGTCGAGGCGCCCGCGTCGGGTTGGGCCGTTTGCATGTGCGAGTTCTACAGCGCGGCGGCAGATCAGGGAAGCCTGCCCCGCGACACCGACTCCGACGCCGACGCCGACGCCGACGCCGACTCCGACGCCGGCTCCTGTCTAGACGCCGCCGCCCGCGTCTACGCGCGCGCGCACGAGACCGCGGCGGCTGGCCACCCACAGATCCCGCCCCGCCGGCAACACCGCAGTCACGTCCCGCCCTGATGCCGCGCGGTCCAGCGTGCGCCAGGCGCCTCCTTGGAGCGGCCGCTCGAGGAGCCCGTCCATCGTCGCCGCGTAGAGCCTCCCGCCAGCAATCGCGAGCCCGGCAGGGTTCACGTACCCGCCGGCGAGGTGCTCACCGGCCACGAGCTTGCCGCCCTCGAGCGCGAGGCGCGTGACGCCAGCGTTGTACGTGCCGACGAACACGGTCGCGCCGTCGACGGCGAGCGACGTGATCCAGTCGTCCTTCAGGTGGCCCGTCACGATGGCGACGCGCTGCCATGTCGCGCCGGGTTTGCCGGCGTAGAGGCCCGCGCTCGTACCGAGGAGGAGCACGCCATCGGGCGCTTCGGCGACGGCCCACACCGCGCGCACGGGCAGCCCCTGCTTCTCGTCGATGCGTGTGACGGCGCCAGCCTTGATGATGGCGGCGCCCTTCTCCGTCCCGACGAGCACACCCCCGGCCGCCAGCGCGACGACTGCGTGCACGGCGCTCGACGGGAGCACGCCGCCGCCGCCGTAAGTCCGCGCGGTTTCCCCCTCGATCATCGTGAGACCGCGCGCCGTCGCCACCCATGCCCGGTGGCCCTCGAGCGCCAGGCCGTTCACGCGGCCGTCGACGTGCGGGACGTGCCGCCATGCGCCGCCTTCGAGGACCGAGACGCCGCGCTCGTAGGTGCCGACCCACAGGGCGTTGCCGTCGCGTGCGATGGCTGTGATGTCGTTCTCCGGTGGACCGCTCGTCGCGAGGCGTGCGCCGCCGACGAACGCGCCCGAGCGTGTTCCGACGCATTTGCCTCGCGGGTCGAGGGCTTGCACGAATTTCACACCGGCGAGGTCGGCGGGCGCGTCCCCTTTGACGCCCGCGCGCACGACGCCTCTTCCGAACGTGCCGACCAGCGCCGTGTCCCCGACGCTCGCGAGCGCGCGCGTGTCGGTGTCCCCTTCGAGACGCGACGGCCCGCTCGCCGCGAGCGACACGACCCCTTCGAGCGCGCCGACCCAAAGGCGCCCGCCGTGCGGAGCGAGCGACCACACCGTGCCCGGCGCACGGCCGTCGCCCCACGCCACCATCCCTGACTTCGCGTCCCTCAAGCGCACGAGACCGCCGCCCGCGGTGCCGCCGACGAGGGCGCCGTCGAACGTGGCCAGCGACGTGACGCGCGAGCGCGCATCGTACGTGCCGGCGTCCGACGGCAGCTTGGTCAGGCCTGCGGCCGTCGCGCGGAGAACGCCGCCCCCCCAGGTGCCGACGTAGACCGCGTCCTCGTGGCGATGAATCGCGCGCACAGGCGCCGACGGGTACGACACGTTCACGGCGACGCGCACGTGCTCGCTGACCGTCGCCTTCGCGAGCCCCCTCTCCGTCCCGATCCACGCTGTCGCTCCCTCGACGAGGAGCGCGTGGACACGCGTGTCGGGGAGGCCGTTGATCGCCGTGACCACGCGCGCGAGCTTGCCGTCCGCGCCGTACACCGCGAGGCCGCCAGCGGTCCCGACGAGGACCGTTCCGTCGTCCGCGACGACGCACGCGCGCACGTCGTCGATCGCGGTGTGGACCTCGAGCGCCGTCTGCGCCCCCGCCGGCGGCGCGGCGGTGACGATCGCGACGAGCGACGCGACCGCGGCGGCGACGGCGAGCGCGCGCATCACTTCCCCGCCGTCGAGGCGGAGAGGATCACGTCGGACTCGTTCTGGTTCATCGCGCGGTCGACCGCGACGACGTGCAGCGTGACCGGCCCGGCGAGCGGCGCGTCAGGCTTCCAGAAGCCGCGGAACTCGCCGAGGCGAACCGCCGTGAGCGGCATCGTCGCGCCGTCGGGGAGGCGCACCTCCACGCGGTAGGCGTCGGTGAGGATCGACGCGTAGCGCTTGCGGAGATCGCCCACCTGGCCCTGGACTCCGGGGTTCGCGCCCTGGATCTCCGCCATCGTGATCGTCTGTGACGCGCGGATCTCGTAGGTCCCTGGCCTTCCCGGGACCGCGTGCAGCGAGACGTTCACCGTCGGCTTCTTCGTGTCGACGACGTACGGCAGCTCGAGCACCTCGAGCGCGCCGCCCTTGTGGGTGATGCGCACCTTCACCTTGTAGGTGCCGTCGGGCGTGTCCCTGTCGATGAGGAAGCGCACCGTCCACGCGTTGACGTTGCCCGCCTCGTAGGAGGCGACCTTCGACTCGCCGAACGGGAAGACCACGACGACGCTCTCGGCGTCCGCGGGCGCAGGGATCTGGATCTCCGGATCGCCGGGCTGAAGGTGATCGGGCTCGAGGCGCGCGTTGCGTCCCGACACGCTCTCCAGATCGCCGCCGGTCACGCGCGCCTGCGCGGCCTCGGCCTCGCGCTTGGCTTTGCGCGCGATGTCGTACTTCGCGTACGCCTCCTCGCTCTCGAGCACGAGGAACGACGTGTACTGGCTCATGATCCCGAACGCGAGCGATGTCTTCACGACGGCGTCCTTCTCGTCGTGATCGCCGCCGCCCTGCTCGAGGCGCAGGATCTCGCTTCGCGCCCAGCGCTGCCCCACGTGGGCGGCGTTCTCCGGCTTGGCGAGCGCGATCGGCTGCGAAATTTCCTTCCCGTCGACGGTCCCCTTCAACGTCACCTGCGCGGGCGGCTCGGTGCCCTTGGGCGTCTTCACGAGCACCGCGATGTCGTCACCCTCGACGATCGTCTCCTCGCGCGACGGGAACACGACGTCCGCGTCACGCGCGACGACGTGGGCGGCGGTGATGCGGCGCATGAGCGGGCGCTGCGCGAGGCGGAGGGCGAAGCGCTTGGCGTCGAGCGCGGAGCGCGGGCGCCCCACCTGACCGCTGCTTGCCGCCGCCAGACCGTGCACGCCGTCGAGATCGCCGGCCTTGCCGAGGACCATGGCATGGAGCGGCGACGCGCCGAGGCTCTCCTTGGCGATCTTCGCGAGCGCCTCCGGCGCGGTCTCGCCCCAGGTGGGGCTGCCGTCGCCGATGTAGAGGATCTCGACGTCCTTTCCGTCTTTCTCGCGCGACATCTTGGCGAGGCGACCGGCCTGGCGCAGCGCGGCGCCCACGTCGCTGGCGCCGTCGGGCTCGAGGCGCTTCACGAACGCCACGGTCTTGGCGATCGCCTCGGCCGTCGGCGCGACGAGCTCGCCCGACTCGGGCCGCGCGACGACGTCGCTCGTCATTGCGACGTAGCGATCCTCGGGCCCCATCTCGGAGAGCACCATCTGCAGCGCGTCGAGCTCCAGGTCCCGCTCCTCGAGGGCGCTCCGCGACGTGTCGACGACGACGACGAAGCGGCGCGCCGGGCGCGGGCCTTTGGGCTCTGGCACCTTCGACCAGTCCGGCTGCGCCCGCACGGCGGTGTAGACGCCGTCGTCGCGCTTCTCGCGCACGACCGCCGGCACGCGCCCGCCGCCGAGCGGCACGACGACGTCCTGGGCCGCGGACAGATCGGGCCGTTCCATGACGGTCTTGCCCTCGAACTCGAGCTTGAACGCGGCCTTCTGCGACGCCGGATCGACGCTACTTGTAGGATACACGTACTGCCACCCGTCGAGGGTCTTCGCGAGCGGCGAGACGAATCGGAGCACCACGCGCTTGGTCTTCTTCGCCTCGATCGGGAAGACGCGGAGCTTGAAGACGTTGCCGTGCTCCCACTCGAGGAGCGCGGGATCCTGCATCTGGTCGACGATCTCCTGGTAGATCTTCTGCGCCTTGTCGCGCTCGACGAGCTCGCCCTCCATGAGGTGCTCGTTAATCTCCATCGCCAGCCCCGTGAGCATCGCGCCCTCGGGCATGGGGAAGCGGAAGGTGCCCTCGAGCTGCTGGTCGCTGTCGTTGGCGAAGACGTGCTCCACCTCGGTCTCGGCGTAGTCGCCGGCCTGCTTGGCCTTCACCGACACGCGGGCGAGCGACACCGGCGCGATCTGCCCGGCGGGCCCGCGCGCTTCCATCTGGCCGATCCCCGCGGCCTCGCGCCCGGTCTCCAGGCGCAGGCTGAAGTCCGCCTCGGCGACGTTCTTGCGCGTATCCATCTGCTCGGTCTTGCCGCCGCGCGGGTAGAAAAGGACGTCGCGCACACCGTGGCGAAGACGCGCCTCGCCGGTCGCGACGAGGACGCGTACCTCGCCCGTCTCGTCTTGCCCGAGCTCGATGGAGGTGTCGTCCTTCAGCCACAAGCGCCCGCGCCCGTCGCCGAGGTCGAGGACTGCGCCGCCGCCGCGCGTCCGGAGCGCGACGATGTTCGCGACGCGGCGCCCCTTGTCCAGCACCGACCAGCTCGCGGTGTCCTGCACGCGCGCCTCCACGACGCCGTCACCCGACACGACGGCCACCGCGGCGTTGAGCGGCGCGCTCGGTGCGCGCGCGATGGCCTCACCGCCTGCGCCCGTCTTTCCGCGCGTCCCGCAGCCCGCGGCCGTGACGACCAACCCCAGCACGATGCACTTCGCGAGCGTTCTCATGGTTTCACCTCGATGCGCGCGACCGTGACGGTCTGCTTGTCCTGAAAGAGGCGGTAGGGCACGACGTGGCGCTCTTCGCCTTCGGTGCCCTCGTGCAAGATGACGACGACCTCGCCGCGCGCCTCGTTGAAGGCGCTGCGGCGGCTGGAGAAGTAGTTCACCTTCACGGTGTAGACGCCGCGCGCCGCGTCCTTCGCGGTGTAGCTCTCGGGGCCGTAGCCGGTGGTGACGTCGTCGAAGAGCGCGTCGCCGCCGGCGCCCTGGCGGTGCGAGTAGAAGATCTTCTCGCCCGACGGGTTCTCGACCCAGAGATCGACGTCGGTGCGGTCGGTGTCCCAGGTGAGGTAGACCTTGATGTCGTTGACCGCGCCGCCGTGAATGCCGAGCGCGTCGATCTTCTTGCCGAGGCTCGCGGCCTCCGGTGCGTCGCTCCGGGTCAAGGCCTCACGGCGCTTCTGCGCGTACGCCTGCGCGAGGCGCTGCTTGGCCGGGTAGCGAATGGCCTCGGCCGTCGTCTTGGACTCGACGATCTCCTCGAAGCGCTTCAACGATTCGTCGGCGTGGCCCAGGCGCTGTGCGACGTCGGCGAGCTCGAAGGCCATGCGCACGTCGTCGGACTTGATCGACGTCGCGGCGAGCAGCCGGTCGTAGGCGCCCTGCAGATCGCCGGACTGCTTGAGGACCGTGGCCAGCGCGCGTTGCGACTCGAGATCCTTCGGGAGAAGCTCCACGATGGCGGAGTAGGTGCGGCGCGCCTGCTCCTTTTCACCGAGCTCGGAATAGATGTCGCCGAGCAGGCGTACGACCACGAGGTTGTACGCGTCCTTCTCGCGCCAGGCCTTCGCCTCGGTGAGCGCGCCGGGCAGATCCCCCATCTGCATGAGCGCGTGCACGAGCTCGAAGCGCTTGGTCCGGTCCTTGGGCGCCTCCTCGACGGATTTTCTCAGCTCCGCGACGCGGGCGGGCGTCGGCTTTTCGCGTCCCTCACGCGGCTCGTGATCGACCTCGGTGAACGCGAACGCGCGCGCGGGCGCGGCGAGCGCGTCGCCGGACGACAGCAGCGCCGCGCCGAACAGCGCGACGCTCGAAACGAATCTCCCGCACCCAAGACCTGGCATGTGACGGCCTCCCGCCGTCCGTTCATCGCAAGAGGTCTGCCAAGTGTGACCTCGCGGAAAGGGCCCGGATCGGCCTCGAGCGGCGTGTCCGCTGCGACACGCGACGTGGGAGCGGCGCCGCAAGGCGAGCCCCGGTGGGACCGAGGCCTATCCTCTTCGTCCGCGTCTCGAGCAAGCGGCAAATGGAGCCGGGCACGCCTCGTCGGTTGTAAGCTCTATCGATGGCGATTCGGACCCTGTTCATTCCCGTGTGCGTCGCGATGTTGGTTGGTTGCTCGAGCAGCAGCAGCACGAAGGAGACCACGACTCGCGTGAAGGACCAGCGTGGTGACACCTGCTCCATTCCCCAGCACGCGTCGTTCACCATCACGTGCGATCAAGCTCCGGCACCGGCTGCGGCGTGCGCCGGAGGAGCGACCGCGTGCTGGACCTATTCGTCGCCATTCCCGCCGAACGGCGCGCGCATTTGTGCGTCGTGTTGCAAGGACTCGACGGCTTCAAACACAACCGCCGATTGTTCGCCAATCGTCTGCGCGGCGGCTCCGGATTGTCCGTCTGGCACGACCTGTACGAAGGGGACCTGTTCCTGAACGACCAGGTCGTCATTCTCGACGAGGTGGCGCCGACCTCGATTCATCGGCTCGGAGATAGCGCGAGTAGCTCGACTCACTTCGGCGTGAGCTTCACGACGCTGAACGACCGCGCGTCCGTCCAGTAGAGGCTCG